>CAYOBO010000037.1:0-47282 GCA_964402295.1 uncultured Candidatus Solibacter sp. | reverse complement strand
GACGAGAAACCCGTTTCTTTGCATGCGGATGTCCGCCCCTTCCGGCCAGCACGGCAGCTTTGCGTCGTTACGTCTTGTCAAGGCAATGGAACCAGCGCTGGGCAATGCGTTGCTATCTGCCTTGGCGCAATGGGAATTCCGCCCCGCGTCTCGGGACGGGCTCCCCATTGCAGTCGAGGTTTTGCTCGCGATACCGGCTGAGCACTCATGATGCGAATGGCAAATTCATGGCGTATGCAGTGCGACTCTTGGACGAGCCGAGAGTTGTCTGCCGCATCGAAAGCGGACACACTTCGGTATGGGTCTTGCTTCATCGAACTGGTTCACTAGAAGGATGGTGCGGATGCGGGGAGTCGAACCCCGATGCCAGTGAAGGCGCTGGAACCTAAATCCAGTGCGTCTGCCAGTTCCGCCACATCCGCGTGGTGGGTATGCTCCGATGATAGCGCGTGTGGCGGAGCAGCTACAATACATGCTTGCCATGCCGGAGTTGCCGGATATCGCGGTTTACCTGGAAGCGTTGGCGCCGAGGATTCTTGGCCAGAGGCTGGAGGCGATCCGCCTCGGCAGCCCTTTTCTGTTGCGCAGCATCGATCCGCCGCTGGCGGAGTTGCAGGAAAAAACGGTGCGGCGGTTGGAGCGGCTTGGCAAGCGGATCGCGATAGGCCTGGATGGCGATTTGTGGATGGTGCTACACCTGATGATCGCCGGCCGGTTGCATTGGCGCAAGCCTGGAGCATCGATCGCGGCTCGGAATTCCCTTTTGGCGCTCGATTTCCCCCATGGGAGTCTGGTGATGACGGAGGCTGGATCACAACGGCGTGCTTCACTGTATTTGGCGCGCGGGGAGGCAGCAATGCAGGCCATGCGCCGTGCCGGAGTGGAACCGCTTGAATGCTCACTGGCTGAGTTTGCCGCGGCGCTGGGCAAAGAGAATCGCACCTTGAAGCGATCCCTGACGGATCCGGATCTTTTCAGCGGCATCGGCAACGCCTACTCGGATGAAATTCTGCACCGGGCGCGATTAAGTCCGCTTCTTCTGACGAAAAAAATGACGGAGGAGGAGATCGCGCGTTTGTATGAGGCCACGCGCGAGACGCTGACCGAATGGGTGGCACGGCTGCGTGCGGAGGCAGGCTGCGAATTCCCGGAAGGTGTCACCGCCTTTCGCAATGGCATGGCAGTGCACGGACGCTATGGGCAGCCATGTCCTGTCTGCGGGGCAAAGGTGCAACGCATCCGCTATGCGTCAAACGAGACCAATTATTGCGCCAAATGTCAGACGGGCGGACGGCTTTTAGCGGACCGGGCGATGTCGAGACTTCTCAGGGAAGACTACCCACGGTTTCTGGAAGACTGACTTGTTCAGCCTTTTCCCAGTGCACATTAAACAAGCCCTTCATCGCTTCCCCCATGCCTTCGTGATTGAAGACTACCGAGGTCCAGGAGGGCTTCGTAATGACCGGATCGAGCAGCGCAATCAGTCCTAGTTTCCCGTCAAAGAGCGCCAGCTTCATGGGCAGGGAGCGCGCCAGGCGCACTTCAATGCCTGCGGCGACGTACTCGGCGAGGCGGGAGTGGTGGTTCTCGTCAAGGCCGTCGCGTTCGAACAGCAACCGGCAAGTGACGCCGCGTTCCCGTGCGCTGCGGACCAGTTGCTCGTCGAGCGGATCGACGGCGTAGGGCGGACGGGAAAACTCGAGGTATTCGTTACGCACTTCCCGTAGCATGGTGCGATATTGTGCTCCGCTTTGCGCGGGTTCGCTCACGATACGCAGATAGTCGAGCGTTCCGCGGCCTTCCTGGCCTTCGGAGTATGCGGATTTGAGATCGTCAATGAGGCTGCCGGCGAGGCGGCTTTGTTCGGTGAGTTCACGCTCCAACTGCATCTGTCGGCGTTGGAGGTAGGCGGGAACCGCAAGGCTGGGTTCCACGGCGGAAAAGAGCTTCGTCTTTTCCTGCACGACCTGGGCGAATCCTTTCTCAACGAGACTATCGAGCACTTCGTAGATTTTTTGGCGTGGAACGTGGGCGCGTGCCGCGAGTTCCAACGCCTTGAATCGCGGGTGTCCCACCAGCACAAGGTAGGAGCGCGCTTCGTAGGCGTTAAGGCCGATTTGTTGCAGCCTTCGCCAGAAACGCTGAAAATCCATCTCCGACAGATCGTTCTGCATCATTCAGGTTTTAGAGCATATCAGAACGGCATGCCGGTTGGTGGCGGGTGGACGGGAAACGGTCTGCTACAATCCACGGTAGCCGGAGGTGACGCCTATGAGTTCCGAAATGCATTCCTTACCCAACACGCTAGGCGCGCTGCGGCGCGATCCGCGATTCTGCGAAGAACGGCTGCGGGAACGTTCGGTGAAGGATGAAATCCGCGAGAATCTGATTGCGAAACTCGGTGAGCCGGGACCATTGTTTGAAGGCATCGTGGGGTATGAAGACACGGTGGTGCCGCAAGTGGTGAATGCCATCCTGTCGCGGCACAATTTCATTTTGCTCGGACTGCGCGGGCAGGCGAAGACGCGATTGATTCGCATGCTTACCACGCTGCTCGATCCCGTGTCTCCGTATATCGCGGGTAGTGAAATCCGCGATCATCCGTATCGCCCCATTTCGCGTTACGCGCGGGAATTGGTGCTGCATCGCGGCGACGATACGCCAGTGGCGTGGCTGACCGCCGCGGAACGTTACGTGGAGAAACTGGCGACTCCGGATGTGACCATCGCGGACATGATCGGCGATATCGACCCCATCAAGGCAGCGCGGCGGGGGCAGGACATCTCCGATGAACTCACCATCCACTACGGACTGCTGCCCCGCGCCAACCGCGGGATTTTCGCCATCAACGAACTGCCCGATCTCGCCGGGAAGATTCAGGTCGGCTTATTCAACATCATGCAGGAGGGCGATGTCCAGATCAAAGGGTATCCGGTGCGTTTGCCGCTGGACGTTCTGCTCGTATTTACGGCGAACCCGGAAGATTACACCGCGCGCGGAAAGATTATTACGCCGCTGAAGGACCGCATCGGCAGCGAAATTCGCACACACTATCCTCTGACGCTTGATCAAGGCATGGCGATCACGGCTCAGGAAGCGTGGTTGCGGCGCAGATCGCCGGTGTCGTTGCATCTGCCGCGCTATCTTGCCGAGGTGATTGAGCAGGTGGCATTCCTCGCCCGTGACGACAAAAAGGTGGACAAACGCTCCGGCGTGTCGCAGCGGCTGCCGATCACGGTTACGGAGAACGTGGCGTCGAATGCCGAGGCGAGAGCGATTCGCTGCAAGGAACCCACCGCCGTGGCGCGTGTCGCGGATTTGTACAACGCGCTGCCTTCGATCACGGGCAAGCTGGAGTTGGAATACGAGGGCGAACTGAAGGGATCGGAAACCGTGGCGCGGGATCTCATCCGGCTGGCGGTGGCCCGCATTTACAGCAATTACTTCGAAGGCGTGAACATGAACTCGATTGTGAACTTCTTCGAGGCAGGCGGCACGCTGAAGGTTTCCACGCAACTGCCGGCGAGCGAAGTAGTGGAGCAATTGCAGGTCATTCACGGACTGATGGAGAAAACGGCGGCGCTCGGTGTCGGGCCAGGCGAAGACGATGCCGTACGAGTCGCCGCGGCGGAATTCGTATTGGAAGGCCTGTATGCGCACCGGCGCATCAGCCGCAATGAGGAAATGGGCTTCAGCGGCGGCGAACGGCGGCGCGAGCCTCCAAGCGGCTCCGACGATGAACCGCGCCTCAGCAAGAAGCAGCGGCGGCAATACAATTGAGGCGCCGCGGCAAGGGAGCAAGGCGATGAAGTGGATCAACTACTCCAAGTTCCGGCCGGAAGACATCGAGATTTCTTCCGAGGACTTGCTGAAGGCGCTATCGGACTTTCTGCTGCGCAGCGGATTCGAGAATCCATATTACCCCGACCCCAGCCGGCCAATGACGTTCGAGGAATTGCGCCGCGCCATCGAACAGGCATTGTATGAGGAACGGCTGTTCGATGAGGAACGCATGGAGCAACTGCGCGAGATGCTGAACAACATGCCGCGGGAGGAACTCGACAGGCTAGTGGACCGGCTGGCGCAGCAATTGTTGGATCAGGGGTATGTGCGCGAAAGTGGGGAAGGCGTGGCGGGAGAGGCAGCGGAGAAAGGTGAGATTCAAGTTACGGACAAGTCCATCGATTTTCTTGGGTTCAAGACGCTGAAGGACTTGTTGGGCTCGCTGGGAAAGGCGAGCTTCGGATCGCATGAGACGCGCGACCTGGCGACGGGTGTGGAATCCAGCGGGGCGTCGAAACCATATGAATTTGGCGACACATTGAACTTGGATGTGAGTACGACGCTGTTTTCGGCGATGCAGCGGGATGGCGTGTCACTGCCGTTGGAACTGGAGTACTCCGATCTCCACGTGCACCAGTCGGAGTACCGCAGTTCGTGCGCGACGGTGCTGATGCTCGATTGCAGCCACAGCATGATTCTTTACGGCGAGGATCGCTTCACGCCCGCAAAGAAGGTGGCCCTCGCGCTGGCGCATCTCATCCGTACGCAATATCCCGGCGATACGCTGCGCTGCGTCCTGTTCCACGATTCCGCGGAGGAGGTGCGGTTGGGCGAGTTGGCGCGGGTGCAGGTGGGGCCATACTACACCAACACCCGCGAAGGGCTGATTCTGGCGCAACGCCTGCTGGCGCAGGAGCGCAAGGACATGAAGCAGATCATCATGATCACGGATGGAAAACCCTCGGCCCTTACGCTGGAGAACGGGCAGGTTTACCGCAATGCGTTCGGGCTCGATCCGCTAGTCATCAGCAGGACTCTCGAAGAGGTCGGGCGCTGCAAGCGGCAGGGGATCATGATCAACACATTCATGCTGGCCAGCGACTACGGCTTGGTGCAGTTCGTTCAGCAGGTAACGGAACTGTGCCGCGGCAAAGCGTATTTCACCACTCCCTATACGCTCGGCGAATACCTGCTGCTCGATTACATGAACCGGAAGAGCCGGACGATTCACTGAAGCCTATTTCACGGGTGCGACCACTTCCACCCCGGCACAGGCGTTCTTCACCTCGTAGCCGAGAAAGGGAACCAGGGTGCTGGCCGGCGGCTGCTCCTTGTTGTAGAATTCGAAACGAACTTTGCGAGTAAGGTCCGTGCCGTCCTGAGAACTGGGATATAGATAGCTGAAAACGACGTCCTTGATGGATGCGCCGTTCTTCTTCATCGCCGCCTCGAGCGATTGAAACATTTCCCGCACTCCCTGTTCCGAGCATCCATTCGACGTGTGCAGCGAGCTGAAGTAGATACGGGGCGACGAGATACCGGCCACATGGGTGAAGTTAGGGGATTTTGCGAGCCCTTCCGGATTCACGAAAGCGACGGGTTTCTTGGCGCGGGCGATGGCTTCGCATTCCACGAGCGCTTTTCCGTAAGGTAGCGGAATCTGTAGATAGTTGCGCAAGGCTTTGGGGTAGCGCGCCGTGGCGAGTTTCTGCACATCCTTGATGTCGTCCATCGAACTCAAGTAGCAGGTGAGCATGATTACGTCGGCAGGTTCATGCGCGATGCCCTTCAACGCGGTGTCGAGGTTGGTGAATGTCGTCTGCACCATCGGGAGCACTCTCGGCACATGTTCATTCCTGGAGACACCCTGGCCCGAGAGGAATACGAACCCGTTGGGGCCGTTCTTGCCGCCCTTGGTCACCGCTTCGAGGGCAATCTTCTGGTTCTTGTCGGGGAAGCCGGCGACGCGGACGATGGAGAGTACGTCGGATTTGAGATAACCGCTGAACTGGCCGACATCGGCGTCCGGGCGCACGAAAGCCCGGTAGCGGAAGACATGCTTCGCTTCAATGAGTCCCCGCGCCTCATGCATCTGCTCCATGAGAGAGCCCTTCGGCTTAGGGATGGCAAGCTGGAACCTTATCTCCTCGGAGTCAACCACTACACCCTGTCCAAACAGCGGCGAAGCCGCGAGCAGCCATGCAGCAAACCTCATCCGGCGAACCCCTCGAACGGCAAAATCGAACCTCCTGGTGTTTTTGGGTACTATCTTTCAATCCTATCGCGATGGAAGGGGTTGCGGGGCGGAGCGTGTTTTCCTTTGCTGAAGCGGGCTGGTTGCGACAGGTGGTAACCTGACTTCCCATGTGGGCTTATCTTCTGTTCTCGTTTGCGATGCTGGGTGCGGACTGGCCGCAGTTTCGGGGAGTGCGCGGGATGGGCTTGTCCGAGGAACGCAATCTGCCGGTGGAGTTCGGCGTGGACAAGAACGTGGTCTGGAAGACGGCGGTGCCTCCCGGGCATTCCTCGCCGATCCTCATTGGACCGCGTATTTTCCTGACGGCAATCGAAGGCGAGACGCTGGTCACGATTTGCCTCGACCGGAAGACAGGGAAACCGCTTTGGAAAAAGGAAGCGCCACGGCCCCGCCGGGAACACTTTCAAAAAACAAACAGCCCGGCATCGCCATCTCCGGTGAGCGATGGGAAATTGGTGTATGTGTTCTTCGGGGACTTCGGGATGCTGGCCTATGACATGGATGGGAACGAGAAATGGCGGCAGCCGATGGGTCCGTTCAACAACGCCAACGGACACGGGTCTTCGCCGATTCTCGCCGGGAATCTATTGATCCTGATCTGCGATCAGGACACCGATTCGTACGTAATCGCCATGGACAAGCAAACCGGCAAGACGGTGTGGAAGGTGGAGCGTCCGGAAGTCACTCGCGGTTATGCGACGCCGGCGGTGTATCGGCCATCGAAGGGCGGAGTGGAAGAGTTAATCGTGCCAGGTGCGTATCAGCTGATTTCCTACGAACTGGCCACTGGCAAGAAACTGTGGTGGGTGAACGGCATGGCCTGGCAGTTGAAATGCGTTCCCGTCATTGACGGCGACACCATTTACATCAATGCCTGGGAAATCGGCGGCGACTTCGAGACTCCGCCGGCGATTCTCACATGGGAAGAGATGCTGGCCAAGTACGACAAGAACGGCGATCGGGAAATCGCACTGGCGGAAGCGCCCGATCAGGAACGCTGGATGCAGAACAACGATTTGAATTTCAACAAGAAGATCGAGCAGCGCGATTGGGAGTTTTGGATTCTGCATCGCACGGCGCAGAATTCCGTACTGGCCATCGCACCCGCCGGTAAACGCGGGGATCTTACCAAGGATGTCATGTGGCGCTATCGCAAATCGCTGCCGAATGTGCCTTCGCCGCTTCTGGTGAACGGCGCCTTGTTCCTGGTGAAAGACGGCGGTGTGGTGACGACGTTGCATCCGAAGACGGGTGAAGTATATAAACAGGCACGCGTGCCGGATGCGATGGAGCAGTATTGGGCCAGTCCTGTGAGCGGCGACGGAAAGGTATATCTTGTGAGCCAGGCGTGCAAGGTGAGTGTGCTGAAGGCGCAACCGCAGTGGGAATTGATCCGGATGAACGATCTCGACGATGATTGCTTTGCCACGCCGGCGCTGGTCGATGGCGGGATCTACCTGCGTACGCGGGCGTGGCTCTACTTCTTCCGGAATTAGCTACCGGCGCTCTTCGCCGGTGATCAACTTGTGCAGCCAAGCTTCGGCGAAACGCAGTTCCCGGCCCACGGTGGCTACGGAAACGCCGAGCGCCTCCGCGGTCTCCTCCACGCTGAGGCCGCCGAAGTAGCGCAATTCCACGACCTTTGCTTTGCGCGGGTCGAGTTTCGCCAGATCCGTCAGTGCGTCATCGAGGGCGACCAATTCCTCGGGTCGATCATCCGAATATTGCACTCCCGCATCGAGCGAGAGCTTATGATGGCCGCCACCCCGCTTGGCCGCCGAGCGCGCGCGGGCATGGTCCACCAGGATCTGGCGCATCAACTGCGCCGCGACGCCGAAGAAATGAGACCGGCTGCGCCATTGGGGAACGTTCTGGTCCACCAGCCGGAGATAGGCTTCGTGGATCAGTGCAGTCGGCTGCAATGTATGGTCGGAGCGTTCGCGGCGCAAGTAACTGAGCGCGAGTTTGCGCAACTCCCCGTAGACGATCGGTGTCAGTTCTTCCAGCGCTTGGGCATTGCCGTTTCCGGTCCAATCCATCAGCAGGCGCGTGATGTTCTCCTCTGGCATGCGGTAATCCGCATGATAATACAGAGTAGGTGCATCCCGAACGCTTTCGAGAGTTGGAACGTGTATTCAATGAGGCCGTAGTCTTGCCTGCCGCCGAGCGTGCCATTTACCTCGATCGTTCTTGCGCGGGCGATGCATGGTTGCGCAAGGAAGTGGATGCGCTACTGGCCAGCGATGCAGGGGCGGATACCCATATCGGCGGCTTGGTGCGGGAAGCGGCGGCTTCGTTCGACGAAGAGCAATTGAAGGCGGACATTGGAACGCGGATCGGGCCGTACATGCTGGCGCGCGAGATCGGGCACGGTGGCATGGGTGTGGTGTACCAGGCAGTGCGGACGGACGGCGAGTTCGCCCACTCTGTGGCGATTAAGTTGGTGCGCCACGGGATGAGTACGGCACACATCCTGCAACGGTTTCGCGCCGAACGGCAGATCCTGGCTAGCCTTCAGCATCCGAACATCGCTGCTCTGCTCGATGGCGGCACTACCTCGGATGGGCGGCCCTATTTCGTCATGGAATATATCGAGGGGAAGCCACTGCTGGCTTGGTGCAAGGACAATCATGTCCCGCAACAGCGACGACTGGAAATGTTTCAGGCCATCTGCGCCGCCGTGCAACATGCCCACGAACGCCGTGTGATCCATCGTGACATCAAGCCGGGAAATGTGCTGGTGACGCAGGACGGCATAGCGAAGCTGCTCGATTTCGGAGTAGCAAAGATACTCAGTCCGGGTTTGCTGCCGGAAGGACAGCCGATCACGCGGTCTGGGTTTCGCATTCTCACTCCCGATTACGCGAGCCCGGAGCAGCTCCGCGGTGCGCCTGTCACCACGGCGTCGGATATATACTGCCTCGGGAGATTGCTGCGAGACCTGCTGGCCGGGACGCCGCCGCCTGCTGACGTGCAGCGCATCGTCGAGCGCGCGATGAGAACCGATCCCAACGAGCGCTATTCCTCCGCCCGCGAGATGGCGGACGATGTTGCCAAGGTGCTGCGTGAGGAGCCCGTGCTGGCCGACAGTGGATCGCACAGCGTGCCCCGAGAAAAGCGGCCATGGATATCGGTCGCGGCGGTTGTAGCCGCTGCCGTCGGTTTGGCCGGCCTGGCTGCTGTTGCATTGCGGCAGCCCGCCTCCAACGAGCCGAGCGATCCCGCTGTTCGATCGCTCTACATCCGCGCTCACGACCTCCTGCGCCAGCAGCCAAACATCCGAGACACGTCGGATATCATCCCGCCGAATTTTGTCGAAGCGCTTCGGTTGTTGGAAGTAGCCACGCGGCGAGAACCACGGTACGCGGCGGCCTGGAGTCTGCTGGGACAGGCCTATGAGTTCACCGCCGATCTCGACGCGGCTCACGAAAAGGCGTGGCTGGCAAAGTCCAGAATGGCCGCGCGCCGTGCGATTGACATCAACCCCCACCAGGCCAGCGCGCACGCCCTGTTGGCAGGCATGGCGTTCTACCGCGACCGAGATCTTCCCGTGGCGGAACGGCAATACAAACGTGCCATCGATCTGGATCCGCACAATCCCTATCCGATTCGCGAGTATGCGGACTTGCTGCGTATCACCGGGCGCGGTGAGCAGGCGCGCACGGAGGTGGAGCGGGCCATTGCGCTGGCGCCTCACGATCCGCGCTTGCGTGTGCAACGCGCGTTGTTGTTCTACGATGTGGGCCGCTGCCAGGATGCGCTTGCCGAAGCACAACTCGCATTAGCGGAGCGGCCGGGCTTGGCCGAAGCACTGTGGATCGCTGGATTGTGCCAGGAGCGAGAAGGGCGATTCGCGGAAGCGGAACGGACGTTTCGTCAGGTGCTCGACAAGTCGCCCGCCGATGGGCGCTGTCTGCCGGCGCTCGGCCATCTCTACGGACGGATGGGCCGCAAGGACGATGCGCAGCTTGTTCTGGCGGATCTGGAATCGCTGCGGCGCAAAGGGAAACGCGTGCATTACGGGATGGCGCTGGTATACGCAGGCTTGGGCGATACCGCCGCCACTCTCTACTGGCTGCATCAGGCCTACGCGGCGGCCGACCATAGCATCGTGTATCTGGGCGTGGAGCACAGATTACGCGGCTTGCGCGGCGAAGCAGGATTTGTGGAAATCTTACGCAATTTGCGTCTAGCGCGATGAGCCGAAGCGGTACAACGCTGCATCGGTGCGCAAATAGATCGCGCCCCCGCTCAGCGCCGGAGTCGCATAGATCGGCTCGCCAATGTCATTAACGCGCAGAATTTCCCACTCGCCCGCGGATCGCACGACGGAGACCTTGCCATCCTCCGACCCGAAATACACGCGGCCCTCGGCGGAAACCGGGGAAGAAGAGTAGCCGCCGATGGCTCCGGTGAGCCGTGCGGCCTTTAGTACTTTTCCCGTGGCTGCATCGTAGGAAGTGAGAATGCCGCCATTCTTCACGACGTACAGCACGCCGCCGACGACAATGGAGGTGGGAATGACGCCGTTGAATCCCTTGTCAACGCGCCAGACTTCCGTGGCTTGCAGCCCGCTTTGCGTTCGTTGCAGCCGTAAGGCCGTCATTGCCGTGGGCCCCCCGACTTCTCGCTGCTTCTGATCCCACTCGTCTTCGGTGATCACCATGTCGCGATTGCCGGAAAACTTCGCGATGCCATGCAAGAACGGATCCTCGCCATACTCATCGGCGGTCAATTTTCCGTCATTGTTCTTGTCGAGCTTTGCCGTGCGCGAGGAAAACGGCGCGGGGGTATCGCCGCCATATCCGAACACATAGAGCATGTCGCCTTGCACAATAGGGCTGCCGACCACCGCCGTGCCCAGATTGCGCAGCGTGGCGATGCGTTTCCCCGCGCGATTATAGGCGCCGAACTGCCCGCGGCTGACGGTGAGAATCAGCGGCTCTCCGGAGGCGAAGGTCAGCGGAGTCCCCCATCCTTCCGATTCTTCACGGTCCGTTTTCCAGCGGATTTCTCCGTTCTTGCGATCGAACGCCGCGATGTAGGAATCGCGCAACTGATCGGCTACCAACACCACATGGTCCCCGGACATCACGGGCGATGCGCCCAGGCCCATCGAGTTGTGAAACGGACCCAGAGGCACCCGCCAGAGCTCCCGCCCCGCGCTGTCGTAGGCAACCATGCCGAAGTCCTTGAAGAACGAGTAGACGTTCTCGCCATCGGTAACCGGCGTGATCGCCGCGGGGTGGTTCAACCGGTTGTGCAGTTCCGTGCGCGCCCGGTCCACCGATTTCTCCCACAGCCGCTTGCCCGTGGCGCGATCGAAACATTCCGTGTAGAGCTTGCCGTCTTCGTACGAAGTGAGGAAGAGGTGCCTGGCGGTAAGCACCGGAGAAGACTTCCCAGGCCGCACAGGCGTACGCCAGACCATGTTCTTTCCCGGGCCGAACTCCACGGGATATCCCTTGTCCGTGGACACCCCGGAACCGTTCGGACCGCGGAACCGAGTCCAATCCTCCGCCAGTACAGTGGCGGCTAGAAGTAGCAGCAAACTCATTCCGGCTATTGTATGTCGTAAAGAGCGGCGGAAAATTTCTTCCCCGTGAGGTTCTGCTCAATGGTGGGCCAGGCACGCTGATGATCGTCCGCGGCCACCCACTGCAATCGCTGCTCCTCCGTCTGGAAGCTGATGAGCAATCGCCATTTCGATTTCGGCGCGTCTCCCACGGGAGTGCTGCGCAACTTGAGCAGCTTCACATCCACGAATCCGGGCTGTTTGCTGATGGTGGGACGAAACACGTTCTTGAAGTTCCTCACCAAATCGGCTTCCTTTGCCGGATCCACTTCCAGTTCCACATGCAGTTGAATGGGCTCAGCCATGGCGCTTTCTCCGTGTGTGGCCGCCGTCGCGGCGGCGATAACCTGCAGCGAGGTTCTGCGGTTCATAAGGTTTCGATTGTATCAGGACGGGTACAATAAAGATTCACCCCGCAATGTACATCGATTCCCAACTCACCCCACAGGCGCTGGCGCCGCGACTCCATGAAGTGTTCGCGCATGCCGCAAGCAAGATTCGCTCGCTGGAGCAGTCTTGGAATCCCGCATCCGGATCGCCTGTTTTCACGGTCAACGGCCAGTACACCAGCCGCGGATGGACGGAATGGACGCAGGGCTTCCAGTTCGGAGCGGCGATCCTGCAATTCGATGCCACGGGAGATGCTTCGTTTCTGGAGATCGGCCGGCAGCGCACGGTCTCGCTGATGGCGCCGCACATCACGCACATCGGCGTGCACGATCACGGCTTCAACAACGTGAGTACCTACGGCAACCTGCTGCGCCTGCTCACCGAGGGACGTATCGAAGGCAGCGCGTGGGAGCGCCATTTCTACGAACTCGCGCTGAAGTGCTCCGGCGCGGTGCAGGCGGCTCGCTGGACCAGCATCAACGACGGCGGTGGCTTCATCCATTCCTTCAACGGGCCGCATTCCTTGTTTGTCGACACCATTCGAACGCTTCGCGCGCTGGCCTGCGGGCATCGCCTCGGCCACGCTTTGCTGGGAGAGAACGACCGCAAGTTCTCGCTGCTCGATCGGCTGCTGCTGCATGCGCAAGCCACGGCACGCTACTCCGTTTATTACGGTGTGGGACGCGATGCATACGATGTTCGCGGCCGAGTGGCGCACGAGAGTGTGTTCAACACGAACGACGGGAATTATCGCTGCCCCAACTCACAACAGGGGTATTCGCCGTTTTCGACGTGGACGCGCGGGCTGGCTTGGGCGATGCTGGGATTCGCCGAGCAACTGGAGTTCCTCGACACGATCTCCGATGAGGAGTTGGCCCCGCATGGCGGGCGCGCGGCGGTGGCGGCGTGGATGCGGAAGGCAGCCGAAGCAACTTGCGATTTTTATATCGAAAATACGGCGCGCGACGGCATCCCGTATTGGGACACCGGAGCACCCGGGCTGGAGAAACTGGGAGACTGGCGGGCGAAGGCTTCCGATCCTTATAATGCCTTCGAACCGGTGGACAGTTCCGCGGCAGCGATCGCCGCACAAGGCCTGCTGCGGCTGGGCCGCTACACCAACAATGCATCCTACTGGCAGGCGGGGCTCACCGTGTGCCGTACGCTGTTCGATGAGCCCTACCTCAGTGTGGACAAGCGGCATCAAGGACTGTTGCTGCACGCCGTCTATCACCGCCCCAACGGATGGGATTCGGCGCCCGCTGGAGCCAAGATTCCCTGCGGGGAGTCGTGCATGTGGGGCGACTATCATCTGATGGAAGTGGCGTTGTATTTGTTGCGCCTGCTGGAAGAGAAGCCCTATTTGACGTTCTGGGCATGATACAACGGATCGCATGCAGCGGCGTGCCTTTCTTCAAACTTCACTGACTGCTTCGGCGGCGCAGCCTGGTCCCGCGGAGCGCCCGAACATTCTGTTGTTCTGCACGGATCAGCAACGCTTCGACACCATTCATGCGTTGGGGAATGAAAACATCCGCACCCCCAACCTCGACCGGTTGGTGAACGAAGGAACCGCATTCACCAACGCCTATTGCCAGACTCCCATCTGTACGCCGAGCCGCGCTTCGTTCATGACCGGCTGTTACGCCAGTTCGCTGCACGTCAATCGCAACGGCAACGCGTACTTTCCTCCGCAACACACCAACAAACTGATTTCACGCATCCTCAGCGAGGCGGGCTATGACTGCGGCATGGTGGGCAAGTTCCACCTGTCTTCCTCTTACAAGCGCGTGGAGCCACGGCTGAACGACGGGTACCGGTTCTTCGAATGGAGTCACGGCCCGCGCAACGACTGGCCCGTGGAGCAGCACAGCTACATCCGCTGGTTGCGCGACCAAGGCGTTGATTTTCGCAAGGCCTATGGCGCGCGGCAATTCCCCGATCGCCCCAAGGAATTCAACGCGGGCATTGCCGCCGCGCATCATGAGAGCCGCTGGTGTTCGGAGTACGCTGCATCGTGGGTGCGCGGGAAACTCGCCGCACCCTGGTTCATCACGGTCAATACCTACGCCCCGCATCCGCCGTTTCATCCCCCGCCGGAATTCCTGGAGCGGATGGATCCATCCAAGATGCCGCTGCCATTGTGGGGACCACGCGAACAAGCGAATCAGGCACGCTTTGCACAAGTCGATTTTCAATCGAAGCCGCGCGATCCATCCAGCTATCCAAGCCGGTTCATGAAAGCCGCCTACTACGCGCAAGTGGAGTTTGTCGATGACTGCTTCGGCCGCGTCTACAAGGCGCTGGAGGAGACCGGGCAACTCGACAACACGCTGATCCTCTTCACCTCCGATCACGGGGAGTCGTTGGGCGATCACGGGCTCACGCACAAGGGCTGCCGCTTCTATGAAGGACTGAGCCATGTGCCGTTCCTCGTATCGTGGCCAAAGCGAGTCCGTAAAGGCCTGCGCAGCAATGCGCTGGTGGAGCTCACCGACATCGTGCCGACTCTGCTCGAGGCCGCGGGGCTTTCGTTGCCCGGATACCTGCATGGCAAATCGCTGCTGCCCATACTCACCGGACAGAGCGATGGTGCGAATTTGCGGCCGTTTGTGCGTAGCGAATATCATGACGCGCTGGAACTCAACAACGCCACGCACGCCAACATGCTGCGCAACCAGCGCTATAAATTGGTGTACTACCACGGCCATCCAACGGGTGAGTTGTATGACTTGGAAAAAGACCCCAACGAATTCGACAACCTCTGGGACGACCGCGGGCGCCTCGCCCTTCGGGCCGACCTGACGAAGCAGTTGTTCGATGCAGTCATGTTGACCACCGACCCGGGGCAGCCTCGAGTGGGGCCGATGTAGAGCATCGTCATGCTCCCTCGCATCGCAGCCTACATCGAGCGGGAAGGCCTGGTGGCCCGGGGGCAGCGCATTGGCGTCGCCGTCAGTGGCGGCGCGGATTCTCTGTGCCTGCTGCATGTGTTGCTGGAACTGGCGCCGCGGTGGGATCTGGAAGTGCACGTGGTTCACGTGAACCACCAACTCCGCGGCCAAGCCTCGGATGAAGATGAGTCCTTTGTGGAGGCGAAAGCAAGGGAGTACGGGTTGCCGCTCCATGTGCGCCGCGCCACGATCGCAAAGCAGGAGAATCTGGAGCAGGCCGCGCGGCAGGCCAGACTCGACTTCTTCCGCGAACTCCGACTCACCCTGGACCGCATCGCCACGGGCCACACCCTCTCCGACCAGGCAGAGACTGTTCTTTTCCGTCTGATCCGCGGCGCCGGTCCGTCCGGATTGTCGGGCATCCTCCCGAGAACGGAGGAAGGCATCATCCGGCCTTTGCTTTGTATCAACCGGATCGAAGTGGAGCAGTTCCTGAACGAACGCGGCATCCGCTGGCGCACCGATGAAACCAATCGGCAACGCGACTTCGTTCGCAACCGCATTCGCCTGGATCTATTGCCGTACCTGGAACAAAACTACAATCCGGCGATCGCCGCGCAATTGGCGCAAACGGCGGACATCGCACGGGACGAAGAGGAGTTTTGGCAGTCCTACCTCAGCGAGTTCTCATTCCGGAAAGAGGGGCGGGCACTGATTCTGGAGACCGCAAATCTTGCCGGCCGGCCGAAGGCCGTCGCCAGGCGTCTGCTTCGCGAAGCCATCCGGCAAGTCAAGGGCGACCTGCGTGAGGTCGAGTTTAAGCACATTGAAATCGCCCTGCGTCTGGCGCTGCAACCGGAAGGGGCCGGGCGAGCGCACCTGCCGGGGATCGATATCTTCCGCTCTTTCGATGCATTACGCATCGCCCCGCTGGGTTCCTATGCCCCGGACCGCCGTGTCGTCTCGCTACCCCTGACCGTCCCGGGAGTCACCACGCTCCCAGAGGGCGGTGTGCGCCTCCGCACTTCCCTGCTGGAAGGCTATAATGAGGAGCATACGGAAGGAACCAGTTGCAATCTGCTGGATTTGGACCGATTCGAGGGGCCGTTGACCGTCCGCTACTGGCTGCCGGGCGACTCCTACCAGCCATTGGGGGCGGACCGAAATCAAAAACTCAAGGAATTGTTTCAGTTACACAGGGTTCCCTTATGGGAACGGAGATTCTGGCCGATGATAGAATCAAGCCAGGGTATCGTTTGGTCCCGGCGCTTCGGGCCGGCAAGGTCTGCGGCGGCCGGGCATTCGTCTGTCCGCGTGCTACGAATCGATGAATTATCACATGACTAGTGGAATCAAAACGGCTCGAACTTGCGTCTATACAGATAGCCGCGTGTGTGTGTGCGATCGTCTGATTAGGGAGAATCATGAATTCCAACGTTAAGACCGCTATCTTCTGGGTGGTGCTGATCTGCGTCGCCGTCCTGCTGTGGACGGTGGTCAAGCACGGCAAGAACAAGCCACCCGCAAACCTCACATTCTCCCAATTCCTCTACCAGGTGGAATCCGGGAAGGTGAAGAAGGTCATCATCGCGGGTAACGATGTTTCTGGTGAACTTGAGGACGACAATCAGTTCCGAACCACGGTTCCGCTGAACTACCCCGACCTGTACAAGCAGCTCCGCGACAAGAATGTCGGGATGGAGATTAAGGAGGCGGGTACCAGCAACTGGGTTTCGATCCTCATGAACGTGGTTCCCTTTGTGCTTCTGCTGGCCTTCTGGATTTTCATGATGCGCCAGATGCAGAGCGGCGGCAACAAGGCTCTCTCCTTCGGCAAGAGCCGTGCGCGGCTGCATTCCTCGCAGCAGAAGAAAGTGACTTTTAAGGATGTTGCCGGGGTGGATGAAGCCAAGGAAGAGCTTCAGGAAATCATTGAATTTCTGCGCGAGCCGGCCAAGTTTCAAAAGCTCGGTGGACGAATCCCGAAAGGTGTGCTGCTGATTGGATCGCCGGGTACCGGCAAGACGCTGCTGGCCCGCGCCATCGCAGGCGAAGCGAACGTACCGTTTTTCTCGATCTCCGGTTCGGATTTCGTCGAAATGTTCGTCGGGGTCGGCGCCAGCCGTGTGCGCGACCTGTTCGAGCAGGGTAAGAAAAACGCCCCTTGCATCATCTTCATCGATGAAATCGACGCGGTTGGACGCCACCGCGGAGCCGGTCTCGGCGGCGGACATGACGAGCGGGAACAGACATTGAACCAGTTGCTGGTGGAAATGGATGGTTTCGAGTCCAACGAGGGCGTGATTCTCGTTGCGGCCACGAACCGGCCGGACGTGCTCGACCCCGCTCTGCTTCGCCCAGGCCGCTTCGATCGGCGTGTGGTGGTGGATCTGCCGGACGTGCGCGGACGTGAGAGCATCCTCAAGGTTCATACCAAGAAGATCCCCCTCGGCGACGACGTCGATTTGAGCGTCATCGCTCGCGGTACGCCGCGCTTTGCCGGGGCGGATCTGGCGAATCTCGTCAATGAAGCCGCCCTGATTGCCGCCCGCCAAAATCGCAAAGTCGTGACCATGGTCGACTTCGAGATGGCGAAGGACAAAGTCTTGATGGGCGTCGAGCGCAAGAGCCGCATCATTAGCGACGAAGAAAAGAAGCACACTGCCTATCACGAAGCAGGACACGCGCTAGTGGCCGCCAAGATCCCACACGCCGTGCCGTTGCACAAAGTGACCATCATCCCCCGCGGCATGGCTCTTGGGCTCACCATGTTCCTGCCGGAGGGAGATCAGGTCGACTACACCAAGGAACAGGCTGAGGCTCAGATTGCCGTTGGCATGGCCGGCCGTATCGCCGACGAAATCTTCTGCAACATGAAGAGCGCCGGCGCCAGCAACGACATTGAACGCGCCACCGAACTCGCTCGCAAGATGGTTTGTGAGTGGGGTATGAGCGACCTTGGTCCGTTGAGCTTCGGCAAAAAGGACGAACAGATCTTCCTGGGACGCGAGATCAACACGCATCGGGATTACAGCGAATCGACAGCGATGAAGATCGACGACCAGGTGCGCATGCTGGTCCAGCAAGGCTATGACCGCGCGCGGGCCATTATTGAGAATCACCGGGAAGCCATGGTCCGCGTCGCGGAAGCGCTGCTGGAGCGTGAAGTGCTGGATGCGAATCAAGTTCGGATGTTGATTGATGGGGAATCGATTGGCCCGGTGCGCACCTCCGGTGATGGAAAGTCTCAACCTGCCCTGCGGCCCGAAGGTGGTCTTCGTGTCCCCGGCCTCATGGAGGGCGCCGGCCCACAACCCGCGTGATTCCAAAGTATCCCGTTTATCTCTTTGACGTCGACGGCACGCTGGTCGATTCCGCCGCCGATATCTGTGGCGCCGTACGGCAGGCTTTGCAAGGCACGCGCGCTCGATCCGTTGACGATGCATACCTGCGCCGCTACATCGGTTATCACCTTTTCGATCTCTTTGAAGATCTCATCCCCGACATTACGGATGAGGAAAAGCACACGCTGCTGGCCAACTACCGCACCATCTACCTGGGCAGAAACCATACGGCTACGAAGGTCTACCCGGGGGTACACGAAGCGATGGCGCGCATCGGCGGGCGCAAGTCCACGGCGACAACAAAATCTACTCCAACCGTGCGGTCCGTGCTCGAATTGTTCGGCCTGCTCCCGCACTTCGACCATGTGCAGGGCACCGATGGTTTCCCCGCAAAGCCGGCTCCAGACGTGATTCATAAATCGCTGGAAGTATTCGGAGTGCCGCCCGATCAGGTCCTGATGGTGGGCGACGCTGCCACCGATATGGCGGCCGGACGCGCCGCCGGCGTGCGGATCTGTGCCGTGCGCTGGGGCTATGGCAATCATGAAGCGATGGCCGCCTACCAGCCGGACCATTGGATAGACGATCTCGCAGAACTGGCGGGTTAGGATTCCCTACGCACGCCACTCGCGGCTTCGGACCAACCCCTTGTTCAGCACGTCGCAGAACAGGTTTACGTCATCCACGATCTGAAAATCGTACATCCCGACACATAGAAAATCCGCGCCGCTTTCGAGGGCATAGCGGAACCCGCGCTTCGGATCGATTGCGCCCGCTGCCAGCACCTTGAACGCGATCCATGGCTCAGGCCGTTCCTTCATGAAAGCCACGGTCTCATCGGGTTCCGTGCACCAGATGTTATCGTGCTGCTCATCTTTACGCGCAGACCAGTAGTTGCATTCATGCAAGGTCTTCATCCAGAAATCGGGTTGGAACCCCTGCTTTACGCAACTGCGAACCGTGGTCAATTCATGCGCTCCGATGCCTGCTGGGATGCCGTTCTTGCGAATCCGCTCCAGCCCTTTCGCAATGAGGTCGAAGTTGCCGTCCTTCACCAGTTGGTCCGCGACGGCGCCTTGGATGTAACAGGCGGCCGCGCCGCGGTCGATGGAGCGCTGGATCATCTCCAGCACATCCTTGCCGCCGCAGTCGGAGATGAAATGAATCTTGCCGCCATTGCGCCAATAGTCGTTAATGGTTTCGCAGAGTATGGGGTTGGTGAGAATGGCGTTCACGCCGCAGGACTCGGCGAGGGCGAGGGTCTCGAACACCTTGTCCCGGTGATGATAGGCCTTCACCAACTTTGACACATAGATCAGATCGCGAGCGTGCGCCCAACCGCCGATCAGGTTGCCGCCGAGAATCATCCGGCTCAGTTCCAGATTGCCAATACGAGCCCGGGGTGGCCGCGCCCGCAAATCACTCACCTTGGAGAATTGAAAGCTGCGGATGGTAGGAGTGGCGACTGCCACCTTCCTTGCCCCAGGATGGGTCCGCAGATTCATTTCTTCGAAACTGCGGTATCCGTGTTTCCGAAGAACGGCCAGCAGAAACGCACCCAGAACGGGCAGTCCCGCGGCCGCCGCAAGCGCCTGCCTCCGCGATGCCAAAGCCACTTCGTCCGCCTGTGGGCGGTAGGCTGCGAAGAAGGCGAGTGTTAGCATCTCGATCAGGTTCCGATTGACAATGAGATAGCTGCCGTCGCTTGCCGAGTTCGGTAGTCCGAAGAACGGCGGGTTCGCGAGGTAGTACAGCGCCAGCAATACAATCCCACCCAGGGATGCGAAGCGGGTGAAAACCCCCAGCATCAGCCCCAGTCCCACAGCGATTAAGCCCCAGATGTTGAGAAAATCAACAACTGCTGTCAGAGTGGCATTGTTGCCCAAAGCGCGGAATACCGCACCAAACGGCCCTGTGCTCGCCTGCAAATAACCGGCCGAACTCCAACCGGCATAGATCAGTTTCACCAGGCCTTCATAAAGAAAGTGCCAACCGATAGCAATCCGCAGAATCGGTAGAATGTAACGGAACGATGCCGGTTCCTTCCGGGACATAGAACCTCCGTACGACGAAGCGCTCCCTTCCCAGTGCACGTATGTGCCCAAACCGCACAATGCGTTTACGGTACGACGAATGCGCTCAGCTTGAATGCATCTTCCGATCCGGTGCGCACAACGACGGGCCGTGGCCCTTTCCTTGCCGACGGCGAAACCGTGATATTCGCCAGAATATGCTGGCTGCTGATCAATTGCACCGAGTTCACCGTAATGTCAGGGCCCATATTGAGGACCGACGTGGAATCGAAGTGCGTGTTTTGGCCGCTGACTGCGATGGTGAGCGACGTTCCCGTCCCCAGCACCGATACGCTGGTCAGATACGGCGTTCCGGCCGGCAAGAACAATGGATTGATGGCGCGGAGAATGAACAGTGCCATCTGGCCGCGGCTCACATTCGGGTCGGGGCCGAATAGCGGAGGGGCAAATGAAGTCCCCAGGGTCACGCCAATCTGCCGCAACTCCTGAATCCAGCGATAAAAAAGGTGATCCGGGGGAACATCGTCGAAGTATCGCACCGGAGGCAATCCGAAATCATGGCCCTCCGGATAGACCATTGACACGAGAAACTTCGCCATCTGATAGCGGTTCACCGCCCAATCCGGGGAAAACAGAGGCGGATTCACGCTGGTGCCCGACGTGATCCCGAGTTCCTTCAGCTTCTGAATCCATTTGAACTGCGGGTGGTTGGCGGGAACATCGTTGAAGTAGGGTGTTCCGACATAGCTGAAGTTGTCGTTGCCATAGATGGCGCGGATGATGAAGACCGCCATCTGGCTACGCGTCATCGCTTCTTCTGGAAAATACCGCAATGGGTTCGTTGCTGTCCCTCCGGGTATCCCCAGACTCTGGAGCACATTGACGGCATCGAAGTAGACGCCGCTGGGGTGCACATCGTCGAAGACACGCCGCGTCGCACGCTGCACCACCTGGCTCTGCGCGGCGCCCGCATAGATAAACCCGGTCCTCTCGTATCCGGTCTGATTTTCGGCCAGATTGTAGGGCACGGTGGCGGACCCGGGTTGATAATTCGACGTGGAAAGCCACGCCGAATTGCTGAACGGGCTCCATGTACAACCGGCACTTGCGTTCACCGTTCCAACCCCGGTCCCGGCACTGGAGTCGAAATATATCACTTCGGGCGAATAGCTGAAGTTGCAGTTGTAGGTGATTTTTCGCAGAACGTGGTTCCCGCGGTCCACCACATATAGATCGCCGTTGGGCAGCGGGAAGATATCGCCCAACCCGCCGAACGTGGCACTCAGCGGATTCCCGCCGTCGCCGCCGTTGCCCAGCGCGCCGGTGCCGGCGATGGTCTGAATCGTTCCGTTCGGCGTCACCTTGCGGATGCGGTTGTTGGTCTGGTCACTGATGTACAAATTCCCACCACGGTCGACGGCGATGTATTCCACCCAGGAAAGCTTGGCGGACGCCGCCGGCCCTCCGTCCCCGGAGAATCCAAACTCTCCGGTTCCGGCGTAGGTCGTGATGATCCCGGCCGGATTGACCTTCCGCACACGATTGGCGCTCCCCTCGGCGATGTAGAGGTTGCCCGCGCCATCGACGGCCACGTCGATTGGCCCGGTCAATTTTGCGCCGGCCGCAGCGATATTATCTCCGTTATAGCCTTCTTCCTGGAAAACCCCGGCCACATTGAGAATTGTCCCGCCAGGCGTGACTTTCCGCACGACGTGGTTCAATGAATCCGCGATGTACAGGTTGCCCTCGGTATCGAGCGCCAGTCCGCGGGGCCAACTGAGTTTCGCCTGCGTGGCCGGACCGCCGTGTCCGTTGTTGTTCGACAGCGCGATCTGTGTCCCGGCCACAATTGTCGCCGTGCCATTCGGATTGATACGCCGCACCACATCGCGCAACGTATCGGACACGTAGATCGCTCCCGAGGAGTGAACGACGACACTCGAAGGACGCCAAAAAAACGTGCTGGTGGCGGCGCTGTTGTCCGGGGCATCCTGAAAAATATTGCCCGTGCCGGCAATGGTGCTCACAATACCCGCGGGGGTGATCTTTCGCACGCGGTCGTTGACATTGTCTACGAGGATGAGGTTGCCATTGGCGTCCTGCGCAACCGCGCGCGGGCTGTTGAACTGCGCCGCCAACGCTTGGCCTCCGTCCCCGGAGAACCCAGACGATCCAGTTCCCGCGACGCGAGTGATGGTCTGACCGCCAGCGATGGATACCAGGATCAGCACGACGGGCACACGTCTCAATATCGGTGTCATACCACCCCGTCTATCGGCCAACTGTTCGCTCCACTACAGGTCTTCCGGCGAAAGATGCCGGTTACCTAACCAAGAACGCGGATAACTTCACCAAAACCTGACGAAATCATGACTTGCCGGAAACGGGACACCCCCTACAATGTCGGAATGGCAGTGCGGGAGGTGACTCCCGGAATGCTGCCGCACATGCTTTGGAAAAGGAGTTCTGCTCTTGAGCGTCTCATTTTGGATTGCCGTGGCGATTACCGCCGGCGTCAGTGTTGCGGGTGCATCGACGGTTTCGTCGATAGCGGTGCCCGATGGCGAGGGAGGGCCGGCGGTCCTCTCTACCTCAAATAATTCCGTGTTGGTTCTCGATTTTGGATATGCGGCCGCGAAGGCGCAGTCGGACTATGGCGTGTTACGGAATTACGTGTACTCGAACCTGCCGGTGGGCATCCCCACCTACGAATCCCAGGCACTTACGTCCTTTAACGATTTTCTGACAGTGGTGTCGCCGCAGAGTGGGATGTTTGTCGTCACCGCCTTCACAGAGGGGGCGATTACCTATTCGGATGTGGCCGGCAACAGCCAGAGTTTCCTCTCGCAATGGGTGCTCCAGAACCGGACCAACGGGAGCACCAGTTCCTGCCTCGATCAAGGGACATACGGAAACGTCCCGGGACTGCCCCTTGTCTGTCAAATGCAGGTGACCCTGAATGCAGGCACGTCGCGGATCTACCTGAGTGGCTCCCTGCGCACGTACACGCTGGGTTTGTCTTCGGCGACTTCCATGGATCTGTTCCACACATCGTCTGTTACGGGGTTGGGCGTGACCGACGGACAGAATCCCATGGCCGGGGTCTCGATCGTGGCCGATTCCGGCACGGGATATCCGGAGTTGGAGAGCATCCCCGAACCGGCCACGTTACTGATGATGGGTGCGGGTTTGGCCCTCGTATTCATGCGAAGTCTGCCCTTGGGTAGGCGGCGGTGAAGTGCAGTGGACCGGCCGAGCACGTTCACCCGCCGGCGTCCGGTCCACTCATCGCGTTCCCGCACCTCCCTCTGGCTGCTGCACCAATCGCCTACATCCGGTTTGCCTTCGACATCGGTGTCGCCGATTCGCGCTGGCGGATCAAGGTGTCTTCCTGCCTCTGCCACAGATTCGCCAGTTCCTCCACCTTTGCCGGCTGCGCCGCCGCCAGGTTTCGTAATTCCGATCGGTCCTTGCTCATGTCGTACAGTTCCCAAGGCCCTTCGGCAGCCGAAACCAGCTTCCAGTCCCCGACGCGAATCGCCTTGTTCTTCAAATGATGGAAATACATTGACTCGCGCCGCAGCGATCCGTTCTTTTGAAATGCCGGCGCGAGGCTGACACCGGGCAATGGAGGAGCCTGCGCGGGAATTAAATCCGATGATTTCCCCCCGGCCAGATCAATCATCGTGGGCACTAAATCCACGAAATGACAGGGATCGTGCCGCAATTTCCCTTTATCCCGAATACCCGCCGGCCAATGCACAATGCAAGGTGACGAAATCCCTCCTTCGTGCACCCACGATTTATGCAGGCGGAACGGAGTATTCGCGGCGCTCGACCATCCCGGCCCGAGGCACAAATGCGATGGCCCCGAACCCGGCTCGGCCTTGGGATCATGGCCATCGGCGCGAATCAACTGTTCGGCGCTTGCGCCGTTGTCCGAAACAAACACAATCACTGTGTTGTCCAGCGCATTCATGGCGCGCAGTTGATCGAGCACCCGTCCAATCTCCCGGTCCATCCGTGTAATCATCGCCGCATGAATCGCCATCTTGGTGCGCTGGAACTCCTTCTGTTCCGCCGTCAGCGAAGCCCACGGAACGGCGCGCGTCACCTCTCCCGGCCCGATCTTTTCGGTCAATTCCGATGCAGGCGTGTTCCAGGGCGGGTATGTTTCCGGCTCCAGCGGGGGCAGCGGGCAGTTCACCAAACCCATCTTCCTAATTCGCTCATGGCGGCGTTGACGCGCCACATCCCATCCTTCGGTGAACCGCCCTCGGTAATGCTCGATATCCTCGCGCAACGCATGCAGCGGAAAGTGCGGCGCAGTGAACGCCAGATAAAAGAAGAAAGGATCGGAAGCATGCTCCGCGGCATGCCCCTTCAGCCATTTCACCGCGTGATCGGCAATCGCTACCGTGGCGTAGTATCCATCGTCCGCCTTCACTGCCGGCAGTTTCCGATCGTCCAGCAGATGGCTCTGCGGCGTGAAGAAACGGTTCTGGTCGAGCAGCGTGTAGGAGTGCTCGAAACCAGTGCCTGCCAGCGGCAGGAACCGCATGTGCCACTTCCCGGAATGATAAGACCGGTAGCCCAGCGGTTTGAGGTATTGCGGGGTGAACCGAGTCCAATCCGGAATGTTCCCCGGAGTCATCACATCCGACGCCGTCTGCTGCGCATACCGGCCAGTCAAGATGCAACTCCGCGATGGCCCACAACGTGCAGTGGAATAGCACTGCGTGAATCGAAGTCCGTTGTTGGCCAGACGGTCGAGATTTGGAGTATCGATCTCGCCGCCGTAGCAGCCGGCATCGGAATACCCCATATCGTCGGCGAGAATGACGAGAAAGTTGGGCTTGTTGGGAGCGGCTCCCGCGATGGCCGCGCCCGCGGTGGCTTGCAGAAACTGGCGCCGGTTCAGCATGATGGACTTTGATTCTATCGCGGACGCCGCAATGCATGCGGTATAGTTTGTGGCACGGAAGGAAACAGGCAAACGATGAAGAATCACCTTTCCCGGCGCAAGGCGCTACAGGCGGCCGTGGCCGCTCCGATGATCATCCCCGGTTCCGCCCTTGGACTGAACGGAGCTACCCCACCCAGTGACCGCGTCACCCTCGGCGGCCTCGGCATCGGCAGCCGCGGCACGACGGTGCTGCGATCGTTCCTCGCCCAATCCGATGTCCAGATGCTCGCCATCTGCGATGTCCGCAACGACCGCCGCGAGGCGATCAAAAGCATGGCCGACCAGAAGAACGGCAATCGCGATTGCGCCATGTACAGCGATCAGGAAGAACTGTGGGCGCGCAAGGATATCGACGCGGTCCTCATTGCTACCGGCGACCGCTGGCACACTCTGCTCGCCACATTGTCGGCCAAACGAGGCAAGGACGTCTACTGCGAAAAGCCTTGCAGCATGACCATCGCCGAAAGCCGCCACCTCGCCGACACCTTCCAGCGTCTTGGCCGCATTTATCAGGCCGGCACACAGCGCCGCAATGGAATCAACTTCAACAAGGTGTACAATCTGGCGCGAAGCGGAAAGCTCGGCAAGCTGCACACGCTGCACGCCGAAGCCGGACCTGGCGAACGTTGGGCTCCGCTTACTTCCCATGACTGGCTGCCCGAAGAGCCGCTGCCGCCCAAACAGGTGGTGGATTGGGATCGCTGGCTCGGTCCCAGTCCGTGGCGTCCTTACAACTCCCACTATATTCAAGGCCGCTGGCGGGGCTACTTCGATTTTCACGGCGGTGGCATTCTGGAATGGGGTTCGCACACGGTGGATCTGTGCAGTTGGGTCGGCGGTCTGGATGAGACTGCGCCCATCGAGTTCATCCCCAGCGGCATGGGCAGCATCACGCCATACTCCATTCACTGCCGCTATGCCAATGGCATGAAGCTGGTGATCCGCGACAAAGGCTTCATGGGGCTGGGAAGCTGCCATTTCCGCGTCGAAGGCGATGCCGGCTGGGCGGAAACCGCCGACTCCGGAACCATTGAGGTTTCGGAAAATCTTCGCGGCGAAGATCTCGCCGTCACCCGCGAACAGGCTTCCCAAGCCACCACCCTCCATGTGCGAGATTTCCTGGACTGCGTGAAATCGCGCAAGCAGGCGCGCTCCAATGCGCTGGCGGCGGCCCAAGCCCACATCACCTCCCACGCGGCATACATCGCCTTCCAGCTTGGCCGCAAGCTGACTTTCGACCCCGCCACCGATACCTTCATCGGCGATAACGAGGCCAACCGGATGCGCTCGCGCGCCATGCGCGAACCCTGGCGCATTTGAGGAATGAGGAGAACCGAACCATGTCTATGCAAGCTGCTCCCCCGAAACCCGCCCCCCCAAAGCCCCCGGCTCCGATGGTGGATCCGAAATACGGATCGCCGGCTCAGATCATGGCTCTGCCTCCGGCCAAACTGGTGGCGATTCTCAAAGATGCACAAGCATCCGTCTACGCGAAGGCCAAAGCGTGCCAGAAGTTGGCCGTAGTGGGCGACGCCGGCGCCGTGCCCGCCCTGGCTCCGCTGCTCAGCGATGAGACGCTGGCCCACTATGCCCGTTTCGCTCTGGAACCCATGCCCCGCGGGGCAGCCGACGATGCACTGCGCGCCGCTTTGCCGAACCTGAAGGGCAATCTTCTCATCGGCGTCATCAATTCCCTGGCCAAGCGCAAAGATCCGCGCAGCGTGGATGCACTTTCGAAATATGTCCACGACAGCGACGCGGAAGTGGCCCGCGCCGCGATCGAGGGGCTGGCGAAACTGCGGCCGGCGCTGTAATCCTCTAAATCTTCGGCGCTCCCTTGTTCCATTGCTCCTCCGCGCGTGGGAGTATGGCGATCAGGTGGTCCAGCAACACACCGCGCAACCGTGCCTTTTCCGCCGCGGCGGCGGCATCATTCCACAGATTCCGCCGCTCAAACGGATCCACGGAGAGGTCGTATAGCTCGCCGTATTCCCGGTCCCGATAGTGCACCAGCTTCCAGCGCGCATCGCGCACGCCCTGGATTGTTTGGGCATCGAGGAAACAATACTTCCGCCGCGCCGCATTGTTTGGATCCTGCCAATAAGGAGCCAGATCCTGCGCGCTCATCTCCGGCGGCAGCGCCACCCCTGCCGCGGCCAGACTCGTCGCCGCGATATCGAAGTTGTACACGAAGCCCGTCTCCGTCCGTCCGCGGAACCCCGCCACCGGAGGCTTCGCCAGCATCGGGATACGCATCAGTGCCTCGGATACGTACTGCCCCTTGTACACCATGCCGAACTCGCCCATGTAATCCCCATGATCGGACGTAAACACAATCAGCGTGTTGTCATACTCGCCCCGCGCCCGCAATGCCGCAACAATCTGTCCGATTTTCCGATCTACGTACGTAATTTTTGAATAATAAGAACGCCGGATGAGTGCGACCTCCTCTGGTTTCAGGCCGCCGGCCCGGCTCGCCAAATCGGCAAAATGCGGCGGTTTATCCTTCAAATCTTCGGCCGTTGCCACGGGCGCGGGAATCGCCGTCCTTTCGTACTCCTTTTCCGTCGGTAGTCCCAATCCATCGAATGGCTGATGGGGGCCATGGAACGATACCGTCAGAAACCACGGTCGGTCCCGCGGGCATTGATCCCGCAGATACGCCACAGCCTGCTCACCCACCCAATCGTCCATGTGGAATCGAGCCTCGCCCTTCCAGCGCGACACAAAGCGCCCGGCAGACTCGCGTAGTTCCGCCTGCTTTACCCCCGCATCCCGCAAATGCCGCGTGTAGGAAGTGTTCCGCTCTCCTGCTTCTCCATCCACCAGATCCTCATAATCGTAGCCGCGCGCCACGGCTGCCCGGCCGAAATGCTGTTTCCCGATCGCCGCCGTGTGATACCCTGCCGCACGCAGCCGAGTCATGAACGTGGTTTCATGGGCCGGCAGATAGGTGATATAGGTCGGCGCTCCGCATTGCGATGGATAACGCCCTGTGTAGATCGCCGCGCGTGCCGGCACACAAGATGGACTGGTGGAATAGGCATTCACGAATGCCACCCCATCGCGGGCCAACGCGTCCAGATGCGGAGTCTTCACCGCCGGATTCACATACCCCACGCAGTCGTGGCGGTGTTCGTCCGTCATGAGGAATAGAATATTCGGCCGCGTCGCCTGTGCTGCTCGTCCGTTTCCGAAGGCAGCCAAACCGCCGAGTGTTCGCAATACCGATCGCCGCTTCATTCCTTTGGTTGTATCATGCGGCCCCACCGGTGCAGCCGCTATCATTGGCAACATGGATGAAGCCCTGTTCGCCGCGCTCGACGATCTATTGCCCACGGCGTCCCCCGCCCAAGCGCTGGACTTCTTGATCGACCGATTCCGTCAACACCGCCAGTATGCCCTGCTTTTTGAAGCCACCCTGATGAAGCGGCGGGCCGAACTTGGCGTGCCTCTCATCCAGACGGAACCGCTGCCCGAAGACAAGCGCGCCGCATATGATGAAACCGTAATCGCGGCCGCCCGTGAAACGGGATCGCTCTTCCTGGCCGAAGGCAACATCGAACGCGCCTGGCCCTACTTCCGAGCCATCGGCGAAACCGCCCCCATCCGCGAAGCCATCGCACGGTATACGCCCTCGGAAGAAGAAGATCCCGAACCGGTCATCGACATCGCCTACCAACAGGGCGTGCACCCCTCCAAAGGCCTGGAACTGATCCTCGCGCGTTTCGGCATGTGCCGTGCCATTACCGTGTTCGGCATGTACGGCGCCACGGCCGAACGCGAGGAGTGTATTCATCTGCTGGTTTCCAGCCTGTACCGCGAACTGCTCGACAATCTCAAGGCTGCCGTCGAACGTGCCGAATCCTCACCCTCGGACACCGCAAGCATCGCCGCACTGATCGCCACGCGCGACTACCTGTTCGGCGAATACGACTATTACGTCGATACGTCGCATCTCACCTCCGTCATCCAACACGCCGCCGACACCGTGAATCCCGTAACTCTGCGTATGATCCGTGAACTTTGCGCCTACGGCCGGCGTCTCTCTGTCAATTTCCGCATCCAGGGCCACCCACCCTTTGAGAACATCTATGATGATTACGACGCCTACGCAGCGGCGCTGCTGGGCGACAATGTCGAGGAATCCATTGCGCATTTCCGCCGCAAAATGGAAGAAAGCGATCCGCAGGAAACCTTGGAAGCACAGGCGCTCGTGCAATTGCTGCTGAAACTCGGCCGCACGCGCGATGCCATGGAGGTGGCTCTCCAGCGCCTGGCGCACAAATCGCCGAATGAAATCGCCTGTCCTCCCGCCATGTACCTTTGCCGTATGGCCGGCGATTTCGACGCGCTTCGCCGGCTCGCCCGGGATAAAGGCGACATCCTCAGCTATGCCGCCGCGGCTCTCGAATCGCGCGCCTAACCGCGCCCCACCAGCGGCATTTTCGTCGCCATGATCGTCATGAACAGCACGTTCGATTCCAGCGGCAAATTGGCGATGAATACCACCGCATCGGCCACGTGTTGCACATCCATGCGCGGTTCCACCATCGTCGTTCCGTTGGCCTGCGGCACGCCGGCCGTCATGCGCTGTGTCATCTCCGTCGCGGCGTTGCCGATGTCAATCTGGCTGCATGCGATGTCGTTTTTCCGCCCATCCAAGGCGATGCACTTCGTCAATCCGCTGATGGCGTGCTTCGTCGCCGTATAGGGCGCGGAGTTCGGCCGCGGAACCTGTGCGGAAATCGATCCATTGTTGATGATCCGCCCGCCCCGCGGGTTCTGCTCCTTCATCATCCGAATCGCCTCTTGCGCACAAAGAAAGGCTCCGGTCAGATTCACATTCACCACCGTGCTCCATTGCGCCAACGTCAGATCCTCCATCGGCACCGCCGGCGCGCCCATTCCCGCATTGTTGAACAGCACGTCCAGCCGCCCATAGACCGACTTCGCCTTCCCAAATAGCGCCCGTACCGATTCCTCGCTGCTCACGTCCGTGGGAACCGCCAGCATGCGGCCATTCGTATCGCCCGATTGCAACACCGTGCGATCCAACTCCTCGCTGCGGCGGCCCGCCAGCACAACGGCGTATCCCGCCTTGTATAGCGCCAGCGCCGCTGCCCTCCCGATCCCACTGCCCGCGCCGGTCACCAGCGCCACTCTTGCTTGCTCTGCCATGAACCTTATTCTATGACGGAGGCGCATGCGTCCTTCATAATAAATGGATGCCAGAGATTCGTACCAGGTTCGCTCCCAGCCCCACGGGGTATCTGCATATTGGGGGCGTGCGTACCGCGTTGTTTGAAATTTTGTTTGCCCACCACCATGGCGGCAAGGCCATCCTCCGGATCGACGATACCGACCGCACACGCCTGGTGCCTGGAGCGATCCAATCCCTCATTGAAGATCTCCACTGGGTGGGCCTGCATTTCGATGAAGGACCATCGGATGAAGAGATCGCCCGCGCCGATGAGACGTACAAGGGCGGGTTGGGAATTGGCGGCCCTTTCCAGCCGTATATCCAAAGCCAGCGCCTGCACCGCTATCGGGAAACCGCGGAGGAGTTGATTCGCCTGGGCGTTGCCTACCGCTGCGACTGCACCGCCGAACGGCTGGAAAAAGAGCGCGAAGAGCAAACGGCGCGAAAAGAGTCCGTTGGTTATTCCGGTTACTGCCGCGCACGCAACGTTCCCGCCGATGTCCCTCATGTGGTCCGCTTCATCATCCCCGAAAACCGCGCCATTCAGCTCAAGGACGCGGTGAAGGGCGAGGTCCGCTGGGAGCAGATCATTCTCCGCGACCCCGTTCTGCTCAAAAGCGATGGCTTTCCCACCTATCATCTCGCCACCGTCGTCGACGATCATGACATGCGCATCTCGCACGTGCTGCGCGCCGATGAGTGGCTTTCCACCGCCCCGCTGCACCTGCTGCTGTTCGAGGCGCTTGGCTGGGAAGCGCCCGTGTTCGCGCACCTGCCTCCTGTGCTGGGCACCGACGGAAAGAAGCTTTCCAAGCGCCACGGCGCGACGTTCCTTGGTTCCTTCCGTGAAGCCGGCTACCTTCCCGAGGCGATTCTCAATTTCATGGCGCTCATCGGATGGTCGCCTGGCGACGGGGAGCAGCAGGAGATCTTCTCCATGGAGGAACTGACGCGCCGCTTCACACTCGATCGCGTCAATAACGCCGGCGGCGTCTTCTCCTACGACAAGCTGAAGTGGATGAACGGGGTCTATATCCGCGCCCTCGCCGCCGATGACTTGCAGCAGCGTTTGCGGCCTTTCCTGACCGCCGCCGGACTACAGGTGGACGACGAGAAGCTGCGGCGCATCGTGCCGCACATCCAGCAGCGCCTCGAGCTGCTGCCTGACGCCATCCCATTGGTGGAGTTTCTCTTCAAACCGAAGATTGAGCGTGACCTCGGCGCCATGCTCAAAAAGGGGATGGATGCACCCAAAGCGCGCGAGATTTCTCACCGTGCCGCCGAGGTTCTCGCCTCGTTGCCTGTCTTCGATGCCCCGTCCATCGAGGCCGCACTGCGAAAGTTGGCTGAAGACCTCGGCCTGCAAGCCGGATCGGTATTCACAGTCATCCGCATCGGCGTCACCGGACAGAAAGTCACTCCGCCGTTGTTCGAATCGGTCTACGCGTTGGGGCAAACAGATTCCGTGGCTCGCTTGCGGGAAACCGCGCAACTGTTGGCTTCCTAGCGCGAATCAGGCCCGTTCCTGGTAGGTGCCTTCTGAAGTGGACACGCGAATCTTTTCGCCCTGATTGATGAACGGAGGCACCTGCACCACCAACCCGGTTTCCAGCTTCGCCGGCTTGGTCACGTTCGATACCGTGGCCCCTTTCAGTCCAGGCTCCGTCTCCACGACGGTCAAATCCACACTCGGCGGCAGTTCCACGCTGATCGGCTTGCCTTCGTAAAATTCCACCGTTACTTTCAACTGCGGAACCAGGTAGTTTACAGCATCCCCAAGAGTGTCCTTGGTGAAGTGCATCTGCTCATAATTCTCGGTGTTCATGAAGTAGTAGTACTCCCCGTCGTCGTAGAGATACTCCATCTCATGCTCGTCCAGCATCGCCTTCTCCACCCGGTCTTCCGACGAGAAGCGGTGCTCGATTTGGGAGCCGCTGCGAAGGTTCCGCATCTTCACTTGCACGAAACCGCGCAGATTTCCGGGCGTCCGGTGTTCCATCTTGAAAACGGAGAACAGCTCGTTGTTGAACTTGATCACCATGCCCGGGCGCAGTTGTGTTGCAGTCAGCATATCCTAGAAAAAATCCTCTCCAATCGCGATTGTGTGTTGTTTGTGCAGGTTCGCGCGTGAACCCTCAGTTTAGCAGAAAGGTTGCATGATCGGCGCGGTTCTGGCTACTATGAAGTGGACCTTCCAACGAGCTTGCGGCCGGCTTGCCGCCGGATTTGCGGCCAACCAACGTCAACTTCAGATTGAAGAGCTCTCATGGCGAACGTGCCGGACAATAGAAGAATTTTGGCCCTTGTCGGCGACTTGATGTTTACTGTCAAGATCACGGAGGCCGCCAAGCGCAACGGGATGCAGGTGGAGTACGTGAAGACGGATGAGGAGTTCCTGGAGAAGGCGAAGCTCAGGCCTCGACTGGCAATCATGGACCTCAACATCCATACGGCAAGGCCCTTGGAACTCATTCTGGCTCTGAAGGGCGACCCCGACACCAAGCAGATCAGCATCTTGGGCTACGTTTCCCATGTTCAGGGCGACCTCAAGCTCAAGGCACAAGAGGCCGGCGCGGACCTTGTTCTGGCTCGCTCCGCCTTCACGCAGAACTTGCCGCAACTATTGAAGAGGCATGCCGGAACGCTGTAAACACCGCTTGCTCTCGGCGTAAGGCGATACGCCCGCAACCGGCAGCGCGCAACCGCGGCCACGCCCATCCGGTATGGGCGTTGGCAATAGTATACTCAGGTTTCCGGCTCTGGATCGTGTTGTGGCGAAGGCGACCGCTCCCACCGCGCCGGTCCGGCGAAAGGCCATGTGATGCAAAAATCAGCACTGTTTCGGCTATGGTCCTGTCCACTCACCTATTCGGATCGACTCGCTCTGGCTTGGCAACTGACGTGGCCCGCCGTGGTGACCGATGTCACTTGGTCTTTCCTGGTGTACGTTCTGCTGGGAATCAAGTCGCAAGGAGCGGAACTGCTCTACCTGTTCCCTTATCTTCTGTTGGTGGCACCGTGGCTCGTCCGCAGGATGGTGCGGCGCACCTATCCCAACTTCCGTCTTAAGGTCTTCCGCGACGGTCTGCCCGCCGAAATGAACTATACCGAAAGCTTCAAGGTGATGTGGTTGCTGAGTTGGCGCACCAGCATCCTGACCTTGGGCTCTTTGTTCGCGATCTCTCTCTTTCTCCGCTATCTCAACGTACAACTCGCCACCCTTGTTCCCAGTTCCCAGGAAGCGCCCTTCCTGAATGCCGCCGGACTCAGTGTGGTCGAAAACTCGCTCGCTCTCTTTCTAATGCCTTTCGTCGTACCTGGCATGCTGGGCAAGCGCTACCAGGGCTTTCGCGTCGCTGCGGAGATCGTCACGGCTTCTCCTTCCGCCGTGCCCACATCGTCGCGAAGACAAACCACGAAACGCTAGCGGCCAGCAGCAAGTTGCGGTATGTCTGCTGATCGAGCGATCCCCAGAAGAACGCCAGCGCCGCCGATAATCCCGCGATCCACGCAGCAATAGCCAACAACAGCCAGATCATTGCGCTTTCCTTTCTCCCAGATTGAGCGCTACATATAGCCCGATCGCCAGGAAATAACCCGGCAGCCAGCGGTAGAACAGATGCATCGGCATCGCCGCGCACGCGGCCAGAGTGGCCACCCAAACCAGTAGAACCTTCCAGTTCACCAGCAGTTGCTTCCGTTCTGCTTCGTATTGCGCAATCCCCAGCGCGGGAAAAATCCAATGCTCGGCGAACACCACCGCGCCAATCGGCATGAGCACCAGTCCATAAATGGCCACATAGTCCAGCAGGCGAACGAAGAAAACAGGGAAGCAGGCCAACACTGAGGTGATCAACCCGGTGTACAGTGTGAGTTTCCAACGCGGCCAGTTCGGAGTCACCGATTGCAGCGCCAGCCCTGCCCGGTAGATCGTCGGATTCGCCGTCGTCCATCCCGCAATCGCCACCGCCATCACTCCCGCCACCCCGGCCGCTCCATACGCCATCCGGCCCGGATCCATCTCCCGATTCGCCGCCGCCACCATCAGCCCGGAACAAATCCAGGCCAGATAGTGGCCTGGAAAAATACCTGTCGATGTGAACAATCCGTATTTCCAGCTCTTCGCGTACCGGAACAACGCCATGTCCGAAAGGCCGATGTGCATCGCCAGGTTTGCGAACCATGCGAAAAAGGCGATTTGCCAGAGCCCGAATTGCTCCTGGCCGGCGACTGGCTGCCCATTCCATACTTTCGTTTCCAATATTTCCCAAAAATTGTCGAAATTCGTATGCACGCCCAGCACGGGAAGCGTGCCGATTGCGCCCGCCACGAAAATCAGAAACAGCCATGGAGAGCATACGCCCGCAAACCGGCTTAACGCGGAAAAACCCAGTACCGCCAGCACCGTGAACAACACCCCCAGGCACAGCGTGACCGCCACCCAAGCCGCACTGTTCGGCAGCCAATCGTTCAACGACGGCGTGGGAATCCCCAACCCCAATCCCAAAGCTGTCGCGCTCACCGAAATCATCGCCCCAGCCAGAATGCAGTACAGAAACGCGTTCGCCACGTTGTACAGCAGCGTCAAGCCCGGCCCCGCAATCCGCCGCAGATACCAATACAATGTCAGCCGCGTGCGGACGGCAATCGGTGCACACACCAGGGTCCAACTCAAGACCGCAAGCACGTTGCCGATGAGCAGGCCGATCAATAAGTCCTTCGCATGTACCCCATGCAGCACGAAGAATGCGCCGATGACAAACTCCGTCGCGGCGACGTGCTCTCCGGCGAAAAGGCCGGCAAATCGGGATGCGGATTGAATGCTGGATTCGTGGACCGGTTCGCGGTCGAATTCATTGATCCGGTCCATCTGTGAGACCAGACTGGCAAGTTTCGAGGCCATGAGTGAGCCATGGTAGCATTTCCGTACGTCGGAAACGCAACCGAAAAGCGGCAGGCGTGGCGCGGGGGCGATCCACGCCTGCACGCTTCCGGCGATTGCGGGCCGCCGGAAACTCAGGGATCTAAGTATAAATATTCGCGCCACGGCGGACACGTTTCCGCAATCGGGTAAAGAACGGCTTACACGGATGCCTGCCGGACCGAAGTGGTGGAATTCAGCCATGGTGGCTTGAAACCACCGCTCCAGATCACAGTCTTACCGTATTGTTTTCAATGTCGTAGAGGTGGCATTCCGCGTGCAAGACCGAAGGCATGAACCTCGCACAAACAGTTTTCCAGAATTCACAACGTGCCGCGGTGAGGATGCTGGTTGCGGGGCTGCTCCTCTCCTCGGCCTTTGGGCAGGATCCGCCAACCGCGGCTCCACCTGAGCCTGACGAACCTCCGGCCGGCGCTGCATCTCCCACCGAAGAATCGCGGCAGCCCTCCGCCAGAGGCTGGCGCCGTTTCGGAGAGCAGTCCCCTGCTCCCTCTGCCGCGCCCTCCCAACTGATTCTTCCGGCCGGCAGCTTCATCTCAGTTCGCGTCAACCAGCATTTATCCAGCGATCAGAATCAGGCCGGCGATACATTCACTGCGACATTGGCCCAACCGCTGGTTGCCGACGGGTTCGTCATCGCGCGCCGGGGCCAGACCATCGGTGGACGGGTCGCCGAGGCGGTCAAAGCCGGCCGCGCCAAAGGCACATCGCGGCTTGCCATCGAACTCAATGAGTTGAGCCTCGTGGACGGACGCCAGATCCCGGTACTCACCCAATTGATGGAATACACCGGCGGCACATCGAAAGGCCGTGATGCGACGGCCATCGCCGGAACCACCGGACTCGGCGCGGCCATTGGCGGTGCCGCCGCTGGGGGAGCCGCCGCCGGAATCGGAGCTGCCGCGGGGGCGGCGGCTTCCGTTATCGGAGTCCTTGTCACTCGTGGACGCGCCACCGAAATCGATCCGGAAGCGCTGTTGACCTTCCGCACCATGCAGCCCATTACCATCGCCACCGATCGTGCGCGCAGCGCCTTCCAGCCCGTCGAGCAAACCGACTATGAACCCAAAACCGGGCGCCGTCCGCCCACGCTCGAACGCCGCACTTCGCCTGCCTGGTTTCCCGGCTATTGGGGCCCAGGATGGTGGGGCCCAGGATGGTGGGGACCGGGCTACTTTGGCGCCGGTGTCATCATTCGAACCGGTCCGCGTTTCTATCGAGGAGGCTTCGGCCGGCGCGGCCGGTGGTGATCAACTCGCGAAACGATATCCCTCGCCCCGCACCGTGACAATGTGCGCGGGCTGGCGCGGGTTATCCTCCACCTTCTGGCGCAGCGATGCAATGTGAACATCCACCGTGCGCGTAATGGCTTCGGGATAACCCCACACTTCGCGGAGCAGTTCATGCCGGCTGACAACTTCCCCGCGCCGGGAAATCAGATACCGCATCAGGTGTAGCTCCTTAGCCGACAAAGTGGCGCGGCCGTTCTTCCGCACCACCAGCCCCTTCATGAAATCGATGAACACCTCACCAAAACGGTAGCTCGACAGATTCTGTGCGCGGTACAACTCCTCGCGGCGCAGCAATGCTTGAATGCGAGCCAGCAGCACCGCCGGGTCGAATGGCTTCGTCACGTAATCGTCCGCGCCTTCCGTCAACCCTTTCACGATCGATGCCGCGTCGTTCAAACCGGTCAACATCAGCACAGGCGTGTGCACGCCCGCGTCCCTGAGACGGCGGCACACCGTGAATCCGCTCTCCCCAGGCAGCAGGACATCGAGAATCACCAAATCGCAGGGCCGCGCAGTGAGTTGTTCCATGACGCATTGGGCCGCGCAGTCGACTGCGTAACCTGCACCGCGAAGCGTATCGGAAAGCACGGCTGCCAGATTGAGGTCGTCTTCCACAAGAAGGATGTTGGGGGGCATGGCAATGGGCTGCCCTATCTGATGCGAGCCTCTTCTGTTGAGTTCCGTTTCGCCTCCATGGTTTTACGTTCTTAATCCAGGCCGGCGCCAAGAACCTCCGATTCCGCCCCCCTCCCGCTACAATCGTTAGTGCACCGGCATGGAAAATCGAGAATACGCGCAAATGCTCGCTGAAACCGCCGATCTCATGGAGATCGCCTCCGAGGATTCCTTCCGCATCCGCAGTTATCGCAACGGAGCTTCCGCCATCGAGGGCTATCCCGAACGCATTGAAGACATTCTCCGCGACCCCAACCGCAGCGTCACGGACATCCCCGGCATCGGCAAAGGACTTGCGAACGTGCTCAAAGAAATCCTCGAGCGCGGCTCCTTCGAGCGCCGCGACCAGATGCTCGAGCGCTATCCGCCCACCGCGCTCGAACTCCTCAAAATCCAGGGCCTCGGCCCGAAAAGCATCGCTCTCATCTGGAATCATTTCCGTGTCAGCACCATCGACGGCCTGGAACGCCTTTGCCGGGAGCACAAACTCCAAACACTGCCGCGGATGGGAGCCAAACTCGAAGAGAAAGTCCTCCGCTCCATCGCCCAATATCGCCAAAGCGCCGGGCGATTCCTGCTCAGTTTCGCCAACGCCACGGCCCAGGAGTTCAGCGCGTTCTTCAAGCAAATTCCGGGCATCGACGAGGTTACGCCCGCCGGCAGCCTGCGTCGCGGCAAGGAGACCGTGGGCGATCTTGACATGCTGGTCACCGGACCGGCCGCCGACAAAGCCCTCGACGCTTTCGTCAAGCACCCGCGCGTGCACGAAGTCCTCGTCCGCGGCGAGAACAAGGCCAGCGCCCGCGTCGGCATCGAGGGCTTGCAAGTCGACGTACGGGCCCTCCCCCGCTCCAGCTATGGCGCCGCCCTGCAATACTTCACCGGCAGCAAGGAACACAACATTCACTTGCGCAACCGAGCTCTCAAACTGGGGCTGACGCTCAACGAGTACGGCCTCTTCCGTCTCGACAACAACGAGCAGGTGGCTGGTGAAACGGAAGAAAGCATCTACGCAGCCCTCGGCCTGGATTGGATTCCCCCCGAACTGCGCGAAAATCAGGGCGAAATCGATGCTGCCGCGGAACACCGCCTGCCGACCCTGCTGACGGCTGCCGACATCCGCGGCGATCTGCACATGCACACTACCGAAACCGATGGGCGCGCGTCCTTACAGGAAATGGCTGCCGCGGCCCACGAGTTGGGGTACGAATACATCGCCATCACGGATCACTCCAAGGCTCTTGCCATGGCCAACGGCCTGGATGAAAAACGTGCCGTCGCCTTTGCTGCGCAAGTCCGCTCGCTGAACAAGGAAGGCTTGCCGTTACGCGTCTTCTCCGGCCTCGAATGCGACATCAAGCGAGACGGGACCATGGATCTCGCAGAGGATGCCCTGGCCGAACTGGATTTTGTCGTCGCCAGCGTGCACAGCCACATGAACCTTGAGGCCGCCGAAATGACCGATCGCATGCTCCGCGCCTTGGAATGCCCGCATATTAAGGCCATCGGCCATCCCACGGGGCGGTTGCTCCTGCACCGCGATGGCTTCCCCTTCGACTTTGAGAAAGTCGCAAAGGAGTGTGGCAAGCGCAAGGTATTCCTGGAAATCAACGCCAGTCCAGAGCGCCTCGATGTCTCCGCGCCGCTCATCCGCCTGGCCAAGACCCACGGCGTCCGTTTCGTCATCTCCACGGACGCGCACCATCCCAAGCATCTGCACAATATGCCCTACGGCGTGTCCATGGCCCGCCGCGGCTGGCTGACTCCCGATGACGTCGTCAACACTCTGCCTTGTGAGAAGTTCCAATCGCTGATCGCCTCGAAGTGACACCATTAATGAAACTCCCGACTCTTTTGGCATGCGCGTTTCTGCTGTTGCCGCTTCCCGCGGCGGAACTCAACATCTCCTTCGAAAAATACAAACTGCCAAACGGCCTGCGCGTCATCCTTGCCCCTGACGCGTCCGTCCCCGTCGTCACCGTTTACCTGGTATACGGCGTCGGCTCGCGCAGCGAAGAGAAGGGCCGCTCCGGCTTTGCCCATCTCTTTGAACACATGATGTTTCAGGGCTCGGCCAATGCGCCCAAGGGCATGCATTTCCAGATTGTCGAATCGAACGGCGGCAATCTCAACGGCAGTACACACCCCGACTATACCGACTACTACGAAACGCTTCCCGCCAACAAACTCGCTGTGGCGCTCTGGCTGGAAGCCGACCGCATGCGCTCGCTCGCCATTACCAAGGAAAATCTCGACAACCAGAAAGAGGCCGTGAAGCAGGAGCGCCGCCTCAGCGTGGACAACCAGCCTTACGTCAAAGCGATCGTCGAAGATTTCCCCGCGCTCGCCTTTCAAAACTGGTCCAATTCCCATTCGAGCATCGGATCGTTTGCAGACCTCAATGCCGCCACCGTCGAAGATGTGTCGAAATTCTTCGCCACCTATTACGCGCCCAATAACGCTGTCCTCGCCATCGCCGGCGACATCCAGGTTCCTCAAGCCAAGAAGTGGATCGCCGAATACTTCGGCGGTCTCAAATCGCAGCCTCTGCCCAAACCGCCCGATCTCAGCGAGCCGGATCAACAGGAGCCGCGCAGCCGGCAGTACAAAGATCCCCTCGCCCGCGTCCCTTCGGTGATTGTCAGCTATCCCGGTCCCAAACGCCGGTCTCCCGATTTCTACGCCATGACGATGCTCGATATCGTCCTCACGGGCGGTGAGAGCAGCCGCCTTTATCAAGGGCTCGTCAAGGGAACGCAGTCTGTCCTCAATGTCGAAGCCAACCTCGGTTGGCCCTACCAGCAATTCTTCGATTACAAGGATCCCGGCATTTACGCACTCAACCTCACCTACAACCCCAGAGTCAGCGGCAAGCAAGTTGTGAGCGAACTCGAATCGGAGATCGACAAGCTGAAGCAATCGCTTGTCAGTCCGAAGGAACTCGAGCGCGCCCGCAACTCGCTCCGCTCCGTGCGAGTCCGCTCTCTGCAATCCTCCATGTCCCGCGCCAACCTGCTGGCCCTTTACGAATTGCTCGACGGCAAGCCGGAGCTCCTCAACACGGAACTGGATGTATTCCTGAAGGTCACGCCGGAGCAGATTCGTGCCGCGGCCAACAAATATTTCGTCCCCGCCAAACAAACCGTATTCGATATCGTGCCCGCGCCGAATCAGGAGAAGAAGAAATGAAGCCGCTTGCTCTGTTCGCCACAGCCGTTGCGCTCCTTGCCCAATCGAAGCCGCCCGATACTCCCCCGCTACAACCCTACAAGCTCCCCCCAATCAAACAGCACAAACTCGGCAACGGACTCACTGTGCTGCTGGTCGAAGACAGGCGCATTCCGCTGGTCACGCTTCGTCTCGGCTTCGTCGCGGGCTCACGCTTCGATCCTCCTGGCAAGGAAGGGCTCGCCGAAACCGTAGCCGCTCTCCTCAAGGAAGGCACCGCCACCCGCAATTCGCGCCAAATCGCGGAGGCTCTCGCCGACATTGGCGCCAACCTCGATGCCTCCAGCAACTCCGACGGACTCACCGTCAGCGGCAACGTCCTCTCCGCCCAATTGCCCGCGCTGCTCGATCTCACCGCTGACGTCGTTCGCAACGCCAGCTTTCCCGAGGACGAGATCAAGCTCCGCAAGCAAAACCGTGCCCAGGAGCTTTCCTTCCGCCGCTCGCAATCCTCCACACTCGCCAGCGAAAAAATTCGCTCCGTCCTGTTTGGCGCACACCCCTATTCCCAACTCCTGCCCAGTCCTCAAACCATCGACGCCATCGCACGCACGGACCTCCTCGATTTCCGAGACCGCCTCCTCACCCCGGCCAACGCGACTCTCGTTCTCATCGGAGCCATCCCACCGGAAAAGCAAACCATGGAATTGCTCAAGGCGCGATGGGAATCCTGGACCAATAAACCCGTCCCCACGCCTCCTGGCGGCGAAATCCCCAAGGCGGCCCGCAGGTTGATCGTCATCGACCGTCCCGGCTCCGCGCAGGTCGATATTATGACGGGCCACGTTACCTTCAATCGCTCCCATCCCGATTTCTTCCCCTTAATCGTCGGGAACACGATTTTGGGCGGAGGCGCCAGCAGCCGGCTCTTCATGAATCTTCGCGAGAAAGAAGGCTACGCCTATCAGGCCAATTCCATGCATGTTCCCTTGCGGGACAGTGGTTACGTGTCTGCCGTCACACAAGTCCGCCCCGAAGTTCTCGAACCCGCCCTCAAGGGCCTGTTCGCGGAGATGGACAAGATGGCGGCTCAGCCTGTCTCGCCACAGGAACTCACCAACGTGAAGAACTACCTCAATGGCTTCTTCGTGATCGGCCTCGAAAGCCAGGACGGCCTCGCCGGCCAGCTCTCCAGCTTACAGATTGCGGGCGTCCCTCTCTCTTATCTCGAACAATATGTTACCCGTGTGCGATCGGTCGAACCGGACCAGATACAGCGTGTCGCCGCCAAGTACATGACCTCGAAAGACGCCGCCATCGTCGTTGTCGGAGACGCCGCCAAGATTGCCAAAACGGTGGAAAAATTCGGCCCCGTGGAATGGGAGAAGGCGCAGTGAAGAAACTGATTTCTCGAAAAGTGCTGCTGGAAACTCCGATTTTTACCGTGTCGGACAACTGGCTCATTGCCCCCCGCGACGGCAAAGTGCGGCGCATCATGGTGGAGCATGGCGGTTCCACCGTCGCCATGCCCGTCGATGAACAGGGCCGCATCCTCCTCGTCCGCCAGTATCGCTATCCCGCCCGCAAGGCCTTATGGGAACTCCCCGCCGGCAAGATCGACCCCGGGGAAACCGCCCTGCAAGCCGCCAAACGGGAGCTGATTGAGGAAACCGGATTCCGCGCCCGCCGCTGGCGCAAGCTAACCACCTACTATCCCAGCCCTGGCTTCCAGCAGGAAAAGATGAGCATTTTCCTCGCCACCAACCTCATCCCCGGTGAGGCCCAGCCGGATCATGGCGAGGAAAATCTCCAGCGAAAATGGTTCTCCGCCGCCAAATTGGACTCCATGATCCGCAACGGCCAGATTGTTGACGGAAAGACGATCATAGGGTACTTTCTCTGGCGTAATCTCACAGCACTAGAGTTTTAGAACCACGAATCTGGTTCTACGATCACCGAATCAACACAGTAGGAAATACACCTATTCCTCCACGTTTCTCTCCGGGATATTCTTGCAAGTACAGAAACAACACAATTGAGTCCAACTCGTAGTGGTGGACTCGGGGGAACACTTGAAACTACGTGTGTCTATTGGACTTACGACTGCCTTTCTCACCGTTCTGGCAGCAACCAGCGCTCTCGGGGCGTCTTATGACGCCTCCGCGCTGGCCGAACTCACTGGAAGCCGCGGGCCGGGGAACGGCCTCAACTTCGGTAACGGCGTTTCGTTCACCATACAGTGGACCATCACGCCCATCAGTGGTGGGTATCGCTACAGCTACCTCCTCACGGGAACCGCCGGCGCCGGCATGGGCGTGAGTCATCTCGCCCTGGACACCAGCGACAATTGCACCAACAGCAACGGCTGCATCACCAATGTCACTGTGAACGGCGTCGATCTGGACTCCTCCACCCTCGTCTTTGGCGGCAATACCAGCGAGAACGGGAATCCCCTCTTCCCCGGCAGTTTCTTCGGAGTCCGCTTGCCCGGCCAAGTCAACCCCAACACCGGCTCAAACCAACTCCCGCTGATGATCGAGTTTGATTCGACCCGTGTTCCCGTCTACGGCGACTTCTATCTCAAACTCGGGCAGGGCGGAGTCAATGGCCGTGGCGGTTCCGGTTGGAACACCGGCGCCACCAATCACGCCTCCACCAACTACCTCGACTTCATCGCTCGCCCCGACACCCTCACGGTTGATAACCCCGAACCCGCCACCTTGGCCATGATCGGAGGTGCGCTGGTGCTGTTGAGTCTGAAATTCCGCCGCAAACCCCCTGTAATGGCATCCGGCGCCCTTGGTAAACTGAAGGACTAATGCTCGCACTGCGCCAAGCTGTCTGCAACGAAATCTATCAAGGCTGGGATTTCGCTGAATCCTGCCGCTCGATGAAGAAGATCGGCTACTCCGGCATCGAAATCGCCCCGTTCACGCTCGCCGAAGACCCAGCCACCATCAGCCCGTCCCGCCGCAAGGAACTGGTTTCCATCATGGCTGGCGAGGGACTCGAGTTCGTCGGCCTGCACTGGCTCATGGTCGCCCCGAAAGGCCTCCATGTCACCACACCCGACAACGCCCTTCGCGAGAAAAGCTGGCTCCACATCCGCAATCTAGTCGATCTCTGCGCCGACCTCGGCCCCAACGGCGTCATGGTCTTCGGCTCACCCTTCCAGCGAGCCACCACTGGCGGTGCAACCCGTGAAGAAGCCACCGCCCGCTACATCGACGGACTCGCCGCCGTGGCTCCGCATGCCGCCGAACGTGGTGTCCGCATCTTGGTTGAAGCGTTGCCTTCCAGCCAATGCGACGTCGTGCAGTCGCTCGAAGAGGCCGTTGGCATCGTCAACCAAATCAATTCCCCCGCCGTCCGCACGATGTTCGACACCCACAACGCCGTCGAGGAAACCGAACCTCACGCCGTACTCCTTGACCGCTACTACGACTACATCCATCACGTCCACGTCAACGAAATGGATGGCAAACACTGCGGCAAAGGGGACTACGACTTCAAACCCGTCCTCGCCACACTTCTGCGCCGCGGCTACCAACGTTGGGTCTCGCTGGAAGCTTTCGACTTCTCCTTTGGCTCCGAATGCATTGCCGGCGAATCGCTACGCTACCTCGAGCAGGAAATCGCAAAGATCAACCTATGATGAAAATCGTTGTCACGGGTGGCGCCGGCTTCATCGGATCCTCCCTCGTGCGCGCCCTGCTGGAGCGCGCCACCGCGCACGTTGTTGCGCTCGATAACCTCTCCTCCGGCAAGAAGGAAAATCTGGCTGGTATCTCTGGCTCTTGGGAACTCGCCGTGGCCGACATCCGCGACTACGACGCGATCGCTCCTGTGATTGCCGGCGCCGACACCGTCTTTCACCTCGCTGCGATCCCGTCTGTCCCCCGTTCCATCGCCGATCCCATTCCTTCTCATCAAGTGAACACCGACGGGACATTCCAAGTGTTTCGTGCCTGCCACGCGGCAGGCGTGCGCCGCGTTGTTTACGCTGCATCCTCTTCCGCCTACGGAGACACCGAAGTGCTGCCCAAAGTGGAAACGATGAAGCCGAATCCGCTCTCCCCATACGCCGCCCAAAAACTGATGGGTGAGTACTATGCGTCTGTCTTTTTTCACTGTTACGGCCTGGAAACGGTTTCCCTGCGTTTCTTCAATGTTTATGGCCCGCGGCAGGATCCATCCAGTCCCTACTCCGGGGTGCTCTCCATCTTCAACAAGTGCATCGTGGAAGGCGTAAGCCCCACCATCTACGGCGACGGCGAACAATCGCGCGATTTCACCTTCGTCACCGATGTCGCGGATCTCTGCATCAAGGCCTCCCTCGCCGGTCCGCATGTCTGCGGCAAGGTTTATAACGCCGGCAACGGCAATCGCTACACCCTGAATGAAGTGTGGGAGACTTTGCAGAAGATTGAAGGCGTCACACTGCCTGCCAGATACGGCCCACCGCGCGCCGGCGACGTCCGCCATTCCCAAGCCGACACTACCGCGGCCGTGCGCGACCTCGGTCACGCCCCTCGCGTCTCCTTGGAGGATGGCCTGCGCGAAACGCTCCGCTGGTTCCGTTCGCAGCAGCGGACGGCATGATTCGAACCTGTCGTCATGGGCACGTTAGGAGGATGACGGGCCACATTGATACAATACGGAAGTCGGGGCGTAGCGCAGCCTGGTAGCGCACCTGCCTTGGGCGCAGGGGGTCGCGTGTTCGAATCACGCCGCCCCGACCAATGGAATCATAGAGATGCGGGCCTCTCAGGGCTCGCATTTTTGTTGGGTGTAGATGATTTTGTAGCTGCGGAGAACCTTTGGCTCTCGCATGAAATAAGACCTCGCTGGTGCCGGGGTCTTCTGACGGCCGGTATGAGGGTAGTTCGGGCGCATACCACTGCAAATCACTGGCCTATCTCGCACCCTCAGCAGCAACGTGCGTCTATGCTTAGCTTCCAGACGGATTCATCCCAACATCGTCAAACGGACTGAAGCTTTGACACAACGGCCTTGACACAGCCGCAGTTCCGCAGCCGCAGTTCCGCTTGACGACGACGGATAAGTCTGCTAGTGTTCCTGTGTCAACAAAGTACAGTAAGAGACTGTCACAGTTTGCACGAAGATGCAAAAATCACAGTTCCACTCTCAGTCGTCGCAATACCTGCCACGTTGTTGGCGTGTAGTCCAGTCCGCAACTCACCCTCTCCATCTCCAAATAACACCCGTGAGACGTATACAATCTGCGGTGCTGAAGAATCATCGACAGTCCACTATCCAGTCGGCCCCACTGGCCGTTTTGCCCAGAAAAATGGAGACATCAGGACTGCAGACCAGGCGCAACGGGTACGACGATACCGACCACTTTCAAGTTACCCAACGCGAAAGCGTAACCTTATACGAGGCCCGGCAAGCGTCTTGCCACCAGGACTCAACTCGCATCTCTAAGAGTCTTCAACCCCAACAGCTATGAAATATTTCTCTAGGTATTTGTTCCTCACTATTTTTGGCGTCTTGCTCATTGGCGCTCTAACATTGAGCAGAGGCCAAACACCTTCTCAGACGATACCTCCGAAGGTTATCGAGGCAACGATCACAAACCCTCAGCGGTTGGAGTCTCCTCTCTCACAACTGCCATACGGACAGGGCCCTGAGATTAACGTCAACACGACTCGCGGTTCGATTACTCTCACATCCTCCGAAATCACCGCTCTGATTAGGGCCAATACAACGATTGAATCAACTTTCGAGTACTTTTATGAGGTCTCTGTGTCGCCAACTGGTAGATATTTGGCAATGGCACTTCACGGACCCGCATGGGATGTTGTCTTGACTCATGACATCAGAACGAAGCAGATCTTGGTTATAAGTCATGGCAGTTTAGGTTATAGTTCGTTGAGTTGGTCCCCGGATGAGCACTTCTTAGCATACATCTCCGGAGCTGACATCACATTGCTTGGGGTTTTTGATATAAGAACAAAGAAGCAGCTTGCACTTAATGACTCAGATAAGCTTCTGAGAGTGCGTAGCTTCGAATGGTCCTCCGATAGTGAGCGTCTGTCCTATGTGACCACAGAAAAAGGACATCTTGTGCTTGATCTTCAAAGGCGGCGCATTTATGAAGCGAAGTAAGTATCCGCTGCAATGCGGATGGAATTGCAGCACGCGCATACTATTCATCCTATTAGTACCAATTTCACAGGTCAACTCCACACATAGCTGCGGAAGCCTAACTGGGGGCGTCGACTATCCTCTGGCCAACGAATGTAATGATTCGAACTACATTGCAGACCGTAGCAAGGAAGTTCACTTCATCGCGATTCACACTACTGAAGGGAGCACGATTGGCGGAGGAGTGGATACGTTATTGGCGGCAGACAACACATCATCTGTTCATTACATCATTGATGGCGATGGGACCATTATTCAAATGGTTAAGGAGAACAAACATGCATATCACCTCGGTAACGACCCCTGGAGTGAACACAGTATTGGAATTGAACATGTGGGGTTTGCCGACAAGACTAATCTAGGGCTCACTCCTGAGAGATACGACCGTTTGTTGCGAACGTCGGCTACCTTGGTCCGCCATCTTGCGGCAAAATATAATGTTCCTCTGCGCAGAGTTACACGTGATGAAATAACAGCTGCAGGCAAAGACCCGTCCAAGATTGCAGGAATACTTGCGCATGCTGATGTGCCTAGCCCTAACCCGGCGTAGCCGGAACCAAACAGGTACGATGCCGTTGTGGGCATCGAA
>CAYOBO010000036.1:0-47641 GCA_964402295.1 uncultured Candidatus Solibacter sp. | reverse complement strand
GCACTAGGGAGTGCTAGTCCGGGCGTTTCACCTCGTAGGGGATTTCCTTCACCCCCTCGTCCATGCCGATGATGCGCACCACGCGGCGCTGCGGCGGTTGTTCCGGCTGCGGCTGCGGTGTGGGCGGCAGGGCTGCCGCGCTTTGCGGCCCGGCCACGGCGGTGGTGGTCGTTGTCACAGCGGATGCACGCAGTTCATCCAGGCTGCGGGCGAACAGGCCGGGATCGATGGAGACGCCCATCTTCACGTAGTTCTGTTCATGGACGACCTTCAGCCGCCGCGCCACCATGGCGAGCGACGGCTGCTGGTTGTAGGTCAAGGCGGCAAGCTGGAGAAGCGCCGGCAACCCCGTAGCCAGCATTTCCCCAGCCTCCTCCGTTGCCGCCTTGACCCATACGGTGGCATCCAATGTTTTGCCTGCCGTAATTCCGAATTCGACGCTTTCCACCTGTTCGGCCAGCGTGCTGCCGTTCATGCCGAGAGCGGCAAGGGACAGGGCGGGATCATGAGCGACGGCCCAGATCTCCTGCATGGTGGACAGTGTGGTGGCGCGAAAAAATACCGGATTGCGTTCGTGGCCTTCGTGCGCGGCGCGTTGCCAGCGGCCGATGGCCTGTTTGACGCTGAACCCATCGCCGAAGAGGATCGTGTTCCCGTCGAGCAGCGCAAAGTGCAGATCGGCGTTGGTGGCGTCAGGGGGGACCAGCAGTTCGACATCGTTGTACTTGCGCGACACGGCCCCGTCGGCCTTCGCCATCGCACGGATCTTCGGCAGCAGGAAGCGGCCTTCGCCGACGACCAGCAACGGAGATCTTCCGTCTTCCCCCATTCCCGGTGAGGAAACCAGGATCCGGTCGACGTTGTCGATGGAATCGAGAAAGCCGAGAAGCGGATGGCCGCCCTTGCTGACCTGTTCCTGGACCACGGCGCCCATGGGCGATTCGAGGACGCGGCGCCAATCGAGCCCGAGGAGCAATTTGGCGTCCGGGTGCGCCAGGTGAAGGATGGTCCATTTCGCCGTGCGGACGGGCTGCGACACCGCGACCAGCGGCAGCAACAGCAGGAGGAACGCAACCAGCGCGAGTCTCATACTACGCCAAATATCGGAGGAATCACCTAGGAACATTAGACCTTGCGTCCCAGTTTCGCCAGATACAGTTCGGTGGCCTCGTTTTCCATCTCGCGGTCGAGCTGCTTGCGCCATTCCTCGAGGCGCCGGTCTTTGAGCTTCTCCATGAGGCGGTAGTCGCGCATGGCGGCGCTCAGCACCTGGCGCTGGCGGGCGAGCGCCTCCCCGGTCTGGACCAGTTCGGTTTGCATGCGGCGCTTGCGGCTGTCGAGGGCGCGGCGATAGGTTTCGAGAGCGGCGAGATCGGCGGCGTCAATGGAGCGCGCTTGCAAGAGGCGGTCGGCGGCCGCGGCGCGTTGCGCGGCGGTTTCCTCAAGCGCCTGCCGGAGCTGTGCTTCGCGCAGCAGCAGCTCGTCCAGGCGAGCCTGTTCGGCCTCCATGCGGCGCTTACGCCAGTCGAGGGCCGTGGCGAGTTGGAACTGGAAACGCTTCATGGGGCAAGCATGGCGGCCAGTTGCTCGAGCCGGGCGAGCGTTTCCTCACGGCTCGATTTGGCATGCGCTTCCTGTCTGAGGAAGTCTTCGAGTTCCTGGCGGGCGCGGATGGCGGCGTCGAGTTTCGCGTTCGACCCCGCCGTGTAAGCGCCCAGCAAGATGAGATCCTGGGCGCGTTGGTAGGCGGCCATCGCCTCCCGGATTTTCACCATCGCCTGTTTCTGCGCCGGTGTGGCCACCTGCGAGGCGAGACGGCTCACCGATTGGAGGATGTCGATGGCGGGATAGTGCCCGGCCGCGCCTAATTCCCGCGAGAGAATAATGTGGCCGTCGAGAATGGCGCGCACGGCGTCGCAGATGGGTTCGTTGAAATCGTCGCCTTCCACCAGCACCGTGAAGAAGCCGGTAATGGAGCCGTGCGGGAACGAACCGGCGCGTTCAAACACCTTGGGCAGAATGTGGAAGACGGAAGGCGTGTAGCCTTTCTGGCTGGGCGGCTCGCCGGCGGCGAGGCCGATCTCGCGCTGCGCCATGGCAAGGCGGGTGACCGAGTCCATCACCAGCAGCACGTCGGCGCCCTGGTCGCGGAAATATTCGGCGATGGCCAGCGCCACGAAACAGGCACGGATGCGGAGCGGCGCGGGCCGGTCACTGGTGGCCACGACGAGGACGGAGCGGGCGAGACCCTCGGGGCCGAGCTCCTGTTCGATGAAGCCGCGCACTTCGCGGTTGCGTTCGCCGATGAGGGCGATGACGGTGACATCGGCGAAATTGTGGCGCGACATGGAGCCGAGCAATGTGCTTTTGCCCACCCCGCTGCCGCCGAACAGGCCGATACGCTGGCCTTTGCCGCAGGGCAGCAGGCTGTCGATGGCGCGGATGCCGGTGACCAGCGGCGAGCGGATGGGTTCGCGTTCGAGCGGGCCGGGCGGTGTCCGGAAGAGATCGTAGTGGTCCACGGCTTCCACCGGGCCTTTGCCGTCGAGCGGCTTGCCGAAGCCGTCGAGAACGCGCCCGAGCAGCGCCGGACCGACGCCGACCCGTGCTTCCTGCCCGCGGGCGACGATGCGGTCGCCGAGTTGCAGCCCGTCGATTTCCTCAAGCGGCATGGAAAGCACGCGCCCGTCGCGAAAGCCGATGACCTGCATGCGGATGCGCCGGCCTGTGGAGGTGACCACTTCGCAGAAATCGCCCACCGCGGCGGCCGGGCCCTGCGATTCGACAAGCAGCCCCACCAGCGCCGTGACTGTTCCGGTCCAGCGCACCGCGGAGGCTTGCTCGACGGCATGGAAATACGGGGCGAGATCGATGGCGCTCATCCCTCTCTCCTTCGTTCGAGCAGGTCGGCAAAGCCGCGCTCAATCTCATCGAGCTGCGTTTCCACCGAGGCGTCGAGCTGTCCGCGGTCGCATTCAAGCAGCAACGCGCCGCGTTCGAGCGAGGCGTCGGGAATCACCTCAATCCGCAGCGGGCTGCCGATGCGGGCCAGGCAGGCGGCCAAGGCATCGCGGTCGTCCGGGCGGATGCGGATGCGGCTGGTTTCGCGCATATCGAGCCGTTCGAAGGCGGTCTTGAGCAGCCCGGACAGGGCCTCCGGGTCGATGCTGAGCTCGCGGCGGAGGATGCGGCGGGCCATGGCGGAGGCCAGGCGTATGACATCCTGCTCGGCTTCCCGCCGCAAGCGCGCCCGAAGCCCGGCCAGATCGGCCAGCGAGCGGGCGGCGTTCTCGAGCACGGGGTTCCATTTGCCGGCAGCCGCCGTTTCCCCTTCCTCGAAACCCTTGCGGTGGGCCTTGCGCTCGCGCTCCGGGATGGATTGCTCCATGGCGCGCAGAGCCGCTTCGAGGCGCAGGTACTCTTCGAGCGGAGGCCCAGGCGGAGGCGCCGGCGGCGCGGGGACGGATGGCTCGGGCTCCGTGTGCCGCGTCGCCGGTGGCTCATAAAGCGGCTGCGCTTGGGCGGGAAAGGTAACGCCGTCCACCGGGTTCCATTCCACTGGAGTAGCCGTCAAGGCCTGCTCCCGCCGCAGGATCCTAGACGACATACTGATCTCCGCCCGCTCCCTTGGTGTTGATCACACCTTCGTTTTCCAACTGCCGGACGATGGAGATGATCTGTTGCTGGGCGGCTTCCACCTCCTTGATCTTGATGGGCCCCAGCGATTCCATGTCTTCCTTCATCATTTCCGCCCCGCGCGCGCTCATGCAGCCGAGGAAGTGCTGCTTGAGCTGATCGGAGGTGCCTTTGAGGGCCACGGTGAGCAGCTTGCGGTCGATCCGGCCGAGGATCTCCTTGATCGCATTCTGATCGAGCATGAGCAGATCTTCGAAGACGAACATGAGGTGGCGGATGGTCTCCACCAGATTGGGGTCTTCCTGTTCGATGGCTTCGAGGATCTCCTTGCTGGTGGCGACGTCAAGACGGTTGAAGATCTCGGATACGGCCCGCACGCCCCCGTAGGATTCGCGGCTGAGCTCGCCGAGCGCCTTCAGTTTCTGTCCGATGATGCCGGCGATCTTGGAGATGATCTCCGGAGAGATCTGGTCGAGGTGGGCCATGCGCAGGGCGACGTCGGCGCGCATCTCGGGCGGCAGCGAGTTGAGCAGTCCGGCGGCCTGCGACGGGTTGAGGTGCGAGAGGACGAGGGCGATGGTCTGCGGATGCTCGCTGTGGATGAACTTGGCCAGTTGCTGCGGGTCCGCCTTTTGGAGCGCATCGAAATTGGCTCCTTCCGAGCCGAGTGCTTTCATGAGGCGGTCGAGGAGTTTCTTGGCGTGTTCCGGACCGAAGGCGTTGACGAGGACTTTCCGCGCATAGTCAATGCCACCCTTGTGAACATAGTCGCTGGCGAGCGACATCTGGTAGAACTCCTCGAGGATGGCTTCGGCCTCCTCGCTGGTGACGCTGCCGATCTTGGCTACCTCGCGGCTGATCAGATGAACCTCTTCCTCTTCGAGTTCCTTGAAGATTTCGGCGGTGACGTGGTCGCCCAGCATGACGGAGAGAATGGCGGCCTTGCGCGGGCCTGGGACGGTGGGTGACTTCTCCGGCGCGGGTGCGGGCATGGTTTAGTAACGCTCCTTTTCTGCGATCCAACTGCGGATGAGATGGGCCGCGGCAACAGGGTTTTTCTTGGCCTGCTCGGTGATGTGCTTGACGAGAATCTCCGACTTTTTGGTGGCCGTTTCCGGGCCGCGCAGCGAGGCGAGCAACTCCCGCTCCTGGGCGGCGATGCGTTCCTCGCGCTCTTCCTCGGACATGTCAGGATCCGCCGCGGAGTGGTGGGCGACGGCCGACGGGCCATGGGGAACGGGAGCCTTGGTCTGCGCGGGTGGCAACTCGCCGGAGCCTTGGGAAGCTGCCTCGGACACTGCCTTAGCCAGGATGAGGGCTTTCCGTTTCCTCTTCCGGAGAAAGAAGGCTACTCCCCCGAGGAGGAACACGAGAACACCCGCCGCGGCGCCGATGAGGATCATGGGATTCACGTCGATACCCTTATCGGCCAGCCACTTCGTCAGAGCGGGCGGAAGCGGCGAACCGGGCGCGGCCGGCGGCGCCGAGACCGGTGCGGCCTTGGGCGAGGGCGGATCGGGAGGCGGCAACGACTTTCGCAGCGTGCTCTCAAAGGGGAGGCTTTCCACCACAATCTGGTCTCCGCGCTGCTGGTTGAACCCGACGGCCCCGGCAATGAGGTCGCGCACTTTCTTGATGGTCTCCTCGGACGGTGGCTCCAGAATTCGTTTGGCCTTCTGGCCCGTTCCTTCCCAGCGCACGCCCTGATCCAGAACGGCTGAGACGGTGAGCCGGCGGATGCCCCCTTGCGGCAATGTAGTGCGGCGCACGGTGCGGCTGGTCTGGTAGGTGATGTTCTCCGTCCGGCGCACGATGCCCTGGTCTTTTGTTCCCGGGCGCGAAGTAGGCCGGGGAAGGCTGGATGCCGTTCCCGGCACGCCCGACGGAGTGGCGGGCGTGTTCATTTCCTCGGTGCGTTGCTGTGTGACCATGACGCTGCGGTCTGGATCCCATGCCTCTTCGCTCTGCTCGCCACTCGAAAAATCGACATCCACGGATACCCCCGTCTGGAAGTGCTCCGGGCCGAGTACGGGCGTCAAGGTGGCGTTGATCTTGGCCAGCAAGTCGCGCTCAATCTTTTGCCGGTATTCGAGGCGCAGGTCTTTCTTTTCGTCCTCATCCGGGTTGGCGGGAACCTTGTTGAGCAGATTCCCCTGCATATCCACCACAGTGACCAGTTCCGGGGTCAAGCCTTCCACGGCGCTCGCCACCAGGTGTTCAATGGCCAGGACGTTGCGCGCCGACAATCGCGCATCCGGTTTGAGTTTCAGCAGGACGCTGGCCTTGGCCGGCTGGCGTTGCTCCACGAAAACGCTCTGCTTGGGAAACGTCAGATGCACGCGTGCCTCGGCAACTTCGGCCAACGACATCACCGAGCGTTCCAACTCGCCTTCGAGCGCGCGGCGATAGTTCACCTGTTCGGCAAAATCGGTTGCGCCGAAATTCGTTTTATCGAACAACTCAAAGCCGATCCGCCCCGACTTGGGCAGCCCCGCGCCGGCAATCATCAGCCGCGTCTCGGCGAGTTTGGCCGAGCGCACCAGCACCACCCCTTCGCTTTCGCCCAACCGGTATTCGACGTTGGCTTCCTTGAGCTTTGTCACGACGCGGTTGGCGTCCTCGGCGGCAAGCCCGGTGAACAGCGGCCGAAAATCTTTCTCCCGGTTCTGGCGCAGGAAGAGATAGATCCCCACTGCCACAGCCACCGCGGCCAAGGCGATGGCAATTTGCTGTTTACGGGTAAGGCTGCCGCAGAGCCGTTTGAGTTGTTCCCACATGGATGTTTACGCCCGATCTGCGCTACATCTGCATGCGCATGATCTCCTGATAGGCCTGGACCACTTTGTTTCGTACCTGTAAAAAGTATTCAAAGGAAAGCTCGGCGCGCTGTGAGGCGAGGACAACTTCATGCAGTTCCTGATCTTCGCCGCGCAGCAGGCGGTCCACTTTTTCCTTGCTTTCCAGGTGAGTCTGCTCGACACGCTGCACGGCCTGCGCGAACAGACTCCCGAAGCTGGCCTCGCCGGGCTTTGCGGTCCGCGGCGGCGACGGCGGCGTTGCGAGCGGCTCCACGGGAGCCGGAAAGCGAATTTGTTGGAGGGGATTCATGGCAACGGGTTCCTTTCGCTAACGCATCAGGTCGATGGAGCGCTGCAACATATCCTTGATGGCCGTCATGGCCGCGACATTGGCCTGGTAGCCCCGCGTGGCGCCCATGAGGTCCGCCATGTCCTCGGCGGGCTGAATGCGCGGGTAGGCCACATAGCCTTCGGCGTTGGCGTCGGGATGTCCCGGTTGGTAGCGCATTTCCGGTTCGCGGTCATCCACCACCACCTCGGAAACGGCGACGCCGACGGCCGGGGCGGCGAGTTCGTCGGCGAAGACTGCCGCGAAGGGCGACCCCTGAGTCTGGGCTTCGAAGACTGCGTCGCGGCGTCGGAAGGGACCGCCCTCCGCCGTGCGCGTGGTTTCCGCGTTGGCGAGGTTTTCCACCAGCAACTCGGCGCGCTGCCGCTGTGCGGCCATGCCGGATGCGGGAATCGAGAGTAAGTGAAACAGGCTCATCCGCCCTTGCCCTCCTGAATGGCGTTGCGAATCTTCCGTATCTCGCCGCGGGCCATCAGCGACGCCATCTGAAAACGGATGCCGTTTTCGGCCAGAAGGCGTGCTTCGCGGTCGAGATTGACGTTATTGCCGTCGTTCTTCGACGGCAGGTCCGGCTCGATGACGCGCGGCGCCGCGCCGTCGACACGGCTGAGGAACTCAAACTGAAAATCGATGTCTTTGGTCTTATACCCAGGTGTGTCGAGGTTGGCGATGTTCGAAGCCACCAGCTTCTGGCGGGTGCTGAGCAGCGTCATGTATTGTTCGAGTTTGCCCGCGATACGGTCCATCATGACGGGCAAGATTGCAAATCGAGGGCCAATCGCCGCAATAGCATGGTTCAGCCTCGCATGGCGAGGGAAAAACCGTTAAAAATCCGTCACTTCGGCAGGGAAATGGCGCTGCGCTCAAGATTCCGGCGAAGGGTACAGGGCAGGGTAGGCGCTTTTCATTTCGTGTGCCGTTTCGAGCGCCGTCCCGATTTGAATCAAGGGGCCCTGTCCGATGCCGGGACAATACCGCCCCGCCGATTTCCAGTTCCCGCGGTCTTCCACCAGTTCCGGCCAGAAGGGGAACAACCGGCACTGTACCGGCTTTACCGGGTGTATCGAGCAACCTCCCTGGCGCAGGAAATGGCACTGCGCGCGCGGCGGTTTGCGCAGCCGCAGGCGATGGCGTGTGCGCACCACGTACCGCCGCTCGAACTCCGCGGCCGTAAGCGAAAGAAACCGCGCCGCGCGCTCCAGGTCGGATTCGGTCAGGTAGACCCATCCTTTTTGCTCGCAACAGGCGGTGCATCCCGGAATGCAGGTGAATTGAAGCGCGCCGGAGCCCATGCGATCCATCTTCGCCGGCTGCGGCGGCGCCGCGCAAGCGGTCAGCGGTCAGAACGTCACGCGCAGCAGCAACTGAAATTGCCGCGGGTCGGCGGCCGTGAGAATGCTCCCGAACGCTGCATTGCCAATGTTGTTCACCGGAGCGTCGTAGTTGGCCCGGTTCAAGGAATTGAATACCTCGCCGCGCAATTCCGCTCCCATACGCTCGGAAATGCGGAAATGCTTATGCACGCCGATATTGATATCCACGAAATTCGGACCCATTTCCGTATTCCGCCCCAGCGTTCCGATGCGCCCGGCCGCCGGCTGTAGTTGCGCCGCCGCGACCCCCGGTTGCAACGCGAACCAGCGCGACCCGGCGGGCCGCCGGTCAATGGTCCCCGGCACGTCGTTCAGCCGGTTGTTCAACGTCCCGCCCGGCGTGTTCGTATTCGCCAGCAGCGAAAACGGATTTCCGCTCCGCGCCAGCAGCAGCCCCACCAGTTGCCATCCGCCGAACGGCAGATCGTACACTCCATAGAACGTCGCCAGATGCGGCTGATGAAAATCGGAAACCGCGCGGTCCAGCCGGTAGTTCCGCTCGTCGATGGGAACGAAGGCCGCATCCGACGCGTTGTCGATGGACCGGGAGAAGGTGTACGCCGCGCGCAAGCTGACGCGGTTGCGCACCACCGTGCGCAGGGAGAATTGCGCGCTGTGATACGTCGAAGCCGACGCTCCGGTGAGGTAGCTCACCACGCCGCGCGATGGATCGGGGCGCTGCGCCGGAGTGAGATTCTCGCCGCCGTTGGGACGCGAAGTCAGCGGGAGGCGCAGTCCGCGGTTGCCCACATAGGCTACGCTCAGCACCGTGCCCGGGTTCCACAATTGCCGGTCCAGCGTCAAATTCCAGTTCTGCACGTACGGGTTGCGGATGCCCCGGTCGAGCACATAGGCATCCGAGCCGATGGCCGCCCCCGCGAGCAGATCGGGAAACACCGGGCGGAAGCGCGAGAACGTCGTCACCAGCGGCGGAGCAAACCGCGCCTGTCCCACGAAGTCCATCTGCAACGGCGAATAGAAAAACCCGTAGCCGCCGCGGACCACCGTCGTGCTGCGGCCGCGCCAATCCCAGGCAAATCCGATGCGCGGCGCAAAGTTGTTCCCATCGCGCCCGTAGAGATTGCCGATGCGGCCGAACTTCTCGCTGGGCACGCCGTAGTATTCATAGCGCATGCCCAGGTTCAAGGTGAGCGACGGCAGGACGCGCCAGTCGTCCTGCACGTAGAGGCCCGTCTCGCGGTTGCGCATGTCGATGCGCGATGCGCCCACGGCGCGCGAATAGGAAATCGGCTGCCCGGCGAGAAACGCCGCCACCGAGGGAAACACCAGCGTCCCGTTGAAGTTCCGGTCGGCCTCGTTGTTGGCCTGCGTCAGGCGGTGAATGAATCCGGCCTTCACGATATGCGCTCCGCGGAAAAACGTCACGTCGTCGGCCACCGTGTAGTTGTGAAACGTCGATACATTGCGCGAGCGGAACTGCCCGAGAATCTGTAGGCCCGTTACCACCAGCAAGCCCACTTGCCCGTTCACCGCCGGATCGCCCAGCGACGGATAGTGCGGCTCGACCGTGGAGTGAAACTGCGTGTAGGTGCCGCGCAACTGATGGAACAAGCGCGAGCTGAGCGCCGATTCCAGCGTCAGCACACCGGAGCGTGACATGTTCCCCGATTCGGCATTGCCACCCCACAGCCGTTCGCGCAATCCGCCGATGTTCTTGACGAAGTTGGCCCGTCCGCCCAGGCGGTGCGCCGTGCTCAGCGCATAGTCCAGGCGAATGAGCCCGGTGGGCGTGGTGGTCGGACTGGCGATGGCCTCGCTGTTGAGGTTCGTCCCGGCGATGTTCGGTTCAGGGTAATAGCGCAGCAGCGGGCGGACGGCGGGCACGGCGCGCGCCCGTTCGGCGGCGGTCAGCGTCGTAATCGTCGACGATGCCCGGTAGGCGTTGCGCGCCGCGATCTCATAGCCCCCGTAGACAAACAGCTTGTCCTTCCGCAGCGGCCCGCCGAGGGTCACTCCGGGCATGTTGAGCCGCAACGGCGCCTTGCTGGTCAACAGCGGGTTGCGCGCATTCAACGCCTCGTTCTGAAAGTAATGATAGAGCGACCCGTGCCAGTCGTTTGTGCCGCGGCGGGTGATCAGATTCACCACCGCACCCGATGCCCGCCCGTACTCGGCCTTGAAATTCGAGGTCTGCAACTGGAAGGCTTCCACGGTTTCCATCGACACCGGCTGCTCGGTCATGCCGCGCCCGAGCACGTTGCCCGAAAACGAATCGTTATATTCCGCCGCATCCACCATGGTATTGATGGCCCCCAGCGGCCGGTTTCCATTCACGGTGAAGGGAGCGTGGGCGGCGCGTGCGTATCCCACGCCGGGTGTCTGATAGGCCAGCGCGCGGTAGTTGCGGCCCACGCCGGAAGCAAGCATCGGAACATTCTCCACCTCCTTGGGCGAATAGCTCGCCCCGCGCACGCCCGCCGCGCTGTCGCGCTGGATTTCCGGCAACTCGTCCACCACGGTGATCTCGCCTTGCACGGTCGGCAGCTCCATGCGGATGGTGCGCGAGACGTCCTGTCCCGACACCAACTGGAGATCGTCCAGGCGGTAGTCCCGCAACCCCTCCTTTTCCACGTGCAGCGTATAGATTCCCGTGGGCAGCGCCGGTACGCGGAACACGCCCGCATCCGTCGAGAGGGCTGAAATCTCCCGGCCCGCGGCCTTGGCAATCAGCCGGATCCGCGCTCCGGAGACGGGTTTCTCCGCCGGATCCAGCACAGTGCCGGAAATCGAAGATGTATCGCCTTGCGCCACCAGCAGCGCCGCGGTCCAAACCATCAGCCATGCCAATTTCATATCCGTGTTCTCCTGCGGAATCCGTAATGGAAAATCGCGGCCAGGGCGAGCAGCACGCCCGCCGTTGTCGCCGAATAGCGCACCACCGCCTGTGTTTGCGGCGATGCCATTTGCTTCATCAATTTCTGCCCCGCCACGAGCACCTTCGCCGAGCCCGCCGAGCGCTCCATCGCCTTGCGGTAGTCCGACGAAAGAAGCCGCCCCTTCTCATTGCCTGGAGCATTCAACTGCGCGGCGAGGTAGGTTTCAAAGGCGGCGTTGTCGTTGAGCCGCGACACTCCCGCCGGGCCGTGCTTGGCCACCGACCGCGCATACTCGGCGGCCAGTTTCTCCAGCACCTCCGGCGAAGGCTTCCAGTAACCCTTGCGGGCCGTCTCCAGCATGGTCGCCGTCATTTCCTGGTAGGCGAACGGGTTCTTTTCGTCGAACCACTCGGGCAGCTTCAGCCCGAGCGAATCCTCCACGTAGATCCGCTCCACCTCGTCCCACATGTGCGGCTGGATGGCTTCCGGCTTCGTCACCTGCCAGCCGAACATGTTCTTCGCGGTTTCGCGCATCTCCACGGCGCCCGAAAAACCTTCCTTCTGGAGCGAGGCGATCCATTTCGGGTTGAAGAATTTCGTGCGCATGTCGTTGGTCAAGGCCTGCTGCGCGGTGAGCATGCGCGCCCGCGCGGCGTCGCGCACGTCGGAAACATAAGTCTGGGGAGATGTTCCCGTGGTGTCGCGGACGGCCATCGTCATTCCGCCCAAATATTCGAAGTAATGATCGAGCGTGAGGGCGCTCGAGACATTCGAGGAGCGCGACAACGCCACCGAATCGGTCCCCCGCAACTGCTGTTTGTAGAGGTTCGGCACGAATTTGCCCCATTCCGCGCCCGCCGTGTAGACGGCTCCGGTCTTGATCAGGTAGTCCTCGGTGATGGGTTTCGAATCCTCGTAATTGCCGGACTTTTCAATGCCGTCGATCACGCCCGTGCCATAGCCCCCCGGGGCGTTGGAAAAGACGCGGGCCCCGGCCAGGAGCTTGGCATCCTGGGCCGAAAGTCCCGCTTCCTTCAGTTGCAGTTCGTTGGTTTCGTTGTTGCGTGCGATGTAGTTCTCGCCATCGCGCAACGTGGCGGCGAGGCGCACGGCCTGGTCGAGGAACTCCATGCGGTCGGGGAAGGTGTCGCGGAACAGCGAGGCGGCCTGAATCACCACATCGATGCGGGGGCGCTGCAATTCGCTCATGGGAATCGGCTCGACGCCTTCCACCATGCCGCGCTGGTCCCATCGCGGTTTGAGCCCCATCAGGTAGAGGATCTGGGCGAGGTCCGCGCCATAATGGCGGATCAATTCCGTATTCCACAGCGTGAATCCGACTTTCGTGGGAAAGCGCCCCAGGCGCCGCTTCTCGGCGGCAATCAGATCCTCGGCCAGCTTGCGTCCCAATTCCCAGGCCGCGCGCGTCGGCACTTCCTGCGGATTGATGCCGTAGAGATTTTTCCCCGTCGGCAGTGCGGCCGGATTGCGCACCGGATCGCCGCCGCCGCCGGGCCGCACGTAGTGCCCTTCGAGGGCGCGCAGCGTCGCCGGAATCTCATTGGCCGTGCCGGCGAATCCGGCGCGCAGGAAGGCGATGCGGGCTTCGTCGCTGCCGCCTGGAATGGGTTTCGTCTCGGCGGTCTTCTGATAGGTGGGCGCGGCCCAGACGGGAGGCTCCTTGCCGCCATGCGCCTTGGCGACCGCCGGATGCGAAGGCCCGCTTTGCCCGCCTGCCGGACGCAGCAGCGCCGCCCGCACCTGTTCGATCGCCCGCTGCTTGCCACCAACCTTTGCCACGAACGCTTCGCCGAGAATCTCCGCCACCACCGGCGCCAGTTCGCCGGCGTCGTTGGCCTTGCCGTGCGTGTGCAGCCCCACGGCGATGCGGTCTTCGTTGAGCAGGTGGATGTGCAGGTCCAAGTCTTCGATCTCGGCGTCGGACGGCGCGTTCTTCGTCCAGTCCTTGTTCAGGTCGCGGTCGAATTTCTTCTGGACGGCCAGGTCGCGGATGCGCGCGCGCAGTGTCTCCCGTAGCGCGCCTTCTTCCTGCGCCAGGAATTGCTGTGTCGAGCGGTACAACTCGCCGGTCACGGCATCGGCGTCGGCGAGTCCACTGGCCACGATCGGCGGAGTCTGATGGCTCACCGTCACCGCCGACCCGCGCCGCTTGGCGATGAGGGCCTCGCCGATGTTGTCCATGATGTAGACGTACACGTTCGGCATTGCGCCCAGCGTGCGGTCGGACCAGTCGTCGTCCAGTTGCCCCACCGGGCGCCCGGGCAGAAATTCATGAGTGCCGTGGGTGCCGTAGTTGACAATGGCGTCGGCCGCGAATTCCTTTTGCAGCCACCAGTACACAGCCAGGTACTGATGCGTCGGCGGCACCTTGTCGTTGTGCTGGAGCTTGGCGTCCATGTTCGCCCCGCGCGCCGGCTGCGGCATGACGATGACATTGCCGAAGTCCAGTTTGGGGATGAGCAGGAACTGCTTGCCCTCGCGCTCCACCACCATGAACCGTCCCGGCGGCGGCCCGTAGGCATCGGTCACCTGTTTGGCCAGCGGCTCGGGCAGCGTGCGGAACCACGCGGCGTAGCGCTCGGCCGGCAGCAGCACCACATCGCGCTTTCGCGACAACTCCTCCAATTCGGCCTGCTGCGATTCGGAGATGTTGCGGCCTTTATCGAGCATTTCCGCCACCAGGCGCTCGCCGTCGCCGGGGACGCGGTTCACGCGGTAGCCGGCCGCGGCCAGTCCTTGCAGAAAACGCGTCATGCTGTTGGGCACGTTGAGGCTTGCCGCCGTGATCTTGCCCTTGCCGATGCCGGAGACATAAATGACCGCGATTTTCTTTTCCGCGTTCGGCGCTTTGCGCAGCCGCACCCACCGCAAGGCGCGGGCGGTGAGCCGTTCCAGCCGCTCCTCGAGCACCGCTTCATAGCGCTTGCCGTACCACTCGGCGTCGAGCCCCTCGATCAGCGTCGGCTCGATGGCGCCGTCGAGTTCCGGGATAATCGCCCCGACGGCCAGCCCCGCGCCGCGCAGGCCCGCCCTCGACGCCTTGTACTCGGTGAGCGTCTCGCCGGAGAAAAACAGTTGCAGCCCGCGCATCACGGGCACGTCCATCTGCCGTGCCAGAATCTCCACGCCGCGCGCGCCTTGATACCAGCGCCCATGCGAGCGCGAGAGGATGATATCGGGACGCCATGCCGCGGCGAACTCCGCTGTTTTGTTGCGCCCGAAGATGCATGCCGCATTGAAGCCCTTCTTCTCAAAGGCGCGAACGATGCCGTCGGTGCCCGCCGTCGAACCCAGCTTCCAGCCGTCGGCAAAATCGATGAACACGCGCGGCGCGTCGGGTTTCCATTTGCCCGCCTCCGTGTACCACTTGCGGTATTCCTCCGCCGTCAGATAATGGCGCGGCGCGTCCGGATGGTAGAAGCCGTCTTCCGGCGTGGGCACGGGCGGCTCGGCGGCCATGCCGTTGCGTAGATAGGTTGCGGCGGCGTAACGGAACAGGCGCCGCATGTTCTCGGCGCCGCCGTAATCGAAGTACTGGAGGATCGGCTTCTCGGACCCTTCCCACTGCGCATTGCCGATGCCCAGCGCTTTCTCCGATTCCTTCGGAATGACGATGATCTTGACGCCCTGGCTGTGCGCCTTGCGCAAGGCGGCCTTCATGGCATCGGTGAGCGGCTCGGCCCGCCGCCCGCTGACGAACACGGCTTTGTAGCCGAGCAGCGCCGTGTCCTTCACATGCGGATCGTCCACCCGCTTGCGCATCCAGTGGTCGTAGCGCACGCCGGTCTGCTTGGCGGCGTCCATGAAGAGCCCGACATATGCTCCCGGAAAGGCGAGAAACGCCAGCTTCGGACGCGTCAGATAGCGGTACAAGCCGAAGCAGACTCCCGCCAGCGCGGCCGCCAGCGCCGCCTGGCGCAGCCGTCTCACTGCACGCCTCCCTCGGGGACGTACAGCACTTCACCCGACTCCAGCCGGTAGGCGGTGCCCAGCCGTTCGCCCTTGCCGCGGCCCGTCTCGCCGGTGGCCTTCAGCTTCTCGATCTTCTCGCCGCGTTTGACGATCATCTCCATGTCCGGCTTGCCTGGATTCGTCACGATGGTCACGTCCTGCTGGCTCAACCGCGCCGCCACTTCGGCCATGTTGCCTTTCGAGATCAAGGCCAGCAGCATCGCCACCACCAGCACCATGCTGGCGTCGAAGAGGTTGATCAACCCGAGCAGCGGGTCTTTGTCATCGCTCTGCGCGGCGAAGCGCTTGCCGGCCTGCCGCCAGTGGGTTCCCGTTTGCCGAGCCGATCGCGGCAATGTCCGGTTGAATCTGTGCATCGGTGCTACTCCCGTCTGGTTCCGCCCACAGGGCGTTCAAGAAATGAATGTCCGTAAGATCCTGCTGGTACCAGTGCCGCAGGATGACGCTCACCGCGTAGCAGGTGCCTCCCGAAATGAGGCCCAGCACGGTGGTGGTGAATCCGATCTGGAGATTGGCCCCCATTGCCTGCATGTCTCCGCGCGCCAGGCCCGCCAGCGCCGGCTGCAAGGGAATCAATGTGCCGATCAGCCCCAGCATCGGTCCCACCTTGGCCAGGATGCCCAGCCGCTCCAGGCGTCCGGCGAGCCGGTGCTCCAAATCCGAAACGTGTTTGTCGAGCATGGCGGGGAACTCCGCATACTGTTCCCGAGCATGAAGGAACCCGGCGAAATGCCCGCGCCATGCGCTTTCCCGGAACCGCGACTCGGTCGGAGGTCCCGAAAAGAGGTTGCGCAAATGCTTCCGGTTGACGCGGCGCTCGCCCCATTCGCTGAGGAACTGTCCCACCACGAACGTGGACCAGGCGAAGGCAGCCAGCGTCCCCAGCAGCGTCGGAAGCAGAAAGAGGTTGGAGAGAAAATAGAGCAGGTCGTGAATCGTTTCGACGTTCATGGCGTCCCCCGTGACGGCGGTTTGTTGGAGCGGGATGAGCAGGATTGCGGTCAGGTTCGAGGCCGCGGCGAAGGAGTGAAATGTTTCCAACGTGGTGGGGCGGAATTGTTTCAGAATCAGCGCCAGCAGATGCGCCGCCGCCAGCCAAGCCGCCGCGCCCGCGCATCCCGCCGCCAATCCGGATCCGAGCCGCGTGTGTTGCAGCAGGCTCCACACCAGGCCTCCCGCCGAGAACACGAAGACCGGCGCCGGCGCCAGCGCCAGCGCGTGCAGCCAGGCCGCTTTGCGCCGGCCTCCCAGATAAAGCGCCGCCCACAACCCCAGGTGCAGGCCCGCCGCCGGCCAGGCGATGCGCGGATCGCGCAGCAGGGCATACGCCTCATCGCGCGAAACGGTTTCGGCGAACACCCCCAGCGCGGCGAACCCCGCCAGTTGCACCGCGGCATGCGCCGCCCGCGGTGCACCGGCAACCGATAGCAGACACGCATCGCGCCAAAGAAACACGCTGAGTCCGACGGCGATGAGAACCTGCCAGTCCATGGAAGGGGTATGCAATACGCCAGCGTAACGGCTGACCCCGTCCGGACTTCAGACGATTCTCGCGAGCGGCGCAAAAGGAGCGATGAGCGGACTAACTTCCGCCACGAGCGGATCGCTTAGAACTGCACTCCGCGCATATCGCCCTCTTCGAGAAACTTCAGGTGCATGGCGAAGGCATGGCGCGCCGAAAAGGGCTCGTGGCCCTTGCGCGCCGCCGCCAGATATGCCCGCAGCGGCTCGCGATACTCCGGATGCGCGCATTTCTCGACGATGAGGTGCGCCCGCTGATGCGGATCCTTCCCCCGCAGATCGGCCACGCCCCACTCCGTCGCCACCACCTGCACCGAATGCTCGCTATGGTCGAGGTGGCTCACCAGGGGCACGATGGTGGAAATCTTGCCGCCTTTCTGTGTCGAAGGGCACGAGAAGAACGACAGGTACGCGTTGCGCGTGAAATCGCCCGAACCGCCGATGCCGTTCATCATCTGCTGTCCCATCACGTGCGTCGAGTTCACGTTGCCCCCAACGTCGATTTCAATCGCCGTGTTCATGGACACAATCCCCAGCCGCCGCACAATCTCCGGGTGATTCGTGATCTCCTGCGGGCGCATCAGAATGCGCTCGCGGAAAAAATCGAGATTCCCGTACACGCGATGCATCATGGCGTCGCTCAACGTCAGCGCACATGTCGAGGCGAACCGCACGCGCCCGTTCTCGAGCAGCGGCACCACCGAGTCCTGCAAGACTTCCGTGTACATGTCGAAGTTGGGAATGTCGGGATGGCTGCCCAGCGCGCCCAGCACCGAATTGGCGATGTCGCCGACCCCCGACTGTAGCGGCAGAAACGTCTGCGGAATGCGCCCGGCGCGCATCTCCTCCACGAGAAACTCCGCCACGTTCTGCCCGATGCGCTCCGTCACCGCGGTGGGCGGGCTGAAGGCGCCGTTCTCGTCGGCTTCGTCCGTATACACAATGCCCGCGATCTTCCTTGCATCCACGGAACAGATGGGCGATCCGGCGCGGTCCGCCGGATGAAAAATCGGGATGTCGTGGCGCGTCGGCGGATCCTGCGGCTCGAAAATGTCGTGCATTCCCAGTAAAGCCGGCGAATGAAACCGGTTGCATTCGACGAGAATCTTCTCCGCCTGACGTAGGTAGGTGGGCGTCGCCCCCACCGACAGCGTGAGCACGATTCCTCCGCCGGCCAGAATATCCGCCGCTTCCGCCACCGCCCAATGCACCGGACCCAGGAATCCGTAGCGCACGTTCTGCGGCAGGATGGACAGGTGCATATCCACGAAGCGCACCTTGCCCGAATTGATCTGCGCCCGCAGCGTCGGGTCCGATTGATAGGGCGTGCGGAAACGGATCGCTTCGGCCTTGGCCAGCGCGCCATCGAGCGACGGGCCCGTCGATGCGCCCGTCAGCACGCCGATCTGAAACGGTTGTCCGGCCTCGTGCAGGGCCTGCGCGCGCTGCGCCAATGCACGCGGGATGGCCTTCGGCGCGCCCGCGGGTGTGAATCCGCTGAAACCGACGGTCTGGCCATGTTCGATCATGGCGGCTGCCTCTTCGGCTGTCAGCGTGGGGAAGGGAAGCGGCATGAGTCAATCCTTTCGATGAAAAAGCTCCAGCAGGCGCGCCGCGGCATGGGTGGGGGAACAGACGCCGTCGAGGACGTGGCGCTCCAGTTCCGGCAGCAGTGCCGCGACCGCCGGATGCCGGCGAAACGCAAACTCCAGTTCCTCGCGCACTTCGCTCCGCATCCATTCGAGCGATTGCTCGCGGCGCCGCGCGGCTTTCCCGCCGCCCGCCGTCTGCTGCGCATCGTGCGCGAGAATCGTGTCCCAGACAGCAGCGATATTTTCCCCCGTCAACGACGAGCAGGCGATCGTGCGGGGAATCCATCCGCCGGAATCGGGGCGCAGCAGGCGCAGGCCCGCTGCATAGGCCTGCCGCGCCTGCTCGGCCTTGGCTCGGTTGTCTCCATCGGCCTTGTGGATGGCCACCAGGTCGGCCATTTCGAGAATACCCCGCTTGATTCCCTGCAATTCATCGCCGGCGCCGGGAAGTAAGAGCAAAAGAAAAAAATCCGTCATGGACCGCACCGCGATCTCCGATTGCCCCACGCCCACCGTTTCCACCCACACGTTGCCAAAGCCGGCAGCCTCGACGAGCAGCATCGCCTCCCGCGTGCGCCGCGCCACTCCGCCCAGATGGCCGCGCGATGCCGACGGGCGCACGTAGGCGCCATCGTGCGCCGCCAACCGCTCCATGCGCGTCTTATCGCCGAGGATGCTTCCTCCCGACACCGGACTCGACGGGTCAACCGAAAGCACGGCCACGCGCTCCCCATACTGCTCGATCACATGCATCCCGATGGCGTCGAGAAATGTGCTTTTCCCCGCGCCTGGCGGCCCCGCCACACCGATGCGCCGCGACCGGCCCGCGTGCGGCAGGCACGCTTCCAGAACCTCCGTGGCCAGCTCCCGGTCCGCCTCGCGTTCGCTTTCAATCAGTGTGATGGCGCGCGCCAGCACCACGCGGTTCGCCTCCAGAATGCCGTCGATGTATTGCCGCGCCGTCAGCCGTTTCACTTATGCGCTCATCAGCAGCCGCAGAATGTCGATCGCCGCATCCGGAATATTCGTCCCCGGACCGAACACCGCCGCCGCCCCGGCTTGGCGCAGTTGCGCATAATCCTGCTGCGGGATCACGCCGCCCACCACCACCACGATGTCCTCGCGGCCGAGCTTCGCCAGTTCCGCGATCACTTGCGGAATCAGCGTCGTATGCCCGCCGGCCAGCGTCGAAACGCCGAGCACGTGCACGTCGTTCTCGGCCGCCTGACGGGCCACTTCGCGCGGTGTCTGGAACAGCGGCCCGATATCCACGTCAAAGCCGATATCGGCGAAAGCCGTGGCGATCACCTTCGCGCCACGGTCATGGCCGTCCTGGCCCATCTTCGCCACCAGAATGCGCGGCGGGCGTCCTTCGCCGCGGCGGAATTCCTCCACCATGCGGAGCGCCGCCGCGAATCGATCGTTGTGCATGCTCTCCTTTGCGTAAACGCCCTGAATGGTCTGCGTGCGCGCCCGGTAGCGGCCCCACACCTGTTCGAGCGCCGCGCTCATCTCGCCCAGCGTAGCGCGCCGCCGCGCCGCAATCACCGACAATTCCAGCAGGTTCCCCTCCCCCGTCCGCGCGCACTGCGTCAATGCCTCGAGCGCCTCCCGCACCGCCGCCGCATCGCGTGTGCGCTTCAATTCCTCCAACCGCGCGATCTGCCGCTCCCGCACGCGGCTGTTGTCCACCTGCAACACCTCGATCGGCGTTTCCTGCACGGGACGATACGCGTTCACGCCCACAATGCGTTCCAGTCCCGCGTCGATGCGCGCCTGCTTGCGCGCCGCGGCTTCCTCAATGCGCAGCTTCGGCAACCCGGTTTCGATGGCTTTCGCCATCCCGCCCAGGCTTTCAATCTCCTCGATGTGCCTGGAGGCCTGCTCCACCAATTCATGCGTGAGCGTTTCCACGTGGTGGCTGCCACCCCAGGGATCGATGGCCCGCGTGATGCCCGTCTCTTCCTGCAACAGGATCTGCGTATTGCGCGCGATGCGCGCCGAAAAATCGGTCGGCAGCGCGATCGCTTCATCGAGCGCATTGGTGTGCAGGGACTGCGTGTGCCCGAACACCGCCGCCATCGCCTCAATCATGGTGCGCGCCACGTTGTTGAAGGGATCCTGCGCCGCCAGGCTCCAACCCGATGTCTGGCAGTGCGTGCGCAGCGCCATCGACTTTGGATTCTTCGGGTGAAACTGGTGTACCAGTTTCGCCCACAGCAGCCGCGCCGCCCGCATCTTCGCGATCTCGCGGAAGAAATCCATCCCGATGCCCCAAAAGAAGCTGAGCCGCGGCGCGAACTGGTCGATGTCCAACCCCGCCGCGAGACCCGTCCGCAGGTACTCGAGCCCGTCGGCCAGCGTATAGGCGAGCTCGATATCGGCCGTCGCCCCGGCCTCCTGCATGTGGTAGCCGGAAATCGAAATGCAGTTGAACTTCGGCATCTTCGCCGCCGAATAACGAAAAATATCGCCGATAATCCGCATCGACGGTTCCGGCGGATAGATATAGGTGTTGCGCACCATGAACTCTTTCAGAATGTCGTTCTGGATGGTGCCGCTCAGCCGCTCGGGAGGCACGCCCTGTTCTTCCGCCGCCACGATGTAGAACGCCATCACCGGCAGCACCGCCCCGTTCATCGTCATCGACACGGACATCCGGTCGAGTGGAATCTGGTCGAAGAGAATTTTCATGTCGAGGACGGAATCCACCGCCACCCCGGCCTTGCCGACATCGCCCGCCACGCGCTCGTGATCGGAATCGTAGCCGCGGTGCGTCGCCAGGTCGAAGGCCACCGAAAGCCCCTTCTGCCCCGCCGCCAGATTGCGCCGGTAGAACGCATTCGACTCCTCGGCCGTGGAAAAACCGGCATACTGGCGGATGGTCCACGGCTGCATCACATACATCGTCGAATACGGCCCCCGCAGGAACGGCGGCAATCCCGCCGCATAATGCAGATGATCGTAGTCCACCGCCGGCGCCGCCGCCCGTTGCGGCTCAAAGGGAATCTGAGTGAAATCGGGTTTCATGCCTGCACTCCCAAACGGTTCTGCCAGTGCTCGAGCGTCTCCACCAGGTTGCTGCCCAGATGAATGAACCCCGCCACACCGGCCGCTTCGAGCGCGGCCACGTGCTCTTTGGGATAGCCCGCGACCGCCACCGGCATCCGCGCTTCCGACAGCACGCGCGGCGCCAGCTCCATGTACTCGGCATCGCTGCTGCACAGAACGGCTAGATCCGCCGTTTCGAGCGTGGAGCTTTCGCGAATGGCAAACCCCGCGCAGCCGAGAAAATTGCGGCAGAATGCCGCCCGTGCCTGGCTCATCTTGGGGTCCCCCAACTCGAGCAGCAACACCGTGGGACAAGCGTTCCCCGCCGCCACATGCCGCGCCGTGCGCATGCGGATGCGTTCGAATACACCCGCCGCGCGCCAGCCGTTCTCGCCGATGGGGCACCATGACTCGGCGGGATTCGGATAGTGATTCACGCCCACCAGCGTCGTCCGCCGCGTGGCCACGGCCGCATCTTTCGCCGCCCGCGACGCCGCCAGCGCACGCTCGAGCGCGCCACTGGCCTCGAACGCCGCAAAGCCGCCGGCCGCTTCCACCTGCTGGAAGCGCTTCCACGCCTCCGCCCCCAGCATCTCCGTCAACGCTTCGATATACCATGCTCCCGCCGCCGGATCGGCCACGCCATGCGTGTGCGTCTCCTCGCGCAGAATCAGTAGCAGGTTGTGCGCCAGCCGCGGATCCATTCCTTCCGGGCGCACGGCAATCGTGTTCGCGCCTCCCAGAGCCGCCGCCAAAGCCTCCCCCGTTGCCCGCAATAAATTGTTATGCGCATCGAGCGCCGATTTGTTCCATCGCGCGGTCACGGCGCTGAGATGCAGCGAAGGCTGCCGGCCGAACGCCGCGCCCACACAGCTCCACAACACACGCGCCGCGCGCAGTTTGGCAATCTCCAGCAGAAACAACGGACCCGTGGCGAAGCGGACCGTCAGCGCGGGTTTGTCCCACATCTCCACCGCCGCGGCAAGGGCGAAGGCCAGCTCTTCCACCGCCGTGGCGCCTTCATCCTGAAACCGCGCCGCATCGATATCGGCCTCCGGCGCGTCGGCTTCCCACGGCGTCAATCCGTCCAGCGCCAGTGCCGCCGGCGCCGTCTCCATCGTGTAATAGGGCCGCACGGCGAGCCCTTCCGGCGTCTTCCACACCAGCCGCTTCTCGTAATCGGCGCCCTTCAAATCGGCCCGGATCTGTGCTTCCCACTCGGCAACGGAGACAGGAGGAAAAATCTCCTTCATGCGGGTTCCTCCACGATCTCGATCAGATAGCCGAACGGCGCATCCTCGGTCGATTTCGGATGCACGAAGAACACCGTGGTGCCGCGCGACCCTTTGCGCGGAGCGGCGTCGATGATCCGGAACCCCGCCGCCCGCATCGCCTCAAACGCCCGCTGCGCGCTCTCCACACGGTAGGCAATGTGCGCGAACCCGGCGCGCCCGCCGCTCTTCTCAATCTGCTTCGCCACCGGCGACTCGGCCGAAAGCGGCTCCAGCAACTGGATCAGATTCGGCCCGCCGCCGATGCGCAGCAGCACCTCGCGCACCTGATCCTTGCCGAGCACATCCTCGCGGTGAATCTCCGTGAAGCCCAGCGCCCGATACGACGCCACCTGCGCCTCCAACTGCCCTTGCGGCACCGCCACCGCTACATGGTCCACGAACAGAATGCCTGGAACTTCATTCGAAAGCGACAAGGACTTGCCCTCCCTGAACAGCATCGCCCGGCTTCACCGGCAGCGATGCGATTTTACCGGCGATCGGCGCCGTAATGTTGGTTTCCATTTTCATGGCCTCCAGCACCAGCAGCACATCGCCGGGCTGGATGTTCTGCCCCGGCTGCGCCAGTACGCGCGTTACCGTGCCCGCAATCGGGCTGCGGCAGATTTTGTCTTCGTTCGCCACGGGCGCGGCGCCCGCGGCGGGCGGCGGCGCCACAACCGGAGCGGCGCCGATGCGCGTCGGCGTGGGAGGCAGATAAACCGGTTGTTGCGGCTCGGGCTCGCTCGCCTCCACGTCCACCTCATAGAGCTTCCCGTCAACGGTGATATGCAATTTCATTTCTGCCTCCCTCTCATTCGTGGCGCAAGGCAAGCGCATGCGAAGCCTGGATGCTCACCCGCCCCTGTTGCGCCCATGCTCCGGAGCCGATGAGGCGGATCTGCCGGATGCGCGGCCGCTTGCCGAGAAACGCCGCGATGGCGGCGGAGATGGCCAGAATCACCTCCTCCGGGATTCCTTCCTGCTCCTTCCTTGCCTCCGGCGCGGGCGGCGCGGCCACTGGCGCTTTAGGCTCCAGGGCGGCAACGCGCGCGGCGAGTGCCGCCACTTCTTCGCGTAACGCCGCAATGGCCGCCAGCAATTCCGCCTGTGTCGCTTTCTTCATGGCCATCCTCCTCCTACAGCGGAATCAACCCATGCTTCTTCGATGGCCGGAACTCCCGTTTGGCCTGCAAATATTCGAGCGCCTGCGCCAGATGCTTGCGCGTCGCCGCCGGTTCGATGATATCGTCCACCAGCCGCCGCGCCGCCGCCACGTAGGGCGTCGAAAACGCACTGCGGTATTTCTCGATCAATTCGGCGCGCTTGGCTGCTTTGTCTTCCGCCTCGGCAATCTCCTTGCGGAACACAATCTCCGCCGCTCCTTCGGCGCCCATCACGGCGATTTCCGCCGTCGGCCACGCAAACACACGGTCCGCGCCCAGATCCTTCGAGCACATCGCCAGGTGCGCTCCGCCGAAGCTCTTGCGCAGAATCACCTGGATCTTCGGCACCGTGGCCGCCGAATAGGCAAACAGCAGTTTCGCCCCGTGCCGGATGATGCCGCCATACTCCTGCTGCACGCCCGGCAGAAATCCCGGCACGTCCACGAACGTGATCAGCGGAATGTTGAACGCATTGCAGAAGCGGATGAATCGCGCCGCCTTGGTCGAAGCGTTGATATCCAACGCCCCGGCCAGCACCGATGGTTGGTTGGCGACGATGCCCACCGAACGCCCCAGGATGCGCGCGAAGCCCACCACGATGTTCATCGCGTAGCCCGCCTGCACTTCCAGAAAATCGCCATTGTCCACCACGCCCACAATGACGCCCCGCACATCGTAGCCCTGCTTGGGCTCCACCGGAACCATCGTGTTCAGCGCCTCATTCGGCTCCACGTTTCCATCCGAGGGCAAGCGCGGCGGATCTTCCAGATTGTTCGCCGGAAGAAAGCTCAGCAGCCGCCGGCACAGATAGAGCGCCTCTTCGTCATTTTCGGCAATGAAGTGAATCACGCCCGAATGCGCCATGTGCGCGTCCGCCCCGCCCAACTGGTCCGCCGTGATCGTCTCTCCGGTCACTTGCTTGATCACCTGCGGACCGGTGATGAACATCTGCGCCTGGCGTGTCTGGATGACGAAATCCGTCAGCGCCGGCGAGTACGCCGCTCCGCCCGCGCACGGCCCGCAGATCACCGACACCTGCGGCACCGCGCCCGACAGCATCACGTTCACGTGAAACACCTGGCCGTAGCCCGACAGCGAATCGATGCCCTCCTGCACGCGCGCTCCGCCCGAATCGTTGATGAACACGAACGGCGAGCCCGTCTTCAGCGACAGTTTCATCGCTTCGGCCACCTTGAGCGAATGCACTTCGCCCGCCGCGCCGCCGCCCACCGTGAAGTCCTGGCTGGCCAGATGCACCAGACGCCCGTCGATGGCAGCCGCGCCAGTAACGACGCCATCGGCGGGCATCTCCTTGCCTTCCATGCCGAACATCGTCGCCCGGTGCTGGGCATAGAGGCCGAATTCCTCGAAACTGTCCGCATCCACCAGGTGCGCCACCCGCTCCCGGGCCGTCAGCTTGCCTTGCTCCTTATGCTTGGCGATGCGCTGCGGCCCGCCTCCGGCTTCGAGATGCGCTTTCCTCTTTCGCAGATCCTCAATCTTTTCCTGCATGGTCATACACAAATCTCCTTGGGCATCCAATGCGAACGATGGCGGGGTGCGTTTCTATGCTGGAGCCACCGTGACCTGGTGCACTTTGCCGTTCACGGTTACGTCGTATTTCACGGTGGTGCGCACGGGCCCTGCCGCGGCAGCCGGCGCTTTTGCCGCGGGTGCGGCGGCGGCAGGCGCGGCCGCGGGATCCTGGGCCACCGACTTCGGGCCTTCAGCTCTCGTGGTGAAAAATTTCGGCGCCACCTGCGGGAACATGGCGAACGTCAGCACGTCTTCGTCGGAGCCGTTGCAGCCCTGCAATGCCAGCGCCTGCGCGCGCAGATGGTCCCATTCCGGCCGCAGCAGATCGGCCGGACGGCAGCGGATCACTTCCTTCTTGGCAAAACGCGCTGCCTTGGCCACCACTTGGGGATCGCGCGTACCCGCCGTTTCCCCGTAATATCCCAGCATCAAATCGGCGAATTCGCCGGTGAGCACTTCATAGCGGCCCATCAGCACATTGAACACGGCCTGCGTGCCGACAATCTGGCTCGATGGCGTCACCAGCGGCGGATACCCCGCGTCCTGGCGCACGCGCGGCACCTCGGCCAGCACTTCCTTGATGCGATGCGCCGCGCCCTGCTGCTTGAGCTGGCTTTCCATGTTGGAGATCATCCCGCCGGGAATCTGCGAGTCGAAAATCTCCGTCTCGACGCCGAGAATATTGCTCTCAAATTGCCGGTATTTGGGACGAATCGCCGCAAAATGCTCCTTGATCCGCAGCAGTTGCTGCTTGTCGAGCGAGGTGCGGTAGGGTGTCCCCTCCAGCATCTCCACCAGCGCCTCGGTCGGATTGTGTCCCGGCCCCAGGCTCAGCGAACTGATGGAGGTGTCCACGCAATCGGCGCCCGCCTCGATGGCTTTCATCAGGCTTACCATCGTCACGCCCGTCGTCGCATGCACGTGCACATGCACCCGTACGTGCTCGCCGCAGCGCTCCTTGATGCCGCGCACGATGTCGTAGGCCGGTTGCGGCTTGAGCAGCGCCGCCATGTCCTTCAGGCAGATGGAATCGCAGCCGAGCTCCATCAATTGCTCCGCCATATCCACGAACTCATCCACCGTATGCAGCGGACTCACCGTGTAACAAATCGTCCCCTGCGCGTGCTTGCCCGTGCGCAACACGGCCGTCAGCGCGCGCCGGATATTGCGGATATCGTTCAACGCGTCGAAGACGCGGAACACGTCCATGCCGTTCTCCGCTGCACGCTCCACAAACCGGTCCACCACGGTGTCTTCGTAGTGCCGGTAGCCGAGCAGGTTCTGCCCCCGCAGCAGCATCTGGAGCCGCGAATTCGGCAGCAACCGGCGAAACGTGCGCAGCCGTTCCCACGGGTCTTCATTCAAGAAGCGGATGCAGGAATCGTAGGTCGCCCCACCCCAGCATTCCACGCTCCAGTAGCCGGCCTTGTCGATCGCGTCGCAGGCCGGAATCATGTCCTCCATGGCCATCCTTGTCGCCAGCAAGCTTTGATGGCCGTCACGCAGGACGAGTTCAGTCACATCGATAGTCTTAGACATAATCCATTCTGCCGGGAAGGGGAAACGGCGCGCACAAAAGCAATGGTTGTCGTCTCGTGCGAGGGCTCTGCCAGTACGTGGGCTGAGGCCGTTCACCCGGAGCGGCCCTGTTTTCTACCTCTATTGTTGCATTTTGCCTTCCAAAATAAGTGTCACGCCGGTGAAATCTTTCTCATTTCGGAAGCCGCCCGGAATGAGCGAGATACCTTCCACCGCTTCGTGTTGTAACACTGTTGCAACGGCGCGCCTCGTCGGCATCCCACCCACTCGCCGCGCAATCTGACGCAATCGCCGCATTTTTCGCCCCCGGGTGGTCCATTTTCCCACACGCCCGCGCGTGTCCGTCGAAGAGGGCAGCCGCCAAGAGCAGCCCCATACGCATCATCGAGGAGAAACCCATGGCCACTCGCAGCCTCACTTCCGCCGAGGAGCTATTCGCCCGCGAGGTTTTCAGCGGCAGAATCGCCTATTACAACGTCCGTGTCCGCGACGACCTCGGATTCAACAACAAGCCCTGGTGCAGTCCCCCCAGCGTCGCCATTTCGCCCTATTACGTGCTCCACGTGGGGCCGGATGCCTACCCCAACCTGCTCCATTACAAGCGCCTTCTCATCCACGAGCTCACCCACGTCTGGCAGGGCCAGCACGGCGTCCCGAAGGGCTACGTCCTCAACTCCGCCTTTCACCAGTCCATCGCCGCTATCGCCAACGGAGGCGATGTAGCCCCCGCCTACAGCTACACCACCGGCCTCAAATGGTGGCAGTACAACTGCGAACAACAGGCCTCCATCGTCGAGGATTGGTACGCCTTGGGAATGTCGTCCTCCAATTCCCGCTACACATACATCGTTAACAACATCCGCGCGGGCAATCCGTTCGCTTGAGGTTCCCATGCTTGCCGTGATCCCTTTCCTCCTCCTTTTTCATGCCCAGGCCCAGCCCGAGCAGGCAAGCGCCGCCACCCCGGACCAATATCGCGACCCCGAATCCGGCTTCGCCCTCCGCCTCAGCGGCGGCTTCCAATTCCTCGGAAAACAGGAATCCATCGTTTTGTTTGGATCGAAAACCACCCCCGGGGCGGTGTTCCTCGAAACCGGCGAGACATTCACCCTCCAGGATCTCGAAGCCGCCACACGCGTCGGCTACCAGGACGAAGGCGTGGCACTCATCCCCGATGGCCCCGCCACCCGGCTCAACCTCACGCTCGGCGTGGGCGTCTCCTTCCCAGTCAAGGGGACACTCGACAACCAGCCCGTGCGCGGCATTCTCGCCGGCGTCCGCGCCAACAACGGCCGCTGCTTCATTCTGCTCGCCGCCACCACGCCGCAAGCCTGGGACAAAATGGCCGCCGCTGCCGCCGCCATCGCCGCCGGCATCGAACTGTTTCCCCCGGAAACACCGCCCATGGATCAGCGGCTCGCCGCCTACTTCGCCGGCCGCCGCCTCGCCTATTACTTCGGCCGCCGTTCTTCCTCGCTCAGTGGCGTCACCCAGGGTTCGTTCCAATCCACCGAGCAGATCTTCCTGTGCAGCGATGGCTCGTTCCACTATGGCGAGCAAACCCGCGCCTCCTTCGACGTCCCGCAGGCCTTCGGCTACTCCCGCACCGGCGACAGCAGCGCCGGCAAATGGCAGGTGACCGCCGAAGGCGACGCCGCCCTGCTCACGCTCCGCTTCCACGATGGCCGCCTCTGGCGTTACCGCGCCACCAGCCTCGGAAACGAAACCGTGTACCTCAACGGCAGCCGCTATTTTCGCAGCGGCCAGAACCGTTGCCGCTAAGGGGCCAACCATGAGAAACAAAACGCTAACAATCTGTTGGATCGGCGCCGCGCTCCTCCACGCCGACTCCATTCCCCCCAACGCCGACTCGCACACCGACTCCGCATCCCCCACCGCAAACTTCGGCGCCCGCGAAAGCCTCTTCATCAGCCCTACCCAGCGCACCCTGCTCCAATTCGACACGCCCACCACGCCACGCGGAGCCACACTCGTCCGCGCCACCCTCACCGTTTTCGTTTCCCGCGTCGCCGCCGCCGGAGCCATCGACCTCGCCCCCGCCCAAGCCCGCTGGTTCGAAACCGCGGTCACTCATGCCACGCTCCCCACAGCCGGAACCCGCATCGCCACCGCCACCGCCCGCGGCGCGCTCCAATTTCTTACTTTCGATGTCACCACCGCCGTCCGCTCCTGGCTGGCGGGCTCTGCCAACGACGGATTCCTCCTCACTACGGCCACGGCCAACATCGCCCTCGACAGCAAGGAAAACACCGCCACCAGCCAATCGCCGCGCCTCCATCTCACTTGGCTCGGCGGCGACTCCGGGTCTATAGGTCCACCCGGCCCGCCAGGCACAACCGGCCCCGCCGGCCCCGCCGGTCCCCAAGGCGCCACCGGTCCCCAAGGCCCCGCCGGACCCCCGGGTGCGTCCACCGGCGCCGAATCCGGAGCCTCCCCACTGCGCATCGCCCACCGCCGCTGGAGCGAAGCCCGCCGCCCGCTCGCAACCATCGAGCTGACTCGCGACCCTACCGATGGCCCACAACCGAACGTGCCTTCCGGGCGGCCGCTCTCCATCGAACCCGGCGGCGACCGCATCTTTGTCCTCGCCAACAAAGGTTACCTCACCATCGACACTTCCACCTTGGTAAAGATTGCCGAATTCGAGGATGCATCTTCGCTTGAGGGCAATGTCCCACCCGGACAGTCCGTGGGCGTTTTCGACGGCGCACGCCTCTGGCGCCACTCTGTCGATGAGTCAGGGACCGGCCGTCTCGTCGGTTACCCCCGCGGAGGCGCCGCCGCCGAGCCACAATTCTACTGGGATGGCAACGTTTCCTGGGGCGTCACCAGACGCATTGTCTCCGACGGATCGTCTTTCTGGATCGTCGGCGACGGACAGTTGGTCAGAATCACCCCTACCCCGCCGCATACGGCACAGACCCCGCATAACTCCAACGGCCAGATCCTATCGAGCGAATCGCTCGGCGGAGGGCAAGGTGTCATAAAACCTGCCGAAATCGTCTCTGACGGCGCCAATATCTGGCTGCTCGACCCCGCAACCGGCCAGTTGCAAGCGCGAGGCTCCACCCCGGGCGCCGCCAACGCCTGCACGCCGGGGTCGCAGGCGAAGGGCCTCGTCTACGACGGTGAGGCGGTATGGGTCGCCTGCACCGGTGACAACACGCTGTTTCGCATCGAGAACGGCGTGCCTCGCCGCACCGAGACCTTCCCGTTGTCCTTCTCCCCTGGCATCCTCGAATTCGACGGCCGCTTTCTCTGGGCCGCCAACGAATCCGCCGGCGGTGCCGTCACCCGCATCAACTCCAGAGGCCAGGCGCTCGATACCGTCACCTTGGCCCAACCCACCCAAAACGCCACCAACGCCCAAATTCTCTCCCTCCGCTTTGACGGAGCCTGGCTCTGGGCTCTCATCCGGACATCCCCCGATAGAACCATCCTCGTGAAGTTTTAAGCTGGTGTCTTCCCCAAGAAATCTCTTCGAAGCCTGGATCGAAGAGCAAATCGCCCCGCCAGTCCCGATTATCCCGAGCCCCCGTCGAAGACAACCGCCAGTCCCACCTGCCCGCACAAACGACGTTTCTTCTGTAAAGCCAGTGAGGACTACATTAACCCGCCCCATGTTCCATCGGCTCGATCTTCCGGCCGAAGTCCAACAATCATTGCGTCTGGCCTCTTGGCGCACACGGCGCTAGGCTATTCGGATGCGCAATGAGTTCACTGCGGCCGTGGAACAGGACGGCCCTTGGTTTGTCTCCTATTGCGCTGAGGTCCCCGGCGCTAATGGGCAAGGTGTCACAGGCGAGGAATGTCTCGCCAATCTCCGCCAGGCGATTCAATTGATCCTCGAACACCGCAGGGAAGAATCCTTGCGTGCACTGCCTCCGGATGCCAAGCAGGAAGTTGTCATCGTCGGATGAATCGGGAGAAGTTGCTCCGGCATCTTCGCCTTCACTGCGCCGCACACATACATACATCGGTTCCACCGCGGCGCCGGCTCGTTGCAACAAGTCTTGGCTCCCCTGATCCCACGCCCCACCCCGCGATAAGATACTCTTATCCCAACTCGGACCCAACACTCCGATAACATGGCCAGCAACGACGTAACCGAACTCCTCCGCCAATGGTCCATCGGCGACCAGGACGCCTACCAGCGCCTCCTGCCCATTGTCTACGACGAACTTCGCCGCATGGCCGGCGGCTTTCTCCGCCACGAACGCGAAGGCCACACCCTCCAGCCCACCGCCCTCGTCCACGAACTCTACATGCGCATGGTCGATCAAAGCCGCTCCGACTGGCACGGCCGCGCCCACTTCTTCAGCGTCGCCGCCAAAATGATGCGCCGCATCCTCGTCGATCACGCCCGCAAGCGCATCACGGACAAGCGCGGCAGCGGCGCCGAACACCTCTCTCTCGACGAAGCCCTCGACACCCCCGTGTATCCCGACAGCGCCCTGCTCGCCGTCGACGAAGCCCTCACGCGCTTCGCCGAAATCGACCCCGAGCGCAGCCGCATCGTCGAGATGCGCTATTTCGGCGGCATGGACCTCGCCGAAATCGCCGACATCTTGCAGGTTTCCCGCACCACCGTCAAACGCCACTGGACCGTCGCCCGCATGTGGCTGCACCGCGAACTGGAGAACAAACCCGATGGACGCCGAACGCTGGAAGCAAATTAGCGATCTCGCCGCCGCCGCGGCCGACCTCCCTCCCGACGCCCGCGAGGCCTTGCTCCAGCAACACCCCGAAGACCGCGCCGAAATCGAATCCCTCCTCCGCTACCTCGAGGATGACTCCGGTCCTCTGGACCAGCCCCCTTCCCCTCCCGACAGCAATCCCTACGAAGGCCAGCGCATCGGACCCTACCGCGTCACAGGCGAACTCGGCGCCGGCGGCATGGGCATCGTCCTCCTCGCCCAGCGCGACGAACCCGGCTTCGACCGCACTGTCGCCCTCAAGCTCGCCCGCGTCTCCTTCCGCTCCGATTTCTTCGCCCGCCGCTTCCTCGAAGAGCGCCAGATCCTCGCCCGCCTCGAACACCCCAACATTGCCCGCCTCCTCGATGGCGGAGTCACCGCCGACGGCACGCCCTACCTCGCCATGCAGTACATCGACGGCGTCCCCCTCGACGCCTGGGCCGCCGCCGAAAACCCCACTCTCCACGCCCGCCTCGAAATCCTCCGCAAGATCTGTGCCGCTGTCGAATACGCCCACGAAAACTTGATCGTTCACCGCGACCTCAAGCCCGCCAACATCCTCGTCACAGCCGCCGGCGAGCCCATGCTCCTCGACTTCGGCACCGCCCGCCTCCTCGACTCCGCCACGCAAACCGGAGCCACCGCCACCGCCCTCCCCATGATGACCGCCCGCTACGCCAGTCCCGAGCAGATGCGCGGACTTGCCGGCTCCACCCGCAGCGACATCTACTCCCTCGGCGTCATTCTCTACGAACTCCTCACCGGCCATTGGCCCTACCGCGCCGGCTCCGATAGCGCCCCCGACCTCATGCGCGCCGCCTGCGAGCAGGAGCCTATCCCTCCCAGCCGCCAGTCCAGTACACTCCGCCGCGAACTCGAAGGCGACCTCGACGCCATCCTCCTCAAGGCCCTCGATAAGGACCCCGCCCGCCGCTACGCCACCGCCGGCCAACTCGCCGAAGACCTGCGCCGTCACATCCACAACGAGCCCGTCTCCGCCCGCGGCCCCTCTTGGAGCTACCTCGCCGGCCGCTTCCTGCGCCGCCACAAGTGGGCCGTCGCCGGCGCCGCCGCCGTCATCCTCAGCCTTTCCACCGCCACTGCCTATAGCCTTCGCCAAGCCGCCATCGCCGAACGCGAACGCGAAAAGGCCGTCCAGATCGCCGCCTTCTTTGAACGCCTCCTCGGCGCGTCCCGCAAGGGAGGCGTCTCCGCCCTTGCCACCGGCGGCCGCGACATGAAAGTCGTCGACCTCATCGAAGCCACTGCCGCCAACCTCAACGAGGAGTTCCGCAACAGCCCCGACATCGAAGCCGGACTCCGCTCCTCCATCGGCAGCGCTCTCACTGTCCTCGGCACGCCGCAACAGGCCCGCCCCCACGTCGAACGCGCCGTCGAGCTCACCACAAAGCTGTACGGCGAAAACCACTCGAGCACCATGCGAGCCATCGCCGCCCGCGGCCAGCTCCGTCTCACCCTCGGCGATTACCCCGGCGCCCAATCCGACCTCCAGCGCTCGCTCGCCTGGCGGCTTTCGCAAAACGACCCCGACGCCTCGTTCCAGCACAGCCTCCTCGCCGAAGCGCACCTCCGCCAGGGCGACGTCCAGGGCGCACGCCGCCACTTCACCGCCGCCCTCGATCTCATGCGCCGCCACTTCGGCGACCGCCACGTCACCACTGCCACCATGATCAACAATCTCGGTGTCGTTTCCGACGATGCCGGCGATGCCGCCGCCGCCGAACGGCACTTCACCGAATCGGCTGCCATCCTCCGCCAACTCCCCGGCCCGCCTCCCCACCTGCTCTTTCCGTTAATGGGACTCCTCCGCGCTCACTTCTGGCGCGGCGAATTCGACAAGGCTCTCGCTATCGCCGAAGAAGCGCACCGCCACGCCCGCAAGACCGCCGGCGAGCGTCATCCCAATACCGCCGCCGCCGCCATGCAGGTCGCCCTCATCAAAGCCCACCTCGGCCATCCGGACGCCGAATCCCTCGCCCGCGAAACCTCCGCCCTCCAACGCACCATCCTCCCGCCCACTCACATCGAAGTCGCCCGCGGACTCACCAATCTCAGCCGCGTCTTGCTGCTCAAGAACAAAGCCGCCGAAGCCGTCCCCCTGCTCCGCGAGGCTTACACCATCGCCCGCAAGATCTACGCGAAACCCAACTGGCGCACCGCCGAATCCCGCCTCTTCCTCGGAGCCGCCCTCGCCCAGCAAGGCCATCCCACCCAGGCCGAAGCCGAACTCCGCCCCGCCCTCGAGGAAATGCGCGCCGTCCTCCCCCAATTACACCCCCGCACCGTCGAAGCCCAGCGCATCGCCGGGCGTTGCCTCGCCCCCAACCCCGCCCGCTGCACTCTATGAACGGGCACATCCAGGCTGTCCGAGCCAACAGTCTGTCGCACGGCTGCTGTGGCGCCGCAAACACCTACGTTGCAAAAACGTCTACCGTGCCCGCCCAACTCGCGGGCGGTGGCACGGCCAAGCCCTCAGCCCTCAATCCTTCGATGTGAAACTCCACTGCTTCGCGGATAAAAGACTCCACTTCTTCCCGTGAATCACCCATGGCGATGACACCCGGCAGGTCGGGGACATGCGCACCCTTGCGAATCAGGTCGCGGACTTTCACAAACGATCTTAATTAACGCAAACCGGCAACAATACAACAAGTCGGCGCAGGCAAGGGTGCCAATCTCTGCAACCCATAGCCCGCTGCTGGAGCGGATCGTGACAGATCCCCGAAGCGCCGTTTCCTCATCGACGAAAGTGTCTGTCCCCGCTGCAACTCCGGTCGCGACTGATCAGTGTATCCGCGCCGCCTCCAACGCCTTCGCCAGCCGCCGCCCCGCCTCACTCCGCGGACCCGGCGGCGCATGCCGCATGGTCTCCTCCAGCACCGGCAGCGCCTCCTTCCTCCGCCCCGTCTCCAGCAAGCAAATCCCCTCCGCCATCAACCGTGTGCTGCGCCACGCCGCCGGAAGATTCCCCCGTGTCAGCGCATCCACTCTCCGCGCCAGCGGAAACACCCGTTCACACACCCCCGCGAACATATACGTCCGCATCGCGTCAATCGTCAGCATGAATTCCTGCCCGCCGATCTGCTCGCGGTATTGCGGCAATTCAGCCATCGCCCTACCCGTCACCTCCGCCGCGCGCAATCTCTCGCCCGACTCCGCCATGCGCGAAGCCCACATCAACTTCAGCCGCAATCGCTCAAACGGCGACGTCACCCCCGCGCTGATCGCCACTGCCTTTCCCAGCACCTCCGCCGCTGCCTTGCTATTGCCTTCCAAGCCCTCCACCTGCGCGATGCTCCGCAACAGCGCAATCCGCACTCCGTCGGCATCCACCTCTCCCTCCAGCTTGCGCAGCCCGTCTTCCGCCACCGCCCGCGCGGCTTTCGTCCGCTTCGCCATGGACAGAATCATGCTGCGCCCGTTCTCCACCAGCGCCACGTACACCCTCGCCGGCATACCCAGCGGAAACCCGTTCAAATCCACCTGCGCCAAATCCTCGCCCGCCTTCTCTACCATGCCAGCCGCGTCCTCCAGCCGCCGCTCGCAATCCGCCAGAATCTGCGCCCGGTTCAACCGGAAACTGGCGCGCACCGCCGCGCCTACCCCCCGCGCCACAGCCGGAAACAATGCATCTGCTTCCTGTCCCATCCGCCGCGCCGTCTCGCAATCCCCCACGGAAAGCTTCAGCGGCAACGATGCCGACAGCACCGTAAACAAATCCTCGGGTGAGTTCCGCCGCCGCGCGATCCGTTCCAATTCCGCCATCTCCGCCATTCCCTCCGCGGGCTTGCCCGTGTGAAACAACTGATAGGCTAAGTGCGTCCGCAGCCCCAGATCGTCCCCGCTGCCCAGAACCTCGCGGCTGCGCAGCCGCGCCAGAGCCTTGTCGATCAACTCCGCGGCAGGCATGTCGGGCCGCCCTCCGTAGAGCGGGTTGATGCCCCCTAACGCCGATACGGCGAACTCACCGGCCCTCTGCGCCCGTTCCGCCGCCCGCCACCGTTCCTGTTGTTCTCTCCACGCGTATCCGCTCACCGCCGCCAGCGCACAACCAAGCGTCGCCACCGCCGCCACCGCACTGCGGTTCCGAGCCACGAAACGCCGCGCCCGGTACAGCGCCGTATGCCGCTTCGCCGTCACCGGACGCCCCTCCAGAAACGCCCGCAGATCGCTCGCCAGTTCTCGCATGGAGGCATACCGCTGCCCCGCCGGCGCCAGTGCCTTCTCCACAACCGCCTCAATGTCCCCCGACAAAAAGCGCCGTAAATGTTCCAGCCGCGTGCCCTGTTCCGCGGCCGCCTCCGCCGTCGCCGCCCGCGCCATCGGCCTGTTTCCGCCTGCTTCCGCTGCCCGCTCGGCGAGAGCGATCAGGCTCGACCGTCCCGCCTGCGGCCACGCCCCTGTCAGCAATTCATACAAAATCAGCCCCGCTGCATACGTATCGCAGCCCGTCCAAACCGGCTCGGCACGCAGTTGCTCCGGACTCGCATACACCGGCGTCAACGGCCGCGTCGTCGTCATCTGCAACGTGGAATCCAGCAGCTTTGCCGTCCCAAAGTCCAGCACCTTGATGCGCCCTTCCGCGGTCACCATGATGTTGCCCGGCTTCAGATCCAGATGCACCACCAGCTTGCGATGCGCCGCATCGACAATCTCGCAGATCTCCGCCATCAGCCGGATGCGGGCCCGTGCGTCCAGCCGCTTCTCCCGGCAGTACACATCCAGCGTCTGCCCCTCCACGCGCTCCATCACCAGAAAGGGCTGCCCGGCTTCCGTGATGCCTGCATCCAGCACCTCCGCCACTCCTTCGTGCCGCAGCATCGAAAGGATCTGCCGCTCGCGCAGAAAGCGTTCGCGCCCCGCCTCGTCCATCCACGCATGCAACAGCTTCAGCGCCGATGTTTCGGTTCTTCCTTCGCGTTCCCGCCGTGCTTCATATACGGTTGCGTTGCCCCCACGGCCCAATTCCCTCACAATCCGATAGCCGCCAATCTCCTCCGGCGGCGGTGCTGCTTTGCGCGCATACCGCGCCCGCTCGGCTTCCTCCTCCTCCAGTGCATCCAGAAAGTCCAACGCTTCGTCCCGCACTTCCGCGTCCGGCTCCCAATCCGCCATCATGCCCGCGCGATCCGCATCCGGATTTGCTTTGCAGTGTTCCCCCCAGCGCTCCGCAAGCTCCCGCACCCGTTGCCATCGCTCGCTTCGGTTCATCCGTTGCCCCTATTTCCGCGGTTTCAGCTTCCGGTACAACCACGCCCGCGCATCGCGCACCTCCCGGTCCACGGTCGATTTCGATACCCCTACGATCTCCGCTGTCTCCTCCACGCTGCATCCGGCGAAGTACCGTAGTTCCACAATCTCCGCCTGCTGCGCCGCGATCCCAGCCAGTTCCTCCAATGCCGCATCCAACTCCAGAAACTGCGCGCCACCCGCATCCACCCACGGAATTTCATCATGCAGCGGGACGAACTCCCGCTCCCCGCCGCGTTTCTCCGCCTGCGCCGTGCGCGCATGGTCGATCAGCGCCATCCGCATCAGCCGCGCACAAAGAGAATAGAAATGCCGCCGGCCCTCGAATCGCGCGCTGCGCCGCGCCAGCAGCTTCAGAAACAGTTCGTTCACTAACCCCGTCGCGTTCAACGTGTGGCCGGATCGCTCCTGCCTCAGGAACGACCCGGCAATGGATCGCAACTGCGGATACACCAGTGGCGCCAGTTCGTCTAGCGCGCTCCGGTCGCCCGCGCCCCAGCGGTCCAGCAGTGTCGTGATGTCGCCCGGCAAACCCTCATTCTGTCATGCGGCCACGCCTGCCGCGCAACCAAAGTCCGGCCAGCGCCAGCGCCGCCAATCCTAGCGTCGACGGCTCCGGTACTTCATCCACCAGTGTCCCTGGCAGTACTCCGCTCGCCGACCGCACCACCCGTCCCCCCAGATCGCCCAGGCTCAGCGTCGCCGTATTCATCATGTTCAGATCCCACGTCGCCGCCCCCGCATTGATGAATCCCGGCAGATTCATGAGGATTTTCACCGTCGGATTCAATGCCGTCACCGTTACGCTGCACGATACCTGAAATTGAAAGTAGCCGCGATGCGTGACCAGATCCGGGCCGTTCACCCCGTTGGCGCATAACGGCGCCGGACCCCCGATAAACATGAAGTTCGTGAGCGACGTTGCATCGGTGAACACTCCCGAGTCAATCACTGTGTCCCCGCTGTAGATGTGGATGCGCCCGCCCACGCCCGCGCTGTCAATCGTCCCTGCCGCCGTGAATGTGCCTTCGTAGGTCGCCGTCAGGTTCAGGTTGTACGATGCTCCGAAAACTCCCTCGAACGCCGACCCGTCGAACGTAATGGTGTCGTAGAACAGCGCCTGCGCCCCCAGTCCCCCCGATGCCGACGTGCGTACGGTCCGGATCCGCAGTGCGCCCTCCGACAGGTCCGCTGCCGCCGTCACCTGCGAGCCCGTGCCGGACTGTACACGCGTGTCCGACGCGCTCACAAATTGCGACTGCACCCCCCCGGCATTCAGAAACGTGGCATAGCTCACTGGCCCCGCCAATGCGGATCCCGCGGCAATCATCAGAACAGCAAGTTGTCTCGGTAGCATGAATCCTCCGCTACTATTGGCGATGAATCGCACCAAACCACGTCAAATTTTTCGTGGCGAGGTATCCTCTCCCTCTCGCGGCAGCGATCCCGTGGCGGTACAATCGAGCCTGCAAGGAGCTTCCCATGACGGAACATCACCCCATGCGGCCGAACCCACTCGTCACCCGCCGTGAAATGCTGGCAATAACGGGTTTGGCCGCCAGCCCAGCCGCCGCTCTTCCACAGGCTCGGCCCACACGCCCTCGGATCGCCTGTTGCGTCACCTTTTGGGGTGCTCCCGGATCGCATGCCGACTGGATCATTTGCAAGCTGATGGACGGCTACTGGTGGAAGGGCGCCCACACTCCTTCGCGGGTCGATGTTGCATCCGTTTATATTCATCAATTCGACACCAGCGAGTTGGGTCAGAAAGTATGCAAAGCGAAGAACATTCCCATCTATAAGACAGTGGGAGAGGCCGTCACACTGGGCGGACGCGAACTTGCGGTGGATGGCGTGGTCATCGTCGGAGAACACGGCAATTATCCCACCGATCTCAAGGGTCACTGGCTCTTGCCGCGCTGGTGGATCTATCAGCAGGTGATCCGCGTCTTCGAGCAGAGCAAACGCTCCGTCCCCATCTTCAACGACAAGCACCTCTCCTACAATTGGGACGACGCCAAGTGGATGTTCGACAAATCCCGGGAGCTGAACTTTCCCTTGAGCGGCGGTTCCTCCATACCGGTCTATTACCGCAAGCCCGAAATAGAGATCGCGGCCGACACACCGATAAAAAACTCCATCGTGCTCGGCGGCGCCTCCGACGAAGGAGCCATCTTCCACTGCATTGACGTGCTCCAGGCTTTCGTCGAACGCCGCAAGGGCGGTGAGACAGGCGTCAAGGCCGTGCAGTCCATTCGCGGACCGGAAACGGCGAAATGGGTCGAGCGCAATCCCTGGGCCGGCAAGCTGCTCGATTCCGTAGCGGCAAATTTCAACTTAAAACAGGGAATATTTCAGCAGAACCCCCAGGCAAACGTGTGTATCGTCGACTATAACGATGGCACAAAAGCGGCAGTAATTTCGGCCCGCGGTGTGGGCTGGACCTACGCCGCCGAAATCGAAGGGCAAACAGAGCCGGCGATCGTCTCCATGCTTGGCTGGCCCGGTCCCTACGCGCAGTACCACGCCTCGAACGCCCTGCCGCACTGGATTACCGAAATGATGGTCACCGGCAAGGAACCATTCCCTGCCGAGCGCCTGCTGCTCTCCACTGGGATCACCAACCACTACATGGAATCCAACTGGGAGAACGGCCGTTATTCCGCCGTCGGGCGCCGCGTCGAGACCCCGGTCATGAACATGAGATACCGCTCCACGCGCGGACCGCAATTTAACACCGGGCCGCGCCCGCCCGTCGTCCCATACATGCGGGGCTTTGAAAAATAGGCTCGGCCCCGCTCCAACGAACCGGCAACCGAAGTTGGCCTCCGCTTGCGAACCACCCTCCTCGCTTTTCCCGACGCTGCTATGATGAAAGGAAAAGGATTCGGTTCGCCACAGGAACATCCGAGCACAATTGATACAGCATTTTTCCGATCTCAACCTCTGTTCCGCCTTGCGGAGCAATCTCGAAAAGAACAATTTCCTCACCCCGACGCCTGTCCAGGCGCAGGCCATCCCGCCTCTCCTCGAAGGTCGCGACGTCGTCGCCACCGCGCAGACCGGAACCGGCAAGACGCTCGCATTCTCCATTCCCCTCATCGAAGCCCTCGCCGCCGTTCCCCGCACCAAGTTCGTCAAAGTCCTCATCCTCAGCCCCACGCGCGAACTTGCCATTCAGATCGATGAAGCTTTCCGGCAAGTCGCCCACGGCATGCACATCCGCACGGCCGTCGTTGTCGGCGGCATGAGCGAAAAAGCCCAGTTGCGCGCCATCCAGGCCGGCGCCGAAGTGGTGATCGCCACGCCGGGCCGCCTCTGCGACTATCTGGACCGGCGGTTGATCGATCTCTCCCGTGCCGCCACCGTGGTGCTCGACGAGGCCGACCGGATGCTCGACATGGGCTTCCTGCCCGATCTGCGCATCATCATGGATCGTCTCCCGGCCAAACGCCAGACCATGCTTTTCTCGGCGACGATGGATTCCTCCGTGGCGGGACTGGTTGCAAGCTACGTGCACAATCCCGTGCGCATCGCCGTCGAGCCTTGCGCGGAGACGGCGGCCCGCATCGATCTCTTCTGCTACGAAGTTCCACGCGGCTCCAAGTTCGATCTCCTCAAGTATCTGCTCAAAAACGAACAGGGTTCTTTCCTTGTCTTTGTAGCCACCAAAGAGGGCGCCGACCGCTTGACGAAATTTCTGGAGCGGGAGAAGTACAAGGTCGCCGCCATCCACGGCGACCGCTCCCAGGGCCAGCGCAATGAGGCCTTGCAAGGCTTCAAGGACGGTGTCTATCGAATCCTGGTCGCCACCGACGTGGCCGCGCGCGGGATCCATGTCGATGACATCGCCCACGTCGTGAACTACGATTTGCCGCAAGATCCCGAAAACTTCGTTCATCGCATTGGACGCACAGGCCGCGCCGGCGCCCGTGGCGCATCCTGGACCTTCGTCAGTCCCTTGGAACTCTCCGACGTGCGCAGATATGAACGCACTCTGGGGATTCAGGTGCAGTTCCGCGAACTCCCGCCGCTCCCTCGCCCCATCGGGCCTATCTCCGACGCCGATTTGGCCGCGTTCTTGGCATCCATGAATGCCAACCTGCCGCCCGCCGGCGAGCCGAAGCCGCCGCAACCCAGAAGCTTCTCCGGCCGCCGCCGGCGCCGCTGAGCTCACAAGCACCTTCGCGGCCGCAAAACCTGGTACTCGCCAACGATGGGCGGAATCCAGGTGAATCCGCGGCCCAAACAAGACAACCCCCGATCCCTTCTGTTATACTGGCTAAGTATTCATTCCTGGAGGAATCCCCCAAATGCCTAAAGTATGCGCCGTCACGGGTAAGAAGCCGACCTATGGCAACCGCGTGTCGCATGCCAACAACAAGACGCGCCGCCGCTTCGAGCCCAATCTCCACACCAAGCGTTTCTGGGTTCCTAGCGAGAACCGTTTCATCACGCTGAAGGTTTCCGCACGCGCCATGCGCACCATCAACAAAAACGGCATCGAAGCCGTCCTCGCCGACATGCGCAAGAAAGGGGTGAAGATCTAATGCCTCGCGTTCTCATCCGCCTCGTCTCCACGGCCGGCACCGGCCACTTCTACACCACGTCCAAGAATCCGAAGAAGACCACCGAGAAGCTCCAAATCGTCAAATTCGACCCGGTGATCCGCAAGCGCGTTCCCTACAAGGAACACAAAATCTGAACTTCTCAAAACCCCGGCTGGCCCGCGCGGCCAGCCATCCCTCCTACAAAGCCACATCCGCCACCAAAGGCAAGTGATCCGAAGCCACCAACGCCAGCCGGCTTGTGTGAAAAAACGCGTCCTTCACCCGCAGGCTATTCTCCAGATAAATATAATCCAAATGCAGAAACGGCAATAATGCCGGGTACGTCCGCCGCCGGAAGATCGGAGCCTCCAGATCCACCCGCCGGAATTCCTCGCTCAGCGTCCGTGTCACCAGCCCCCGCGTCCATTCGTTCAGATCCCCCATCACCACCCGGTGACCCGTCAAATCCGGAGCCCGTAGTACACGGTGCTCCATCAGCGCCCGCGCCTGAAACCGCCGTTCAAAAAATCCCGTCCCCAAGTGCAGATTAAACACATGCAGCCGGTACGCCTCCACCGGAATATCCGCCCGCTGCACGCACCGCTCCTCCCGCCCCACATGCGTGATGTCCATCTTGCCGTGCCGCTCCACCGGAAATCGCGACAGCATCGCATTCCCATACACCCCGCCATGCAGCTTCCGCGCCTCGGCGTGAATGTAATGCATCCCCAGCGCCGCCGCGAGGAACCCCGCCTGATCGGCTTCCTCCCGGTGCCCGTGAAGGCTCCACACCTCCTGTAGCCCGATCACGTCCGCGTTGATCTCCTCCAGCACCCGCGCAATCCGCTCCGGCCGCGTCCGCCCGTCCATCCCCTGGCACTTGTGCACGTTGTACGTCGCAATCCGTACGCTTCTCATACCTGGTCCCGCAACAGCGCCGCAACCCATTCCCCCATCCGCGTCCGCAGTCCCCGCGCCTGCCACCGCTCCATCTCCACCCGCCGGCACAACTGCAAATCCTCCTCGAACGTCGCCCGCAATTGCTCCACCACCAGCGGATCGTACACGCACACCATCGACTCCTCATTCAGCCGGAAGGACCGGTGATCGAAGTTCGCCGTCCCGATCGCCGCCCACAAATCGTCCACCAGCATCGTCTTCTGATGCAGCATCGTCGGCATGTATTCGTACAACTCCACCCCCGCCTCCAGAATCTTCCCGTACAGCCGTGTCGAATTCGCCCGCGCCAGAAACGTGTCCGAACTCTCCCCCGCGATCATCACCACCACCCGCACCCCGCGCTCCACCGCCTCTTCCATCCATTCCAATGTCCGCGGCCCCGGAACAAAATACGGATTCGCAATCAAAATACTCTTCCGCGCGCACAAAATCGCCAGCGAATATAAAATCGAGGCGGTAAACAAATCCCCCTTCGGCGAACTCATCACCGCCTGCACATCCACATCCCCCACCGGCTCCAGCACCGGAAAATACCGCGGCCCGATCAGCGCCTCCCCGGTCACTTCCAGCCAGTTCGTCGCGAACCCCGTTTGCAGTTGCACCACCGCCGGACCGTCGATCCGGATCTGCACATCGCGCCACTCCCCCGGATGGCGCGCCGACCCCATCCAGTGATCCTGAAACCCCGCCCCGCCCGTGAACGCCGTTTTTCCGTCAATAATCAGCGATTTCCGATGGTTCCGGTTATTCACCCGGTGCAGGTTATACCACCGTATGGGATGAAACCACCGCAACTGGCATCCCGCCTCCGTCATGATCCGGATTATCTCCCCGCTGATCCCGGCGCCCCCCACCGCATCCACCAGCAGTTTCACCGTCACCCCGGCCCGCGCCCGCTCCGCGAACGCCTCCGCGAATTGCCGCCCCACCGTCCCCGCCGTGAAAATGTACTGCTCCATCGTCACCGAATACTGCGCCGCCCGGATCGCCTCGAGCATCGCCGGATAAAATTCGTCCCCATTGTTCAGAATCTGTACCCGGTTTCCGCCCACCAGAGGCACACCCGTCAACCCCGCCATCGTGCTCAGAAACTCCGCCGAATCCGTCCCGAAATCGTACTCCAGCCGCATCTCCAGTTCCCGCATCTGCGGGCGGAAAATGAAGAACACGCCGCTCACCAGCGCCGTCAGGAATGCCATCAACCACCACCGGTGCCACGCCGCCAGCCACACCGCCGCCAATCCCCACAACACCGGCGACCGCACCACCACGCGCACCTGATCCCAGATATCCCGCGCCCGCTGCCGGATCGGACGCCTCGGCAACGGCGTCAATTGACGGATTCCACGCGTCGGAAAATTCACCTGCCGCCACTGCGGCGGCCGTTTCCGGCTGCGCAGTGTGGACCGCGTGGCGCTCGCGCTCATCCTGCCTTCAGTCTACTACCGGATTGCCGCCGCCATTCCCTTCCAGAGGATGCATGCTCCTCCAGAGGATCCCTTCATGGCGTGCGGCTGGAGACAATCAGCAATTGCACGTCTTTCCCCCAGGAATTCACCCACCGGAAAGGCCTTGAAGCCAAAATAGTCACGGCGTCTCCCTGCCGCAACAGCAACTCCGCCCCATCCAAAACCAGCGTCACTTCACCGGAAACGACAAACGCAAACTGCTCGCGCGGCACTCCATGCGGATGCTTGCCGCTGGCTCCGCCGGCGCGGAGCGTGATCAGCACCGGTTCCAGTTTCCTGTTACGGTCCACGCCCAGGCTCTCGATTTCGGCCCCCGGCCAGGCGCTCTCGATGCGCGCCCGCTGCTCGGCCCGGACCACCGCCGGCCCCCGCCACTCCCCTGTTTGAAAGAACTCCGCCAGCGTTACGCCCAGCGCCGCTGCCAGCTTCTCCAGCGAGGCGATCGAAGGCGACGCCAGCCCGTGTTCCACCTGCGAAATGAAACTCGCCGAAAACCCCGCCTTCGCCGCCAGCGTCCTCACTGACATGCGCCGCATCTCGCGAAGCTCGCGCAACAAGGAACCCACCTGTGAATCGGCGCTCGTGGTAGTCATCGCTTTTCCTCTCTAACCTGCGTCTTCGGCCATCGCCATCTCGCCTCGTTCCAACCCCGCCATGCCTGCCACAGGCAAGCTCGCCGTTCCGGCTACGACAATCAGCCAGATCGCCCCCAGCACCATCCGCTGGATGCCGATTCCCGACTGAAACAACCACCCCATCAGGGCCGGACTGGCCGCCGTCGCAAACACCGCGCCACTGGCCACAAGGCTCCGCACCTGACCGACGTTCGCCGCGCCGTACATCTCCGCCCACACCGCCGATGCGATGCTCCCGCTCGCCCCGGCCGTCACCCCGGCCATCACCATGTATACCGCCGCCGCCAAAGGTGTGCTTGCCGAAATCGCAATCGCCAGCCCTCCCGCCAGCGGCAACAGGTAAACCGGCAACAGGCGAGTCGCGCTAAACCGGTCAATTAACGGACCGATCGCCAGCGATGCCACGGCCCGCGTCACGGCGAACATTGCGAATGCCCCCGCCATCCATTCCAACTTCCATCCCTTGCTCTCGGCCAGCGCCGTCTGGTAGAGGAATAATCCCGTTAACACGAATGGCAGCACCAGCACCGATGGCAAGACCAGGTACAGCCGCCGGTCCCGCCACAAATCGCGGCGCTTCAGGCCTGCGCCCGGCGCCATTCCGCCCCCTGCCGCAGCCCCGCCCGGACCCGCCGGTTTCCGCAGCAGCCCCAGTGCCGCCGGAAGCAGCACAACTCCCGCCACCAGTGCCGCCAGCAGCCATACGCCCCGCCAGGGAACGAAGCGCAGCAGCACCGCGCACACCATGGGCAGCAACGCCTCTCCCATCGGGTATCCCATCCCCGCCACACCCAGCGCCCGCCCGCGCTGCATCCCGAACTCCCGCGCCATCACGGTTTGTGAGATGTGTCCCAACAGCCCCTGTCCCAGCAGCCGCACCCCCAGCAGTCCGGCCCCAAGCATCCACACATTCACCGCCAGCCCCACCACCGCCGCGGAAATCGCCAGCGCTCCCATTGCCGCCGCCGTGTACCGCCGCAAATCCGCTCCGTCGATCCGCCCGCCAACCCATGGCAGCAGCAGCGCCGACAGCAGCGTCGCCGACCCATACACCAGCCCGAACTCGCTGTTTCCTATCCCAAACGCTTCCTGAAACTGTACGAGAAACAGCGAAATGAAGAACGTCTGCCCGAAACTCGTCGACAAGGCCGTAAGCAGTCCGAAACCCAGCAGCGTTCGATTCGCTTGAAAAAAATAAAGGTAATTCATTCCTGCCCGCGTCCGATGTCAGCCCCCCTGCGCACAGCGCACGCATACTTGCGCTTCCGGGCGCACTCTCAGCCTTGCCGGCGAGATCTCCTCCTCGCACCGGACGCAAATCCCGTAGCTGCCTGCCTCCATCCGCCGCATCGCCAACTCCACCTGCCGCAGCCGGACCCCGTTCCGCCTCCGGATCTCCAGCGCCATCTGCTGCGCCTGCATCGCGTCCTGCCGCGTCAAACGCCCAATCGCATTGTCCGGACTCACCGGCGCGGCGTTGTCCGCCGCCTCCTCGAGACTCGCCTGCAACTCCGCGCGCGTTGCCAACAATAGCTCCCGGAACTCCTCCAACTGCTCTTCCGTCATACCCGTATCTGCCTCCAAACAGGCGCTACTCGCCGACGGCGGCCGGCGGATCTTCGCCACGGCCTCCGCGAACAGGCGCGATTGCTGCTTGCCGCGGCTCATGTCCTCGTTGCCCCGCGCGCCGAAGTGCCCCAGCTCAACAATCGGCATCGGCTCAAACTTGTTGAGGAACGTCAGAATCGGAATCCGCCGCTTCCACAGCCCCCGAATCTTGGAGCAATTTCTCCGTCAGGGTGGTCTTCCCCGCGTCCGGATGCGAGAGGATCGCAAACCTCCGCCGGCGCCGAATGGCCTGCTGCACTTCCTTCGGCTTGCGGCCTGTTTGGCGATTGGAGAACGTTGGTATCCATGCATCCGCGAGGCGGGCTGGCCGTCCGGGCGCCTGCCCGGCGTCGCTAAGGGAATGCTCTGGCTGCTCCGCCGTCTTCCGGGGGAAGAGGGATTGCGATTCCCATCCGGAGTCCTCCAACGTATAGTATTACTGAACAAATGTCAACTGATTCTATTCGCGGGGATTCCTCACGGCGTGCCGGTGAGCCGGCAATCGCCGACGTGCCATGCCCCGTTTGCCTCGAGCCGGCCGGACTGCTTGTCGCCACCAAGGATCGCCGCCGCCGCCCCCTCAAATCCGTATCCTGCCTCCGCTGCGGACTCATTCGCGTCGATCCCCTTCCCACACCTGCCGATTTGGCTCTCTTCTACGAGTCCGAGTATCGTCAATCCTATAAGAACGTCCGCCAGCCCAAACTCAAGCACGTCTACCGCTCGGGCCGGCTCGCAGTCCATCGCCTGCACCGGCTCTCCCGCCTCCTCCCGCCTGACGCCGCCGTACTCGACATCGGTTGCGGTTCCGGGGAATGGCTCTACGTACTCCGTGCCTCCGGCCGCTCCGCTCTCGGCATCGAACCGGACCCGGCTTACGCCGAGTTCGGACGCCGCCATTACGCCGTCGACATCCGCACCGGTTCCCTGTGGTCCCGCGAGCTACCAGGCCGGTCCTTCGACTGCATCACCTTGTTTCACGTGTTGGAACACCTGCCCAACCCGGTCCAGTCTCTCGCCCGTCTCCTTCCGTGCGTCAAGGACAGTGGCTCCATCGTCATCGAAGTCCCCAACATCAACTCCGTTCATCAGCATCCCGCCAAGCGCTTTCACTACGCTCATGTCATCGCCTTCACCCCGGACAGCCTTGCCCTAACCCTATCCTTGAGTGGGTGGAAACTCGTCGAATTGTCCCTCGACCGCCACGAACGGAATCTCTTCGCCATCGCGCGAAAAAGCTCAGGCGGCGCCCCGCCCGCTTCCGCCCAACCCAAGCTGCTCTCCGAACATCCCCCTCCCATCGTCTCCTCTCCCTCCCGCACCATCCGCTATTACCTGCGCCCGGCTACCTACCTCCGCTGGTTCGACAGAATGAGTCAGTTCGCCGGCGAGTATCGTTCCGCCTGGACCGCTCGCTCCCCGCGCGAAGTCCTCGAACGGCTTGTTTCTCCGGAACACTTGCCGCCTCCGCCGCGTTAAGCCAATGGGTTCGGTTGGCTCGCCGGTCCGGCGCGGATGTCCGTCTATGCCCCAGCCTTCCATTCACAACCCTGCAAAATAATTTCACCGCCCCCAACCCCAACAAAACAAATCCAGTCCAATCCCACCCCGCAATCTATCCCCCATTCCCCGAAAAACCTCCCTATTATTCTCAAATCAGCCATGAAACACTTTACCCCATCCCAAATCACGGTCCTCCAGGCCCTCGCCGCCGGCGCCACCGTGACCGCGGCTGCCCAGCTCGCTTCCGTCTCCCGCCCCACCGTCT
>CAYOBO010000035.1:46708-48416 GCA_964402295.1 uncultured Candidatus Solibacter sp. | reverse complement strand
GTGAACACCGCGCCCGCCGCCGGCACAACCGCCAGCGCGAGGACAACCGCCGCAACCAAACAAACATGCATGAACCGCATGGATCTCTCCCGTGTCGATGACAAATTTCCCGAAGAATGTTTTCGAGCTTCACCGAGATAGTTCCATTACCGGAAGTACTGTCTCAATTTGGATTTCGAATTTAATGTTGGGGATACGTGGGGTAGTAGAGGGGTATACTCCAGATGCTGATGGGAGTAGGGAATTACCGCAACCCCACACTCTGTGCGATCTTCTGGCGGTATTCCCTCGCTTTCGCCACGATTTTGTCCGCATCGAGCGTCAGGACTCTTCTGTCCTTCACCACCAACCGGCCGTTTACCATCACGTCGTTCACATCGCTGCCCTTGAGCGCATAGACCATCTGCGAAACCACGTTGTACATCGGGACGGCATGCGGAGCGTCCGTCCGTACCAGGATCATATCCGCGCGTTTGCCGCTTTCGAGCGAGCCGATCTCTCGATCGAGCCCGAGAGCACGCGCGCCGACAATCGTAGCCATCTCCAATGCCTGCCGCGCGGGCAACAACTCAGGGTTCAGCGAAGTGACTTTCTGGATCTTGGCCGCCAGGTCCATCTCTTCGAAGAGATTGGCATCGTTGTTGCTTCCTGCGAAGCCATCGGTGCCCAGGCCCATGGCGATGCCCAGTTGCAAAATATGCGGCACCCGGGCTACGCCGCTCGCCAGCTTCGAGTTGCTGGAAGGGCAATGGGCCAGCCCCACGCCGCGCCGCTTGAGGATGGCGAGATCGCCGTCATCGAGCCATACCCCGTGGGCGCCCAGCGTGCGGCCCTCCAGCGCGCCCAGCGATTCCAGCAACTGCGTCGGGGTCATGTTGCGCTTGGCCCGCAGGTCGTCATTCTCCCGCTTGGTCTCGGAAAGGTGAATCAGCATCGGCACCTTGTATTTGTTGGCCAGAGCCCGCGCGCCGCGCAGGATTTCGTCGGGCGTCGTGTAGACGGCATGCGGTGCGGGCGCCGGGACGATCAGCGGATCGTTGCGAAAGCGTTCCAGAAAGCGCTCCGTGCGGGCCAGTCCTTCCTGTGGAGTCTTTGCGTCCGGCACCGGGAACCCGATCACCGTTTGCCCCAAAACCCCGCGCAGGCCGGCCGCTTTCGTCTCCTCGGCGATGACGTCTTCGAAGTAGTACATATCGGTGTACGTGGTGGTGCCGCTGAGGACCATTTCCAGACAGGCCAGCCGTGTGCCCCAGCGCACGAACTCGGCATCGACGTTCTTCGCCTCCGCGGGGAAGATGAAGGATTCCAGCCACTCCTGCAAGCGGCGGTCGTCGGCCAGGCCGCGAAACAATGACATCGGCGCGTGGGTATGCGTGTCGATCAGCCCCGGGGCGATGACCGCGTCCCGGCGGTCAATGCGTTTCGCGGCCTTGAACTTGGCGTCGATTTCGCCACGCGTGCCGACAGCGAGTATGCGGTCCCCCCGGACGGCGACGGCGCCATCCACAATCACGCGGCGGGCATTGTCCATCGTGATGACATGTCCGGCGCTCCAGATCCAATCGGCTTTTTCCGCCGCCGGCAAGACCATCGCCACAAGAAACAGAAGCAGACGCATAGAACCCAGCGCAACACAACGCCGCCGGCGCTGGCAAGCAGGATGCGATCTTCCCCGGAAGACGGTCCCGGCGGATCGCTCACCGCACCC
>CAYOBO010000035.1:0-46608 GCA_964402295.1 uncultured Candidatus Solibacter sp. | reverse complement strand
AAGCAGGATGCGATCTTCCCCGGAAGACGGTCCCGGCGGATCGCTCACCGCACCCAGGGGTGTATGGCCCGTAATAGCCGTTGCCCCACTCCCACAGATTGCCCAGCATGCGGAGCAGGGATTCACCATGGACGACGTCCTCCGCGCCCGGCCAGATGCAGAATAGGCCGCATCCCCGTGAAATCGATTCGCTTCCTCCCCAATGTGCGTAACGAGATTCGCGCGAACGCGGAAGACGGCTCTGGCGATGTCCGGACGTTGAAAGGCCGCTTGCAAGTTCTCGTCGCCTGCGGGTCGACAATTAGGGCATACTCTTCGATGAAACAACGAGCGAGGTCACAATCGATAGGGTGATCAACCGCCGCGACGCTTATCGCTGAAGATTCGTTCGATCAAAAGTCGTCCCCCTTTCCTGCTCGAATGCGATACAATCCCCACCGATGACCCGACGCTCCCTTCTTGCCAGCCTCGCCGCGCCGGCGGTGGCCCAAGCCCAATCGCGCGGCGAAGCCTTCGCCCTCATCGGCGACCGCTATCACAACTCCGATTACATCCGCACCGCGCTCAACCGCACCATCGCCAAAGAGCTCAACATCTCCATCGATTTCACCGACGAAACCAAGGCTCTCAACGAAGCCTCCCTCAAGGGGCGCAAGCTCCTCATCATCCTCCGCGACGGCATGATCTGGCCCGACGGCTATCCCGACGAGAACACGAACGCCGCATGGGTGGCCACGGGCAAACCCACGCTCACCTTCGATCCCCCTACGCCCATGCCGAAGGTCAAACCCGCTTTCTGGATCAAACCCGAACAAGGCAAAGCCGTGCGCCATTTCGTCGAACAAGGCGGTTCGGCGCTCTTTCTCCACAATGTCACTCACGTCGGCCTCACTGACCCTGACTTCCGCTACACGCTCGGCGCAGCCTACACCGGCCATCCGCCCATCCGCACTTTCAAGGTCAAGGTCACCAATCCGAACCACCCCATCACCAAGGGCGTCAAGGACTTCATCATCACCGACGAGCAGCACTACATGAACTACGACAAAGATCGCGCCCACATCTTTCTCGAAACGGTGAACGAACAAGGCCTCGACTACAACAAGCAAGGCGCAACGGCGCCTGGGGGCTGGGCTTACGATCTGGGCAAAGGCCGCGTCTGCTACCTCTCGCCAGGCCATCTGCTGATGGTTCTCTGGAACCCCGAATACATCAAGCTACAGCAGAACGCGGTGCGCTGGCTGCTGCGGCGATAGCCGTTACCGCACCAGTTCCAGCACCGCCAGAATCGCCCGGTGATCGCTGGCCACCGCCTCATCGAGCACACGAACCTCCACCACGCGGAATTTCTTCGACGGCCGCAGCAGCACGTAGTCGATCTGTCTGCGCGGCGAGCCTACGGGAATCGTCAAGTGTGTCTCCGGCGCGCCGGCGCGCGTCCACTCCTTTGACAAGATCCGCAGCGGTTCACTTTCCGGCACCGCATTCAAATCGCCCGCCAACACCGCCGGGTGCTTCGGGCGCGCCAGTTTCAGAATCTCGCGTGCCGCCGCCACACGCTCGGTCTGCTCGCGCCCTGCATCCAGATGGGTCGCGAAAAAGGCCAGCTTTGTGCGGCCCACCGTCAGCGTCACTTCCATCAGCGCACGGCGCTCCTTGCCCGGCAACGGAGCATTGCGTGTGAACTCTGCCGGCAGCTTTGACAACACCGCATTCCCGTACTGCCCGCCTTCCAGTGCAATCGCCGGACCGAAGAAATGCCGCATCCCCGTCAACCGCGCCAGCTCAGCCGCCTGATCCACTCCATTCGTGCGCCGTGTCTTGCCATCCACCTCCTGTAGCGCCACCACATCCGGCTGAACGGAGAGTATGACTTTGGCAATCCGCTCCAGGTCGAGTTTCCCATCCACTCCCTCGCCGTGATGGATGTTGTAGCTGAGCACGCGTAAGGTTTGTCCGTGCACAGCCGAAAGCGCGGCCAACAACAGAACCGCGGTTTTCATTGCACCGCCACCAGCGCCTGGCGCGTACGGAAATACAAGGCGCCTTCCGAGATCGCCGGCGTCGCCATGATCGAATCGTCAAAGGAGTGCCGCGCCAGTTCGCGATACTCCGGTCCGGCGGCGATCACGTACACTTCGCCCTCCTCGCTTGAACAGTAGACCTTCCCGTCGCCCGCCACCGGCGAGGCGGAAAACCCCGTCAATCCGGAACCGAGCCGTTGCTGATAATGCAGCTTCCCCGTCCGTGCGTCATAGCACTTCAAGACGCCGTTGTTCGTTCCGCTGTAGAGCCAGTCGCGATACACCAACGGGGTCTGGATATAAGCCCCGTTGCGCCGCTGCGACCACACCACGTGTTTGTTCCCGTGCTCGGAAATGTCGCCCGAAGCGTCGGGACGGATCGCCCAGACCGGCGCCTCCGCGCCATGTCCGTTGGCGACGTAAATCATGCCGTGCGCGGCGAACGGCGCCGGAATCGGATTGTCGCCACCGCCTTTCAACCGCCACAACTCGCGGCCCGTTTCCACGTCGTAGCTGACAACGTAGGGCCAGCCATTGGCCACCACCTGTGTGCGGTTGGCGTGCCGGTAGACAAACGGCGTCGCCCAACTGCGCTCACAGACATCCTTGCGCGGCGTACGCCAGATCCGCTCGCCATCGCTCAACCGATGCGCCGCCAGGTACGGATCGTCCGGGGAGTCGCATTGCAGCAGAATCCGGCCGCCCGCCAGCGTAGGCGAACTCGCATAGCCCCACCCCACGCCGTACTTGCTGACATTGATCGTGCCCAGGTCCTTCGACCATAAGAGCTTGCCCTGCAAGTCCAAACAGTGCAGCCCTTCGGATCCGAAGAACGCCACCAGCCGCTCGCCGTCGGTGGCCAGTGTGGTGTTGGCGTGAGTTGCCTTCATGTGGCGCTGCGCGCGAGGCGCGGACCGGCGCGCGGTGCGCTCCCACAGCATCTTGCCGGTGCGCTTATCGAAGCAGAGCACCTTCCACGATTGCTCGCCGTTGTCGCCGGCTGCATCTCGATCGCCGTAAAGCCCCAGCTTGAGCGGCGCTTTGCCGGAGGCGCTGACCGCCGTTGCCACGAACAGCCGCTCGCCCCAAATCACCGGGCTTGAGTGCCCCAGCCCCGGCAAGGGCGACTTCCATTTCACCTTCCACTGCACCGGCAACGAAAACCCGTCGGCCACGCCGGACGCATCCGGACCGCGAAAGGAAGGCCAGTGCACCTGCTTCTCCGCCGCGGCCGAACGAACGGCCAGCAGCCAGGGGGAAAGGAGAATCGCTCGGCGGCGCATGCTCAAGAGTATATGCCAGGCGCCTCATGGCCGAGCTTCTGCACGTATTCCACATAAGTGCCCGGATAAACCACGGGATTACGCTCCAGTCCGCTTTCGCCGCCCAACTCCAGCACGCGCGATCCCAACCCGCGCAGGAACGTCCGGTCATGGGAGACGAAGATCATCGTGCCGTCAAAGTTCTGGAGTGCCTCCACCAGCATTTCCTTGGTGGCCAGATCGAGGTGGTTTGTCGGCTCATCCAGCACCAGAAAATTCGGCGGATCGTAAAGCATGCGGGCCATCGCCAACCGCGATTTTTCGCCGCCCGACAAGGCCCGGATGCGTTTGTCCACATCCTCCCCGGTGAACTGAAACGCCCCCGCCAGCGTGCGCAGCGAGCCCAGCGTATCGTGCGGAAAATCCTTCTGCAACTGCTCCAGGATGGTGAGGTCCCCGTCCAGCACGTCGAGCGACTGCTGCGCGAAGTAGCCCATGTGCAGGCTGGCCCCCAACTGCACCTCTCCCGCATCGGGCTGCAACACTCCGGCAATCATCTTCAGGAGCGTGCTCTTGCCCGCCCCGTTCTTCCCCATCACGGCCCAGCGCTCCCCGCGCCGGATCGTAAGGTGGAAGCCTTCGTAGAGCACGCGCCGTCCGTAACGCTTGTGCAACCCGTTCAGCACGGCCACCTGATCGCCGGAACGCGGCGGTGTGCGGAATTCGAACTTCACCACCTGGCGCCGCTTCGGCAACTCGATCTTCTCGATCTTGTCCAACGCCTTGATGCGGCTCTGCACCTGGGCGGCTTTCGCGGCATGCGTACGGAAGCGGTCAATGAACCGCTGTTCCTTGGCCAGCATCGCCTGCTGCCTGGCGAAGGCCGCCTGCTGATTCGTCTCGCGAATGGCGCGCTCCCGCTCGTAGAAGTCGTAGTTCCCCGAATACACCGTGATTTCCCCGGCATCGATTTCGGCAATCTTCGAAACAACGCGGTTCATGAACTCGCGGTCGTGGGACGTCATGAGCAACGCGCCGGGATACGACTTGAGGAATTGCTCGAGCCAGATGATGGACTCGATGTCGAGGTGATTCGTCGGCTCGTCCATCAACAGCACATCGGGCTTGCCCAGCAGCACGCGAGCCAAAGCCACGCGCATTTTCCATCCGCCGGAAAGCGCGCCTACGTCGCCGTCAATCCAGTCATCCGGAAACCCCAACCCGTGCAGTACCTCGCGGGCATTGGCCTCCAGCGTGTAGCCGCCCAGATGCTCGTATTCCTCCTGCACTTCACCGAAGCGCTCCAGAATGCGATCCATCCGGTCCGCCTGACCGGGGTCTTCCAACGCCTTTTGCAGATCCTCCAGTTCGTGATGCAAGTCCCCGGCGCGCCCGCTGCCCGCGATCGCTTCATCCAAAACGGAGCGACCCTTCATATCCTCGACGTCCTGGCGGAAGTAGCCTACCGTCAGCTTGCGCGGCACCGAGACTTCTCCCTCATCCGGTGTTTCCTCGCCCACGATCATCCGGAAGAGCGTCGTCTTACCGGCTCCATTGGGCCCGACCAGCCCGACCTTCTCGGAAGGGTTGAGCTGAAAGGAGGCATCCACGAAAATGAGTTGCTTGCCGTACTGCTTGTTGATGTTGGAAAACGAAATCATTCGGAAATTCCAGGCTAGCAGGTCACGGCCGCTGGATCGACATTGGAACCGCACACCAGCACCACCATGCGCTCGCCCGGAGCCGGCCTGTAGCGCCCGCTGAGCAGTGCGGCGTAGGCCGTCGCACCCCCCGGTTCCGCCATCAGCCGGAAGCGGCTCCATAGATCCCGCTGCGCGGCACGGATTTCTTCATCGGCCACCAATACAGACTCCGCGACATACTTTTGGGCAATGGGGAACATCAGGTCCCCGCACTGTGTGGCGCCGAGGGAATCGACCGCGATTCCCGCCGGAGTGACCGGTACTGGACGCCCCGCCTCCAAGGCCCGTGCGATCGCCGGACTCAGTTCCGGTTCCACGTTTACTACCTTCCACCGTCCGGCAAACCAGGCCGCAATGCCCCCGATCAGGCCGCCGCCCCCCGATGCCACCAGCACCGTGCAAGGCCCCGGGATCTGCTCTTCCATCTCCAGGCCGACCGTACCTTGCCCTGCCAGCGTCTCCCAATGATCGTAGGCATGCACCACCAACGCCTGGGTTCGTTCGGCACATTCTTGCGACAGCCGCAGCGATTCCTGGTAGTTCGCGCCTACGACATGGATCTTTGCCGGGAACCCGCGCAAGCGCTCCACCTTTACCGGCGACGAGATGGCCGGAACGAAGATTTCCGCAGGGTGGCCGAGTTGCTGCGCCGCGTAAGCCGTTGCAATTCCGTGGTTTCCGCCAGAGGCCGCGACTACGCCCGCGGACGGAACCGGATGTGCCAGCATGCGGTGAAATGCGCCGCGAGGCTTGAAAGACCCCGTATGTTGCAGCAACTCCAGTTTGAAGAACACGCCGCGATCCTCAATCACCGGCGTACGCCGAATGTAAGGGCGGATGAGGGAATAGGCAGTTCGAATGGCGGTGGGATCGATCATGGAGGGGTGAAAAAAAGTTTACACCTTTCGAGGGAACACCGCATCTCAAATTAGCGTACACTAACATTAGCGCCCACTAAGATTAGTAAGTATTCACTAACATGTCAGTTCCAGCAATCTCCCCTTCCAAGCATCGCATGAGCTCTGACCAGCGCCGTGCCGCCATTGTCAAGGCAGCGATTAAGTTGTTCTCACAAAACGGTTTTCGTGGTACCACCACGAAGCAGTTGGCGCAGGCCGTCGGTGTCTCCGAACCGGTACTCTACATGCACTTTGCCACAAAGAGCGAACTGTACTCGGCCATCATTGAGAATCTGGCCGAGCGCGGAGAACAGCTTCGCAACAAAGCCAAGTGCGCCGACGGCGAGGGCTTGGGTGATCTGGGGTTCTTTCGACAGTTAGCTCAATTACTGATGGCTTGGCACAGCGAAGATCCTTCGCGCATCCGGCTGCTGCTCTATAGCGCGCTCGACGGCCATGAGCTATCGGAGATGTTTTATCAGCGTCAGGTTGTTCCATTTCTCGAGGTCTTTGCCGCGTATATCCGTAGGAGAGTCGAGGAAGGCGCCTTCCGTCCCGTCGATCCGCTGATTGCCGGACGGGCGTTCTGCGGCATGATCGGCCAATACGTGCAATCGATTCACGTCTTCGGAATTGCCCAGTCCGAACAGGAGCAACAGGCGGCGCTCGAAGAAATGGTCCTCATCTTTCTGAATGGTGTTAAGAAATGAAAAACTATCTCATAATGGCCGTATTGCTCACGTTGGTGGCGTGCAGCAAAAAGGAGTCCGTGGTTACGGCGGAGGCGTCCGCGGCGAAGAAAGCCGAGCCGGTTGCGGTTCGGGTGGCCCTGGCCGAAGAACGAAAAACAGATAGGTCGATTCTGGTTACCGGATCCCTGCTGCCCGACGAAATCGTCACCGTCGTGAGCGAGGTTCCGGGCAAGATCGCCACCGTGAACGTGGATTTCGGACAGAGCGTGCGCCGCGGCGACATCATCGCCGAGATGGACAAAACGGAATATCAATTGCAGCTCGACAGGAGCAAAGCCGCCCTGGCGCAAGCGCTGGCTCGTCTCGGCCTCACTCCCGCCGACGGCGACAAGTCGCCGGAGAACACACCGGCCATGCGCCAGGCATGGGCGCAGGTGGAAGACGCGAAATTCAAATTCGAGAACGCCAGCAAGCTGGTCAAGTCCGGCGACATCTCGCAGGAGCGCTACAACGAACTCGAAAAGCTGTACCGTGCGCGGTTGGCCACCTACGAAGCCGCCAAGGATGAAATGCGGACGCAGTGGGCCAGCCTCGACGCGATCCGCGCCGATATCAAGCTCATGGAGAAGAAGCTCCGCGACACTACCATTCGCGCACCGTTCGATGGTTCGGTGAGCGAACGGCGCGTGGCTCCGGGCCAATACGTCAAAGACAATGTACCGATTGTTACCCTCGTCAAAACGAACCCGATGCGGTTGCGTCTGGAAATACCGGAAACGGCGGCCGGAGTCGTGCGCATCGGCACCGGCCTCGAGTTCACCACCGACGCCGCGCCCGGAAAAACGTTCCAGGCCACGGTGCGCGAATTGAACCCCTCGCTCAACGAGCAGTCCCGAACCCTGATGGCGGAAGCCCGCCTGAGCGGCGCTGACCCCAGCCTACGCCCGGGCATGTTCGTCCAGGTGAAGCTCATCCTCGAGCGCGGCGTACCGGCCGTGGTGGTGCCCAAGGAAGCCGTCTACACGGTTGCCGGACTGACGAAGGTTTTCCTCGTGCGCGAAGGCAAACTGGTCGAGTGCCGCGTTCCCCCGGGCCAGATGCTGGAGGAGTGGATGGAAGTGCCCGCGGACCAGATCAAGCGCGGCGATCCGGTGGTCATCAACAATTTGCCGCAACTCAGCGACGGGCAACCCGTCGTCACAACAGGAAGCCGGAGCTAGTGCATGCAGAAACTCGCAGAAATCTGTGTCCGGCGGCCTGTGTTCGCCACCATGCTCGTGATGGCGCTGATGGTTCTTGGTTTCGACTCCTACCGCAAGCTAGGCGTCGATCTGTTTCCAAAGGTGGAATTTCCCATCATCACCATCACCACCACTCTCCGCGGCGCGTCGCCCGAGGAAGTGGAATCGCAAATCAGCAAACGCATTGAAGAGGCGGTCAATACGGTCAGCGGTATCGACGACCTGCGATCCACCTCGGCCGAAGGCGTCTCGCTGGTGAGCATTCAATTCGTGCTGGAGAAGGATCCCGAGGAAGCCGCCCAGGAGGTCCGCGACAAGATCAATCGCATCGTCGGCCAGTTGCCGCGGGATGCCGATCCGCCGGTGGTGGAGAAGCTCGCCACCGACGCGTCGCCGATTCTGACCATCGTTGTATCCTCGAACCGCGACCTGCGCGAAACGACGAAGCTCGCCGACGACCGCATCAAGAAGAATATCGAATCCATCACCGGTGTCGGCCAGGTGCGCTTTGTCGGAGAACGGCAGCGGCAGATCCAAGTGATTCTCGACGGCCAGAAGCTCTACGCCTACAACCTCAACATCGATCAGGTGCGGCAACAGCTTTCCCTTCAGAACGTGGAGGTGCCGGGCGGCAACATCGATCAGGGCCGGCGCGAAGTATCGCTGCGCACGCTGGGCCGTGTGGAACGCCCCGCGGACTTCGAACGCATCATCGTCGCCAATCGTGGCGGCAAGCCCGTGCGCATCTCCGACATCGGCCGCGTGGTGGATGGCTACGAGGAACCGCGCTCGCTCGCCCGTCTCGATGGGCGCCCCGCCGTCGCACTTGAGATCCGCAAGCAGGCCGGCACGAACACTCTCCAGGTGATTAAAGAGGTGAAGGCTCGCGTGGCCGAATTGCAGACGTCCCTGCCTCCGGATCTGAAGATCAGCTACGCCCGCGACCAATCCGGCTTTATCGAAGAATCGTTCCACGCCGTGCAGGAGCACCTGATTCTCGGCTCCGTGCTCGCCGGCGCAATCGTCTTGCTCTTCATGAGCAGTTGGCGCTCCACGCTGATAGCCGCCGTCGCCATCCCCACGTCCATCGTCTCCACGTACACGCTGATGAATGCCATGGGCTTCACGCTGAACCAGATCACCATGCTGGCTCTCACGCTGATGGTCGGGATTGTCATCGACGACGCCATCGTGGTGCTCGAAAACATTTTCCGTTTCATGGAAGAGAAGAACATGAGCCCGCTGCACGCGGCCATCGAAGGCACGCGCGACATCGGGCTTGCCGTCATGGCCACCACCTTCAGCCTGGTTGTCATCTTCCTGCCCGTGGCGTGGATGGGCGGCATCGTCGGCCGCTTCATGTCGAGCTTCGGATACACGGCAGCCTTCGCCATCATGGTTTCGCTGCTGGTCAGCTTCACGCTGACACCGATGCTCTGCTCCCGCTTTCTGCGCTTTAGCCCGGCGCACGGGGAATCCACGAAGGATACGGTTCTCTTCCGCGCGATGGCGAAATTCTACGCCGTGTGTCTGGAATGGTCGATGAAGCACCGCTGGGTGATTGTCGTCATCTCCCTGGCGGTCTGCTATTCCACCGGTCCACTGTTCAGCCGGATCGGAAAGGACTTCCTTCCCCAGGACGACCAAAGCGAGTTCGAGGTCAGTGTGAAGACGCCCCCCGGCTCATCGCTGGAAGGCACGGAGATTGTATTCCGTGACATCGAGAACGAGCTGAAAACGCTTCCTGGAGTGAGAAATCTGTTCACCGCCATCGGCGCCGATGTGCGCCGCCAGGTGGACCGGGGATCCGTGCTGGTGGAACTGGTTCCCATGGACCAGCGCAAAGAAACGCAGCAGGAACTGATGGCCATGGCTCGCCAGAAGCTGGCGAAATTCAAGGATCTGACCATCGGCGTGCAGCCGCCCGCCGCCATCAGCGGCGCGCCGGACCGCGAGCTGATGTTCTTCCTGCAAGGACCCGATCTGGAGGTATTGAACCGGTACGCACAACAGATCAAGGACAGGCTCTCCAAGGTTCCCGGCGTGGTGGATCTCGATACCTCCTATGAGGGAGGCAAGCCTGAGTTGCGCGTGCGCATCAACCGCGACAAGGCCGCCGATCTCAACGTCAGCGTTGCTTCCATCGCCACCGCGCTGCGCACGATGGTGGGCGGCGATGAGCAGGCCACCACCTACCGCGAAGGCGACGACCGCTACGATGTAATGCTCCGCGTGGACAAGGAATTCCGCAACTCGCCCGATGCGCTGGAACGCCTTTACGTCCCATCCACCACGCTCGGCAACGTCGCCGTGGCCAATCTGGCGAAACTCGAGGAAGCGGTCGGTCCCACGCAGATCGAGCGCTACAACCGCCAGCGCCAGATCATGATCTCCGGCAATATCGCCAAAGGGCAATCGCTCAGCAACGTGATCCAGATCGTGACGGATACGGTCGCCTCGCTGAACATGCCTCCCGAGTATCGCAGCGGCACGGTCGGCCGCTCCAAGGAGTTGGCGCGCACCGGCGTGAACTTCGCCATTGCCTTGCTGCTGTCCATCATCTTTATGTACATGATCCTCGCCTCGCAGTTTGAGAGCTTCGTGGATCCCATCACCATTCTCCTCAGCCTGCCGCTCTCGGTCCCGTTCGGCGTCATCGCATTGAACCTGATGGGCGAGAATTTCTCGATGATTTATTCGAGCGTCGGCATCCTGGTGCTCTTTGGAATTGTGAAGAAGAACTCCATTCTTCAGATCGATCACATCAAGAGCCTCCGGCTGCACGGCTTGCCCCGGCTACAAGCGATCATGCGCGGTTGCGAAGACCGGCTGCGCCCGATTCTCATGACCACGGCCGCGCTGGTTGCCGGCATGATTCCGCTTGCGCTCGGTGGGGGCGCCGGAGCCGGTACGCGCCGCACCGTGGCTATCGTGGTCATCGGCGGCCAGTCGATGGCTCTCTTGCTCACCCTGCTGGTGACTCCCGTCGCCTACTCGCTCTTCGACGATCTCGCTGAAATGCGCCTCTGGAGCCGCATTGCCGGGTTCTCGCGCCGCCTGCGCCACGCCAGCTTCTTCCTGCTGCCGCTGCTGTTTCTCGGGCTGCAAATGCAGATGCAGGCACAGGCTCTGCCGCCCCGCATTGGAGTGGGCGCCGCGCAGTTGAAGCTGAGCCTGGAAGACGCCGTGCAGATGGCGCTCAAGAACAACCTGGATATCGAGATCGAGCGCACCAACCAGGCCGCCGCGCGGGAGAGCATTCGCGGGGCGAAAGGCTTTCTCGACCCTCTGGTTCGCTGGCAGCCGCTTGGCGAAAAGCGCAACACCCCAACCAGTTCCACCCTTGCCAGCGCCGATGGAAAGATCACCGAAAGCGTTTTCGGGCAAAACTTCTACTACCGCCAGCGCACCAACTGGGACGGCCTTTCCTGGCACGCCGACTTCGAGAATGCGCGGCAATCCACCAACAACCCGTTCGTCGCGCTCAATCCGTATATCGTGCCGCGGCTGACTCTCGGCGTCAGCCTGCCTCTGCTGCGGGACCGCAAGATCGACCGCGAGCGCGGCGATCTGCTGGTGAAGCGCAAGCAGGCCGATCTGACCGACAACGAGTTCGAGCTGCGCGTCATCGACATCACCGCACGAGTGGAGCAGGCCTACTACGATCTCGTCGCCGCCTGGGCCGATTCCAAAGTGCAGCAGGAAAGCGTCGCGCTGGCGCGCGAGCAGCTCGATCGAACCAAGCGCCTCATCGACGGCGGCAGCGTCGCGCCCGTGGAACTCTACGCCGCCGAAGCCGAATTGGAGCGCCGCAAGGACAATTTCTACACCTCCATCGCCGCTCTGAATCAGGCCGAAAACAACTTGAAGACCTTGCTCGGCGGAGGCCGCCAGGATACGTTGTGGCGCGATGAACTGATTCCCACCACGGATGGCAGATCGGCGATTCCCGATGACGTGAAGAGAGAGCTGAGCGAATTGGTCGGCGAAGCCATCGCCAAGCGGCCCGAGTTAAAGAACCTCGGCATTCGTAGGGAGGTCAACGATGTGCAGAAGGATTTGGCGCTCAACCAGAAGAAGATCGGCCTGAACCTTACTGCCGCCTACATCAACACGGGCCTTGCCGGAACTCTGCTGAACGCCGGCAATCCGTTCAGCGATTCGTTCTCCGGCATCGTCACGCGGTTGAATCAGTTGTCCACCGCCGCGGGTTTGCAGCCGCTGCCGCCGGTCGGTGGCGGTGGCGCCGTGCCCGGCTCGCTTGTGGGCGGTTACGGCCAATCGCTTTCGAACCTGTTCAGCGGCAGCTACGGAACCATTCAGGCAGGGCTTACCCTTGACTGGAACCCGCGCAACACCGCCGCCGAATCGGCCATCGCCCAGACCGTCATCGCCGAACGGCGCATCGAGCTGCTCCGCAAACAGGCCGAGCAGAATATCGAAGCGCAGGTTCGCAATGCCCTGCAAGCTATCTCCACCAGTGAGCAACGTGTCGCCGCGGCGGAAGCCAGCGCCAAGGCCGCCAAGGAAAAACTCGACAGTGAGACGCGCCTGTTTCAAACCGGCGAATCCACGAACTTCTTCGTCCTCACGCGTCAGAATGAGCTTTCCGATTCCCGCCGCCGCGTGGTTCTGGCGACACTCGAACTCAACAAGGCCGTGGCGCGATTGCAGCTTGCCTTGGGCAAGACGCTCCAGTCGCACTCCATCACGTTGAAATAAGCGGACGCAGGATGGCGCGGGCGGGCGATCCATCCGCGCCCTCCAGGCGAATCGGCAAACAAACCAGTTCGTAGTCTCCCGGCGAAACATCGCACAGGTTCAAACCTTCGAGAAGCCAGACGCCGGCGCCCAGCAGGATGCGATGCACCTCGCTGCCTTCCGCGCTATTGCGGCCCACGGAGAGATAGTCGATTCCCACCAGCCGCACACCCGCCGCAACCAGCCTGTGCGCTGTCTCCACGGAAAGGGCTTCGAAATCGCCGCGATAAGGCTCCGTCCACCACGCCCGCGCTGAGCTTGCGGTCCGGAACAGCACACGCCGCGCGTCCTTCCACTCCCCATCGAGCGTCGTCACCACCGCCGGCCCAAGGAATACATCGAGCGGGGCCTGGCCGACGCTCGCTGCCCCATCGAAATAGTGGCGCGGTGCATCGATATGCGTACCTGTGTGGGCGCACATGGAAAACGCAGTAACGTTGGCGCCCGCGCTCAGCTCACAGACCTTCCAGATTTCAAACGGCGGATCGCCCGGCCATTGCGGAATGCCCGGCGCCAGCCCGACGCTGATGTCGATCCACATGCTCATGCGCCCGGACGCGCCAGTTCCGGATTATCCAGCAGCGTCCGCAATCCCACGATGGTTTGCGCGTGCTTCGGATCTTTCGCCAGATTGCGATACTCCTTCGGATCGAGTTCATGGTCATAGAGCTCGGCCACATCGGGTGAGCCCCACTCCGTGTACCGGAACCGGTCTGTCCGTATGCTTCTGCCGATAACGCCCTGATGCCGCACGATGGTGTAGGCCGCCTTCTTCCATCTTTGCTGCGGATTCGCAAGCAGCCGCGTCATGTCTTCCCCATCGAGTCCGGGTTTCATGGGCAGTCCACACAAGCCGGCCAGTGTGGGATAGATGTCCACCCATTCCACCAGACGCGGACAGCTTTCTCCGCGCCTCTTTCCCGGCGCGGCGACGATCAGCGGCGCGCGAGCCGCTTCCTCGAACACCGTCATCTTACGCCACAGGCCGAGGTGCTCATTGAGGTGCCAGCCGTGATCGCCGAACAGCAGCACCACGGTGTTGTCCCACAGTTTCTTGCGATCGAGCGCATCGAGCAGCACGCCCACCTGCGCGTCCATGAACGAAGTCGCCGCGTGATAGGCCAGAATCGCCTTCTTGCGCTCCAGGTCCGTCATCCGCTTCTCCGCCTCGCGATGGGTCAGAGCAATCGGTGGGATGTCCGCCAAATCATCGGCGGGCGTATCGGGAAGTTTGATCCTTTCCGGAGAGTAAAGATCGAAGTACTTCTTCGGTGCAACCCAAGGCAGGTGCGGTTTATGAAATCCCGCGCCAAGGAAGAACGGCTTTCCACCCGTCCGATCCATCAACTCCACGATGCGGCGGGCAGTATGGACGTCCGGTTCGGCCTCATCCGGGTTGTCCGTCATCACCCACTGCAATGCCCCGGTGTCGTCTCCCGCGCCACCGCCCGCTTTCTTCTTTCGGCCCTTCTGCCGCGCTTCGGCCGTGCGCCCGCGGGCAGACTCGGAGATATCCCAGCTCACCGCATCTTCGAATAGCCCGTGGGCGATCTTGCCGACTCGCGCCGTGAAGTATCCGTGTCGATGGAAATACTCGGGCAACATCACGGCGTCCTTGATGGCCGTGCGCGGAGGAGTCCGGTTGTCCAGCACCTTCGTCTTTTCCGGACGCAAGCCGCTTAGCAGCGAGGTTCGCGATGCGTTGCACACCGGGTAGTTGCAATAGGCGCGGTCGAACCGGATGCCCCTCTTGGCGAGACGATCGATGTTCGGTGTCTGGACCACCGGATCGCCGTAGCAGCCGAGCCTGGTGTTGAGATCGTCCACGGCAATCAACAGTACGTTGCGCTTTGTTCCCTGCTGGCCGAAGGCAGACTGCGCCGCCAGCGAACCGAGCAACAACTCCCGCCGCGACAGATGCTCGCTCATGCCGGCACCTGCTTGCGGTATGTGTCGAGTAGCTTCTGCATGGAAGCCAGCACCGGCTTTGCGGATGCTTCACCGATCAAATTCTTCATCTCGCCGCTGTCCGCTTGCAGGTCATACAATTCGTCCATGTCCTTCAGGTCCAGATAGTGGATGTATTTGTAGCGTGCTGTGCGCACGGCTTCCCAGGAGGCAACCCGAGCAAAGTTCTGCTCCATGAAGTACTCACATAGGAAATGCTCGCGCCAGTTTTTCGTTTTACCGGAAAACAATGGAAGCATCGAACGCCCTTGCATCTGCCGGTGCACCGGCAGACCGGCCGCCGCCATCATCGTGGGTGCGATGTCGATGTTCAGCACCATGGCGCCGATGCGTGTTCCCGGCTTGATCATTGCCGGATACCGCGCCGCCATGGGGATGCGGATGGCCTCCTCGTACGCCGCGCGCTTGTCGCCCAGTCCGTGCTCACCCCAGAAATAGCCGTTGTCGCTGGTGAAAATAATGAGTGTATTTTCCAGCGCCTTGGTCTCTTCCAATGCCTGGAGCACACGGCCGACGCCTTCATCGATCGATGTGAGGCACCGCAACTGATTGCGCACCAGTTCATCGCCCGGCCCGACAACCGCGCCCTTCTTTTTCGCCGCCTTCTTCACCGCTGCTTGGGGCAATTCGCGGGTCAGCATCGGCTTCCCCGCCAGATTGTCCTGAGCGTTGGGACTGCGCCGGATCGCCACTTCGGAGAACAGCGAAGCATGGCGGGCAGCCGGAGTGAAGGGGCCATGAACCGCCTTGTGGGACAGATACAGGCAGAACGGCTTGGCCGCGCTTTGTTTGCGAATAAACTCCACCGCGTAGTCGCTCAGAAGATCCGTCATGTACCCTTTGGCGGCTACCTGCTTGCCATCGATGTTCAGTGGAGGATCTTCATATTGCCCTTGTCCGCGAAAGCTGACCCAGCGATCAAACCCCGGCCGCGGGGAATCGTCGCTCCCCATATGCCACTTGCCGACGTACGCGGTGGCATAGCCCGCATCGTGAAGCAGCCGCGGAAAAGTCACCATTTTGTGGCTGCGCTCCGCGTTGTCGCCGTTGCCCCGTACGCCGTGCGTCCGCACATACTGGCCCGTGAGAAAGCTGCCCCGCGCCGGGGAGCACAAAGGCGTTGTCACGAAGGCGTTTTCGAAGATGGCCCCTTCGCGGGCAATCCGGTCAATATGAGGCGTCTTCACGAAGGGATGTCCAGCGTATCCCAGTGCATCCCAGCGCAAATCGTCCACCAACACAAACACGATATTCGGGCGCCGCGCGCGTTCGGCCGAGGCCATCCCCGCTCCCGCCGCCAGCGTCCCAAGGAACTGTCTTCGTTGTATGATGGTCACCTGTTGACGATCGGCCGCAACGGCCGCACATAGATGTTTTTGAACGCCACCGGGCCATGGTCGCCCTGAAGCATGATGGGATTCACAGCCGCTTCCGGTATCGGCATGTGCGCCCGCGTGGGTCCCGGCAGATCCACGTCTTGCTGTACGGACAGTCCGTTATGCAGCACGCGGATGAACCGCGCATTCTCCGTCTTCTTGCCGGAAGCATCGAAACGCGGCGCGCGGAACCAGATCTGGTACGATTGCCACTCGCCCGGCCGCCGGCTGGCGTTGCGCGACGGAGCCGACCCGCCGACTCCTTTGTTGTCGATCCACCGGTGATAGACCGCTCCGCCATCGGAAGTCTTCATCGGCTCCTGTGAACCGAAACTGTCGAATATCTGGATCTCGTACAGGCCGTGCAGATATACGCCGGAGTTCGATCCCTTTGGGATGAGAAATTCCAGGTATAGCTCCACATCGCCGAACTTCTCCTCCGTCACGAGGTTTCGGGTGCGCCCGTTGGGGCCATTCAGAATGGTCCCCGCGGGTTCGGGAATGCCGAACAATTTCGATGGGGCGAGCAACCTCTCCCAGCGCACCCCTTTCGTCGTAAACCATTCATGAGTTCCATCCTGCGCCTTCCAACCCGTCAAGTCACGCCCGTTGAGTAGCGGCCTCCATCCCTCCTCCAGCAGGAAGGGTGGATCGCCGTGAAATTCTCCATCGTTTAACACCGGGCGGGATTGCGCGAACAGGCAGGCTACCGCGAACGCGGCAAGAAGAATATATCGCATTGCGTTCACCATTTTATACATTGGTATTTGGCCCGCACACCACTCGCCTACGCGCGTATCCTGTTCTTCGTCCTGCTTGCGGTGAATTTGTACCGCGCCGCAACCACGTCCATTTCCACCGACGAAGCCTACACCTACAACCGGTCGGTGAGCGTGCCGATCCCGAAATTATGGGAATCCTTCGATGCCAACGATCATGTTCTGCATACATTGCTCTGCAAGGCCTCCGTGGCGTTATTCGGTGTCTCCGAGTTCACCCTCCGCATTCCCGCGCTGTTCGGCGGCGTACTGCTGTTGTGGGTGTGCCTGAGGCTTTGCCGGCTCATGCTGGGCGACGGCCGGCGAATGCTGCTTGCCTTTGCCCTGCTGGCGCTGAACCCGCTGATCCTTGACTACTGCTCGGTCGCGCGCGGCTACGGAATGGCGGTTGCCGGGATGCTGATCGCGCTCGACCAGTTGCTGCGCGTCATGCAGCAACCCACCAGCCATTGGCGGTTGTACGCCGCCGGCATCTCCCTGGCCTTGAGCGTCTGCGCCAATCTGACGGTTGTCATTCCTGGCTTGGCAATGACCGCGGCGTTCGCCGTGCTCTACCTCGGCCCCGCCCTCAGGGAACGCAACTGGGGCAGGCTCCGCGTCCGCACCGACGCCCTGCTCGACCGCATGGTGGTTCCGGGCATCCTCATCGCCGTTGCGATTCTGCTGGTGCCTCTGTTGCCGGCTAAACGGGAACACTTTTACCTGGGCTCGCATAGCTGGAGGGACTCGCTGATCAGCCTCGGCTATGCCACTCTGTGGCGTCCGTCGAATCCCCTGGAACATACGGTGCTGCATCAGCCGGCCATCTTCCTTCTGGAAATCGCCGCGCTGGTGTTGCCGCCGGCGATCCTGCTCCTGGCGGTGTACCGCTGGTGGAGCAATCGGGAACCCTTGGGGGCCCTGCTGACGCTGACCACCCTGGCAACGTTTGCCATGCTCTTCCTTCTGAATCGCCTTGTTGGTATGCCGCTGCCCGAACGGCGCACCGGGCTATACCTCATTCCTCTTCTGACTCTGCTGGCGGTGATTTCGGCCGAGGAGATTGCCTGGGCGCGGCCGGCCGGACGCATTGCCGCGGCGCTGGTGCTGCTGCAATTCCTCGTCTGCTGGAATGTTCGTTATTACGACGAGTGGACCTTCGATGCGGGCAGCCGGCAACTGGTGGAATACCTGCAAGCCCATGCGCCACAGCCGCCCCAACGCGCTACGCTCCATGCCACCTTCCCACTCTCGAACGCCATCGAGTTCTACCGCCGCCTGTTCGGAATGGACTGGCTGGAGGTTTCCATGGAGCAGCAGGCCAACCGGCCCTTCGATATCTACCTGCTGTCGCCGGAAGAGTTGCCGCTGATGCAACGCTACCATCTCACGGAGCGATACGTGCAGCCCTTGTCGAACATCACGCTAGCTACGGCTGCTTCTTCGCCTCTCCGTCCTTGATGCGAGTTTGGAACACCGGCGGATCGATGGCTGGATCCGGATATAGCCACATTCCGCCGGGATGATGCAACTCGAAGTAGTACAGCAGAGTGCCTGCTGCGTCCAGGGCCGTTGCCGGAATGGTGAATCGTGGCGATGGCGCCGCCGTTTCCATTGCATCGAACTCACCCTCCGATGCCAGCATCCGGTATCGCAGCCTCACCTTTGTCGTGCCGGACCGCGGCGCAAGCGAAAGCGGCACCACCAGCGGTTTGCGCACTTCGCTCTGCGGTGAGGGCCTGTGCGTCGCGCTCGGACGTGCGGCTGGAGCGGACCAGGGTATCTCCGGCACCTCTGTAACGGGTTGCGGGAGTTTTTCCGTTGCCTCCGCGATCGTCTGGTCCAGTTGCTCCACCGGCAGTTGCAGTTTCACCGCCAAAATCTTTGCTGCCTGGAACTCGCGTATCGCTGCACGCAGAAAACTCTCGTGCGCGGTGTTGCGGTGCGAAGCCAGCAGGAACTCTCCCCATAGCAAGCGTCCGTCGTAACGGGCCCGGTTGGCAGCCAATCGAAGACGATCCACCAGAGGCGAATCCTGCTGTCCGTGCAGCGCCCTCTCTATCTGCGATGCGTTCCAATGCAGCCGCTGCACAGCCTGTAGCTCGGATTCCGTTTCTGTCCTGGGGTACGTGCGCGCGGCGCTCGCCATCGCATCGTCCAGTGGATGCCCCCTCCACACGGTATCGGGCGCCGATGGATCGTAACTCAACCGCCCCCACACGAAATACGTCATCCGGTTTTCCGGCTCCATCACCGAATGTGGAGCGCCCACCTCGATCCCCATGGCTCCCAGGGAAACGCACCGCGCCGTCAACCGCGCAAACTGCGGATCGGCGAACCGCGATCGCGCGATCCTCCGCACAACTGGGGTGCTGCCGGCGCGCAATGACGCGACAGGCGGCATCGGCCGATGAGGCCCGAGTTCCTCAATCGTGCGCCAATTTTCGTGAAACGGCTCGCCCACCGATTCCACGGTCACAAACCGTCCCACCGAGGCGACTGCCTTTCCAATCGGCACTGCCAAGTCTCCTGGCGGCGGCACGGCAATGGTCCGTATCCCGTGCACTTCGGCGAGCAGTGTCTCCAGCGCGGACCGCAAGTAAACGGCTTTCCTCTCGGGCTCAAGTCCTGTCGAGGGCGCAGGCATCTCCAGGGAACGGATGCCGATCGCCAGATCCACGGCGAATTCCACGGCCATGCCGGCAATCTGTTTCAGCGCATCGAAATTCCGCCCGCGCCGATACGGCGTGAGCCCCTCCACTGTAACGGAGTCGAATAGCGGCAGTCCCAGGAAGTAGGCAAACGGTGGCGAGGCAAACTCCAGTTGCAGGCGATTAATACGGGCGCGCGCCAGTGTCGCCATGTATTCCCGCCAAAAGGTCTGCGAGTGGAACCACTCCTCACCGATCGCTGCCGGGTCCAACTCCAACCGGATGCCTCGCAGCGCCACGACCGGTTCCGCTTTCGTCTTGGATACTTTTCCCTTCGTGCGAACTTGCTCGGCTGCCTCCAGCAAGCCATACATCACTCCGCGCAAGTCGCCACCGGAAATGCGGGACGGCTGAATCTCGAATCCCTCCGCCTTGAGCGACGACGAAATGTCCGCTTCCCGGGGAAGATACCGCTCCGCGATCCCACGCTCCTTGGCAGCCTTGCGCAACTCCATCCACCCGAATTCCACCGGCCCCGCCGCCGCCGGATTCGCGCAAAAGAATGCCAATACAGCGAGAGATCTCATAAACCGGCCGCCCGCCGGTATGCAGCCAGTTTTTGTTGCGCCCGCTCCAGTCTCTCTTTCTGGAACGCACTCGGAGACACCTTGCGCGGCCACTCCGTCCAATTCTCAACGCTTTTCGTTTGCAGTTCGATCGCTTTCTTCCAATCACTCCGTGCATCCTGCGGATTCTTGCGCGCCGCGTGGGCGTGGAATGCCGCCAGCGCTTCATGGGAATCCGAAAGATCGCGCAGAAGGTACGGATCCGTGGGCCGCTCCCATAACAGGCTTACCGTCAATTCCAGAGCCTTCTCATAGTTGAACAGCGCTTCCTTGTCCTTCTGGATTTGCAGGTATGCATCCCCGGTGGCCTCGTAGGTCTCCTGGAACCCGCGCAGGAAGCGGCGCGATTCCGGACTGATCCGCTGCATCTCCACCTGCCTACGCAGCGCTTGTTCAAAATAAGAGATGGCATCCTGCCAGCGCTTCATTGTCTGCATGCCGTAGCCGATGATGAGGAACGCATCCGCCTGCGCACGCACATACTCCGGATTGTTCGGGGTGATCTTCAGATGCAGATCGGAAAGCGATTGGGCCCGCCGGGCGAGGGCAATCGCTTCCTCCGGCTGTTCATCGACAACCATGAACGCCACCTTGCGCAGGATTCTGTCCAGATCGTGCCGCGAGCGTGCATCGTCGGGGTCGCGCGCGTACTTCGGCTCGACAATGGCGAGGGCAGCGCGATAGTTCGCGAGCGCCTCCTTCCGGCGCAGCAGATTGATGTCGCGTGGATTGCCTTCGATGTCACCGCTCGCATCCAGCACACGGAACCGAAGCCAGCTCGAATTCCATTCCTGCTCCCCATGGATCTCCCGCCCGATGGCCGCCGCTTTGCGCACCGCCTCGAGCGCAGCCTCCGGATCCCCGCTCTCTTTGCGCGCCCAAGCCAGATTCATGTAGCCGTCCGCCAGCGCGTTCTGCGACAACGGAGATACGTTCAGCCGCAGGAGCGCGTTCGCGTGCTCCATCTGCAAATTGATGAACGGCGTGGCCCCACGCGGATTCGCGGATCGCATCTCGTAAGCGACGATTCCGTCATAACTGGCGGCAAGGCATTGGTGCCCGGCAGCCGGTTGCAGCTTGAGCAGCAACTCGCCGTTGCGGACGCCTCTTTCAAATGCCGCCTTGGCTTCCCCATGGTTGCCCGCAAACGCCTCCACGACGCCCAGCATGCGCTCGCACTGGCACAACTCCGTGATCAGCTCCGCGTTGCCCTGGCGCCTTGCCGCCAACTCCGACAAGATACCCGCTGCCTTGCGGTAGTTCTGGATGGAAGGGATGTTTTGCCCCAGATTCGACGACAGGGGCTGTCCCTGCAATTGCGCCACCTTGTAGTATCCGCGGGCTAATTCCAACTGCAAGCCATCGTCGGAGCCTGCATCCGCGGCGAGGTTATCCAGGTACTGCAACACGGTGGAAGCCATCCATTGCCGCAATTCCACGGATTGAGGCAGTGTCTCAATTCGTTTGTCGAAATCATTCAATAGCGTGGAGGCCAGTTGCCGTACCTGTTGAAATCGGCGTTCGGCTTGCCGCGCCTGATAGGCCGTGGCGGCGATGCCGCCCACCAGCGTGATCGCCACCAGCCCCGCCGCCGCAATCGGAATCCGGTTTCTTCTGACGAACTTCCCTACCCGGTACCGCACCGTACCCCGCACCGCCATCACATCGCGTCCCGCCAGGTAGTTCTCGATGTCGGCCATGAATTGCTCCACGGACCGGTAGCGATGGTTCGGCTCCTTCCGCATCGCCATCGCCACGATGGCATCCAGTTCGCCCTTCACCAGAACCGAACGGCGCTTCCGTTCCGGCGTCCTCTCCCCGATCAATGCCGCTTCGCTCGGCGGAACCGGATCCTCGACGCACACCACGCGCTGGATTTCCGTGTTGGAGTAGTTCTTGAAGAAGTGCGCCGGACGGTCGGCCAGCAGTTCATACAGAATCACACCCAACGAGTACACATCGGTGGCCGTGGTGATGCTGAGTCCGGTGACCTGCTCCGGACTCGCATAATCCGGTGTCAGCATGCGGACCACGGTCTGTGTCTGCTGTCCGCCGCCGGGATCGTCGCTCAGCACCTTGGCGATGCCGAAATCGAGCAGTTTCAAAACGCCCTTCTTGTCCACCAGGATGTTTCCAGGCTTCAGATCCCGATGCACCACAAGGTTGCGGTGCGCATAGTGTACGGCGGAACATACCTGTAGAAACAAGCTCAGGCGTTGGGGAACGGTCAGATTCTTCCTGCGGCAGAATTCGGAGATGGTTTGTCCATCTTCCACGTACTCCATCACATAATAAGGAAGATTGTCGGAAGTGACGCCGCTGTCGATGAATCGTGCGATGTTGGGGTGATCCAGCCGCGCCAGAATCTGCCGCTCCTGCCGGAACCGGTCGCGAATGAATTTCGTATCCCGCCCCTGCTGCACCAGCTTGACCGCCACCCTGTGCGTCACTCCATCTTCGCTACGCTCGGCAAGATAGACCACCCCCATTCCGCCGAACCCGATCGCTTTCTTAAGCAGGTAATTCCCGATCCGAGTCCCTACCCGCTTTTCCGCCAGTTCCTGCCGGACACCCGTGCGGGTAATCTCTATCATCTCCGCCGCGTGGACCACCACCCCGTTGAGCAAGGAATCATCCTTGGGGTTGTCGTACCGCAGCAGCGCTTCCACCTCGCGGCGTAAATCGGCGTCGTCTCCGCAGTGCTCGTCCAGATACGAGGAGATCTTGTCCGCGGGCAATCCCGCGGTACCGGCAAACACATCTTCGATGCGGCTCCAGCGTTCGGGCGTCACTTGGTTTATTCAGAGTAACAAGGTGCAAGCATGCTCGGCGATTGCCATGCACGGCCACGGTACTGTATACAGGTCAACATGGCATACTTCATGGGCCTTGTTGCCCTTGCCTTTACCTGGCCTTTATGCAGCGCGGACATCGACCTCAGATCCGCCGTCCTCATCCCCGTTCCCGGCGCCACCAAATCAGAACAAAAAGCCGCACAAATGTTGTTGGAGGAAGTCGAGAAACGGACGCAGATTCGCATGCCGCAGGCGAACTCCGCCGCCGCGGGCAAGCCCGCCATCCGCCTCCTTCGCTCTGCCCCGGGGCGCAAAGCAGAAGGCTATCGCCTCCGCACCACACCGGCCGAAATCGTCATTGAAGGCAACGATTCCCGTGGCGTTCTTTTCGGGGCGGGGCACTTCCTCCGCCTCGCCCGCATGTCGCGCCAGAGCTTCTCCATTGCCTCCGGAATCGACATGGAGACCGCGCCGCAAACCGGCCTTCGCGGCCACCAACTCGGGTTCCGCCCCAAGACGAATTCCTACGACGGATGGACCCTCGCCATGTGGGAGCAGTACATCCGCGAACTCGCCATGTTCGGCACAAACGCCATCGAATTGATCCCGCCGCGTTCCGACGATGACGACGATAGCCCCCATTTCCCCCTGCCCAAAATCGACACGATGATCGGCATGTCGAAAATCATCGACGATTACGGCCTCGATGTGTGGATCTGGTATCCCGCTCTCGACGCCGATTACTCCAAGCCCGAAACGGTCGAGTTCGCGCTCAAGGAGTGGGCCGAGGTGTTTCGCCGCCTGCCGCGCATCGATCATGTCTTCGTTCCCGGTGGAGACCCGGGCCACACGCCGCCGCAGTATCTGATGCCCCTGCTCGAAAAGCAGACCGCCAACCTTCGCAAATACCATCCCAAAGCGAAGATGTGGGTCGCACCCCAAGGCTTCTCTCAAGAGTGGCTCGACCGGTTCATCGCCCTGCTGCGCCAGGAACCGGCGTGGCTCGAAGGTGTCGTCTTCGGTCCGCAGAACCGCGTCAGCCTTCCGAAGCTCCGCGAACTCGTTCCCCAGCGCTATCCCATCCGTCATTACCCCGACATCACGCACACCATCCGTGCGCAGTATCCCGTGCCCGATTGGGATGTCGCCTATGCCCTAACTCTCGGCCGCGAGCCCATCAATCCTCGTCCGCACGATCAGCGCGCCATCTTCCGCCTGTTGCAGCCGTACACGAACGGCTTCCTCACTTACTCGGAAGGCTGCAACGACGATGTCAACAAGTTCGTCTGGAGCGCTCTCGGCTGGAACCGCGATGCGGATCTCATGGGCGTGTTGCGCGAGTACTCCCAGCTCTTCATCGGTCCTGAGTTTCGCGACAGCTTCGCACAAGGCCTGATGGCGCTCGAGCAGAACTGGCGCGGGCCCCTGCTGGGAAACATCGCCGTCAATACCACGCTGGAACAATTCCAGGCCATGGAACGCGCCGCGACGCCGCGGCAACTGGCCAACTGGCGCTTTCAGCAGGGCCTGTACCGCGCCTACTACGACGCCTACATCCGCGCCCGCCTCGTCCATGAGACCGCGGCCGAAGAACGCGCCATGGAAACGCTACGGAGCCTGGGCGTCGATGGAATTGCCGCCGCGGAACGAATCCTCGACGAGGCGGCTCTCCGGCCACCCGCCGCAAGCCTCCGGCAGCGCACATTCGAACTCGCCGAGGCGCTGTTCCAGAGCATCCGCATGCAATTGAGCGTGACGAAGTACAAAGCCATCGCCGTCGGCCGTGGCGCAAATCTCGATGCCATCGACACGCCGCTCAACAATCGCGCCTGGCTCAAGGACCGCTTTGCCGAAATCTCCCGCATGGCGAAGCCCGCCAGCCGCGCCGCCGCCGTGCACGAAATCCTGCACTGGACTGACGCCGGCCCCGGCGGCTTCTACGACGATCTCGGCAACCCCGCCCTCCAGCCTCATCTCGATCGTGGGTTGCCCTTCGAAGAGGATCCCGCCCGCCTCGTTTCCGCGATGACGGGCTTTGCCATCAATCCCGACACGGAGATCGCTCCCTGGCGTATGTCGTGGATGCAGTACGCCGGCGCCATGAATGACAACTCCGTCTCCGTCAACTACCCCAATCTCGACCCAACGGCACACTACAAGGTAAAGATCGTCTATGCGGGCGAAACGCAGAACTTCGATATCCGTCTGGTCGCCGATGGCCAATACGAAGTGCACCCGCTACGTCCGAAAGACCGTCCCGTGCGCCCCGTCGAATTCGACATCCCGCCGCCAGCTACCGCCGACGGCAAGCTCACGCTCACGTGGGAACGCAAGGCCGGACTCGGCGGCAACGGCCGGGGCGTACAGATCAGCGAAGTCTGGCTCATCCGAAAGTAGAGAACCCTCACCATGATTCCGAAAACGTGGGAAAACCCCGTCAAAGCCACTTTGCGCGCAGGCAAGCCCGTGGTGGGCATCACCATCACCGCGGCCAGCGTAGAGGTGGCTGCACAAGCCGCGCAACTCGGCTTCGACTTCCTCTGGATCGAGATGGAGCACTCGCCCATCACGCTCGAAACCCTGCGCAATATTGTCCTCGCCACCCGCGGCTTGCACGCCATCCCCTTCGCCCGCGTTCCCGTCGTCGAAACATGGACGGCCAAACGTGTTTTGGACATGGGAGTCCTCGGCGTCGTGTTTCCCTTCGCCAACACACCGGAGTTGGTGAAACTCGCCGCCGATGCCTGCCGCTATCCCCCGCTCGGCGACCGCGGCCACGGCTCCGGACTCGCCATGTTCCGCTGGCCCACCGAGGAGCCCTACCCCGATTTCGCCGACCGCAACGTGGTCACCGTGACCATGATCGAAGACTACCGCGCCATCGATCGCATCGACGAGATCGCAGCCACTCCCGGCGTCGATGTGCTCTTCATCGGCACCAGCGATCTCTCGTTCTCCATGGGCCTGCGCGGCAAGCAGGATGACCCCGAACTCCAGAAGCGGATCGCCAAAGTCGCCGATGCGGCCAGGCGCCATGGCAAATACGCCGGACGCCCCGCCTTCCACTCCGCAATGATCCCCCGGTTGCTCGACGAAGGCTTTCAGTTCTTCCAGGCGCCCAGCGAAACCAAAATGATGTCCGATGGCGCGCAGCCCTATTTGCAAGCCTTCGGCAAGACAGGCGCGGCTACCAAGGCGAACTACTGACGCTCACTCCGTGTCCTGATAATAGGCGCGCAAACGCTCCATTTCTTTCTTCAATTCCGCTGTGACTTTGGCATAGGCCGGATCGCCGTAGACGTTCTTCATTTCGCGCGGATCCTTCACCAGATCGAACAGTTCCCACTCCGGCGGAGTCGGCTTGTCCACCGCGCCTTTTTTGCCTAACGCCTGCCCGTAGTAGTAGATCAGTTTGTGCGTGTGCGACCGCACGCCGTAATGCGCCGTTACCGTATGTCCGCCACCCAGATGCATCCAATAGCGGTAATACACCGTCTTGCGCCAGTCTTTGGGAGTCTTTCCCGCCAGCATCGGCGCGAAGCTTCGACCCTGCATTTCGGGCGGCGCCTTCCTTCCGGCGAGTTCCAGCAACGTCGGCGCGAAGTCGATGTTCAACACCATATCCCGGTTCACGCTGCCTTTCTTGATCCTCTTCGGGTAGCGTATCAGGAAGGGCATGCGAATCGTTTCCTCGTACATGAAGCGCTTGTCGAACCAGCCGTGATCGCCGAGGAAGAACCCTTGGTCCGATGTGTACACCACCACCGTATTCTGCGTGAGTCCTTCCTGATCCAAGTAGTCCAGCAGCCGGCCGACGTTATCGTCCACGCTGCGCACGCAACGCAGATAATCCTTGATGTAGAGCTGATACGCCCACTTGCGCAGAGCTCTTCCGGTGAGCCCTTCCGGTTTCGGCTGCTTCAGATCGTTCAGATTATTGTCATCACCCACCCGCAACGTCGCCCGCTGCGCCGCCTGCGAACGCTGGGTCAGATCCTCGTACAGATTGTCGGGCTCAGGCACAGTCTCATCCTTCAGCCACTCCTTGTACTTCGGCGCGGGTTGCCAGGCGCGGTGCGGAGCCTTGTGATGGCACATCACGAAAAACGGCTTTGTCTTGTCGCGCTTCCTCAGGTAGTCCAGCGTGAAGTCCGCGATGATGTCCGTGCAATATCCTTTGTGCTGCTTCCTGCCTTCCGTCGTAATAAACACGGGATCGTAGTAGGCGCCCTGCCCGGGAAGAATGTTCCAGTAATCGAACCCCTGCGGATCCGTCGCCAGGTGCCACTTGCCGATCATCGCCGTCTGATACCCGGCATCGCGCATGTGATGCGCCAGATGCACCTTCTTCACGTCCATCGAGTCGGCGAGGGTGTAGACTCCGTTCTTGTGGCTGTACTGTCCGGTGAGAATCGCTGCGCGGCTCGGGGTGCAGATGGAATTCGTCACGAAGCAGTTGTCGAAGCGCATGCCCTCCTTCGCCAGCCGGTCGATCTGGGGAGTCTCGTTGATCTTGCTTCCGTAGGCGCTGATGGCATGCGAAGCATGATCGTCCGACATGATGAACAGAATGTTCGGCCGCTCGCTCTGCGCGCGCGCAACCATCGGAGTCAGTGCTGTCCAAAACAATTCCCGTCGAGTCATCGCTGTTCAGTCTACGATAGGATCGTCTAAAGATGCACGTTAGCTGCAACCGCCTGTCACTCTTTTTCCTTGCCGGCCTCACCTGCTTCGCCGAAGACTGGCCCGAATGGCGCGGGAAGGGCCGCACTGGCGAATTCCGCGAAGAAGGCATCCTCGACCGCTTTCCCGCCGGCGGACTGAAGGTCGCCTGGCGAGTTCCTGTACGCAGCTCGTTCGCCGGTCCGGCAGTGGCCGGCGGCCGGGTCTTCGTATTGGACTGGACGCCCGCGCAAGCCAACCGCGGCGCCGAACGCGTGCTGGCGCTGGACGAGAAAACGGGCAAAACGCTTTGGACGCGCGAATGGCCCGCCAACTACACCGGCCTGCAAGGCACCTACGCCATCGGCCCCCGAGCCACACCTACGGTGGATGGCGACCGCGTCTACGTCCTCGGCGCCATGGGTGCGCTCCATTGTCTTCGCGTCGCCAACGGCGAGATTCTTTGGAGCCGCGATTACGTCAAGGACTTCGGCACGAATGTGCCCGTCTGGGGCATGGCCGCCGCGCCGCTGGTGGCCGGCAATCGCCTCATCTGCCTCACCGGCGGAGCCAACAACGGCAAAGTGATCGCCCTCGACAAAATGACGGGTAAGGAAGTTTGGCGCGCCCTCGATAGCGATTCCGAACCCGGCTACAGTCCGCCCATCCTTATCCACGCGGGAGGCCGGCAGCAGGTCATCCAATGGCACTCCACCGGCATCGCCTCTCTCGATCCCGAAACCGGCCGTGTTTACTGGCAACACCCCTGGCGTTTGAACCTCGCCCTCAATCCATCCACACCCATCGCTAGCGGACTGCGCCTCTTCTTTACCGCTTTCTACAACGGCCCGCTCATGCTCACGCTCGACAATGCGAAGCCCGCGGCAACGCTCGCCTGGAAAGGGAAAAGCGAAAGCGAGATCGATACCGACGGCCTGCACTCCATCATCAGCACTCCGGCCATCGACGGCGATTACATCTACGGCGTCGACAGCTACGGCCAACTGCGCTGCCTCAACGCCAGGACGGGCGAGCGGATCTGGGAAACCTTCGCCGCCACGGGAGGCGTGAAGGCCCGCTGGGCCACGGCCCTCATCGTCAAACACAAGGACCGTTACTTCCTCAATAACGACTCCGGCGATCTCATCATCGCCCGCCTGACTCCGCAAGGATACGAAGAGATCAGCCGCGCCTTCCTCATCAAACCCACTTCCAATCCGGGCAATCGCCGCGAGAAACAATTCGTCAACTGGTCCCATCCGGCCTATGCCAACGGCCACATCGTCGCCCGCAACGACGAGGAGATCATTCGCGCCTCCCTGTCACGATAAAATCGAGAAAGCAATGAAAGCACTACTCCTCAAGCAGTACATGGAACTCGACTACTCCGAGCAGCCCGAGCCGGCCATCGGCCCCGAGGATGTTCTGGTACGCGTGCGCGCCTGCGGTATCTGCGGCAGCGACATTCACGGACTCGACGGCTCCACCGGCCGCCGCGTTCCGCCGCTCATCATGGGACACGAGGCGGCGGGCGTCATTGAGTCCGTCGGCGCGGCCGTCACCGAATGGAAGCCCGGCGATCGCGTCACCTTCGATTCCATGGTTTCCTGCGGCAAATGCCACTTCTGCAAGCGCGGTGAGATCAACCTCTGCGATGCCCGGCAGGTGCTGGGCGTCTCCACCGGCGAGTACCGCCGCCACGGAGCCTTCGCCGAATACGTCTCCGTCCCCCAGCGCATTCTCTATCGCCTGCCCGACAACGTGCCCTTTGAACACGCCGCGATGATTGAGCCCATCTCCGTCGCCGTGCACGCCGTCAACGTCACCCCCATCGAAATGGGAGACACGGCCGTCGTTGTCGGCAGCGGGATGATCGGCCTGCTCACCATTCAGGCCGCGCGCGTCGCCGGATGCACGCGCGTCTTCGCCGTCGATCTTGACGACGCCAAGCTCGCCCTCGCCAGGCAACTCGGCGCCGATGAAGGCTTCAATCCGAAGAATTGCGATGTGGTGGCCGAAATCCTCGCCCGCACGGGAGGACGCGGCGCCGATGTCGTGCTCGAAGCCGTCGGGGCAACCGAACCCATCAAGACCGCCATCGCCGTGGTTCGCAAGGGCGGCACGGTTACGCTAATCGGAAACATCACCCCCAAGATCGATCTCAATCTGCAAGCCGTGGTAACCCGCGAGATTCGCCTGCAAGGCACCTGTGGCTCCTGCGGCGAATACCCCGCCTGCATCGACCTGCTCAGCCGGGGCCTCATTCAGGTCGATCCCTTCATCAGCGCCAAGGCGCCGCTCGCCGAAGGGGCAAGCTGGTTCCACCGGCTTTACAACCACGAGCCCAACCTGATGAAAGTGATCTTGCAGCCCTAGGCCGCACAAACAGGAGATAGCAACATGAGTTCCCCATTCTTTGACCTCACCGGACGTGTGGCCGTTGTCACCGGCGCCAGCCGCGGCCTTGGCCAGTATTTCGGACGCGCCCTCGCCAAAGCGGGCGCGGACCTCATTATCACCAGCCGCACGGTGGAATCCTGCAAGCCCTTCCAGGCGGAAATCGAAGCCCTCGGCCGCAAGGCGTATCCCATCGCCCTCGACGTGCGCAGCTACGAATCCATCCAGCAGTTCGCCGAAGAGGCCGCCAAGGCGTATCCGAAGATCGACATCCTCGTCAATAACGCCGGCTGCAACGTGCGCAAGCCCGCGCTCGATGTGACATGGGACGATTGGAACCTCGTTCTCGAAACCAACCTCCGCGGCACGTTCTTCGTGGCGCAAGCCATCGCGCGCCAGATGATCCCCCACGGCTACGGCCGCATCATCAACATCGGCTCCGTCACCAGCGTCTTCGGCTACGCCGGCCTGTCGCCCTACACGGCAAGCCGCGGCGGCGTGAAGCAACTGACCATGAGCCTTGCCGACGATTGGGGCCGGCACGGCATCACTGTCAACTGCCTCGCTCCCGGCTGGTTCCGCACGGAGCAGAACAAGGTGCTCTACGAAAACAAAGAGTGGCTCGAATATATCTGCGACCGCATCCCCTTGAAGCGCCCCGGCGCGCCCAACGACCTCGATGGCGCCGTCGTCTTCCTTGCTTCCGAAGAGAGCCGCTACATTACCGGCCAGACCTTGCTAGTGGATGGCGGTATCTCCACCGGTGCAACCAAAGCCACCGTCAACAAGTAGCGGATGTGGGCTAGACTGAAGGTGAGCCTATGAGAATCCGTGTGATCGTCCACAAGGCGGAGGAGGGGGGATTCTGGGCAGAGGTGCCTTCCATACCCGGCTGCGCGACCCAAGGGGAAACCATGGAGGAGATCGAAGCCAACATCCGCGAAGCAATTGAAGGGTGTCTGTCCGTGGCTGTTGAGCAGCCTGTGCTACAGCTTGACGATCAGGTGATCGAACTCGCCTTGTGACACCCCTTTCTGGCAAGGAATTGGCCAAGCTGGTCGAATCCAAGGGTTGGACCCTGGTTCGCGTCAATGGCAGTCACCATGTCTACGCAAGGCCAGGAACCAGCGTTCGGCTTTCCATCCCCGTACATGGTTCCACCAAGCTCAAGTCCGGATTGCAGCGCCACCTGATGAAGCTCGCCGGGTTGCCGGCGAGCCATTGACGCGCTCCTACTTCCGCAGCCGGATCGTCGACAAGAACGCCAACTGGAAGGTATGGTTGTTCTCCAGCACCCGTCCGTTGCGCTGTAGGAGCCGCTGGTTCATATAGCCCACTTCCACGTTCCCCCACTTGCCGGTCTTATAGCCGAGCGCCGCATACGCACGATTGTGGTCGTACACATTCGTCCCATGGTTCGGCCCGAAGTGCAGAAACAATTCATCGTAAGCGGCAAAGAACCACGGGGTCTGTTTCTTCAGCGGCACCGTCACCTTGAAGAAATACCGGAAGCGGTTCTGATAGCGGTAGGGCGCCCCGCGCACTTCGATGAACCGCTGCTCCACGCGATAGCGGTGCATGAAGTTCACCCGCCCCGCCGCATGCGTCAACAGCAACTGCTGGAACGGCCGGTGCTCACCGAACACATTCGCCGCCGGATAATTGCCATACGGATGCGAGCGCACGTAGGCATAGCCTGCGGTCAGCATCACATTCGGATGCACATGGAAGTTCACTCCTGGACGCAATAGCAGTTGCTGCCAGCGATTGGCCAAGTTGTGCCGCCGCCACTGCCCATCGAAGTGCACACCCCACCGCTTGCTCGCGGCATGATCCCCGAAGTACATGAACCAGCCGTTGAAATTGGTATCGGTCAGGCGGCCAGTCTGCGCCTGCAACGAGGCAGCAATGCAAAGAAGAAATAGTGCCCGCAACCGACTATTCTATCCAAGCAGCTTGTAGCCGCCGCGATGCACGGTTACGATCCACTTCGGCTCCGCCGCATCGTCCTCAATTTTCTGCCGTAACTTCGCGATGTGATTATCCACCGTGCGCGTCAACGGGTAGTGGGTAATCCCCCACACATGCTCCAGCAACTGCTCCCGGGTGACGGTTTCGCCGCGATGCTTGAGGAAATACCGCAGAATCTCGAACTCGCGGTGCGTCAACGCCAGCGGCACACCTGCCTTCCGCGCCTGATAGTTCCGAAAATCGAGGATCAGATCCCCCAGCCGCGCTGTTTCCAGGGGCGCGGATTGCGCCGTCCGCCGCAAATGCGCCCGCACCCGCGCCGTCAACTGCCGCAGCGAAAACGGCTTTGTGACGTAATCGTCCGCTCCCTGTTCCAACCCTTCGATGATGTCCTGCTCCTGGCTGCGCGCCGTTACCATCAGGATCGGCATGCGCATCCCGCGCGCCCGTAGCGTCCGGCATACTTCCAGCCCATCCATGCCTGGCAGCATGACGTCCAGCAGAATGATATCCGGCTCTTCGCGCTGCGCCATCTCCAGCCCTTGCGGGCCGTCGCGCGCCACCGCGACGGAAAAGCCTTCAAACTCAAAATTGTCCTTCAGCCCCTCGGCGAGGTTTACCTCATCCTCGACGATCAGCAGTTTCGGCGGTTTCTCCATGGTTTGCCCAGGGCAGCAGAATGGTGAACCGGCTGCCGCGGCCCAACTCGCTCCATACCGCAATGCGCCCCTTGTGCGCCTTCACGATGCGGCTCGCGATGGCCAAGCCCAATCCTGCCCCTTTTGTATTGTGCGCTAAACCGTGATTGGCGCGGTAGAACTTGTCGAAGATCCGCTGCTGATCCTCTTCCGCGATTCCAATGCCTTCATCTTCCACGGAGATCGCCACTTGCCCGTTCTCCCATCCGGCCCGCAGGGTGATCTCTTTGCGGTCCATCGAGTACTTGAGCGCATTCGACAACAGATTCCCCACGGCGTGCGACATCGCCTTGCGGTCCAGGGAAAGCACCGGCAGACGTTCCGCCAATTCCGTGTGCAGCCGCCCGCCCGCATGCTCCACCTGACGCCGGAACCCGTCGCTCAGTTCCTCCAGCATCTCCACCACGTTCACCGGCTGAAAGTGAAACTGTTCGGCTTGCTGCTCCATGCGGGCGAAATCCAGGATGTCTTCAATCAACTGCCCCAGCCGCTGCGATTCCGCATGAATCACCCGGTGGTAATCCGCCAGCTTCCTCTCATCCCGCACGCGCCCCGATTCCAACGTCTCCGCATACATCTGAATCGTGGCTAGCGGCGTCTTCATCTCATGCGAAACATTCGACACGAACGCCGATTTCATCTGCGCCAGTTTCGACTCGCGATACGCCGTACGGTACGTCAATCCGGCTCCCAGAAACAAGCCGGTAATCAGAAACGCCGAAAGCAGAATCCCATACTGATACTGCTCTCGCGCCAGCATGGTCACGCTGCCCTTCTGCGCCGCGGGTTTCGCCGCTTTGTCCGAGAACACAGGCAGCGGAGCCGGCCCGCAGGTGTTCGAAGGAAACGAAAAGATGCGGTCCAGGTACTGCGGCCGGAGCTCAAGCTTCGACGGCGGTTGCGCCTGCAAGCCGGCGCGAGCCAATGCCCGTTCCGCCGCCTCCAGCCGGCTCAACGTGCGGAACTGCACGCCTACCAAGGCCAGCGAGGCCACGGTGAGAATGCATTGGAACACAAGTGTGCGATTGCGCCACCAGGCACCCATGCTTCCATTCTACGGGCTGTCATGACGCACGTTTCCGCGGAGACAAGTTTTTACACGGCTTTGCGGCGCGGCACAATCACCAGCACCCAGGCGATCGCCGCGAATCCAAGCAGCGAAAGCCATCCTCCGCTCGATTCCACGAACCCGAACACCTCCTGTCCGGTGAGCACATGCGTGAACGAAGGAATCCCGGCCAGGTAGGTCACCGCCAGCAGAATCCCTACGATGGCTTCGCCGGAAACCAACCCCGAAGCGATCAGCACGCCTTTGTCTTCGCTGGCCCGCATCTTGCCGGCCACCCACTGCAACAGCCCACCCACGAAGATTGCCGAACTTGTGTCGAGGGGGAGATACATGCCCACCGCGATCAGCATCGGCGCGCGAGCTCCACATAGAATCAGCGCCACGCCAAACGCTGCCCCGATCCCCAACAGTCCCCATGCCATCTCTCCGCCCACAATGCCCTTCGCCAATTGCGCCATCAGTCCGGCTTGCGGCGCAGGCAGCGCCCGTCCTCCGATTCCGCCGGTTCCGATGTTGGCTTCGTGCAGCGCAATGATCGGTCCCATGAGGAAGAACGACAGCAGCACCACGGCCAGAATCTCCACCACCTGCATCTTCCACGGAGTCCCGCCGAGCAGGTGGCCGGCCTTCAAATCCTGGATCAGCGATCCGGACACGGAGCAAGCACAAGCAATCACGGAAGCAACGCCCAGCACCGCCGCCACGCCCGGGGCGCCCGTTACGCCGATCGTCAGGATCACCATCGCCGACAGCAACAGTGCCGACAGCGTCAATCCCGATAGCGGCTGATTCGAACTCCCCACCAATCCCACCAGGTATCCGCCGCAGGCGCACAGCAGAAAGCCCACAACGGCCATGACGATCGACGTGACAAACGCGGCCATCAGATTCGCCGTGAAGTAGTAGTAGATGGCCGTGATCGGGATCAGCAACACTCCCGAGCCGATCAGCACCCATCGCAGCGGAATATCCTGTTCTATCCGTTCCGTTGCCGATGCCGCCTTCAGCGTCGAAGCTGCCAGCGCACCGCGAAACGATTGCACCAGCGAATCCCGAATCGACCACATCGTGTTTGCCGCGGCGACGATCATGGCGCCGACCGCAATCGGCCGCACGATGTTGCGCCACACGCTCCCGGCAAGCGCTTCATCCCCCAGACCCGCACCCAGCCGCGAGCCCAAGTCCGGATCGAAGAACAGCAGCAACGGAATCAACACCCACCACGCGATCACGCCACCGGCGAAGTTGATGGACGAAGGCACAAACCCGATGATGTAGCCGATGCCGATCAGCGCGGGAGACAGCGCCGGGGTGGTCCACGCTACTCCGCCGGCATGCGTCACCGTCGCTCCATTGGCATGCCGCACCACCGAAGAAGGAAACCGCAGAAAGCCTTCGGTGTACTCCTTGAAAATTTGCAAGCCTTTATCGGACTTGAGCACCTGCATGAGAGCGCCAAACGCCATCGAGCTGAAGATGGTCCGCGGCGCATCGCCCGCTTCGGCTCCCGCTTTGACAATCTCCGCACTGGCCACGGATTCCGGCCACGGCAAGCCCGCATCGACGCACAGCGGCTTGCGCAGCGCGATGATGAAGAAAACACCGATCAATCCGCCGGTCAACAGAATGAGCGTCGCCTCCCAATAGTGATCGCGCAGATTGGCCCACAATCGCTGCCCGTTCATTTCGGCCAGCAGAAATGCGGGAATGGTGAAAATAGCTCCCGCCACCAGCGCTTCGCCGACACTGGCAGCCGTACGCACGATGTTCTGTTCGGCGATTGTGCCCTTGAACCCAGGCAGCCGGAACAAAGCCAGAGCAATCACTGCCGCGGGAATGGTCGCCGCCACGGTTTGCCCGGCGCGCATCCCCAGATAGGCATTGGCAGCGCCGAACACGAAGGCGAGAATCAGGCCCAGGCCAATGGCCTTTACCGTCAACTCCCGCGGCGCGCTTCGGTTCATCGCAGCAACTCCCGCAACGCTCCAGCCAGAATGTCGATGTCCTCCTCGGTGTTATAGAAGTGCGTGGAAACCCGCAGATTCCCATGCCGCGCCGCGGTCAGGATGCGCTTCTGCTTTAGAGCCGAAGACAGAGCCGGCGCGTCGAAGCCATCCCATCGAGCCGCGACGATAGGGCTTACGTAGGCGGGGTCTTCATCCGTGAGCAGTTTGGCTCCCAGCCGACGCAATTGCTCGCGCGCATACTCGGCCAACTCCAGCACACGGCGCTCGATCTGCTCCGGGCCGATTTCGAGGAACATGTCCACGCTCGCGCCCATGCCGTAGATCAGCGGCATGGAAAGGAATCCGCCCTCGTAACGCTCGGCGGCGCTCTTGAACTCCGGCGCGCCATGATGCAGATGGTTTACCTCGCGCCAGCGCTTGTCGCTGCGCCATCCGACGACGGCCGGGCGCATCCACTCCCGCACGCGCGGATGAATATAGGCAAAACCCGCGCCATTCGGCGACAGCAGCCACTTGTACCCATCCACCGCGAAAACGTCCGGTTGTAGCGCGCCGGCATCGAACCGCAATGCACCCAGGCTCTGCGTGCCATCGACGTACAGCAGCGTTCCGTTCGCTTGGCAGGCCGCCGCGAAGGCTTCCAAGGGAGGCCTCAGCCCATTCGTATAATTGACCGTTGAAATCACGGCAGCGCGCGTGCGCGGCGTCAGCGCTTCCGTCATCCGCCGGTACGGCACGATGTCTGCTTCCACTCCCGCATACGACTGCGCAATGTAGAGCTGATTGGGAAACTCGTGCTCCAGCGTGAGAATGCGGTCTCCCGGCTTCCAGTCGATGGCATTCAACAGCAGCGAACTCGCCTGAGCCGCATTGGGAAAGAAGGCGATATCCTCCGCCGTGCAGTGAATCAGCCGCGCAATCGAGGCGCGCACCCGGTCGGCATCGTCGAACCAGCTCAGGAAGTCGGCGCACGCCATCTCATCGCGATGCGCAAAGTGCCGCATCACCGCCTCCGTCGTCCGCCGCGGAAGCTGCCCGAACGTGGCGCTATTGAGGAACGTCCAATGCCGCAGAGCCGGAAACTCCTCGCGCACCGCCTTCCAATCGGTCATGACTGCGCCACGAGGGCCTTCACCTTCGCCACCGCCTCCGCCACGGGAACGTCCATCTTCTCCTTGGTCTTGCGGATGTACAGTTCCACCATTCCCTCGGCCAGTTTCTTGCCGCACGTAATGCGGAATGGAATGCCGATCAGATCCGCATCCTTGAACTTCACCCCCGGCCGCTCATCGCGGTCATCGAGCAGCGGATCGAGGCCCGCCGCCTTGCACTCCCGATAGAGCTTTTCCGCCGCCGCGCCGAGCGCCGCGTCCTTCATGTTCACGGGAGTAATCACCACATCGAAGGGGGCAATGGACGGCGGTAGGATCATCCCGTCGTCGTCGTGATACAACTCGATGGCCGAACACAAAATCCGCTCGATGCCGATTCCGTAGCTCCCCATGATGGGCGTCACTTCCTTGCCGTGTTCGTCGAGGACGCGCAGTCCCATCGACTCGGAGTACTTGTAGCCGAGCTTGAAAATGTGGCCCACTTCCATCGCCTTCACGATCCGTAGCGGCTCACCCGTGGACACATGTGTATCGCCCTGCGCCACCTGGCGGATATCGTGAAATTCGGCCTGGAAGTCCTCGCCCGGGGTGACATTGCGCAAGTGGTAGTCGTTCTTGTTGGCCCCGGCGATCATGTTCTTACGGCCCTGTAGCGCCAGGTCGGCAACGATGCGCATCTTGGCGATGCCGACCGGTCCCAGCGACCCGGCCTCGGCGCCCATCCAATCCTCGATTTCCGCGGGGTGCGCCGGCCGGTATTCGCTTACTCCCAGCACGCCCGCCATCTTTGTCTCGCTCAACTGATGATCGCCGCGCAGCAATGCCAGCACCGGTTTTCCACCGGCCACCAGGACAAGGCTCTTGATGTGCGATGTGGCGGGCATTCCATCGAAAGCCGATACCTGCTCGATGCTCTTCTGCCCCGGAGTGTGAAACTCCTCGGGCTCCAGATCCCCTTCCGGATCCGCCGCCGCGGGAGGCACAGGCCGCGACTCCGCCTTTTCCAGATTCGCTGCATACTTCGATTGCTCGCCGATGACAATGAAGTCTTCGCCCGCATCCGAAGCCACCATGAACTCGTGGGACTGGCTGCCGCCCATCGCGCCCGAATGCGCTTCCACGGCCGTGTACTGCAACCCGCAGCGGTCGAAAATGCGGCAATAGGCGGCGTAGTGCTTCTCGTAGGCGGCGTCCAGCCCGGCTGCATCCATATCGAAGGTGTAGGAGTCCTTCATGATGAATTGCCGCACGCGCAGCAGCCCCGACTTCGGCCGCGGCTCATCGCGGAACTTGGTCTGAATCTGATACCAGATCTGCGGCAGTTGCTTGTATGACCGCAACTCTCCGCGCGCGATGAAGGTCATGATTTCTTCATGAGTCATGCCCAGACAGTAGTCGCGCTGCCAGCGGTCCTTCAGCCGGAACATGTTCGCGCCCATCACATCCCAGCGCCCGGACTCCTGCCACACCTCGGCGGGATTCAGCCCCGGCAGATACATCTCTTGCGCGCCGATGGCGTCCATCTCCTCGCGCACGATGGCTGTAATCTTCAGAATCGAACGCTGTGCCAGATACAGATAGTTATATAGGCCCGCCGAAAGCTGGCGAACATAGCCTGCGCGCAGCAACAACCGGTGACTGGCAACCTCGGCTTCCGCGGGAACCTCTCGCAGGGTGGGAATGAACAGTTTGGACCAACGCATGGAATCTACTGATTGTAGCGAGTTACCCTGGTGCTCATGTGGAGACTGCTGCTCTTCAGTGTGACGCTCGCCGCCTCTGAGCCCCACGACACCATCCGCAAACTTCTCTCCCAGCAGGCCGATGCCTGGAATCGTGGCGATATCCCAGGCTTCATGCAAACCTACGCCGACTCGCCGGACACTGCCTACGTCGGGGCGTCCGGTGTCACCAAGGGCTACCGGCAGGTGCTGGCGCGATACCGGCAGAAATATGCCAGCCGCAGCCAGATGGGTACTCTCCGCTTCTCGGATCTCGACGTCCGGATCCTCACTGCCGAGGTGGCCACGGTCACCGGCCGCTTTCATCTCACCCGCAATCCGGACGCCGGCGGCAATGCTTCCGGCTGGTTTACCCTCGTTCTCCACAAAACGCCCGCCGGCTGGAAGATCGTGCATGACCACACGAGCTGACAGGCCCTCTGGCGAAACCTCGAGTGCGCGCCCTACACCATCGCCGGGTGCGCGAGGCTGAACCCGGCATCAGCGCTCGCGCCGCATCGGCTCATGAGACTTGCTACTTCCCGCCCGCGCCTTTCACCAGCGTCACGGTAATCTCGATCCTCGACGTCCCCACCAGTTTCGAGACACCTACCGTCGTCCGCGTCGGCCGCGGCTCCGGAAACGCCTCCATGTACACCTTGTTCATGCGGTCAAACAGCGTCATATCCGTCAGATACACCTGCACCGCCACCGCATCGGCGAAGCTCATCCCCGCCACTTTCACCACTTCCAGGATGTTGTCCAGGGTCTGTTTCACCTCGGCTTCAAAGCTCTCCGGAATCTTGCCATCCGGCGTTCGCCCGACCATCCCGGAGACATACAACGTATTCCCCACCATTAGCGCGGAGCTGAACGGCCGGCCCGGCGCCGTGTTCGGCGTTTGAATCACCTTCTTCTTCTGTGCCGGCGCCGCCGGCGACAGCGCTGCCGCCAAGGTCAAAATCATGCAGAAGTTTCGCAAAGTCATAATGGCAATGATACTGCATGGTCCCCATGGACGGGCTGCTAGTCCCGCCCCTTCCCACGGAGCGGTACAAAAGAAGGCGTACCCCAGTACTACCGGCAAATCCATCCAAGTAACCATTGCATACACCGGTAATCGAAGGCATTCTGGGAATGCACAAACGTCCAGGTAACGGAAAACATGCTCACACTAGCGAATAAACCATCGAGCGAACGGCGAGCCGCCGACCGATTCCCCATTGAACGTGAAGTACGTTACAAAGTACTCAGCAAAAAGAGCGCAGACGAGGGTGGCCTGGGTAAAACCGTGAACATCAGCAGCACCGGTGTGCTGTTCACCACGGAAAAACTGCTCATTCCGGGACGCCGCCTGGAAGTGGCCATCAACTGGCCGGCGCAGCTCAACGCCAAATGCTCCCTCAGGCTCGTCGCCCGCGGCCGTATCGTCCGCTTCGAAGAAGGCAAAGCCGCCATGGAAATCCAGCAGTACGAATTCCGGACGGCCAACCTCAGCCCGCAATAGCCGGGCTTTCCGCACTGCCAGCCGGTATAATCGAGCAATGGGTCTGGGTCAGACCCATCCCTCAGCACCTATGAGGAAACGCCTTCTTTTCGGTACCGGCCTTGTCCTCCTCGCCATTCTGGTGACGCTGATCGTCTGGCAGGTTTCCTTCGACTTCGGCGAGTTTGCCCCCACCAGCACTCCCCAGACCTACATCTTCTGGGCGGTGTCCACGTTCGTCTTCCTGCTCACCGTCATGCTCAGCTTCATGCTGCTGCGCACGGCGCTCAAGCTCTACGTCGAACGTCAGCGCAATAAAGAAGGCTCGCGCATCAAATCGCGCCTCGTGTTCGGCGCCATGGCGCTCAGCGTCATGCCCGTCCTGTTTCTCGTTCTATTCAGTGTCTCCGTCCTCAATCGCACCCTCGACCGTTGGTTTACGCGCCCCGCCATGAACATCCGCTGGAACCTCATCGAGGTCGGCGTGGCCATGGATCTGGAATCGCAAAGCCGCGCCAATCTTGTCGCCCAGATGCTTGCCGATCAGCCCCCCGGCTCCCCCAACATCGCGCGCATCTGCAAGCAGCAGGATGTCGAGCAGGCTTGGGTCAAGCCCGCCACCGGATCGCCGTACTTTCTCTGCGGCCCGCCGAAACAGGCCAGCACCCGCACCGTGGAGGGCCATGCCAACTACGGCCAGGAGGCGGAACTTCTCGTCCGCATCGTCATGCCGCTTGATTTCTCCGACAAGCAAAAGGAGATCGCCAAGCAGGTCGCCGACTACGACGAGCTCGCCACCCGCCGCAAGGATTTTCGCAATCTTTACATCCTGCTGCTGGCGCTGATCACGCTGTTCATTCTCTTCGTCGCCACCTGGATCGCGCAGTTCATGGCGCGCCAGATCAGCGATCCCATTCTTGCCATCCTCGATGCCGCCGAAGAGGTCCGCAAGGGCAATCTCGAACACCGTATCAACATGACCGCGCTCGATGAACTCGGCGTCCTCGTCCGCGCCTTCAATCAAATGACGCACGATCTCGATGCCAACAGCCGCGAACTCGAACGCCGCCGCCGCTTCACCGAAGCCATCCTCGAAAGCATCCCCAGCGGCGTCATCTCCATGTCTCCCGACGGCAAGATCCTCCGCTACAATCAGGCGCTCAAGCGCATCTTCCCATCCCTCCGCCCGGACCGCCACGCCTCCATCGACCAGCTCCTGCCCGCCGACGAAGCCACTGAGATCCACTACCTCATGAACCGCGCCCGCCGGACCGGCGTAGCTTCGCGCCAGCTCGATTTCCGCCTCGACCGCCAGATGGTCCACCTCGCCGTCACCGTCGCCGCCCTGGAACAGAAGCCCACATCCGGCTTCGTACTCGTCATCGAAGACACCAGTGAATTGCTCCGTGCCCAGAAAGCCGCCGCCTGGCACGAGGTGGCCCGCCGCATCGCCCACGAAATTAAGAACCCACTGACGCCCATCGCGCTCTGCGCCGAACGTGTCGTCCGCCAGCTCGACCGACTCGGCATCCCGCCCGAATCGAGCCGCGTCCTGCGCGATTGCTGCCAGACCATCCTCGGCGAAGTGGAATCCGTCAAGGCACTGGTGGATGAGTTCGCCCAGTTCGCCCGCTTTCCCGCCGCCCAACTAGCCCCCGGCGATCTCAATGAAGTCGTGCTCAACGCCCTTGCCGTATTTCAGGACCGCATGCCGACCATCGAACTCGTCGCCGATCTTGCCCGTGACCTGCCTGCCGTCAAACTCGACCGCGAGCAGTTCAAACGCGTCATCGTGAACCTGGTCGATAACGCCGCCGAGGCCATGCAGGATTCCCTCGTCCGCCGTATCGTCGTTTCCACCCGCGCCGTCACTCCCGAAAGCATCGAGCTCACCGTCGCCGATACCGGCTGCGGAGTTTCCCCCGAAGATAAGGAGAAGCTGTTCTTGCCCTACTTTTCCACCAAGGGCCGCGGCACCGGATTGGGGCTGGCCATCGTCAGCCACATCCTCGCCGAGCATCATGCCCAGATCCGAGTCGAAGATAATCAACCCGCCGGGACACGATTCCTCATCGATATCCCCGCCGCCGCCGTTGCCGACGTCGACTGGTCTCCCGTCGAGGCCAAGGCATGAAGCGTTACCGTGTCCTTGTGGTGGACGATGAGCCCGGCATTCGCCAGTCCCTCATCGGCGTCCTCGAAGACGAAAACTACGATGTCCACGCGGTGGAGTCCGCCGAAGACTGCCTGGCCGAGATCGCCCGGCATCCTTACGACGTCGTGCTCATGGACATCTGGCTGCCCGGCATCGATGGCCTCGAAGCCCTCCACCGCATTCAGGAGACTCCCCTCGAAGATCGCCCCACCGTGGTCATGATCTCCGGCCACGGCAACATCGAAACCGCCGTGCGCGCCACCAAGCTGGGGGCCTTCGATTTCCTCGAAAAGCCGCTCACCATTCCCAAAATCACGGTTACCGTGAAGAACGCCATCCAGCAGCGCAAGCTGGAACTCGAAGTGCACCGCCTGCGCGAAGAGTCCGGCCCCGGCCCGGAAATCATCGGCGACAGCATCCCCATGAAAGCGCTGCGGCAGCAGTTGAAGTTGATGGCCGGCACCAACGGGCGCGTGCTCATCTATGGCGAGAGCGGCACAGGCAAGGAACTGGTGGCGCACGCCATTCATGCCCTCAGTCCCCGTTCCGGAGAGCCGTTCATCGAAGTCAATTGCGCCACCATCCCTGAGGAGATGATCGAAAGCGAACTGTTCGGCCATCGCAAAGGGAGCATCGCCCGCGCGCATGAAGACAAGACCGGGAAATTCGAAAAGGCCCACGGCGGCACGCTCTTCCTCGACGAAGTCGGCGACATGAGCCTGCGCACGCAAGCCAAGGTGCTCCGCGTCCTGGAAGAGCAACGCTTCGAACCGCTCGGCGCCGGCGAGTTCGTGCAAGTCGATGTGCGGGTCATCGCCGCCACCAACAAGAACCTCGAACTCGAAATCGAGCGCGGCAACTTCCGCGAAGATCTCTTCTACCGCCTCAACGTCATTCCCTTCTACGTTCCCCCGCTGCGCGAGCGCATGGAAGACATCCCCCTCCTCGCCGCTCATTTCCTTAAGGGCTTCACCACCGCTTACGGGCGCAAACCCAAGGAACTCACCGCCGAAGCATACGCAGCCTTGCAGGACTACCACTGGCCCGGCAACGTCCGCGAATTGAAGAACCTGATGGAGCGCATCGTCATCATGAATCCGCAAGCGCACATCGATGCCCGCCACATCCCGCTCAACCCGGCCAAGCGCGGCGCTGCCGACAAGCCAGTGGATCAATTCGCCAGCCTACAGGAGGTCCGCGAAGCCGCCGAGCGCGACTATATCCTCAAGAAGCTCGAGGAAACCAAGGGCAACGTCTCCCGCGCCGCGGAACTACTCGGCCTCGAGCGCAGCAACCTGTATCGCAAGATGAAGGCCCTCGGCATCGACAAGGACTGACCATGCCCGTCCTCGCGGATCAGTTCGAGCAGCACCGCGCCGCGCTCACCGGCCACTGCTATCGCATGCTCGGCTCCATTGCCGACGCCGACGATGCCGTGCAGGAAACCATGCTTCGCGCCTGGCGCGCGTCGGACAGCTTCGATGGCCGCGCCGCGCTGCGCACCTGGCTCTACCGCATCGCCACCAACGTCTGCCTCGATCAGCTTTCGAGCAAACAGCGCCGGTTCCGCCCCATGGGCAATTCCCCGGCAGGCACCGTGGATACGGCGTTGATCCGACTCCCGCACGCGCATTGGCTCGAACCCGTCCCCGATGCCCGCGCTCTGCCGGCCGACGCCGACCCCGCCGAACGGGCCATCCTCAAGCAGAGTATCCGGCTCGCTTTCGTTGCCGCCCTCCAGCACCTGCCACCGCGGCAGCGGGCCATTCTGCTGCTCATGGATGTGCTCGGATTCAGCGCCCCGGAAGTCGCTGAGAGCCTCGATATCTCCCCTGCCGCCGTCAACAGCGCGATACAACGCGCCCGCGCCACGCTCGCCGCCCGCCACACCGAAGTCCCCGCCGAGCTATCCGCTTCCCAGGAAAGACTCCTCGAACGCTACGTCGACGCGTTCCACGCCTACGACGTCGATGCGCTGGTTGCGCTGCTGCACGAAGACGCCACGTTCTCCATGCCGCCGTATGCTTTGTGGCTCCAGGGTCCGCAAGCAGTACACGACTGGCTGCTCGGCCATGGCAAAGGCTGCCGCGGCTCCCGCCTCATCCCCACTGCGGCCTGCGGCTCACCCGCTTTCGGCCAATACCGCGCCCATCCCGATGGCGGCCACATGCCGTGGGCTCTGGTGGTGCTGGAACTGAAAGGCGAGCGCATCGCCGGGTGGAATTCGTTCCTGGATACGCAGACGCTGTTTCCACAATTTGGCCTGCCTCTTACAATGGTGGAGTGAGCCTCAACCTGAAGAACCCACGCGCACGCCAGTTGGCCGGTGAACTGTCTAAACTCACTGGCGAGTCGCTAACAACCGTCGTTATTCGCGCGCTTGAGGACCGCCTGGCGGCCGAACGGGCAAGGCACGGCGCTATCCGAAAATCCGACCAAATTCTCGCTTTCGCGCAGAGATTCGCCGCAAGACTCCCCGCCGGCATCTCTTCCGAAGGCCATGCCGAGCTCTTTGGAGAGGATGGCCTTCCGAAGTGATTGCTCGTTACCATCGACCGCAGAACCGATGCAGGCAACGATTTTTCTCTCACCGACCTTGTAGCTGTGCTCTGATCCTCCCCGGAAAAATGTCCTTCCACCGATGAATTCCTGCCCCCAAAGCAGTCTAATGAATCGATGCCGATCAAAAACCTCAATCCTTACATCTCCTGCAACGGCGCCGCCGAGCAGGCCATCCATCTCTACGAATCCGCCCTGGGAGCGAAAGTACAGGAATTGATGCGCTTCTCACAAATGCCTTGCGAAACCATCGCTCCGGAACATCACAACCGCATCATGCACTGCATGTTGGCCGTCGGGGACCGGACTCTCATGCTCAGTGACGGAATGCCGGACAAGCCGGTCCCACCCAGCGGCCACGTATCGATCGCTCTCGATTTCGCCGACTCCGCCGAGATGGCCAAGGCCTTCGATGCACTGGCCGCCGGAGGCACCGTCACCATGCCCATCGGCGATGCCTTCTGGGGCGCGAAATTCGGCATGCTCATTGACGCCTTCGGGGTTCACTGGATGTTCCATTGCGCCCTGCCGAAGGAGTAGCCGGCAATGGATTCCCGTATGATCTTCGTCAACCTGCCCGTGCGCGACCTGCCCGCTTCGATGGAGTTCTTCGGCAAGCTCGGCTTCGCTTTCGACCCCAAATTCACCAACGACAAAGCAGCCTGCATGATCGTCAGCGCGGACGCCTCATACGTCATGCTGCTGGTGGAGCCGTTCTTCCAGACCTTCACGAAGAAGCAACTCTGCCCCGCCGCGACTCACACCGAAGCCTTGCTCGCCATTTCCTGCCCCAGCCGCGAAGCGGTAAACGAGATGGTGCAGCAGGCCGTCGCCGCGGGTGGTAAGCACGTTCTCGACCCCGTGGACTACGGCTTCATGTACAGTTGGAGCTTCTACGATCTCGACGGCCACCACTGGGAACCGCTTTGGATGGCCCCCGCCGAAGGCTGACACGATTGTCGTCAGCCCAAAACTGCGGCAGAATACTCCTCTCGTTGCGAGCGGAAGGGATGAGCTTCCCAACGCCAGGGAGACAATTGTATCTCACGCCTTTGGCGCTCTCTGACGCATCATAGTCAAGTTCGTCCGGACGCATTTTCGCGGCGGTTTCCGGTTCCGCCTTTGCAGGCCGCCGCTCTGGGCTCGGTTGATGTGTTCGCTGCCGACAAGTCGAGGATTGTCTATTGAGTCTGTAAGGGGAAGCGATAAATATCCACCGCTGCATGCGTGGCCTTAGAGGCGCGTAGTGCGACTGCAAGGCATCCTCGGCTGACTGCAAGAATCTGCGCACTGAGGTTGTATCCCCTCGGCATTTGGCGAGCAAGGCGCGTAGCATCGAGCGCCATCCCGATTACGCCGAACCATGTCCAATCATGGTTAGGTACCGAGGAAGATCTCCCAATTCGGCTGCTCCATCATACGCTCCGCCGCGCCCCAATCATTGCCGAAGGAGGGCCACGGAAGCGCGGACGCAAGTCCACACCCACTACCGCAGAATCCGAAACAAATTACTATAATCGTCCGTCCACAACCGCACCTTTTCCACCACCTTGGGAGCCGTAAACCCCTTCAGCCGCGGTTTGTCCAGCGCCTCTTTCGTATTCGCCACCAGCACCATGTCCGTACCGTAGTACCCCAAATCGTCATCGCCCCCATCTTCAATCAGCAGGCTCGGTTTCCCCAACGCCTCGGCCGCCCGAGCAATCACCGGCTGCAAATTCAAATACCGGTTCGAAATGTGAATCACCAGAATCCCATCCGGCTTGAGATGCTTGAAGTACAACTGGAACGCTTCTTTCGTCAGCAAATGCACCGGCACCGAGTCCGACGAAAATGCATCCATATGCAGCACGTCATACCCCTGCGGCGGCTCCCGTTCCAAGGAAAGCCGTGCGTCCCCCATCACGATATCCAGCTTCGCCGGACAGTCTTTGATAAAGGTAAATTCCTTCTTTGCGATCTCCACCACGAGCGGATTGATCTCATAAATCCGGTAATAGTCCCCCGGCCGCGCATAGGTCAGCATCACGCCCGCGCCCAAGCCCGTAATCCCCA
>CAYOBO010000034.1:47171-49968 GCA_964402295.1 uncultured Candidatus Solibacter sp. | reverse complement strand
CCCTTGTCTTCGTCCGTCCCCGGAGTCTTGTTTTCCCGGTGGATCATCTCCAGCGTGCGCTTGATTTCCTGATCGGCGATGGTCGAGGAAGGATCGATCGAGTAGGCCTTTTGAAACTCCGCCAGCGCCTCGTCGAGCTTGCCTTCATCCCGCAGTTTCTGCCCTTTGTTCACGCGCGCTTGCGATGCCTGGAAGCGTACCCGCCGCGCCGCCATCTGATAGGCGATATGGAACGGATCGTCCAGAATCGCCTGCTCATACAAATCGAGCGCCTTCTCCCATTCTTTCTTGTTTTCCGCCAGCCGGGCGTCTTTGTAGAGCTTGTCGCCCTTGCGGCCCCACGCGCCGGCGTCGGGCGCCACCAGCAGCAGGATCAGGGCGAGACTTGTCCAGGTGCGCAAAATTCCGTCCATCTTATTGATTCTTCAGCTCGAAACCGTTTCGTTTCCGGGAAGCCTCCACCCCTCGGGGCGCTTCTTCCCTCATAACGGATTGACGCACGAAGGTTTAACAGCGTGGAAAGGAATTTTCGGGAAGGGTTGCTATCATGGTGTTCGGATGGCCACCAAGGAACAATCCGGCATCAAGATCCTCAGCGACAACCGGCAGGCGCATCACAACTACTTCCTGCAAGACCGCTTCGAGGCCGGACTCGTCCTCACCGGCACCGAGGTCAAGGCGGCACGGGCGGGCAAGATCCAGCTCCGCGACTCCTACGGCGAAATCCACAACAACGAGGCCTGGTTGTGCAACGCCCATATCAGCGAGTACAGCCACGGCAACCTCTTCAATCACAACCCCGTCCGCAAGCGCAAGCTCCTCCTGCACCGCCGCGAGATCGACAAGCTGCTCGGCAAGACCCAGAACAAAGGCCTCACCCTCATCGCCACCAAGCTCTATCTCAAGAACGGCCGCGTCAAGTGCGAACTCGCCTTGGCCGTGGGCAAGAAGATGCACGACAAACGCGACGCCGACCGCAAGCGCACCCAGGAAGCCGAAGCCAAGGCCGGCCTCATGCGCAACCGGCGCTGATCCTCTACGGCACCGCCGCGGGCCGCATCCGCGCTACCGTAGTCTCGATCTTCTCCACCAACTCCGGCGGATCGAAGGGTTTCTGGATGTAGTCATCCATGCCCGCCCTCAGACAGGCTTCCCGGTCGCCCACCATGGCGTGCGCCGTCATCGCGATTACCGGGGTGTGCCTGCCTGTATCCTGCTCCAGCCGCCGCAGCAGCCGCACCGCTTCAAAGCCGTCCATCTCCGGCATCTGCACGTCCATCAGCACGACGTCGAACGAGTCCGCCTGCCACTTCTCGACCCCTTCGCGGCCGTTGCCGGCGCATTCCACACGGTAGCCCGCCCGCTCGAGCACGCGCATCGCTACCCGCTGGTTGATGACGTTGTCTTCCACCAGCAGCACGCGGTAACCGGAACAGGCATGCCGCTTGCCGGCCCCCTCGGACTGGCCGGGATCCGCCGCCACCCGGCATGGCAGGTGGATCGTGAACGTGCTGCCCTTGCCGGGTTCGCTCGCCACGCCGATGTGCCCGCCCATCAGTTGCACCAGCCGCGAAGAAATGGCCAGCCCCAACCCCGTGCCGCCGTAGCGCCTGGCAATGGACCCATCCGCCTGCCGGAACGGATCGAACACAACGCCCAGCTTCTCGGCCGAGATGCCGACACCCGTATCTTCCACCGCAATCCGCAACTCCTCGGGAGAAGGCTTGGCGATCTTCACCACTACCCCGCCGCGGTCGGTGAACTTCAGGGCATTGCTCAACAGGTTCAACAGCACCTGACGCAGGCGCACCGGGTCGCCCAGAATCCATTCCGGAACTGCGTCCTCTACCTGCCTCGTAAACTGGATGCCCTTCTCGATAAACCGCGGTTGCAGGATCCGGTACGCCGAATCGAGAATCCCCCGGATGCGCACCGGCGCCTCCTCCACATCCAGCCGGCCGGCCTCGATCTTCGAGAAGTCGAGCACGTCGTTCAATACCACCAGCAACGACTCGGCCGAATCGCGAATGGTCTCCAGCGCCTCCCGCTCCGGCCCCTGCGGCGACGCGGCCAGCGCCAGGTGCGCCATGCCGATAATCCCGTTCATCGGCGTGCGGATCTCGTGGCTCATATTGGCCAGAAACTCGCTCTTCAGTTGGTTGGCCTGCTCGGCCTGCACACGGGCCGCTTCCAACTCGCGGGTCCGCTCCTCCACCGCACGCCGCAGCTCATCCCGAATCGCCAGATGGCGCCGCATCCGCGCGGTCCAGATCCATGCCGCCAGCGCCACGGCGGACAGCGTCACGGCTGTCCGGAAATGCCAGGTGGCATACCAAGGCGCACGGATCGTGAAGCGCACACGGGCCGGCATCTGGCTCCACCGCTCACCGTCGCCCGCCGCCACCTCCAGATCGTATTGCCCTGGAGAGAGATTGGGAAAGCTCAACTCGCGCTGCTGGGCCGGCATCCACTCATTTGCATCCCCCCGGAAACGGTAGCGGAAGCGCAATGCACTCTCGTCGCGGAACGTCAGCGCGGCGAACCGCACATCCACGTGGTTGCGTGTGGCCGGCACCTCGATCTCGCCATCGATCGGGTAAGCCTGGCCCTGAATCCGCAAGGACGAAATGACCACGGGGAAGTCCGCCTTCGCCGCCACTCGGGATTCGGGCCGCAGCCGCGCCAGCCCGCCGCTGGTTCCGATCCACACCGCGTCCTGCTCCACCAAGTACGCCTCGGTGTCGCAGTCGTCCCAGATCAATCCGTTGGCGGAGGAGAAGAAGCTCCATTGCCTGCC
>CAYOBO010000034.1:0-47071 GCA_964402295.1 uncultured Candidatus Solibacter sp. | reverse complement strand
AGCCACACGGTCCCATCCGGATCGAAGTGGACTCCGTTCAGCCTTCCCTGCGTGATCTCCGGCGGCGAGCGTATGGCTTCCACGCGGCCCGTGGCGGGGTGCAGACGCATCAGCCCCGCCGGCGATTGCGACAGCCATAGCCATCCGTCGCGATCCCTGCGCACGGTGCGAATGGGCTGCCGTCCCGCCTCCGGCCGCACAGTCCACTTCCATCGGCCCCGCATTGGCTTGCCTTGCAGCAACCCGTTATGCGAACCGGCCCAGATGCCTCCATCGCCGGCCGGAGCCATCTGCCAGATGGTCGCGCTCGGCAGTCCGTCGAGCGGAGTGAAGCCCTCCGCCTCGTCGCGGCCCAGCCAGCGCGCGATGCCGCCGCCAAAGATGCCCAGCCAGAGCGAACCCTCGCGGTCCTCAAGAATCGCCGAAACCTCCTGCCCGGAAAGGCCTTCGCGCACCCCCACCAGGCGCCATTGTTCGCCTTCCCGAATCGCCAGCCCGTGCGCTGTCGAAACCAGGACGCGCCCTTGCGAATCCGAGACAATGCGCGGCGGACCGGAGTTGCCGAGAGGCAGCCCCGCGCTCATGTCCTCGAACACCGTTGCACCCGCCTTGCGGCGCATCAGCCGGTTGCTGCTGAGTACCCAAAGATGGCCCTGCCGGTCCTTGAGAAAGCCCGCCCAAGGCGCTGCGCCCGGCAGTTGGATGCAATCGGATACGACGCCGCGCAGCGTGCAGACCGACGATCCCTGGCCGTACCAAACCTCATTCGCCGTGTCGACGTAGACCCCGGATGTGGCTCCCTGCGCCACCCATCGAAACTGCCAGGTGTCCCCGTTCCTTGTACCGGCGGCGAGTCCGCGGTCGGTGGAGACGTACAGATTGCCCTGCTGGTCCGAAGCCAACCCCATCGCACCCACTACACGCATGGCATCGAGCACCGGCGCCGGCTCAAACCGCGATCCCACCCGCCGGTACAGTCCCGATTGCGAGCCCACCCACAGCGTCCCATCGGCGGTCTGGTGCAGCGAGTCGATGTAATTCGAAGGAAGCCCCTGGCGGAATCCGAACTCGCGGAAGCCGGCGCCGTCGTACTGGAAGAGGCCGTTCTGCGTGCCTGCCCAAATGAATCCCGTTTGATCCTGCAACAGGACCTGTACGGCGAGATTGCGAAGCCCTTCGCTTGCGCCATAGAAGCGAAAGCGGAACCGCTGTCCGTTCAGTGGCGCCGCCAACACGATGGCAAGGACTGCAAAGCGTATCCCAACGGGCATAATGCTCTGCCGGACTATCCCGAGTATAGGCTCAATCGCCGCCGGGTGGCGAACCGCACAAACGAAACTCCGGCTACCGATGCCTTATCGGCAAGATGGGAGCGAACTGTTGTTTTACTTTGGCGACCGCCAGCGCACTACCCCCATGTGATAACGCTTATGCTCGGGGATGCCGTTGCTGTAGTACGCCGTAAGCAACGTGCCATCGGCCAGTTCCACCGTGGCGGGATATCCCCCGTCCGTGGACGCGGGGAGGTTCACGATGCGGCTTGGCGCGCTCCACGTCTTTCCTTCGTCATTGCTGAAGCGCACACCGATGGCGTAGTCGGGAACCGTTTCCGTGGCCGACACCTTGCGTTTCTCGCGGATGCCGTAGGTGAGCAGGATGCGCCCGTCGGCGAGCTTGAGCAGGTGCCCGGGATGGTGGCTCGGGGGAGTGAGCGGCCCGGCGAACTTCCAATGGCGGCCTTCGTCCTCGGAGACGAACAGGTCCATCCATCCTCCGATGGCCCGTGCCGCGGCCAGCCAGCGGTTGGCGCGCAGGCGAATCACGGCTGTCTCGTTGTACTTCTCACCGCCGATGAGCACAGGGTCGCCCCAGGTGCGGCCATCGTCGTTGCTGAAAAAGAGCCAGGAATCGTTGAGCGCCGGATAGATCTTCGGCTTGCCGGTGCGAATCTCTTCCGGGCTGCGGCGGCCGGCATAGAGCGGCGCGGCGAGCTTGCCTCCGCCCATGGCCACGACGTTGCCGAAGGCGATGAGGTGTTTGACATCGGATGGCGCGGTGAGCTTGCCGCCGCGGTCCCATGTCTTGCCGCCGTCGCTGGATCGGCTGATCCACGGCTCGATGACGTGGCCGCGCAGTTTCTCGCCGCCCCATCCGGTGGTGATGGCCACCAGTGAACCGTCGTTGGCGAGGCCCGCCGCCACGTGGATGCGTGTGGTGCCCGGCTCATGCGGCGCGGGGACGCCCTGCCTCCGCCACAGGCGCCCCTGGTCTTCACTGACCCAGGTTTCGAGATCGCCCTCATGCAACCCGTGCGACGGCTTATTGAAGATATGGGCGAGGATGGCCCCGCCGGGAAGAAGCGTGAGATTCGGCCATGCACAGACATTGTCAATGGCGACATAGCGCTCGGTTTGCGCCAGCAGGAGCGCCGGCAGAGCGAGAGGGAGGATACAGGATCGAAATAGAGTCATGTGAACAGAACGGAGATTTCGCGGTTGGCGATGATTTGCTGTGTGGCGAAGGGCTCGATGTAGTAGAACTGGCGGCCCGATGGCGTGCCCTGGATAGTTTTGGAATAGTCGATGCCCATCGCTGAATAGATCGTGGTGGCGATGTCTTCCATGAAGATGGAGCGCTTCGCGCCCCAGCCGCTGTCGATGACCTTGGCGCCGGTCTCGTCGGTCTTGCCGATGACCCGTCCGCCCTGAATGCCGCCGCCCGCCATCAGCGCCGTGAAGGCGTACTGGTAGTGATCGCGGCCGTTGAGGTAGGTGATGTCGCCGGGCGTGCGGCCGAACTCGCCCATGCAGATGACCATCGTCTCATCGAGCAGCGTGCGCCCATCGGCGCGCTGGCGCGTGGCGAGGTCTTCGATCAGATTGGCGAGCGCGGCGTCGAGTTCCCAGGAATGCTTGTAGTGATTGGCCCGGTTGTAGATGTCTTTGTGGTGGTCCCAGCCGTTCTGCTGGAGGAAGATGAAGCGCGTGCCGGCGTCGGCCTCGACCATGTTGCGGGCGATGATGGCCGCGTCGCCGGTGATGGTGCCGCCGTAGCGCTTGCGCTCCTCGGGGTCGAGTTCGAAGAGCTTCGCCGTGCGCGGGTCCATCATCATGCGAAAGGCGCCTTCGTAGTGGTCGTTGTAGTCGCGGTAGGCCTTGGCCTGCAACGATGTGTCGTTGCGCAGGCGGGCGTCGAAGCGCTTGAGCAGTTCGAAGCGGCGGGCGAAATCCTGTTTGGTGTGCTCCTCGATCTTGTAGGAAGAGAGATTCACCGCGGTATCGATGTGGAAGGGCGAGTAGGCCGCGGGAAGGAAGCCCGAGGTGAGCAGTCCGGCCTGGCTTTGGGTGACGTTCATCGCCACGTACGGGGGCAGCGTGTCCGAGGACTTGCGGTTGGCGGCGAGTTCGAGGGCCACCACCGTGCCGATGGGCGGGATCTCTTTCTGCAAGGCGGGGTTCAGCGCATGCGCGGCCTGCACGTAGTATTGGGCGCGCCCATGGACGCTGTCCCAGGCTTCGATGGAGCGCACGAGGGCCACTCGATCGAGCTGCCGGGCGAGATTGGGATAGAGGGCCATGGGCCACTTCACGCCGGGCTTGGCCTCGCGCACGTCGAAGTCGGGCGGAGTCCACTTGCCTTCCTTGAGATCCCAGGCATCGACATGGCTCTGGCCGCCGTCGAGCATGACGAAGATGCAGAAGCGGGCCGTACCGCGCAGCTTGGTCTTGGCGGCGGCGCGCACGTTGTGGGGCGCCAGCAGAGGCAGGAACCAATAGCCGCCAAGCGAGACTCCGCCCACGCGGAGGGCGTCGCGGCGGGTGAGCACGGTATCGAGAAGGTTGCGCATGGGTGCCTCTAATAGTTAAACAGGAATTCCAGTTTGTTCATGAGCAGCCACTGCAAGTCTTCCCAGCCCTTGCGCGGGTTGGCGGCAATGAGTTCCCTGGCCGAGGCGAGTTCCTCGGCGTTGGGCTTGCGGCTGAGGAAGCGTTCAAACAGCAGGGTGATCTTCTCTTCCTCGGGCTGAGCGGTTTGGAGCAGCGAGGAAAGATAGCTGCCGGGCGAAGCCTGCGCCTGGCGCATGACCCACGGGCTGTTCATCATGAGCACGGCCTGGGTGATGGTGCCGCCGTTCTTGCGTTCGGAGAACTCGCGGTTGTTCTGGCCGAAGGATTCGAGGAAGAAGACGATGTCCTTGAGGCCGTTGGCTTTCCAATCCTCGGGGGAGCGGGTTTCGGTGGCGTAGCGGGCGCGGAAGTCGGTGCCGCGCACGTGGACATCGGTGAACAGGTTGGTGGCTTTGACGATGGAATCGTAGAGTTCTTCGGAAGTCAGGCGGCGCACGAACTTGCGGGCGAAGTAGGAGGCGTAGGCCTCTTTCCATTCCCCGGGGAATTTGGAGGAAAGCTGGTAGGCACTCGATTGGACGATCAACTTCTGGAGGCGCTGCACATCGTAGCCGTGCGTGCGGAAGTCTTCGGCGAGGGCATCGAGCAGTTCGGGATGGGTAGGCTGGATGGTCCAGGGAGCGGGGGGCGGGTTCTTCGGATCCTGGCGGGCGAGATCGAAGTCAGTGACGGGGTCGACGATGCCGACGCCCATCAGTTCGGCCCAGAAACGATTGACGGTGGCGCGGGCAAACTGCGGATGCTCGGTGAGCATGCGGGCGAATTGCGGACGCAGCGGGCGGGTCTTGTCGGCGCCGGCGCCGGTGAAGAGGAATTGCGGGTCGACCATGCCCTTGCCGCGGCGTGCGACGCGGACAACGGTGCGCGCGCCGGCATCGTAGCCGGGGCCCTTGTCGTCGATGGAGTATTCGTCCTGCGTGGTGGCCACCTCTACGCGGCGCAGCACGCGTGTGTTGCCGAAGAAGGCGGCCATGCGGAACAGTTCGTCGCGCTTGCGCCGGCTGAGCCAGAGGTTGATCTTTTCGAGGTGGCGCGCGCCGTCGTGGCAGGAGACGCAATTGAGATCGACGCCCATGAAGTCGCGCACGGCGTGGATGGCCAGTTCGTCGGCGGTGTCTTCGTGGACGTAGTCATCGCACTTGACGCCGATGACCACCCAGCGGGCGACGTAGCCGGAGTCGCCGACATACCAATTGCTGACAGCCTTCGAGGTGAGCAGGTCGGTGACGAACTCATTCCAGGGGCGATTGACCTGGAAGTTGTCGTAGACCCAGCGGTAGAAGACGTTCTTGCCTTCGTTGCCGATGCGGTTGGCGGAGGCCATGGCGAGGTCGCCGAACCAGTAGGTCCACTTGGCGCGCCATTCCTTGGAGCCGACGATGGCATCGATGAGCTTGCCGCGCTTGTTTGGATCGTTGGAGGCAAGGAAGGCGCGCAGTTCGGCGTTGCCGGGGATGCGTCCGGTGAGGTCGATGTGGATGCGGCGGAAGAACTCCTCGTCGGAGGCAAGCGGGGCATGGGGGACGCGGTCCCTGGCCATTTTGCCGAAGATGTATTCGTCGATGAAGTTCTTGCGGGGGACGGGCGCGGAGGTGGCGGCAGGGGATTGGCCGGCGATCTCGGCGGTGAGGCGCGAGGCATGGGTGCGGCGCGCGCCATCGGGCGCAGGCGGGTGGTTGGCGGGCAGAGGCTCGCGGGGGGCCTGGCCGAGAGCCAGAGCGGCGGCAAGGAAGAGATAGAGTCGGCGCACAGTGGATACCCAGCGGACACCATTATATATATCCGCAACGGAAGGGACGCCTTAAAAACATCTTTGCGGTGGATTGTTTTTGGTGGTACAAGTAGGGTGACCATGATCCAGTTCGGACGCGGACCGCTTGAGGTTGCCTGCGAGGCGTTCCTCGTGGGGCCGCTCGAAACGCGCATCGCCGCGCTGCGGCAGGGACCGCTGTGCATCGGGCTGGTCAATTCCGACTACGAGATTTTCGACATAGGGCGGCAGCGGCTGGCGGCGGCATTGGGAATTCCGCTGGAGCAAACCCTGTGTGCGGTCACCAATAACATCTCTCGGGCGGGCGGGTGGCCGGAACCGGCGACGCGCGAACTGGAGCGTGCGGCTGAGCGGCTGGCGGGGCGATTCCGGCCGGTGACGGTCAGCTACGGATCGAGCGTACAGGACGAGTTGACGTTTAACCGCAAGGCGCGGCGGAAGAACGGGGCGGCGTATGTGGTGCGCGAGGAAGACCGCAAGAAGATGGCGCGCGCCAGGCTGGGGCCGATCGATCCGGTGGCTTCGGTGGTGCGGTTTGACGACGATACGGGAGCGCCGCGGTTGTTACTGACGCATTTCACGGGACGCCCGGTGGTTTCTTATAATCGCGAGGCTCCGGTGGTGGACGGGGATTACTGCGGCTATGCGCTGCTGGAGTTGGCGAAGTCGTTTCATCCGATGACGCCGGTGGCGGCGTTTCTCCAGGGCTGTGCGGGCGATGTGAGCGCGAAGTTTCTGGGCAGTGGAGTGCGCAAGGCGCGGGAGATGGGGCGGAAGTTAGGGAAGTGTTTCGTGGAAGCGGCGCTGGGCGAACACGCCATAGACAATGCGGCGTTGGGATTCGGTTCGACGGTGGCCACGCTGCGCTACGAGCCTTTGCCTTCGCTCGAGGAGTTGGAGACCAACGGCAGTCGAGGGCGATGGACGGAGTGGGCAATCGGGCAGGTGCGCAACGGGGTGACGATGCCGGAAACGGAGTGCAGGCTGGAGGTGCAAGCGCTGACGATCGGCCAGGAGATCGCCTTTGTGTTTCTGCCGGGCGAGCCGTTCGTGGGGATCGGGCTGACGATTCGCGAGCGGAGTCCGTTTGCGCTGACGATTCCGGTGTCGTGCACGAATACGATGCAGCCGCGGTTTATCGGGCAAGCGAAGGATTTGGGGGATATTGACTGGCTGTCGGCGTATTATCTGGAGGCGTTGCGGCAGCCATATGCGAAGCCGGGCGGGGATATGTTGTCGTTCAAGGCGCTCCAGTTGTTGAATGAGATGAAGGGACAGGTTGCCCGTGTGTGACCTGGACTCAGGCTCGCTTGGACTGCATCTATGAAAGCTATTCTCCTTTTCTTGCTTACAGCCGCTGCCGGCTTCGGCCAGCAGCAGTACGATCTGGTTGTTTATGGTGGCACCGCGGCCGGCGCGATGACGGCGGTATCGGGCGCGCGCCAGGGTTTGAAGACTGTCCTGCTGGAACCCCGCAATCATATTGGGGGCATGGTAAGCGGCGGACTTTCGGGCACCGACGTCGGACGCCGGGAGGTAATCGGGGGACTCGCGCTGGAGTTTTACTACCGCGCGGGACGCCATTACGATCTGGCCCGGCATCTCCAAGAACTCGCCTGGATGCCGGAGCCCAAAGTGGCCGAAGCGATCTTCCGCGAGATGTTGCGGGAAGCGGGTGTGACGCTGCTGGAGCGCCACCGTCTGCGCGAGAAGACGGGTGTGCGCATGGACGGGACACGCATCGCCGAGATCGCGATGGAAAACGGCGAACGGTTTCAAGGCAAGGTATTCGCGGACACATCGTATGAAGGCGACTTGATGGCACAGGCGAAGGTCCGCTACACCTTCGGCCGCGAGAGCACGCAGCAGTATGGAGAAGATCTCGCCGGGGTGCGGGCACGCACGCCGAGTCATCAGTTCGCGGTGGAGATTCCGGCGCGGGACGAAAACGGCAAGCTACTGCCGGAGGTTTCCGCCGAACCGCGGGGCGAGCCCGGCTCGGCGGACCAGCGAATCCAGGCCTACAATTTCCGGGTGATCGCCACGAATGTGGCGGCAAACCGGATCCCTTGGCCGAAGCCCGACAATTACGACGTGAAGCGCTATGAGCTGCTGGCACGGTATGTGGCCGCGATGACGCCGTATCTCGGGCGGCCGCTCGATATCAACGAGATCAACCTGCTGCGCATCATCCCCAACGGCAAGGCGGATTTCAACAATCGCGGCGGTTTTTCGACGGATTATATCGGCAAGAACTACGCGTATCCGGAAGGCGATTATGCCACGCGCGAGCGGCTTTGGAAGGAGCACGAGGATTACCAGAAGGGTTTCTATTATTTCCTGGCCAACGATCCGCGCGTACCCAAACGTCTGCAAGACCAGATGCGGGAGTGGGGTCTGGCAAAGGATGAATTCGTGGACACGGGGAACTGGCCGCATCAGTTGTACATTCGCGAGGCGCGGCGGATGGTGGGCCCGTTTGTGGCTACGCAGAGGGATTTGCAGACGGACCTCACCAAACCCGATGCCATCGGCATGGGCAGCTACAACTCGGATTCGCACAATGTGCAGCGTTTTGTGAACGGCCGCGGGTTTGTAGAGAACGAAGGGGACGTGCAGGTGCCGGTGAAACCGTACCAGATCGCCTACCGTGTGCTGACGCCGAACCGCGCCGAGGCCACGAATCTGCTGGTGCCGGTGTGCTTTTCCGCCAGCCACGTGGCCTACTCTTCGATGCGCATGGAGCCGCAGTACATGATCATGGGCCATGCGGCGGGTATCGCGGCGGCCTTGGCCATCGCTTCACGGAGTGCGGTGCAGGATATCGATATCGCGGAGTTGCAGCGGCGGCTGAAGAGCGAAGGGGCCGTGTTCGAATACGGCGAGCGATTCCAGGCGGAGGCGCTCAACGCCATCCGGCGGAGGTTCTCCGCACCGCCACGCAAGGGTCCGCTGCCTTGGGGGTATCCGGAGCGGAAGTAGAAGAGTCAAAGTCCGTGGGGGTAGTGGAAGAGGTTTTCGAGACCGTGTGAGCGGACGACGTAATTGTCTTCGATGCGGATACCACCTTGCAAGGCATGTGAGTAGACGCCGGGTTCGAGAGTAATGACATCGCCTTCTTCGAAGATGTCGTCCGTGCCGGGGATGAGGCGCGGGGCTTCGTGGCCGCGGTGGCCGATGCCGTGGCCGAGGTGGTGCCAGAAGGTGTTGGCGAATTGCGGGTCGCTGTCGAGGATTTGCTTGGCGGCGTGGTAGACGTCGCGTGCTTTGACGCCGGGACGGATGAGCGCTTCGGCAGCCTGCATCGCCTGCATGACGAGCGCCCAGGCGCGGTGCTGGGTTTCGGTGGGTGAGCCGACGGAGAAGGTACGGCAGGTGTCGGAGAAATAATAGGCCGGTGCGGGGAAGAGATCGAGAATGTAGAGGTCGCCGGGCTGGATGAGGCGACCGGTGGGCGGGCCGCCGCCTTTGATGCAACGCTCGCCGCAGGCGAAGTCACCTTTGAACTCGACGGCGGTTCCGGCCTTCTTGACGATGGCGCCGTACATGGCGGTGTAGACGTCGATCTCGCGGAGGCCGGGGGCGATGGTGGCCTTGGCGGCGTCGTAGGCAGCGGCGTTGAGTTCGAGGGCGCGGCGGATTTCTTCGATCTCGTCGGGTTCTTTTTTCTTGCGCAGGCGGAGGATGACGCGGGTGGCGTCTTCCGCATCTTCGATGTGCACGGGGCATGAGCGCATTTCGACGCCGGCGCGCTTGTGGCCGACGCTCTTGCGGATTTGGGCGCGGAGTTCGTCTTCGGGGTAATCGATGACGCGTTGGATGGAGTAGGTTTCGGGCTTGAGGAGTTCGGTGCGGCCGCTGGAGTGCTGGATATAGGCCACCGGCGTGTCGGGGGAGTGGAACTCGGCGGTGAAGTAATAGACCGTGCGGGGATCGGTGGTAAGAAACAAATCCCAGCCGTTTTGTTCGATGGCTTCGCTGAGGCGGGCCTGGCGCGCTTTCGATCCTTCGGCAGTGAGCATGGTTTTAGACGAGAATGTCCTGGATGACTTTGCCTTCGCCGGTGGGTCCGATGAGGCGGGCGTTGAGTCCGTTGAAGGGGTAGCTGAGGGTGTAAGGGTCGAGGCCGATTTGGTTGAGGATGGTGGCTTGCAGGTCGCGCACACCGACCTTGTTGACCACGGCGTAGTAGCCGATCTCGTCGGTCTCGCCGTAGTTGAGTCCGGCTTTGATGCCACCTCCGGCAAGCCACATGGTGAAGGCGTAGGGGTGGTGATCGCGGCCGATGAATTCGCCGTAGGATCCGCCGCGGTTTTCGCGCATGGGGGTCCGGCCGAACTCGCCGCCCCAAACGATCAAGGTTTGGTCGAGTAGGCCGCGCTGTTTGAGATCGGTGACAAGGGCGGCGATGGCCTGATCGGTGACTTTGGCTTGCGGGGGCAGGGCGTAGCGGATGTCTTCGCGGCGCGAGGAGCCGTGGTGATCCCACCCCCAGTGGAAGAGTTGGACGAAGCGCACGCCGTTTTCGACGAGGCGGCGGGCGAGGAGGCAGTTATTGGCGAAGGAGACTTTGCCGGGCTCGGTGCCGTACAAGGTATGGATGGCGTCGGATTCCTTGGAGATATCCATGACCTTGGGCACGGAGATCTGCATGCGGTAGGCGAGCTCGTATTGGGCGATGCGGGCCTGGGTTTCGGGGTCGCCGTATTGCTGTTGCTGGAGTTCGTTGAGGTCTTTGATGGCATCGAGGGTTTTGCGGCGCATGTTGCGGGTCATGCCCTCGGGGTCACTGAGGAAGAGGACGGGATCGCCCTGGGTGCGGCATTGGACTCCCTGATAGACGGAGGGGAGGAAGCCGCTGCCCCAGAGGCTCTTGCCGCCATCGGGGTTGTTGCCGCCGGAGACGAGGACGACGAAGCCGGGGAGATCCTGATTCTCCGTGCCGAGTCCGTAGGTGGCCCATGCGCCCATGGATGCATAGCCGAAGCGCGGGTTGCCGGTATGCAGCAGCAACTGCGCGGGGGCGTGATTGAACTGATCGGTGGTCATCGAGCGGATGATGGTGACATCGTCGACGATCTTGCTGAACTTGGGGAGGAGTTCGCTCACGTAGGCTCCGCTGCCGCCGTGCCTGGCGAATTTGTAGGGCGTGCCCATCATGCGCGGGACACCCTTGATGAAGGCGAAGCGCTTGCCTTCGAGCAGATGCTGAGGACAATCCTTGCCGTCGTATTTTTGGAGTTCGGGCTTGTAGTCGAACAACTCGAGTTGCGAGGGCGAGCCGGCCATGTGGAGATAGATGACCGATTTCGCCTTGGCGGGAAGCGGGGGCTGCTTTGCGGCGAGCGGGTTTTCCTGGGCCTGGAGCGAGCGAAGATACATGCCGGCGAGGCCGAGCGAGCAGCGGCTGAGGAAGTGGCGGCGGGTGGCGGTGAAATCGAGAGGCATGGTTATCTCCGGGTGACGGTTTCGTCGAGGTTGAGGATGGCGTTGGCGACGGCGACCCAAGCGGCGCGGGCGGCGAGGTCCTTGGTTGGGGGCGCGTAGTCGGGCGGGCGGGCAGCGGCGAAGCCCACGTCGATGGACTGATTCTTGCCCATACCGTAGTTGCGGGTGACTTTGACGGCGATGGTGTTGCGGCCGGGTTTGAGGGACGCAATGGCTTGCGGAGCGACACGGTATTCGTAGTGGCTGCCGCGGTCCTGGATGGCGCTGACCGCCGGGACACCGTTGAGGAAGATCTCAAACGAAGAGGTGTTCTTCACGTACATGCGGAAGTTTTCGAGCGGTTGGGCAGGCATGTCGAAGTCATAGCGCATCCAGAGATGGTCGGTTTCCCAGGGAGTGGCGATGTCCTTCTGCTGATCCTTGGCGGTGAGGAAACCGAACATGCCCTTGCCGGATTTCCAGGCTGCGGTGTCAAAGGAGGCGGAGAGCCAATTGGGGCCGGGATCTTCGGTGGTGTAGCGCCAATCGGCGGGATTCTTACGGGAGTCGCCGACGAGGGCGATTTCGCGATCCTCGACGTAGAGGGTCTGGTCGTAGTGGAGCAGGCGTTGAGAGGCAGCGGCGTCGCGCTTGAGCTCTTCGCGGACGGCACGGTGGAGTTTGACGATGCGCTGGAGTTCATCTTTGGACGGCGGACGGATGAGGACGCTTTGGAAGAGGCGGTTGGCGCGTTCGCGATCGTTCTTGCCGGCTTCGGCGAGGGTGCGGAGCGCGAGCTTTTGCGCGGCTTCGAAGAAGACGGGATCGTTGAGGGCGGTGAGCGCCTGAAGCGGGGTATTGGTGCGGATGCGGCGCACGGTGCACGTTTCGCCGGTGGGGGCATCGTAGTTGGACATGGAGGGATAGGGCGACGTGCGGCGCATGTAGGTGTAGAGGCTGCGGCGGTAGCGATCTTCGCCGGGGCTGGTGATCCAGCGGTCGCCATTGTAGACGACGAGCCAGATGCCGTCGGGCTGCCAGGGCATGACGGGCTTGCCGTACATTTTGGAGCTGAGGACGCCGGCGGAGGCGAGGGCCTGATCGCGGACGACTTCGGCATCGAGGCGGAAGCGCGCGCCGCGGGCGAGGAGTCGATTGTCGGGATCTTTTTCGAGCAGCGCCGGGGTGACGTTGGAGGATTGGCGGTAGGTCTGAGAGAGAGCGATGGTTTTGAGGAGGTTCTTCACGTCCCAGTTGGTGCGCATGAACTCGACGGCGAGCCAATCGAGGAGTTCGGGGTGGGAGGGCGTTGCACCCTGGGTGCCGAAATCCTCTTCGGTTTCGACAATGCCGCGCCCGAACATTCTGGCCCAGAAACGATTTACGGTGACGCGGGCGGTGAGGGGGTTGTCTTTGGATACGAGCCACTGGGCGAAGCCGAGGCGGTTGCGGGGAGCTCCGGCGGGCAGCGGGTGGAAGGCGGCGGGAACGTCGGGCTGGACTTCGTCCGTGGGGCTGAGGAAGTTGCCGCGATCATGGATGCGCGTGGTGCGGCGCTTGCCGGGGGGGAGTTCGCGCATGATGAGCGTGGAGGCGTTGGCAAGTTTGAGAACGGGGGCGTCGCTGGGGAGGTCATTGTCCTCGGTCTGATTGAGGAAGGCGTAGAGTTGGTAGAACTCCTTGTGAGAGATGGGATCGTATTTGTGGGTGTGGCATTGGGCGCAGCCGGCGGTGAGGCCCATCCAAACCTGGCCGGAGACGGCGACACGGTCTTTGATGGCGGTATCGCGGAACTCTTCGTCGTCGGTGCCGCCTTCGGTGTTGGTCATGGTGTTGCGGTGGAAGCCGGTGGCGATCAACTGGCTTTCGGTGGGGTTTGGGAGGAGGTCTCCGGCGATTTGTTCGATGGTGAACCGATCGAAGGGCATGTTGCTGTTGAAGGCCTGGATGACCCAATCGCGGTAAGGCCAGATGGTGCGGTTGTTGTCCTTTTCGTAGCCCTGGGTGTCGGCGTACCGGGCAAGATCGAGCCAGACTTTGGCCCAGCGCTCGCCGTATTGGGGGAGACTGAGGAGCTTGTCGATGTAGGCTTCGTAGGCGCGGGGGGATGAGTCAGCAAGGAAGGCGGCGAGGGTTTCCCGGGAGGGCGGGAGTCCGGTGAGGTCGAGAGCGGCGCGGCGGGCGAGGGTGTGGCGGTCGGCTTCGGGGGAGAAGACGAGGCCGGCTTTGTCGAGCTTGGCTTTGACGTAAAAGTCGATGGGGTTGCCTTGGGGCGGCGTGTGGATGCGGGGTTTTTCGAAGGCCCAGTGGTTGGTGTATGGAGCCCCGGCATCGATCCAGCGGCGAATGAGGCTGATTTCGGTGGGAGTGAGGCGGGGGCCGGTGGGAGGCATGGGACGCTTGTCGTCAGTGATGCGGGCGACGACGCGGGATTGGGCGCTGTTGTGGGGGACGATACCTTTGTAGCCGCCGGATCGGCCGGTGGCGCCGTCGTGGGTGTCGAGGCGGAGGTTGGCCATGCGGTGCTTGTCGTCAGGGCCGTGGCAGGCAATGCATTTCTTGTTGAGGATGGGGCGGATGTCGCGCTGGAAATCGACGGGGGATTGGGGGTAGAGGGATGGGAGCAGGCAGAGGGTGAGGATGAAATGGCGCATGGGGATTGGCTTTATTTTATCGGTTTGGCGGCACAAGTAACACGTCCGGTAACGCATAAGGTGTCACGCATCATGACACACGAAGGAAACCGAGGGCGGCGAGTTCGGCGAGATAGGCGGCGAAGGCGGTGGGATTGGCGTCGATCTGGAGGTCGTGGAGGAGTTGGAGGCCGGTGCGGCCGTCCAGTTTGGGGATAAGGTAGGCGGCGAGGTCGTCGACTTCGCGGGTGATGGGGTAGGGGGCTTCGACGGTGACGGATTGGACGTGCCGTATCCATTCGCCTTCTTCGGGCTTGTGGCTGGTGGTGAGGCTGGAAGCCGTAGGGTGGAGTGGGGAGTTGAGGATGATGTTGGCGGCTTCGCCGGTGGCGCAGAGGGTTTGCCAGTTCATGAGCCAGGCGAGGTGATAAGGGCGGGTGCGATCGCCTGAGCGGCGGCGGAGGGTGAAGGGTTCGCGAGGGACGGTGTGGCGCTGGAGGATGAAGGCGCAGAGGACGTATTGCTCGATGGCGAGAGATTGGACCATGTCGATCCAGGCAGCGATGGACTGGCGGGTTTGCCCGGTGGCGCGGTGCTCGCGGAGGTAGCCGATGGGGTCGATGTGGCGGGTGGTGTGGAGTACGATGTCGAACTCGGTGTGGCGGGGGCCGAGCCAGTTGCGGAGACGAGCTTCGAAGGGCTCGCCGCGGCGGTCCGTGGCCATGCAGCGGCAGTAGAGGCGGCCGCCGGGATTGAGGTGATCGGGGATGGCTTCGATGTGCTTGCGGGTGATGGCTTCGCCGTCCTGGCCGCCGTCGGAGAAGACGAATCGATCGCCGAGGACGGGGACGTAGGGCGGATGCATGGCGATGGTGTCGTAGGTTCGGCCGGCGGCGGGGGCAAAGGCGTCGCCAGTGGCGGCGGTGAAATTGCCGAGGCCGCTGAGCCGGGCGCTGAAGGCGGCAAATTGCGAGCAGCGGGGGGAGATATCGAAGGATGAGGCGTGGGTGGCTCCACGGGAGGCGGCGATGAGAGCGGCGACGCCGGTGCCGCCGCAGGCTTCGAGGAAATGGCCTTCGTAACGGGTGGGGAGATAGGTGATGTATTCGTGGGTGTTGGGGCCGTCGGGGGGATAGACGAAATCGGCGTTGCGCTCTTCGTAACGCTGGTGGAGATCGGCGATGACGTAGAGGCCGAGCATGGGGCGGAGGCGGACGGTGGGGCGGAGCGTGTTGTCCGCGGCGGGTTCGAGGAGGCCGAGCGAGTGGAGGTCTTCGAGGGTTTGCGGGCCAAGGAGGGTGCGGAGTTCTTCGGTATGGACGGAGCCTCCGAAGAAAAGTCGGGTGAGGGTCTGGGCGGCGTCGAAACCGGTGACGAGGCGTCCGTGGACGTAGGCGGACATGAGCCGCGGTTCACGATGCATTTGCTCATCGACGGATTCGCTGGTGTAGCCGATGGCGCGGAAAGCTTCGCGGACGCGGGTGAAGATTTCAGGGGATGGGAATCGGATGGGGATCATTGAGATGGAGATAGGTGGCGGACGTGGCAGCCTTCGAGGTGATCGTTGACAAGGCCCATGGCTTGCATGAAGGCGTAGACGGTGGTGGGTCCGACGAAGCGCCAGCCGCGCTTTTTGAGGTCTTTCGAAAGAGCTTTCGATTCTTCGGAGGTGGATTGTTTCAGGAGCCACTCCCGGGTGATGGTGGATGGGCGGTTGGCGGGTTGGTAGCGCCAGATGTAGTTGGCAAGGGAGCCGCATTCGGAGGCGAGATCGGAGGCGCGCTGGGCGTTGTGGATGACGGCTTCGATCTTGCCGCGGTGGCGGACGATGGAGGCGTCGTTGAGGAGGCGGGTTACGTCCTTGGCGGTGAAGCGGGCGATTTTGGCGTAATCGAACTGGCAAAAGGCGCGGCGGAAATTTTCGCGCTTGTTGAGGATGGTGAGCCAACTGAGGCCGGATTGAAAGCCTTCGAGGCAGAGCTTTTCGAAGAGGCGGCGATCGTCGTGGACGGGGAAGCCCCATTCGGTGTCGTGATAGAGGCGGTAAAGGGGAGTGGCCTGGCACCACCAGCAGCGAGGCTTGTTGTCATCGGCGAGAAAGAGGCCGTCCATACTGGAGATGGTACCCCGATTCAAGGTAGCGGGATAGTAAACTCCCTGGTGCGAGAGGATTCGGAATTTCTTCGATGGAGATCGAGTTCACAACCCGCGTTTTCAAGGAAGGAACGACATTTGTTGGCCAGGCATTGGAATTGGACGTGGCCAGGTGTGGGATAAACAAGAGCAGTCCAGAATCTATTCGCCAATCAAAATGTCCATACTCCGAAATGGAGTGACTCGATTTTGCCGAAAAGGATAGCGCTCCAATGAACAAGACCTGGACCTACGGACTGGCCTGAAGGCGGACGCCAGTGGCGGTGAGGGCGGGGTTGGGTTGGGCGATCAGAATCATGTCGTAGTGGAGGGCGGTGGCGGCGGCGAGGCCGTCGGTGAGGGAGAGGGTGTGTCCTTTTTCCTGGGCGAGGGCGGCGAGGTTGGGCCAGGCGGCGGCGATTTCGGGGATGAGGGGGATGAGGCGGTCGGGGTATTCGGCGGGGATGCGGCGGAGCCAGGCGGCGAGGGCGGGGGCGGGCGGTTTGCGGAGTTCGATGGCGGCGAGGACTTCGGCGTAGACGAGTACCGGGATGTGGAGTTGGGTGGGCGGGGTTTGCTGGATGAGAGTGCGGACGGTGGGGGAAAGTGTGCCGTTGGCGAGGGCGTGGAGGGTATCGGCGTGGAGGAGGTAATTCATAAGATGAGGCCGGGAATGCGGCGGGCTTTTTCGGTGAGATCGAGGGGTTTTTGGGCGGCAGGGGCGGAGAGGAGGAAGTCGGAAAAAGGCTGGCGCCGTTGGGAGAGCTGTTCGTAGTGGGGGATGGAGAGGAGGACGGCGACGTCGGTGCCGCGGCGGGAGATGAACTGTGGGCCGTGGGAGGAGGCGAGGTCGATGAGTTCGGAGAGCTTGTTTTTGGCGTCGGCGAGGGGCCACTTCATAGCTAGATTGTCTAGATTTTAACCATGAGGCGCCAGAAGAGGCAAGAAAAAGGTGTAGGACGGGACAGAGAACCAATATACAGGGGCTATGCGGCACTCAACCACTAGCTGTAGATATGTGTGGAAAGTGAAGAATACACACAGGATGGGCGCAGATTACCCTTGCGTTGGCAACGGGAAGTATGATCTAATCGGCCTAGCGGTCTAAAATGGACTCGGCGGGATAGAAAATGGACCAGCCTTCTCAAATGACGAAAGTGGTGAGAACCCCTCGGGGGATTCTGACCGCGAAAGTCGATGATCGAGGCCGGTTGAAATTGCCGCAGGCATTGGTGACCTATTTGACGGACCTGGGCGCGCAGGACGTGTTCATCACGTCGCTGGATCGCGTCACAGCTAAGATATACACCAATTCCGTTTGGGAACACAACCGAGAAATTCTGGAAAATCTGACTGGTGAATACAGCCAGTGGGGCAAAGACATATTGTTCGTGGCGAACGATTTGGGGGAAGACGCGACGCTCGATTCGCAAGGCCGTTTGCTGATCCCGACGACGCTGCGGAAGCTGATGGGGATGGAGAACGCGCAGGTTTGGCTGGAGACGGGCAAGGGCGTTATCACCTTTTATAACGAAGCCGTATACAAGGCCAAGAGCGAACGGGCGCAGAAGGATCTGGCGCAGAAGGTGGAACACGCCGAAGGGGCCGGGGTGAAGTAGCAGGCCATGTATGGAACAGGAACACATCCCGGTTCAACTCAACGAGGTCATGGAACACCTGCATGTGGAACCGGACCTGCATTATTTGGATTCGACGACGGGGTTGGGTGGGCATCTAGGAGAGATTGCAAGGCGGCTGGTGAATGGATTGGTGATAGCGAACGACCGGGACGGGGAGTCGCTGGAGAAGGCGAAGCAGAACACGCTCCAGTGGGCGGACCGGATCCGGTTTCACCAGGGCCGATTTTCGGAATTGCGCCGGGCGTTAGAGGCGAATGGCCTGAAGCAGGTCAATGGACTGTTAGCGGATCTGGGAGTGAGCCGCTATCAACTGACGGACCCGGAGCGAGGGTTCTCCCTGCAAGCCGATGGACCGTTGGACATGCGAACCGATCGCACCGAAGGGATCACGGCGGGAGAGATCGTCAATTACACCGCCGAGAAGGCACTCGCCGATTTGATTTATCAACTTGGCGAAGAGAGGAGGGCGCGGAGAATAGCCAGAGCAATCGTCCGGGCGCGGCCTGTACGCAGTACGTTGCATCTTGCTCGCATTGTGGAATCGGCCGTGCCCAGGACGGGGCGAATACACCCAGCGACGCAGACGTTCATGGCGCTGCGCAGAGCCGTGAACGAAGAGGTGGAGGAGCTGGAAGCGTTGATGAAGCTGGCGCCGGAGTTGGTGGCGCCGGGGGGACGGATTGTCGTGCTGACGTTCATGTCGAGTGAGGACAGGGTCGTCAAGCAGGCATTCCAACGTCTGGCCAGGGAGGGCCGGGCGCGGATATTGACCAAGCACGTCGTAAAGCCGGCGTATGAGGAGGTGGTTCAGAATCCCGCGTCGCGCAGTAGTAAGTTGCGCTGCGCGGAGATGTTGGACGCACCGAGAGAGCAGGGATGAGATGGCCACAGCTACTTTTTTTGACCGCTTAATGGGGAGAGGCGGAGTCCAGGCCGTGACGCAGGCGGGGCGTCCGGATGCGCGGAAGGCATCCGGATATCGTTTGCGGCCCTTCCCAAACGACGATGTGCATCTGCACATCAAGAGGATAGACAACAGCCGGGTGATCCGGGCTGAGGATCCGCACACGCCGCGGGTGTGCTGGAAGATGATTGGAGGAGTGTCGACGGCGGCAGTGCTGCTGATCGGCATGTTGTTGCCGAGTGGATACCGTCTGATGGCGGGATACCAGTTGGAGGAACTGCGGCGGGAGCATGATTTGCTGTCGCGGCAGGTGTCGGAGTTGGAGACATCGGAGGCGAAGTTGCTGAGTCCGGAGCGGCTGGCGGAGTTGGCGAAGTTGCAGGATTTCGCCGATCCGGATCCGAGCCGGATCATCCATTTGGAAGCGAAGGCGGCAGGAACGGCGGTGCAGGCAATGGCACGGCCCGTAGGGAAAGCGCCGGCGGCGGCAACCGCGCCGGTGGAGAAAGCAGAGCCAGCGGCTGAGGCACCGGTGGCGGAGAACGAGCAGTAACACAAACCTTTTTCGGCGGGACTTCCCCCACCCGCCGGGAACAATCCCGAATCAAGCAGGCGAACGATGCAGGAACCCAGCGGCAGACAATATCCGGGGGGGCCGCACGAACCCCCGATGGACCAGGGCACCCTCCGCCGGTTGCGGACATTGGTGCGTTTTGCGTTTGGGTGGGCGGGGCTGATCGTGCTGCGGCTCCTCTATTTACAAATATACTCCTACGACGAATATGCGCTAATGGCGCAGAGGCAGCAGGAAAAGGTGCGCGAGATTCCGGCGCTGCGCGGCATGCTGCTGGACCGCAACGATGCGATCTTCGCGAAGACGAACATGTTGCGGACGGTGGTGGTGAATCCGATGCATGTGCGCGATGTGGCGGTCACGGCGGAGTTGCTGTCGCGCATACTCGCGGTGGACCGGGCGGAGTTGCAGCGGCGGATTCAGGAAGGCAAGGACAACGGGCGCGGATTTTTGTATGTGAAGCGGAAGGTGGGTTTCGAGGAAGCCAACCGGGTGAAGATGCTGAAGATGGTGGGTGTGGATCTGATTGACGAACCGGAGCGCACTTATCCAAAGGGAGAATTGCTGGCGCACGTGATTGGCGGGAAGAATCACGAGCAGCGGGGCAGTGGCGGAATCGAGATGGGGCTCGAAGAGGAACTGGAAGGAATTCCGGGTACGGAGCGGACATACCGCGACGTGTCGCAGCAAATGTACGAATCGGTGGTGGAGCAGGAGCCGCTGCCGGGGAAGAACATCTGGCTGACGATTGACGAGCGGCTTCAGTTTATCGCGGAGCGGGAGTTGCGGGCGGCGGCGGAGAGTTGCCGGTGCAAGAGCGGAAGCGTGGTGGTGCTGCATCCGCAGACGGGGGATATTCTGGCGATGGCCAGTTACCCGACGTTCGATCCGAACACGCAGCCGAAGAACGATGAGGAATGGAGCGACCGGCTGAACCAGGCGATTGCGGCGCCGTTCGAGCCGGGATCGGTATTCAAGGTGATCACGCTGGCGGCGGCGCTGGAGACGACGCGGCTGGGGCCGGATTCACCCATCAACTGCCTGGGGGGCACGATCAACCTGTATGGGCGCGTGATTCATGAGGCCAAGCACGGCTATGGTGTGATCCCGATGCGAACCGTGCTGGCGAAGTCTTCCAACGTGGGGGCGATTCAGGTGGCGCTTCAGGTGGGAGTGAAGAACCTGCACCATTATGTGAAGGCGTTCGGATTCGGCAAGCGCATCGGGCTGCCGTTGCCGTCGGAGGCGCCGGGACAAGTGTTCGAGCCGCGGAAATGGGGGAAGACGTCGATCGGGTCCGTGGCGATGGGCCACGAGGTGACGACAACGACGGTGCAACTGGCGCAGGCGGCGGCGGTGGTGGCCAATCACGGGAAGTTGATCCAGCCGCGCATTGTGTTGAAGCGGCAGAGGCCGGGGGAAGTAGTGGAATGGGAGCCGGTGGCGCCGGCGGTGCAGGTGCTGCGGCCGGAGAATGCGGCTCGCATGATGGACATGATGCACGATGTGGTGTTGCCGGGGGGCACAGGGTATCCGCGGGCGGACCTGGTGGGGTACACGGTGGGCGGGAAAACGGGATCGGCGCAGATTTACGATCACAAGCTGAAACAGTACACACACAAATACAATGCGTCGTTTATCGGGATCGCTCCGTTGAGCGATCCGCGGATTGCGATTGCGGTGACGTTGAACGGATCGAGTGTGTATGGCGGCGTGGTGGCGGCACCGGTGTTCAAGGAAGTGGCGACAGCGGCGCTGCGGATTCTGGATGTGCGGCATGACCGCGAAGTGAAGCAGGTGGCGAAGGCGGAGATTGCCGAGGCAGTGGAAAACGATGTGGCTGCGGCTCCGCTACGGCCGGTGCCCGAAGAAGCGATTGAATTGGGCAGCGACGGCGTGAAACTGGTGGTGGCGCATCACGAGGAATTCGATGGACCGCGGGTGCCGAATCTAGTGGGGAAGACGAAGCGGGATGTTTTGACGTTGACGGCGGCGTCGGGGATTGCGGTGGAGGCGCATGGATCGGGGATCGCGCGGCGGCAGACGCCGCAACCGGGCGCAGTGTTGCGTCCGGGAGAACGGCTGATCATTCAGTTCAGCAGATGAGAGAACGATGAAACTGGGGCGCGTGCTGGAATCGGGGTTGTTGGCGGAGCCGCTGGCGCAGGCGGTGGCGGAACTGGACGTGTGGGGATTGGAATACGATTCGCGGAAGGTGACGGCGGGGTGTTTATTCTTTGCGTATGCGGGAGCGAAGGTGGACGGGCGCCGATTCGCGCAGGATGCGATGGACAAGGGCGCCGTGGCGGTGGTGAGCGAGTTGGAGGCGCCGGAGGGCTTTTCCGGCGTGTGGATCAGGGTGACGCACGGGCGGCGGGCGATGGGGATGGCGTGCCGGAATTTGTATGGGGCGGCGGAAGAATTTTTTCAATTGACGGGTGTGACGGGGACGAATGGGAAGACAACGACCGCGTTCTTGATTGACGCGCTACAGCGGCACAGGGGCGCGAAGACAGCGTTGCTGGGAACGATTGGGAACTGGGTGGCGGGTTCGTTTGAGGCGGCGGCGAATACGACGGCGGAATCGGTGGACGTGTACCGTGTGCTGCGGAAGCTGCGGGAAGCGGGCGGGCGGCAGGTGACGATGGAAGTGTCGTCGCACGGGCTGGCGCTCGACCGGACGTACGGGCTGGCATTTCACACGGCGGTGTTCACGAACCTGTCGCAGGACCACCTGGATTTCCACACCGGCGGGATGGAGGAGTATTTCCAGGCCAAGTGCAAGCTGTTCGCGGGGAATGGGGCGGCGGCGCCGGAGTGGGCGGCGATTAATTTCGACGATGCATACGGACAGCGGATTGTGACGGCGGCGGGGACGAAGGTACTGACGTACGGGCGGAAGGCGGGCGCGTGTGTGCGGGCCGAGGACGTGGAGACGGGATTCGATGGATTGCGATTCCGGCTGGTGTATGAGGGTAGGAGCGTGGCGGTGCGATCGCCGATGGTGGGGGAGATTAACGTGTACAACATCCTGGCGGCTAGCGCGGCGGGGATTTCATACGGAATGGAGTTGGAAATGATTGCGGAGGCAGTAGCGGATTTTGCGGCGGTGCCGGGGCGTTTCGAGCGCGTCGACGAGGGACAGCCGTTTCTGGTGATTGTGGATTACGCACACACGCCGGATGCGTTGCGGAATGCAATTCAGGCGGCACGGAGTTTGCAGCCGTCGCGCGTGATCACGCTGTTTGGATGCGGCGGAGACAGAGACCGGACGAAGCGGCCGCTGATGGGAATGGCGGCGGCGGAAGGGAGCGATTTTGTGGTGCTGACGTCGGACAATCCGCGGTCCGAGGATCCACTGGACATCATTAACGATGCCATGGTGGGACTGCGGCGCTTCGATACGCCGCACATCGTGGAGGCGGACCGGGCGCGGGCGATTCGAATGGCGCTGGCAGAAGCTCGTCCGGGGGACTGCCTGTTGATAGCGGGGAAAGGGCACGAGGATTACCAGGTATTGCGCGACCAGACGGTGCATTTCGACGACCGGGAGACGGCTCGGACGATTCTACAGGAGTTCGGATACCGCAAGGGGAAAGGATGAAGTTTCATTTGGCACGGATTGCCGAAGCTTTGGGGATTGGTCCGGTGGCGGCTGCCGGAGAGGCGGCGGGTTGGAGTGTGGATACGCGGACGCTCGAAGCAGGGGATTTGTTTTTTGCGTTGCGGGGACCGAATCACGACGGGCATGCATATTTGGCGGCGGCATTTGAGAAAGGGGCGGTGGCGGCGGTGGTGGATCATGTGCCGGAGGGAGCAAAGCCGGAGTGGACGCTGCTGGCGGTGGCGAATACGCAACAGGCGCTGGAGCAACTGGGGGCATGGGCGCGGAAGGAGTGGGGCGGGAATGTTGTAGCCGTAACGGGAAGCGCGGGTAAGACGACGACGAAGGATATCATCGCCGCTTTCCTAGAAATCCACAGGGCTGTGGGAAAAACTGTGGGAAATTTGAATAACCATGTGGGGGTTCCGCTTTCGATACTGCGAATCCCGGAGACGGCGGAGATGGCTGTCCTGGAGCTGGGGATGAATCATGCGGGGGAAATCGCGGCATTGACGCGGATTGCACGCCCGCAAGTGGGGGTGGTGACGAACGTGGGGTATGCACACATCGAGAATTTCGGATCGGTGGAAGGAATTGCCGAGGCGAAGGGGGAATTGATCGCGGGGCTGGGGGCGGAAGGGATTGCGGTTCTCAACGCGGACGATGAGCGGGTGTCGCGGATGGCGGGGCGGCATACGGGACGGGTGATCACGTACGGATTATCGGAAAAGGCGGATGTGCGGGCGCGGGATGTGGAATATTCGGCCGAAGGGGTGCGGTTTCGCGTGGGGGATGTGGAAATAGAAAGCCGGATGAGCGGACGGCACGGAGTATTGAATCTGCTGGCCGGGATTGCGGTGGCATCGGTGTATGGAATCGGGGCGGAGGAATTGCGGGAGGCGGCACGGGGTTTCGAGCCTGGGGCGATGCGCGGACGGCGCATCGAGAAAAACGGAATTGTACATATCAACGATTGCTATAACTCCAATCCGGACGCGGCGCGAGCCATGCTGGACGTGTTGGCGGACATGCCGGCGCGGCGGCGTATCGCGGTTCTGGGGGAGATGCTGGAACTCGGCGGATGGTCCGAGCCGCTTCATCGCGACCTTGGTTTTTACGCCGCACGAAGCGGACTTCATGTGCTCGTAGGGATACGCGGCGCGGCCAAGCATGCTGTGGACGCATTTGTAGAAGCCGGCTTGCCGGCCGGCGCCGCGTACTTTTTCGAAGACCCGAAGGAAGCGGGCGCATGGTTACGGACGGTGGCACGCGAGGGGGATGCCATTTTGTGGAAAGGCTCGCGGGGAACCCGCGTGGAACTGGCTCTCGAAAGGTTTCTGGAATAGGCGCGCGATGCTGTATTGGCTATTGTTCGAACAAATGATGCCGGAGCCGGGCTTGCTGCGCCTGTTCGGATACGTCACATTCCGGACGGCGCTGGCAAGCTTGACGGCGCTGTTTCTGGGCATTGCCTTGGGGCCGTGGCTGATCCGGAAATTGCGGGAGCTGTCGATCGGGCAGCACATCCGGGAAGAGGGGCCGAAGGGACATCAGAAGAAGGCCGGCACTCCGACGATGGGCGGGGTGTTGATCGTGATCTCGATTGTCGTGCCGACGCTGCTATTCACGAATTTGCGGAATCCGTATGTGTGGGTGGCGCTATTCGGGCTGTTGAGTTACGGGGCGGTGGGATTTTACGACGATTTCACGAAAGTGAAGAAGATGCGGAACCTGGGGCTGACGGCGCGGAAGAAGTTGTTGCTGCAAGTTCTGGCGGGTTTGATTATCGGGGCATGGTTGTTGTCGCTGCACGCCAAGGGACTGTATTCGACGGAGATGAACGTTCCGTTTTTCAAGACATTCCGTCCGGACCTGCTGATGGACCGGTTTCTGGACAGTCCGTGGACGTATCCGCTGGCGTTCGTATTCTTTTTCCTGTTTTTGCAGGTTGTCTTATTGGGATCGACGAACGGAGTGAATCTGGCGGATGGGTTGGACGGGCTGGCGATCGGGCTGATGATTATCGCCTCGGGGGCGATGACCATTTTGACGTACATGAGCGGGCACGCGGAGTTTGCCACGTATCTGGACCTGGCGCGATTGCCGGGGGCGAGCGAACTGACCATCTTCTGCGGGGCGATGACGGGGGCGTCGCTGGCATTTCTCTGGTACAACGCGCATCCGGCGGAGGTGTTCATGGGCGACGTGGGATCGCTGTCGCTGGGCGGCGGACTGGGGACGATGGCGATTCTGATCAAGCAGGAGATACTGCTGCTGTTTGTGGGCGGAGTATTCGTGATCGAGTGCTTGTCGGTGATCTTGCAGGTGGGCAGTTTCAAGCTACGGGGGAAACGGATCTTCAAGATGGCGCCGCTGCACCATCATTTCGAAGCGATTGGATGGCATGAGTCGAAGGTGATCGTGCGGTTCTGGATTGTGGGTTTGGTGATGGCGCTGTTCGCGCTGACGACATTGAAGTTGAGGTAGCAATGGAATTCGCGGGTTTGAAGGTGCTGGTGGTGGGCTTAGGCAAGTCGGGCCTGTCCGCCATTAAGCTCCTGGTCGAGAAGGGAGCGCACCCTCATGGGACCGACTCCCGGCCGCTGGAGCAGTTGCCGGGAGCCGGCCCATTTTTTTCGGAAATGGGGATTCCGTTTCATCCGCAGAGCGCGGAAGTGTTCCGGGAGTTTCCGTTGATTGTGCTTTCGCCGGGCGTTCCGCTGGATTTGCCGGAACTGGATGCGGCGCGCGCAGCGGGGGCGCGGGTGACGGGGGAAGTGGAACTGGCTTCGGCGTTTTTGCAAGGGCGGAATATCGGGATCACGGGGTCGAATGGAAAGACGACGACGACGGCGCTGACAGGGCACTTGCTGAAGGAGAACGGGATTGCCTGCCAGGTGGGCGGTAACATCGGGCTGCCACCGACGGCGATGATCCACACATCGCGTGAAGGGCAGTGGAATGTGCTGGAGTTGTCGAGTTTTCAATTGGAGACGATTGAGGAATTCCATGCGGAGATTGCGTTGTGCGTGAACGTGACTCCGGATCATCTGGACCGGCATCACACGTTCGAGGCGTACGCTGCGGCGAAGCGGCGGCTGTTGGAGACGCAACGCCAGGGCGATTGGGCGGTGCTGAATGCGGACAATGCGGTGACGGCCGGGTATGCGCAATCGACGGCGGCGGAGGTGGTGTGGTTCAGCCTGCGCGGACGCGTGCCACGGGGGTTGTGGCTGGAAGAGGGGAATGTGTATTGCGATGGGGAGTTGCTGATGCCGGCGGCGGAAATTCCGCTGCTGGGGCGGCACAACATCGAGAACGCGATGGCGGCAGCGGGCGTGGCCCGGCTGGCGGGAGCATCGAGGGAAGGGATACGGGCGGCGGTGCGGACGTTTCCGGGGGTGGAGCACCGGATCGAGTTTGTACGCGAGCTGCGCGGGGTACGGTATTACAACGATTCGAAGGCGACGAACGTGGACGCGACACTGAAGGCGGTGGATGCGTTCACGGGGGGCCTGTGGATCATATTGGGCGGGAAGGACAAGGGGAGCGATTACCGGCCGCTGGCGGAAGCATTACGGGGGAAGTGCCGCGGGGCGCTGTTGATTGGCGCGGCGGCGGAGAAGATCGCCGGGCAGTTGGAGGGGAGCGTGCCGTTGACGGCGTGCGGGACGTTGGAGGCGGCGGTGGCCCATGCCTCGGAACGGGCCGTGGCAGGGGATACGGTGCTGCTGGCGCCGGCGTGCGCGAGCTTCGACCAGTTTGCGAATTACGAAGAACGGGGCAGGACGTTCAAAACATTTGTTAGTAAGATTGTTTGAGCCAGGGAGTACGAGATGGCGCAGCGGCTGAAGACAGACTGGACCTTATTTCTCACGATCGTGGGGATGGTGTGTTTCGGGATCGTGATGGTGTACAGCGCATCGACGGTGATGGCGAAGGTGCGGTTCAAGGATCCCAATATATTCGTCTTCAAGCAGGTGGGTTTCGCGGTGGCGGGATTCATTCTGCTGATGTATTTCAAGCGCAAGGATTACCGGCAGTTGAGCGGGCCGACATGGGCGTTCGCGCCGCTGGGTCTGGTGCTGGCATCGCTGGTGGTGGTGTATTTCACGGATCCGGGGAGCCACCGCTGGCTGGGATACAAGTGGGCGCGGCTGCAACCATCGGAGTTCGCCAAGCCGGCGCTGGTGGTGTTTCTGGCATGGTTTGTGACGAAGCGGGCGCATGCGATCAACGCGCGGTACACGCTGTTTCCGGCGGGGCTGGCGATGGGAGTGCTGGCGGCGAGCGTGGTGGTGGCGGATCTGGGCACGGCGGCGGTACTGATATTCACGGCGGCGGCGGTGTTTTATGTGGCGGGGCTGGACCGGCGTTACTTCCTCTTCGCGATGGCGGCGTGCGCCGTGATGCTGCCGGTGGCGATTCTGTCGAAGCCATACCGGGTGCACCGGATCATCGGATACATGGATCCGGAGTACAAGCTGCTGGACCGGATTGACCCGAACGAGCGCATCAAGAACTGGGCGAGCCGTTCGATCACGACGCGCGATGCGAGCTATCAGGCACGGCAATCGAAGATCGCGGTGGCGACGGGCGGTGCATTGGGCAAGGGGCTGATGGAAAGCAAGCAGAAGCTGATGTTCCTGCCGGAGGCGCACAACGATTTCATCTTCGCGGTGATTGGGGAAGAACTGGGACTGTGGGGGGCAACGTGCGTCCTGATCGGATACCTGGTGATTCTCTGGCGCGGGCTGCAACTGTATTGGACCGTTCCCGACGATTTTGGGCGGTATCTGGCGCTGGGCGTGACGGTCGCCGTGGTATCGCAGGCGTTGATCAATATGACGGTGGTGCTGGATATGGCTCCGACGAAGGGCTTTCCACTGCCGTTGATCAGTTATGGAGGCAGTTCGCTGCTGAGCTCATTGATATCGCTGGGCGTGCTGATGAGCGTGAGCGACCACGCGGGATAAGCGATGAAGGTGCGCATCCGCCAGTCGTACAAGAAAGCGAAGGCGATGCCTGCGCCGGGCGGTGGTGTGCCCAAGCTTGCGTTTCTGTTGACGGGCGGCGGCACGGGCGGGCACGTGATACCGGCGATCGCGGTGGCGCGCGAGTTGCGGCGGCGGGGGCATCAACCGTTCTTCGTGGGTACGAGGGAAGGGATGGAGAGCAAGCTGGTGCCGCGGGAGAGCTTCCCGATCGAGTATGTGGAGATCGGCGGACTGAAGCGGGTGGGCTGGCGGCAGACGTTGCGAACGATGGCGCAATTGCCGCTGGCGGTATACAAGGCGTGGCGGATTCTGAAGCGGCACCAACCGGCGGCGGTGTTCAGCATGGGGGGATACGTGGCGGGGCCGGCAACGATTGCGGCGTGGCTGAGGCGTTGCCCGATCGTGCTCATGGAGCCGAATGCGATGCCGGGGATGGCGAACCGGTATGCGGGCAAGCTGGCGAGCCGCGCGCTGTTGAGTTTCGAAGAGGCGAAGCAGTATTTTCCGGCGCGGAAAGTGGCGATGACAGGCTTGCCCGTGCGCAGCGAATTTTTCGAAATTCAGCCGAAGGCGCCATCGGGGGAGTTGACCGTGCTGGTGACGGGCGGGAGCCGGGGATCGCGGCGACTGAATGAAGCCGGGCGGGCGAGTTGGGGGCTGTTTCTGAGGGACAACGTGCACGTACGGTGGATCCATCAGTCGGGGCCACAGGATTTCGAAGAGATGGCGGAAGCGTTCGCGGCGAGCGGCGCGCAGGGAGAAGTGGTGGCGTTTGTCGACAACATGCCGGGTGCGTTCGCAGCATGCGACCTGGTGGTGTGCCGGTCCGGGGCGGGAGCAGTGGCGGAACTGGCGGCGGCGGGCAAGCCGTCGATCCTGGTTCCCTTCCCCTACGCGGCGGACCAGCACCAATTGAAGAACGCCGAGGCGATGGCGAAGGCGGGCGCGGCACGGCTGATTCTGGACCGGGAATTGACGGGGGAAGAACTGTTTCACACGATCCGGGATATTGCGCGGGACCCGGGGGTTTTGCGGGAGATGGGAACGGCGGCGAGGCGCCTGGCGGCGCCGCAGGCGACCAGGCGCACGGTGGAAATTTTAGAAGAGGAGGCGGCGCTCGCGCTAGGCTGGAGAGCCAGTTGACAGGATGCGCGGGAGCCGAAACAATTAGAGTTCAAAATGTTTTTTAAGCCCCAACGTTTTCACTTCACCGGGATCGGCGGCATCGGCATGAGCGGCATCGCCGAGGTGTTGTTGAACATGGGCTACGAGATCACGGGATCGGACGCGAAGCTAAGCCCGATCACGGAGCGGCTGAGCGGGTTGGGGGCGCGGATCTGGCAAGGCCACGACGGGGAGCACGTGGCGGGAGCGAAGGCGCTGGTGGTGAGTTCGGCGATCGATCCGGCGAATCCGGAAGTGGTGGCGGCCAAGCGGCTTCAGATTCCGGTGATTCCGCGGGGCGAACTGCTGGCCGAGTTGATGCGCCTGAAGTACGGCATCGCGGTGGGCGGGAGCCATGGGAAGACGACAACCACGTCGATTCTGGCATCGCTGCTGAGCGTGGCCGGGCTGGATCCGACCGTGGTGGTGGGCGGCCGTGTAAAGGGCATGGGCGGATCGAACGCGCGTGTCGGGAAGAGCGATTTTCTGCTGGTGGAATCGGACGAAAGCGATGGATCGTTTCTGAAGCTGGCTCCGATTATCGCCGTGGTGACGAACATCGACCGGGAGCATCTGGACCACTATCATTCGCTCGATGAGATTCTGCAAGCGTTCGTGGAGTTCGTGAACAAGGTGCCGTTTTACGGGACCTCCATTCTGTGCCTGGACGATGAAAATGTGCAGAGCATCTTGCCGCGGGTGACGCGGCGGACGGTGACGTACGGGGTGAATCCGCAGGCGGACCTGTTTATTACGGGATCGTCGAGCGGCCCGGTTTCGAGCGAATTTTCGTTGCGGCTGCGGGGCAAGGAGTTGGGATCGTTCCGGGTGGGGGTGCCGGGTCCGCATAACGTATTGAATGCGACGGCGGCGGTGGCCGTGGGGCTGGAGTTGGAGGTGCCGCTCGAGAAGATCCGGGCCGGACTGGAGAGCTTCAGCGGCGTGGACCGGCGGTTCCAGATTCGCGGCGTTGCGGATGGGGTTACGGTGATCGACGACTACGGGCACCATCCGACGGAGATTAGGGCGACGCTGGCGACAGCGCGGACATGCCCGTTCGAGCGGGTGCTGGTGCTGTTTCAGCCGCACCGCTACACACGGACGGAAGCGCTGATGGATGAATTCGCGCGGGCGTTTCACCAAGCCGACCGCGTGGTGTTGCTGGACATTTACGCGGCTTCGGAGACGCCGATTGCGGGAGTGGATTCGCAGCATCTGCTGGAGAAGCTGCGGGAGTACGGACATCGATCCGCGGAATATGCCCCGAGCATGGAGGATGGCATCGCGCAAGTGGCGGCGATGGCGCAGCCTGGGGATGCCATCATCACACTGGGAGCGGGGAGCGTTTCGCAAGCGGGGGACAAGATTCTGGAGGCATTGCGCGCCAGAGAAGGAGTCAGGAGTTAACATGGCTCGACGGATTGTGGAAGAAGAGCTTCCGTTGCTGGAAGCACAACAGGAGGAGAAGGCTCCGGCTGGGGAGCGAGCGCCGCGGCGCGCGACGCGCACGGCAAGGAAGGAGGAAGCAGTGCCGAAACGCCGGAGGATCAATTTGTTCTATTGGTCCATTCCGGTGTTCGCACTGGGAGCGGCGTTCCTGGTAGTGGCGGCGTTTCACCGGGTGGAATCGTTCTTGATCAACGATCAGCGGTTCCATCTGGCGGGGAGTCCGGAGTATGGGAAAGTGCCGGAGAATTTGAATCTGGCGGGGCTGCAACGGGCGTCACAGCCGGAGATTCTGCGGGTATTCGAGAACGATTTCGGACGCAGCCTATATCTGCTGCCGGTGAAGGAACGGCGCGAGGCGTTGTTGCAAGTGGCTTGGGTCAAAGATGCCACGGTTTCGCGGCGCTGGCCCAATCAACTGCATGTGCGGATTGTGGAGCGTGAGCCGGTGGCGGTGGCGCAGGTGAACGTGCGGGATGCGGCGCCGACGTTTCAGATGATCGATGTGGATGGGGTGCTGCTGCCGATTCCGCGCGGAGAAAAGGTGGACAAATTTCCGGTGTTGACGGGATTCAGCACGAATGAAGCGCGGGAATCGCGGCAGATGCGGGTGCAACACGCGATTGCGATGTTGCAGGATCTGGGACCGTTGCGCTCGAGGCTGGCGGAAATTGACGTGCGCGATCCGGGGAACCTGCAAGCGACGCTGCCGGTGGATTCGCATGCGGTGACGCTGCGGATGGGGAACAAGAACTTCCGCCGGCGGCTACAGAATTTCCTGAATCACCAGGAGCGGATCCGGCAGCAGAGGCCGGAAGCGCGGATATTCGATTTGCGGATCGACGGGCGAATTACGGCGGTGGAAGGAGGAACCAATGGCGACTAATCCGCGATCGCAACTGGCCGTTGGGCTGGATGTGGGCAGCGCATGGACACGGTGCGTGATCCTCTCGCTGGACCACGGGCATGTGAAGTTTCTGGGGTATGGGCAGGCTCCGGGAAAAGGCTGGGTCAAGGGACGCGTGGCCGATTCGGGGGCGATTGCCGAGAGCGTGCAATACGCGGTGCGCGATGCCGAACGGATGGCCAAGGTGAGTGTGGAATCGGCAGTGGCGGGCATCGGCGGGACGAGCGTGCAGGGCTTCGCGAGCCGGGGCGTGTACGAGTTCGGAAGGCCGCGGCACATCGAGCAGGGCGATTTGAGTTACGCGGTGCATCTGGCGTCGCGCGTGCGGCTGGAAGACGACCGCTACGTGTTGCAGATGCTGCCGATGGATTTCACCTTGGACGGGCGCGCGGGATTCCGCAATCCCAAGGGGGCGGTGTGCACGCGGCTGGAAGCGAACGTCTATGTGGTGACGTGCAGTTCGCGCGAGCACCAGGCGCTGATCGGGGCGATTCATCAGGCGCACCTGGCGGTGGAAGAGACGATTCTGGAGCCGGTGGCGGCGGCATATGCGTGCATTCTGCCGGAGGACCGCACGCGCGGCGTGGCGCTGATCGACATTGGGGCGCATTCGTCAAGTGTAGTGGTCTATGACGGCGATGCGCTGTTGCGCGCGGTGGGCGTGCCGGTGGGCGGCGATCATTTCACGCGCGATTTGTCGCAGGTGCTGAAGGTGGTCTACGAAGATGCGCAGCAACTGAAGGAGGAATACGGCTGCGCGATTCTGGGGCTGACATCGGATTCGAGCTACATTGAGATTCCGTCGCCGGAAGGACGCGCGCCGCGGGAAGCGACACGGCGGCATCTGAACGAGATTCTGGAAGCACGCGCGGGCGAGTTGTTCTACATGCTGCGCGGCGAACTGGCGAAGTCGGGAATGGAGCAATCGCTGCTGGAGGGAGTGATTCTGACCGGCGGCGGGGGCATGTTGACCGGAATGTGCGACATGGCGGAGGGAGTATTGAACTGCCAGGCGCGCAACGGACTGGTGTTGGGAGTGGAGGATTGGCCGGAAGAGATCGATACGCCGGCGTGGACATGCGCGGCGGGGCTGGCGATGTATTCGGCGCGTCTGAAGTCGCACAAAGAGCCGAAGCGGATCGTGCCGAGCCTGGTGGACTTCGTATTCAAATAAGGTGCACACCCATGCTATTTGACGATTTGAGAGACATCCAGGAGAGAGACATCCAGGAGAGAGACATCCCGGAAGAGGTGCAGGCCATCGATGCGCCGCGGACCGCAATGCGCGTGGAAGCGCCGGCTTCGATCGATGCATTGAAGTTCGACATACAGGACGATGTACCGGAAGGGACGCGGATCAAGGTGATCGGCGTCGGCGGCGCGGGCTGCAATGCCGTGGGCCGCATGTTCCGGCAAGGGCTGCGGGGCGTGGAGTTTTACGCCGTGAATACGGACAAACAGGCGCTGCACGCATCGCCTGTGCCGAACAAGCTGCTGATCGGGCAGCGCGTGACGGGCGGACTGGGCGCGGGCTCAGATCCGGCGATGGGCAAGGAAGCGGCGATGGAGAGCACGGGGGAGATCCTGGAGATTCTGGACGGGGCGCAGATGGTGTTCGTGGCTGCGGGCATGGGCGGCGGCACGGGCACGGGCGCGGCGCCGATGATTGCCTCGTGGGCGCGGGAGATGAACGCGCTGACGGTGGGAATCGTCACGCTGCCGTTCACTTTTGAAGGGGCGCGGCGGCGGCGGATCGCAGAGAAAGGGATCGAGGAACTGGCGTCGACGGTGGATACGCTGATGCGCGTTCCGAATGACAAGCTGAAGTCGCTGGTGCCGAAGGGGACTCCGCTGACGGAATCTTTCCAGGTCGCCGATGCGGTGCTGGAGCAGGCGGTGGCGGGGATCGCGGAGATTGTGAATACGGCGGGGATGGTGAACCGCGACTTTGCCGATGTGCGGGCGATCATGCAGGGCATGGGCCGGGCGATGGTGGGCTGCGCGACGGCGAGCGGGGAGAATGCGGTGGTGGAAGCGGCTCGGGCGGCGATAAACAGCCCGATGCTGGAAGAAGGCGAGATGCGCGGGGCGCGGGGGATGCTGATTCAGATTACGGGATCGAGTCAGATGGCGCTGGATGCCGTGGATGAAGCGTGCATGCTGGTGCAAGAGGCGGCCGACAACGAGGATTTGAATTTGAATTTCGGGGTGTCGATTGACGAAGGGATGGGCGATCGGGTGAAGGTGACGGTGATCGCGACAGGGTTTGATGCAGCGCGCGAGGAGGAACCGGAACCGGCGATTGCGGCTCCCAAAGTGGAGGCGCCGGTGATTCGCGAGGAGAGCCTGGCGGCACCGGCGATGGAACCGGCGCCGTTTGCGCCGCCGCAGAACTCGCGGGTGAGTTACTTCACGGCGCCGGCGATGCCGGCGATGCCTGGGCGGCCGCCAGAGCCGGAACGTTTGCAGGAGGAGCCGGCCGCGGAACCGGAAGCCGTGGCGGAGGTGCAGCCGGAGATCGAGATCGAGCACGAGCATGCGATGGCGGCAGTGGCCAATGGGTCATCGCATCTGGATGAGCCTTCCAAGGTGATGGATGATTTGGATGTGCCGGCGTTTCTACGGAAGGAGCGGCGGTGGTGGTCGTAGCAAGGTACTCCTGACTGTACAACGCTCGCCTGGGACTCGGTGTCCGAATGCCACGAGTGCCGGGATGAACAGGCCATGTCAGTCCACAGCGGTCATTGCGGTACTTCGATGACGGCACGGATGCCGTGGTTGCCATCGAGGTTCGAGACGCTACGCAAGAGACGAAAGTCCGTGCCATCGATGCTGATGTAGGAGCGACCCTGCGGGCGTGTGGTGTCCACCGCCATTGGGTAGATGCGTGGACGGTTGAAGACACTAAATCCGACAAGGAAGTCGCCGGATGCGATCGTGAGCGGAGAGACTTCGTATTCGTTAAAGCGGCCGGTAGCCAGGACGCGTGCATTGGTGACGCGCAACGCCGGGCTGCGGAGAGTCTCGCCGGCAGTATGCGCGGCGGACAGGAGTGCAATGGAGTCGCCGGCAACAAGGTTGTCGCCGGTTGCGTGGAAGTAAACTTGAATCTTCTTGAGCGTGGCTGGATAGGCGGCCGGGGTGAAGCGGACGATGAAATAGGCGTTCACATTGCCATCGGGGAAGCCGATGACGTCCTCGAAGGTTCCGTCATCGACTTGAAGAGTGAGTTCGCGATTGGTGGCGGCAGGGGCGACACCTGTTCCGAGGAGGCGAACGGCGGCGGTGCGGCGCGCAGGGTCGTTAGTAGTAAGTGTGAGAGTCGTGGATTGGCCCCCGGCGGCGGTGGGAGCGAAGCGCACGGTGAGGTCGCGTTGTTCGTTGGCGGCGATGGTGAGGGGAGGCCGGGGAGCGAGGGTAAAGAACGTGCCGGGAAGCGTGGCGTCGGAGATGGCGAGGGTGGCGTTGCCGCTGTTGCGCAGGGTAATTGTCAGGTCGCGGGTTTGGCCTACCCTGACCTGGCCGAAGTCGAGTTCCGATGGCGTGATCGCGAGGGCGGGAGTTGGCGCCGGCGGAGCGGGTGGCGCCGCGGGCGGTGCGGGAACGATGCCGGCCGGTGCTTCGACACTGGGCAACGTAGCCAGGGACGTGGCGCTTTCCATGGCAAGCAGCGCGGCGATCGGCTGGTCGGCGGCAATATGCAGGTAGCCCCCAGCCTGCCCTGCGGTTGCCGCGATCAGGGAAGCGAGCATGGCGCTGAGACGGCCCGCGGGGGGAATGGACTGGCGGGTGGATCCGGCGAGTGCTCCGCTGCCGAGGAAGGACCGGATCTCGACAGTAGCGGCCGTGGTGCTCGTGTTGAAGACGGAGAGGGTTGAGTTGAATCCGTTGCTATTGGCGATCCAGGGGAGGACGGCGGCGCGGGATGGATTGTCAAGCAGGGCGGCAAACGAGCGTTTGCCGGGATTGGCAGGATTGTCTATGAACTCGATGGCCGCGGCGATTCCGGAGCGGTCACTCTCAATGATGAGCGCACCGGAAGCGGATTGGCCGAGCAAGGTGGATAGAGAGGGGTTGGCCTTTACGCCTGGATCGAGGGTCAGGACTTGGGGAGTAGAGGATGGCGTGCCGTCGTTGCGGAAGGCGCGGAGGGTGACTCGCACCGGAAGTGGGGTGGCGTTGGCGAGGTGAAGGATGGCCGTAGCGGCGATGTGTGGGGCGTACCAGCGTTTGGACAGGCCGCGCAGTCCGGGCATGGCGGCGAGTGTGGAGCGAGTCTGGAGAAGCAGCGCGGAAGCGGTCTCGTGCCCGCAGGACACAATGAGCGATCCTTGAAACGGCAGCGGCACCGAGGGGAAGAGATCCTCGATGCGCGAAGCGGTGCGTCCGCGTTCCGGGAGTAGAAACGTAGCGGTGGCCGAGGATGTTCCGTCCGGCCGGCGAAGATCGAGTTCGCAGACGGATTCGGCGGGCGCGTTGTTGGCGACATGGAGTTCGGAGGCAAAGCCGGATCCCGCTTCGACGTGGGGGAAGATGTGCGTGCCGGCATGGTGTGGGGGCGTGGGGATGGCATCGAAGAGAGCGCCCGCGCCGAGAAGGGATGCGGCGGCAAGCGTGTTGCGGGGGGAAACGATGCGGAGCCATCCCGCAAATGCGGAGTTGGAGGAAGAGTTCACCAATTGCGCGCCGGGGGAAGCGTCGGCGGGAGCGGCTTCGCCCTCGCCGGAGTCAGCGATGGTGTTGACCTGCAATTGCAATGGTTCGGTTCCGGCGTTGACGACGGATTGAGCGACAGTCACCCCGGAGAGTGCGGCGCGGAACGGGATGGCGAGGGTCTGGGAGCGGGAGGTGGCGAACGTTCCGAGGGAGTAAACAGGTTCGAGGCCTGCGATAGGGGCAGTCACAGATCCCGCAGCGAGATCGACGGTAGAGGGGTGGCGGGAAAGTGTTCCGGTGGCGGGATCGAAGGAGACGATTTCCAGTTGCGAGGGATCGATGGAAGGATCGAGCGGCGTGTCGCGGAATTCGAGCGTGAGGCGGGCGGAGAGTTGGGAGGCCGGGATAGGAGGATCGAATTCCCAGTGGATGGGGAGTCCGCGGAATTGGAGGGCGTCGGCTGGCGTGCCGGCGTTGCGGGAGGCGGACTTGGATGGCGCCGCATAGGCGGATGGGTTGATGGGGGTTCGGTTCGTGCGGCTGAAGATTTGCGTGGAGTCGCCGAGGGCGTGGTTGACGTCATCGAGTACTGCGCCAAAGGTGAGGGGCTGGCGGCCGGGAGCGCTGCGTAGCGGCGTTGGACTGGGCGAGAGGAAGAATGATCCCCAGTAATAGGCCCTGGCTTTCGATTCCGGGGTTTCCCCGAGGTCGGCGTTTGCGAGACCAACACCGGCTAAGACGTCGAGGGTCAACTGTGGATCTCTGGTGTCCAGTTCCAGGGACACATCCGCCTCGCCACGCTCGGGGCTGACTACGATCCGCTGAGGGAATATTAACCGGCGGCGGGTTTGCGTTAAGATCGCCGCAAAGAGGTTGGAGATGCCTGGACGAAGGACGTTGTACTCCACGCGGGCGCGCAGAACCGCTTTCCCATCGGGCAATCCGGCGCCTGGTTTCGGACTGGAGCTGTCCTGAAGGACATAGACACGCTCTACCGGGAATTCGACGGGTTCGGTGACGAGGTCAGGCCTGCCGGAGGTGGTCAGCCGAATGTTGAATTGAATCCAATCGGAATCGTTGAAGAGGAGTTCCTGACGTGCGTCGAGATCCAGGAAGGCGCCCGGGCCAGCGATGAAGCGGGAAGCCAGAATCCGCTTCTGGCGGGGCCGGCGCCTGCGCTGTTCGAAGAGGCCATAGCTTAACTCGACGCTGAGTTGGGGAGCGGATTCACGGCTGAGCCCAGGAGGTAAATCGTAGGCGGCACGGATCGTCTCGAAGGCTTGGTCGAGGTGACCGGGAAGGAGGATGTGGGGCCCGCTCAGGGCAATCGGCTGGAAATCCTGCCCCAGCCCTTTGCCGAACTGAAGGGACAGGTGCACGTGCGGGTAGGAGATTGCAGAAGAGCGGAAGATCTCCCTTCCCGTTTCGGGATGAAAGAGCAGGGCAACCATCACGTAGTCTTCGGGCGGAACGTGCGCGTCCGTTTCGAACGAAAGTGGAAGTTGGACGAGACCTTGAGCGCTGGTGACGCGGCGGGACTCCGATCTGGCCATTACGACGCCGAGTTCCTGCTGGATGAGGGCGAGGGCTACATCGGCTTCCGGGAGGCTGCGGAGTTGGACGGAGACGGTGGCGGAGAAGGAGGTTGGCTTGCGGGCTAGGATGATGTTGCCCGACTCGGGTTTCGGATTGGCGAAGGTGAGCGTGTCCGGGGAGACCCGGTACTGCTGGGGCTCGGTGGCGAAGACGATGTTATCGAGGACCGGGGTGGCGCTGTAAAGCACCCCAGTGACGGTGATGGCAGTAACGCCGGCGGGGATTTCGACGCGGGACGCGCGGAGTTCGATTTCGCGAGGCGCATCGTTGAGGGTGAGGCGGACAGGAAAGGCGCCATCGATGGACTTGCCTTCGGCGTCGCGAATGAGGAACATCGCTCCGCCTTCCCGGTGGGTGCCGAGGGACACCCGGGCACGCATGACGAAGTCGAGTGTTTCGGAGGGCTGGAGTTGGCCGGGTTGGGGAGTGAGGCTGAGGATCTCGAAGCGGTTGACATCGTTGGGGGCGACTTGCAGCGTGAGCGCCGGAGCAGGGGCGGCGCTGACAAAGTTGCCTTGGAAGGCGATATTGCCGCGGACGGTGTGTGCCTGGCGCGGGGTTTCGATGGCACAGGCGTTGACTCGGACTTCCACGGTTTGCGTGCCGTTGGGAGGGATGGTTCCGCTGGTGGGAGAAAAGATTACGCGATCAAAGTTTGGGTCATTGCGCGGGAAACCGGCGGAAGGTTGCTGCCAGCGCAGTTCGGCCCCTCCCGTATTGCGAAGCGTGAGAATGGCTGTGTTACTCGGCAAACCGCGCTCGCCGCGCAGTTCGGTGGTGGATGGCGCGATGGATAACGTGGCGGGGGAAGTGCTGTAGTCGCTGCGGATGCGCACCGTGCAGGATGCGGTGGAGAGCGAGGCAGCTCCGGGCTGACGGCGCAGGAAGGCAATCGTGACCTCGGAGAAAATGGACACGGGAGAGAGGAGGGAAGCATGGCGGCAGGAGGCGGAGCCGTCGCCGGTGGCGCAGTAGTTGGAAGAGCCGGGAAGTTGGGCGTGGCGGACGGTGACCGCAATGCCGGTTGCTCCAGAAGCCACGGCGCGGATTGAAGTTTCGAATGGAGCCAGGGGGGTCAGGCGGCTGGAGGCAAATGTCATGGCTGGGGTGTAGTCCGGGAACGTGAAGCTGATCGTGGCGCTCACTGTGACGTCGTTGCAAGCGATACGGACCCCGGCCGAACCACTGGCAGCGGTGATCTGCGACTGGGTGGCGCCTGTCAGAGTTACTGTACAATCAGTCACAGCAGAGGGGGTGAGGAGGTGGCGGCTAAACGGGCCGGCATGTTCTACGGTTTGCGCTGCCTGTGGAACAGGGAAAAGGATGAGCATGCCCAGGCTCAGTCCGATTATCCTGGTAAACATAATTACACTATGGGGATGCTAGGCCCGGACCGTCCCGAAATCGCGCCGAAATCTTCCCGAAATGGAAGATGGACTCGGGTTGCGGGGCTGGAAATCGATCCGCTGGAGGGTGTGGTGCGTGTGGACGGTGTTGAGAAACGGCTCCGGCAAAAGACAGTGCAGGTGCTCCTGTATCTCGCACAGAACCGGGACAGAGTGGTGACGAAGGAGGAACTGCTGGGGCAAATTTGGGGAGGGGCAGCGGTGACGGAGGACTCCCTGGTGCAGTGCGTGACGGATATCCGGAAGGCACTCGGGGATAGCGCGAGAGATCCCCGGTACGTACGCACAATTCCCAAGGTCGGCTACCGCTTCATTGGTCAGCAGGTGGCAACGCCGAACGAGGATGCTCCTGTTGCGCGGCAGGGGCGGCGGTGGGTGTGGGTTGCGGCAATCGGCGTGGCCGCTCTGGCAGGAGTGGGGCTTGTGCGGACACGTAGTCTTGACGGGATCCGCGGCCCTGTGGCAGTGGAGAGATTCACGAACCGGAGCGGGGCAGCGGATTTGGATTGGCTGCGCGAAGGACTGGCGGACATGGTGGCCACAGGACTGGTTCGCCGCGTAGCGGTGACACAGGGGAAGAACACCACCATGGTGGTGCGGGGAAGCTTTGCCAGGGTGGGGGAGAAGATCCGCATCGACGTACATCTGGAGGACCGCCGAGATGGGCGCGTAGTTGCCGGGGAGCAGATCATCGCCGACAGTATGGAGCAGATCCTGTCACTGGTGGATGTGGCATCGATGAGACTCGCGAAGCGGTTGGCGGACACTCCTCAAGAGGGGAAGCCGCGGCCGCTCGAGGAGATCACGACAAGGAGTCTGGAGGCTTACCGGGAGTACGCGTTGGGCTTGGAACGTGCCAATGCGCTGGATACGAAGGCTGCGCTGGGACATTTTGAGCGGGCGGCGGCAGCGGATCCGGAGTTTGCAATGGCGCAGGCACGGATCGGGTATGTGCATGCTGTCGTAGGCACCAATGCCGAAGCGGGCAGACCGTATTTGGAGAAGGCGTTCGAGCTTTCCGCACGGCTGGCGCCGAAGGAGAAACTCTACATCGCGGCATGGCATGCGATTTCGAAGCTTGACTACAGCGCCGCGATCGGAAGTTTGCGGGAGTTGATCCGCCAATATCCGTTCGAGGTTGAGGCCTATTGGCGTCTGGGGCAACTGCTGCGCGGCGAGGACAAACTGGAGGAGGCGGCCGGCATGCTGCAAAGGGCCATGGTGGTCGATCCAAACAACAAGGAGGCGGCGAACACGTTGGGAGGGATTTATAGCGAGTTGTCGCGCCATCCCGAAGCGATCGCGGTTCGGCGTAAGTACGTGGCTCTGGCACCGGAGGATGCGAACGCGCGCGACAGTCTGGGGCTTTCCTATCAATGGGCGGGCAGGTACGAAGAGGCGCAGCAGGAGTTCGAGGCGGCATTGACCATCGACGCCGGGTTTGCGTTCGCCGTGGCGCACCTCGGAGACTTGTATTGGCGAACGGGCCGGGACGAGGAGGCATTGCAACAATACCGGCGCTATGTGCAACTGAGTAACAGTCCACTGGAACGGGCGCGTGGATATGGATCCATGGTCCAGGTCTATTTGCGTATGGGGAAGGTCGAGTTGGCTCGGGAGGCAGCCGCGGCAGAGGCGAAGGAGAACCCGGAGTTTGCCTTCGGCTCCGCGATTCTGGCGCTGGCGGACGGGGACGTGGCTACAGCGTTGAGGCATCGGAAGGCGTTGTTCCAGACGGCGCGCCAGTCGCCGCGCGGCGCGCGGCAGCACCAGCGGCTGCTGTTGTATCTGGATGGCCGGATCGCCCTCGCCCAGGGGAAGGTGGAGGAAGCCCTGAACGCGTTTCGCAGGGCGCTGCGGGCGCGGCCGGTTGTTTGGTACATGAACGGATTGGAAACCTGCCTGGCGGATGCGTTCCTGGGCCTGAAGCGCTGGGAAGAGGCAGCCCAGGAATATCGCCGCGTCTTGCGGATCAATCCGAGAGACAGGGCTGCATTACAGGGAATCGAACGGGCGCAATCCCGGCTGGTGGCTGCTGGTATCGTAGAGAAGTGATGGACCGCCGGACGTTTCTTCTCTCGGGCGCGGTTGCGCCTTTCGCTTTGCAGAGCGCGGATATCGATGGAAAGGAACTGCCGTTCCGGCAGGTGCATCTGGATTTTCATACCAGCGAGTTGATCCCCGATGTCGGCGCGGATTTCGACGCAGCAGAGTTTGCGCGTACGCTGCAAGCGGCGCGGGTGAACTCGATCAATGTGTTTGCGAAGTGCCACCACGGGTATGCTTATTACGAGACGAAGCTGGGGGCGATGCATCCGGCTTTGAAGACGGACATGCTCGGGGGGATGGTGCGGAGCTGCCGCGCGGCCGGGATTCGGGTGAATTACTACTATTCGCTGGTGTGGGATGTGCTGCAATCGCGGCGGCATCCGGAATGGCTGATGGTGGACAAAGATGGTCAGCATATCGGTGGGCCGCCGACGGATGCGTGGCCGTGGCTCTGCATGAACACTCCTTACCTCGATCAGGTGATCGCGGAGAACAAGGAGATTGTGGAGAAGTACGAAATCGGAGGCGTGTTCTTCGATATTCTGAAGCAGCCTCCGGAGGGATGCTTCTGCAAGTGGTGCAAGGCGGAGCGGGCGAAACTGGGGCTGACGGCATCGGCGGAGGACGTTTACAAGCACAACAAGCTGGTGGCGAAGCGCGTGGAGAAGCTGCTGTACGATGTGGTAAAGGCGAAGCGGCCGAATGCGCTGACGTTTTTCAATAGCCGGCTAGTAATCGGCGTGCGCGATGAGTTGCCGTACTACACGCACATCGAGATCGAATCGCTGCCGACGGGTGGATGGGGCTATACGCACTTCCATCAGAGAGTGCGGTATATGCGGACGCTGGGCAAGGAATTGGTGGGAATGACGGGGCGGTTTCACAAGTCCTGGGGCGATTTCGGGGGATTGAAGAATCAGGCGGCGCTCGACTACGAGTGTTTGAACTTCCTGGCGAACGGGGCGAAGGTATGCGTGGGGGATCAACTGCATCCGCGCGGGCGGCTGGATGGGGCGACGTATGCGCGGATCGGGAAAACATACGCCAAGATCGAGGCGCTAGAGCCGTGGGCCAAAGAGGCAAAGGGCGTGGCGGACATCGGCGTGATTTCGATCGCGGCGACGAACCCGGATACGGCGACGCAGAAAGTGCCGCCGGTGGATCAGGGTTTCACGAACATGCTGCTCGAACTGCATCAGCAGTTCGATATTCTGGACACGGAATCGGAGTTGGCGCAGTACAAAGTGGTGATTGTACCGGACGATATCCGGGCGGTGCCGGCGGTGGTGGAGAGGGTGAAGAAATATGTGGCCTCGGGCGGGGCGCTGTTGTTGAGCCACATGAGCCTCTTCGATCACGAGGCTTCGCGGTTTGCGGTGGATGTGGGGGTGCAGTATGAAGGTCCGGCGAAGTTCAAGGGTGAGTACATGCTGCTGAAGCCGGAATATTTTCCGGGGATCGAGCAGCAGCCGTATTTTCTGTATCAGCACGGGACGTCGGTGGTGGCGAAGCCGGGCACCGAGGTTCTGGCGACGTACGGGCACCCGTATTTTGACCGCAGCCCGCAGGCATTCAGCTCACACAAGCAAACGCCGTTCGGGCGGGCGACGACAGAGCCACTGATCACGCAGACGGGGAAGACGATTTACGTGGCGAATCCGTTCTTCCGGTCGTATTCGGCGGATGGGTATGGAGTCCAGAAGCAGGTGGTGGCGCAACTCCTACGGCGTCTGCTGCCGGAGCCGTCGCTGGTGACGAAGGGGTTGCCCTCGACGGGGCAGGCGACGTTGCTGGTGCAGCCGGTGCGTGGACCGGCGCGGTTTCGGCAGATTGTGCATCTGCTGTATTACCCGATGACGCGGCGGGCTCCGGATCTCGACATTATTGAGGAAGCAGGGTTGGTGGAAAATGTGGAGCTGCGAGTGCGGCGAGCCGTTCCGGCCCGCAAGGTGTATCTGGCGCCCGGGGGGCAGGAGGTTGCGTTCCGGATGGAGGGCAACTACGCGGTGTGCACGGTGGCGCGGGTGCATGGGCACCAGGCGGTGGTGTTCGAATCGTGAACGCGACGTTCTACATCTGGATTGCGATTGGGAGCGCGATGGGGGGAATGCTGCGCTTTTGGCTGGGGATGGAAGTAGTGCGGATGTATGGGTCTGGGTTTCCGTGGGGAACATGGGTGGTGAATGTGGTGGGGAGCTTTGTGATTGGGCTGGCGTCGAATTGGGGGGATCATCCGCCGGTGCGATTTTTCGTGATGGTGGGGCTGTGTGGAGGGTTCACGACGTTTTCCTCGTTCAGTTTGGAGACGCTGGGCTTGTTGCGGACGGGGGCATGGCAGAAGGCGATCGCCTACGGTGTCTTGTCGATGGTGGTGTGTTTGGGGGTGGCGGGAGTGGGGGCATGGCTGGGGCGCGGAAAAGTTTAGGAAAAATGCACTAAGGTGGACTGCTTAAGACAGTTGCGTGACGCGGCTGTGGTAATTGGTTTGCTTGCAGCGCGAGTCGTTAGTACAGATGTGTGACAGCCCATGGGAAACACCGAGGTACTTGGGAAGACAGGCGGGGGTGAAGGGGCACAGTTGAGGGAAAGTCTGCATTCACTTCTATTCCCCTGCCTCCGATGGTGACAGTGGAGATAGTTGCGGAATGGCTGTACAACAAACCGTCGTCGCCTACGAAGAAAGCTGGAGGCGATTTCTCATCGGCCGGAGTCCTGCCATGGAACGGCTGGCCGACAAAATCCGGCTGATCGGGCCGAAGAAAGCGACCGTGCTGATCCATGGGGAGACAGGCACGGGGAAAGAGGTGACCGCGCGAGCGCTGCATGCGGCGAGTCCGCGGGCGCATCTGCCGATGGTGGCGGTAAACTGTACGGCATTGCCGGAGACGCTACTGGAGGCGGAGTTATTCGGGCATACGCGCGGAGCGTTTACGGGCGCGGTGCAAGGGCGCGCGGGGCGTTTCGAGCAGGCCAACCGAAGCACGCTGTTTCTGGATGAGATCGGCGATATGGGGTTGGAGACGCAGGCAAAACTGCTGCGCGTGTTGCAGGAGCGGGAGTTTCAGCGTGTGGGCAGTTCGGAAACGATTCGCGTGGACGTGCGGATCATAGCGGCGACGAACGCTAACCTGATGGAGAAGATCAAGGCGGGGAAATTCCGGGAGGATTTGTACTACCGGCTGAATGTGGTTCCGCTGCAATTGCCTCCGCTGCGGGAGCGCACTTCGGATATTCCGGCGCTGGCGCAGTATTTCGCGGAAAAGGTGTGTTTGCAGGAGGGGATTCCGGTTCGGCAATTCGCGCCCGAGACATTGGACATGCTGTGCGGGTTCAGTTGGCCGGGAAACGTGCGCCAGTTGGAGAATGCGATCGAGAACGCGGTGGCATTGAGCGGAGACCGGCTGGTGCTGCAACCGGGAGATTTCGCAATTCCGTACGTTGCGCCGCGGCGGCAGGTGGTGGAAGACCTCGACTCGTCGTTTGTCTCGCTGCCAGAAGAGGGGTTGGATTTTGAGGGCACGGTGGCGCGGATAGAGTTGCATTTGCTGGAGCAGGCTCTGCGGCGGACGAATGGGAACAAGACACAGGCAGCGGAGATGCTGGGGCTGAAACGAACGACGCTGACGGCGAAACTGCGCAGTTTGGCGCATTTGACCGCGTAGACCGCGGGCCCGGCACGCAATCGGGATAGGGGGAAGCCTTACGGCTTCTCTCACGGTCACGGTGCGGGCCTTCGCTGCTCGCGTGGTGAATGTGCCCACTGCTGACTTCTGCTGTGCCTTGGTGGATATTGGCTTGTGCCTCAGATCCGGTTCTTATTCATCGGCTCGCGCTTTTGCTCCACGCCTCCTTCAGACCCGACTCGCGGCGACGCCCTTGCGCTTCGCTACCCTTCACCTCCATCAGGTTGGGATGGGGACTTGCACCCCACCAGTCGCCGAACATGCTCGGCACACAAAAAGCGCCGGGATCTTCTCCCGGCGCTTTTGTCATTTGGGAAGGTGCGATTTAGAACTCCAGCAGCAGGCCCATCGTGATGATGCGCGCGCCCAGGTTCGGTGCGGTAGCGCGGCCGAAGTTGGCGCTCTGGAAATTCTGGTCGACGTTAAAGTTGACACGGTTAAACATGTTAAAGAAGTCGGCGCGGTAGCGGAAGCGCACATCCTGCTCCTTAATGCGAATGACGGTGAGGTTTTTCGCAATGGAGAAGTTCTCGCTCAACTGCCGCGGCTGGCGGAAGTCGTTGTGATAGGACGCTGCGGTTCCGAATTCGAACTGGCCGGGGTTCACGAATACACCTGGATTGAACCAGCGGGCGTTCGGATTGTCGGGTTCGAGTTCACCGCGACCGATGCCCGAGCGGACCGCCTGGCTCACCTGGTTGACGCGGCGATCGCGGGTGAACAGGACGTTGGCCAAGGTATTGGTGGAACTCATGCGAATGGGCGCGGGGACGGAATAGCGGAACGCCGTGGCGACGTTCCAGCCACCCACCACCATATCGACAGCACGGTTGGTGCTGCCGAGGAAGCGCTTCCCTTTGCCGAACGGCAGTTCGTAGGTCATCAGCCAGTTGAACACGTGCGGCTGATCGAAAGGCAGGTAGGACTTCTCGACGGCGAGGTTGTAGTTATCCTGTGCGCCGACGTTGAAGTTCTGCGAGAAGATCTGCCGGAAGTGCAGACGGCTAAGCGACTTCGACCAAGTGTAGGAGGCCTGCATCTGGAGGGAGCCGAAGCGGCGTTCGAGTTTCGTCTGGAGCGAATCGTACCAAGTCTGGCCATCGCCGCTGTTGCGGTCCTGAATGTTCAGGAACTGCGGGAAGGGGCGCAGCGCCTGAGCAAGGCTGCGATTGCCGAAGCCGGGGAATGGGGCGCTGAAGCCCGCCTGCTGCACGGCGGCGGAGGTGATGGGTTGCAGCATTAGTGCGCCGTTGGCCAGCGCCTGCGAGGGCACCTGATTGGCATCGAGCGTGGAGTTGAGGCCACGGCCGCGATTGCCGACGTAGGCGATATCGATGAGCATGTTCTTCACTTCGTGCTGGATGTTGAAGCTCCAGTTGTAGATGCGAGGCGCACGGCCGAAGTCGGGGCCGACGTAGTCCACATCGAGGAAGTTGCCGAGAGTCGGATCGATGAACGGAGGCGCGCCGCCCGAAGGACGAGGCACGCCGGCATCCCACAGAAACGCCGGATTGCGGCCGTCGGATTGGGAAACGCCGGGGCGTCCGCCGAAGCCGAGCGTGCAGCCGCAGCCGCCGTTGCCGAGCGTCTGGTAGTAGATGCCGTAGCCGCCGCGCAGCACCGTCTTGTTGGTGAGCATGTAAGCGAAGCCGAAGCGCGGTCCGACGTTGCTGAAATCGGTGTCATAGGGACGCTTGGTGCCCGTGCGGCCCGGCCCCGGACCCATGAAGATCATGGCGCCGGCGCGGTTCGCCGCACCGGGGTTCGGTGTCGTCGGGCTGAAGGTGGACATGTTGAAGTTCGCCATGTGCCAGCCGATCGGCACTTCGTAGCGGAAGCCCAGTTGCAGCGTTAGCTTGCTGGTTGCCTTGAAGCTGTCCTGGAAGTAGCCGGCATGGTAGCCGTAGCGGATCTGCACTTCGGGAACGGGCAGATTGTTCACTTCGAAGCGGTCCGGAGCGCCCAGCAGGAAGCTGGCGAAGCTGTGGCCAGTGTTGTTGAGCGCCGTGAGGTTGGCGGTCTGGAAGTTCTCGAAGTTGAACAGGCCATTGGTGCCCGCGGCGTCGAAAGCGAAGGTGCGCAGACGGCGGAAGTCGCCGCCCATCTTGATTTCGTGGCGCCCGCGCAGCCAGCTCAGGTGCGAGTTGACGTGATAGGTGGTGTTGTTCTGGCCGTTCTGATTGCCGCCGCCGGACACTTTGCCGTCCTGCACGCCCCAGGGGCTCAGTGCATCGCGAGCCGAGAAACGGAAGCGCGGGGTGGCGTCCGTGGGAACATTGATCCCGACCTTGGAAGCAAAGCCTCGCTGCGCGGGGTTGCCCCAGCCTTGGCGGGTGCGGCTGAAGCTAACCGTAGAGTGCAGCAGCACGGTCGGCTTGATCACCAAGTCATGGTTGACGCGGATGTACTGCGGGCGCTGGAAGCTCTCACCCAGACCGATGCCGAGTGGGCCGGTGAACGCCGTGGTTGCTTCGTCGTTCTGATTCTGGAGGCTGTGGAAATAGGCGATGCGGTTGTTGGGAGTGAAGTTGTGGTCGAACTTCAGGCTCCAGATGGTGTCGGTGCGCTGGCTC
>CAYOBO010000033.1:10948-51846 GCA_964402295.1 uncultured Candidatus Solibacter sp. | reverse complement strand
CTAGCAGCAGCGTCGCCGTACCTCCCCCCATCATCAGGCCGAGCCAATCCACCCGCTGCCTTTGCCACCATCGAAAGAATGCATATCCGCCCACCAACATCCCCTGCAACGGCATGGACCATGCATTCGCCGCTGCTGCCAAAGGAACGCTCGCCGCAAGCAGTGCCCATGCCACGCGCCCGCAATTGGACTCAATCCCTGCGATAGCGGCCAATGCACCCATCAACAGCAGGAACCCACTGAGCGGCGGATGAAAGTCCCCCAACTGAATCAGGTATCCGAACGTCTCAATCGGCAACTCAAGAGCATCCTGTGGTGGAACGCCTTGCACTAGCCACTTCCCGAACGGCTTTACAGCTTGTGCGGGGGTCGCGGTGCCGCCGATGAAGCGCATCGTGTCATAGGGATAGACTTCGCTCTTCATCGCGTGGATCGACAGCGTCGCTCCCGTACCGCCGGCCAGCAGCGCGGCCATCAGGAACCATCGTCGTACCGTTCTGCGCGTCACGGGTTCCATCGCGGCCCACGCCGCCGCGCTCGTCAGGGCAACCATCGTGCAGAAGGCCAAGTGATAGGCCTCTCCCGGCAGCAGGCCCAGCAATCGCCCCAGCAGCGCAGCCGCGTAGTGTTGCAACGCGTAGTACATGGTGAACGGCAGCGGAGGCAGCCACGAATCCACCGGAGGCAGCCGCACCCCTTGCGAGTAGTTCAGGATGAACGTCAAGTCCGTCAGCTTTTCCGAGTGTGTTCCGTCCAGATCAGGAAAGTAGAATCGCCAAAGAAACGCGTAGGCGAACGCCACGGCGAAGGCAAGCTCCAACTGCCAATACCGGAGCCACACATGCCAATCCCGAAAGCAGGCATACGCCGAAATTACGGCGCAGCCATAACCCAACCATTGCAGTCCCCCAAGCCCAACGCCATGCTCCACGAAAAACAACGCTGTCGCACACGCCACCGGCGACCAAATCCGAGCCAGCGCATACGATCCGGTCCAGCGTGCCGTCAGCAGCGCCAGCCCCGCCAGATTCAGATGAAGCAGGAGGAGAGCCAATCAGTTCCCAGCCGCGCGCTCCACTTTACCCCACATCTGCCCGCCGTGTCCCTTGTCGTTCGCCCAATACCCGGCGTAATTGCCCCGATAGATCAGCACACGAGCCGTGAATTTTCCCATCCCCGGAATCCCGGCATCCGTCAGCGTCAGCACCGGAGTGTCTCCAGCCCACTTCACCGTGATCGGAATCGGCACCGTGACGTCATGGGTTCCATACTGGATGCGCGACTGAATCAGCCACGTCTCTCCGGTCAGCTTCGATGCCTTCGAGATCGTGTACTTGTCCTCGTGCACCTTCTCGCCTGCCTGGAACTTACCGGAAAGCACTGCCCCCGTCAACGTCTTCTCAAGATCGGCTTCCAGCCGTGTTTGTTCGTCGTTTGCCTTTCCGCCACAGGACACCAGCGCCGCGACGGCCACCACCAGAAGAAAACGCAGCATGCCTGATACTATCACCGCCGATGGGCCTATATCACTATCCTCGCTTCTGCAATTTCCCCCACTCCACGACACCGCACCGAGAAGCCCACTGCTCATACATCCCCTTCATCTTTGCCACGCGAGAGGCGTCCTTCCCGGCGAGATTATTCATCTCCGTCCGGTCCTGGGCGATGTTGTAGAGCTCCCAATCTCCCGGATACCGAGAAACCAGTTTCCAATCCCCATCCCGTACCGCCCGGTTCCCTTCATGCTCCCAAAACAACGGCTTCGATCTTTGTTTCTGCCCCTTTACCGCCTTCATGATGCTCTCGCCCTCCATGGGGAGCACAGGCTTTCCCTTGAAAGACGATGGATACGCCCCCCCAGACACATCCATGCACGTAGCCATCAGGTCCACCAGGTGTGACGGGCGCTGGATCAACTCCCCGCGCTGCGCAATCCCTCTTGGCCAGTGCGCAATAAACGGCGACGAAATCCCGCCCTCATGCACCCAATGCTTATACAACCGGAACGGCGTATTGCTCGCATTGGCCCACGGCGTGCGATAGCTGGTGAACGATTCCGCCGGCCCCGGCAATCCAGGCTGCTCCCCGCCGATATTCTCTTCGGCGCACCCCCCGTTATCGGCCAAAAACATAATCAGCGTATCTTGTTCTTGGCCCAATTCCTTCACCTTATGGAGCAGTTTCCCCACACCCTGGTCCAGCCGGTCCACCTGCGCCGCATACACTGCCATGCGCAGATCCCACTCTTCCTTGTTCGAAACCTCGCTCCATGCCGGAGCCTTGGCGTCCCGCGGCGTTATCGGCCACTTCTTATCCACAATCCCCATTGCCTTCATCCGCTCATGGCGTTCCTCGCGAAGCCGGTCCCAACCCTTCATGTATTTCCCACGATACTTCGCAATATCCTCCGGCCAGGCATGCAACGGCCAGTGCGGCGCGGTATAGGCCAGGTAGAGAAAATACGGATTGGGTTTGCGCCCGTACTCATCCACGAAACGCACCGCCTGTTCCGTGAACGCATCCGTCATATAGAAGCCCGGCGAGTTCGGCACATAGGGCTTGTCGTCCATCGCCATCTTCCGGTGCCCGTCCAGCTTCCAATAACTCGACGCCCCACTGATCAAACCGAAGTAGCGCTCAAACCCCCGGTCAGTCGGCCAATGCGGACGATCCTCCCCGACATGCCACTTGCCCGACATGAGCGGAGTATATCCGGCCCCGCGAATCGCTTCGGCAATCGTCACGCATTGATCATTCAAGTGCCCTTGATAAGCCGGATGCGGACGCGGGTTCACCATATGCCCAATCCCCGCTTGATGCGGATACAACCCCGTTAACAAGGAGGCGCGGGACGGGCAGCACCGCGCCGTGTTGTAGAACTGCGTGAAACGCACGCCGCCTTTCGCCAGACGATCCAGATTCGGGGTGTCGATCTCACCGCCAAAGCAACCGATATCGGAAAACCCCATATCGTCGGCCATGATGAGGATGATGTTCGGTTTCTTCGCAGTCTGTGCAGCGGCCGGCAATGCGGCCCCCGCGGCGGTTTGCAAAAACTGGCGGCGGAGCATAACTCGTTATCATATCCGGGTAGATGGCGTTAGAGGAATACGCGCGAAAACGCAGCTTCGATAAAACTCCAGAACCCGCTGGTGAATCGTCCGTCAAGCCCGCCGGAACGCTTGGCGGCGAGTTCTGTGTTCAGCGCCATCGCGCTCGCAGCCTTCACTACGACCTGCGTATCGAGGTTTCCGGGGTGCTGAAGTCCTGGGCCGTCCCCGAAGGTCCTACGCTCGATCCCAATGAGAAGCGTCTCGCCGTCCACGTGGAAGATCACCCCATGGAGTACGCGACCTTTGAAGGCGTCATCCCCCCGGGCAATTACGGCGCAGGCAGCATGATGCTCTGGGATCACGGATCGTATGAAGTCATCGGGGATCTGCCCGCCGAGAGCCAAATCGAACGCGGCGATTTCAAGTTTCGACTGCACGGCAAGAAGCTTCGCGGCGACTTCGTTCTCGTCCGCACCAAACAAAACAAGGGCAAAGACTGGCTGCTCATCAAGAAGCGCGACGAACATACCATCGACCACTGGAACATCGATCAGTACTCCCGCAGCGTCAAAACCGGCCGCACGCAGGAGGAAATCGCGGCATCCCTCGATGGCGACCCCACGCAACTCGACAAGATTCCCGGAGCCGTCGCCGCCCCCATGCCGGCCACCCTAGCCCCCATGATGGCCTTCTCCGCCTCCCAACCTCCCGCCGACCCCGGCTGGATGTTCGAGGTGAAATGGGACGGTGTGCGCGCGCTGTGTTTCCTCGATCGCGGCGGCGTTCGCATGATCTCGCGCAACGGCAACGCCATGGACCGGCAATATCCCGAGCTCGCGGCCCTGCGCGATGCCGTCGATGCGGACACGGCAATCCTCGACGGCGAAATCGTAGCGCTTGACGAACGCGGTCTGCCCAGCTTCGGCGCGCTCCAGCATCGCATGCATGTTTCCGATCCCTCCAGCGCCGCTAGTTATTCCCGCAAATTACCCGTCACGCTCTACGTCTTCGACCTTCTTTACCTCGATGGTTACGATCTGCGGGGCGTCGCAATCGAGGATCGGAAGAGGCTGCTGGCCACCATCCTTAACCCCGGCGAGCGCATCAAGCTTTCGGATCACTTCATCGATCAGGGAAAGGAGCTGTTCGCACTCGCCCGCCAAAACGGACTGGAAGGCATTGTCGCCAAACGTTTGGGCTCCATCTACGAAAGCCGCCGCAGCGCCAATTGGATCAAGATCAAGGTAATCCAGCAGCAGGAATTCGTCATCTGCGGATACACCAAGGGCGAGCGCGACTACTTCGGCTCGCTCATTCTTGGGCTTTATGAAGGGAATCAACTGGTGTACGTCGGCAACGTCGGCTCAGGCTTCGATCAGGATTCACTCGCAATGATCGGCAATCTGCTCAAGCCGTTGGTCACGGACACCATGCCCTTCGCCACCAGGCCGGAGATGCTGCTGCCACCCGTCTGGGTGAAGCCGGAACTGGTCTGCGAAGTGAAGTTTTCCGCATGGACGCACGAAAAGCGCCTTCGCGCTCCTGTGTTCCTTGGCCTCCGCAACGACATCGCTCCACGGGAGTGCGTCGCGGAAAGCGATCTGTCCGCCGGCGAAGCCAAGCTTCAGATTCCGCCGCCGCTGATCACGGATGAACGGGAGAAAGTCATCCTCGATATCGATGGACGCCGCCTTACTTTTACCAATCTCAACAAGATCTACTACCCCGAACATGGCTACCTCAAGCGCGACGTTATCAATTACTACCATCAGGTCGCTGACCTGATTCTCCCCTATCTCCGCGGCCGTGCCCTCTCCCTGCGCCGCTACCCAGATGGAATCCACGGCGAGTCCTTCTTTCAGAAGGAGGCCTCGGAACATTTCCCCGATTGGCTCCGTGTCGAGCCTGTCTACTCCGCTCACAACGAAGCCCCCATCCGCTTCGTCGTGGCCGATGACCGCGCCGCGCTCCTCTTCCTAGCCAACCTCGGCTGCATCGATCAGAACCCCTGGATGAGCCGCATCGAATCCATTGAGCACCCCGATTTCATGCTCATCGACCTCGATCCGCAGGAGTGTGGCTACGACAAGATCGTCGAAGCGGCCCAGCTCGTCCGCCAGAAGCTCGACGCCGTCGGACTCACCGGATACCCCAAAACCACTGGCGGCGACGGGATGCACATCTACGTGCCGCTCGAGCCCATCTACACCTACGAACAAGTCCGCGGCTTCGCGCAAGTGCTCTACCACCTCGTAGCCATGGAGCGCCCCGCCCTCTTCACCACCCAGCGTGCCGTCTCCAAACGCGAGAGGAATCGTGTCTATTTCGACTGGGCGCAGCTTGCCAGCGGAAAGACAATCTCAGCCCCGTATGTTCTAAGAGCCTACCCCGGCGCCCCCGTAGCTACCCCGCTCGAATGGCGCGAAGTTCGTCCTGGACTCACCCCCCAGCAGTTCCACATCCGAAACGTCCTCGAACGTTTCGCCCGCGTCGGCGACCTCTTCGCCGGAGTCCTCGATAAGCCCCAGCGCTTGGAATCCGCCTTCGACAAGCTCGATGCGCTGGTGCGTCGGTAGGCTCACGCTACAATAAAAGATTCCCCATGATTGAAACCATCCACCCGGTCTCTGCATTGCGGGGCACAGTGCGCCTCCCTGGAGACAAATCGATCTCGCACCGCTATGGCATGCTCGCTTCGATCGCCGAAGGAACCTCGGTGATCTCGAATTATTCCTCTGGCGCCGATTGCCACTCCACTCTCGGGTGCATGCAGGCGATGGGCGCGCGCATCGAGAAAAACGGCGCCGAAATCACCATCCACGGTGTTGGCCGCGAAGGCCTCAATGCTCCGGCCACCATGCTGGACGCCGGCAATTCCGGCTCCACTATCCGCATGCTCAGTGGTATTCTCGCTGCTCAGCCCTTCGTTTCCACAATCGGCGGGGACGAGTCCCTCAGCAAGCGCCCCATGGGCCGCATCATGAAGCCGCTCGCTGAAATGGGCGCGACCATCGATGCCCATGACGGCAAGTTTCCACCGCTCACCATCCATGGTGCAAAGCTCCGCCCCATCGATTACACACTCCCTGTCGCAAGCGCCCAAGTCAAGAGTTGCATCCTTTTCGCTGGACTGTACGCCGATGGCAAGACCATTGTTCGCGAGCCCATCGTCACCCGCGACCACTCCGAAATCGCCCTGCGCGAATTCGGCGCGGAAGTCGAATCCCGCCGCGGCGAAATTTCCATCGTCGGCCGCCCAACGCTGAAAGGAAAAAATCTCACTGTTCCGGGGGACCTCTCATCCGCCGCCTTCTTCCTAGTGGCTGCCATGCTCTGCCCCGGCTCCCGCATCGCCATTCAGGGTGTCGGACTAAACCCCACCCGTTCCGCGCTCATGGATTTCCTTGCCGCGGGTGGTGCTTCTCTCCGCGTCCTCGATATCGCCGCCGGTTCCGGTGAAGTCATCGGCGATATCCTCATTGAGCATTCCCCTTGGCGCGGTGGGACCCTTGAAAAATCCATGACCGCGGCCCTGATCGATGAAATCCCGGTGCTCGCGGTGCTTGGCGCGGCTTCCGAAGAGGGCCTCATCGTGCGCGATGCCGCTGAACTGCGCGTCAAGGAAACGGACCGCATCGCAACGGTGGCCGAGAACCTCAAACGGATGGGCATCGCAATCACCGTGCGCGAAGACGGCTTCGATGTCCCCGGCAAACAAAAGTTTCACGCCGCCGAACTTGACTCCTTCGGTGACCACCGCATCGCGATGGCATTCTCCGTCGCCGCGCTCGCCGCCGATGGTCCGTGCCAGATTCGTGATGCCGGCGCTGCCTCCGTCTCTTTCCCCGAGTTTTACAACATGCTAAGATCGCTGTCCGCATGAGCGAATCGGGCGACCGTGACCTCACCCTCCGAGGTCTCATCCACGATCTCAATAACGTTTTTCAGACGATCCTCGACGCTGCGGACGTGCTGGCCCAGGATCCCAAGTGGGCTTCGCTTGCTGCCAACATCGAACGTACCGCCGAGCGCGGCCACCGCCTTTCACATGGCATTTCAGAAGCAACTCGCTCCACTTTCCCGCTGAAGGTCATCGCGGAAATCGCCGTTCAGTTCTCACGCGATTACCTCTACGCTACGAAACATCACCCTATCGAATTCCAGTCCGATATCCCCGCCAACCTCCGTATCCGTGGCAATCCCGTGGCCTGGGAACGCATCTTAGTGAATTTATTTCTAAACTCCGCGCAAGCGATGCCGTGTGGCGGATGGGTAAGGTTGTCCGCTCGCGCAGACGGGGCCAAGGCCACCATCCACCTCGAAGACAACGGTCCCGGAATCCCTTCTGAAATTCTGCCTCGTATCTTCGAACCGCACTTCTCCACCAAACCCGCGAATAGCGGTTTAGGCCTGCACATTGTCAAATCCTTGGTGGAACTCGATAACGGCGTTGTCACCGCGCACAATCGTCCCGAAGGTGGCGCATCCTTCATTATCGAAGCCCACTGCTGAACGCAATTCTGCGCAGTTCTTTTGCTCCCAATGCCTGGTTAAACACTGCCACTCCCCCAATCACCCCCGGCGAAGTTGCGTTCCGGCCCATGTGAATCACCCGGCCGATCGTGAACGGCCCGCCCTCGCCCGCGCTCGCCGGCGCATAGAGATCGTGCGGAAACCAGTAAGGATTTACCTTCAGCGCCTGCAATGCACCGTTCTTCACTCGCACGAACTCTTTCGGAGGCCTGTATTCACCTCGTTCCCAAGCTCGCGCAGCCCACTGGAAGAACGGATGCTTGCCCGGTTCTTCGATCCAAAAGTCCTCAGTCCTTCCATTCACAAAGCAAGTAACCCGATCCCGAGCATTATCGAACACCATGGCAATCGAAGCCCATTCGCCCAACGGTATCTTCTCCTTCGTCACCGCGATGTGCCGTGCGTATCGATCTCCGAAGGAACTTGCTCCGTTGTCTGAAACATGCCCCGCACTTGCACCCGGATTCGCCGCTAGCCCTCCGAATAGCGCATACTGTCTTCTCCCCCTTTCCACGCGCCTCGCCGCGGTGCCATGACCCGTAAGGTCCGTGCCTTCGTGCCAAATACCCGCAATCGCATGCGTTCCGCTCTCCGCCGTTCGCCTTAACCAAACCACCAGCGTCACACTCTTCCCCGGCCCGCCTATATCGCACAGACTCCCATGCAACCGCTCTCGCGGAACCAATAGCAAAGGTCGAAAATCCGGCTCCGTTTCCTGCCGGAAAACCACTGCTTGCCCGAATGGTCCCTCTGCAATCACCGGGATATCGCGGTATTCGGCCGCCCGCCCCTCACCCCAGTATTGCCGCACGTAATTGAGCACATCCAGCCGCAAATCCGTCATATCTCGCTCCGGCTTCCAGGCGTCAAACCGCTCACCGCTGGCGTCTTTTTTTACGAAATCCCAAAGCGCGGCAAGTCCTTTGGTTCGGCGCACGGCCGACACCCGCTTTTCATACTCCCCAGCCGGCAATTCTCCCCATGCAGGCCACACCAGGAAACACAATATCGACGCGGTATACCGATGCATCGGCCTCATGCTACCACGCGAAAGCGGGCAGACGGTTGCATGCTTCGTCCGCCCGCGCTCTGCCTTTACGCCGCGATACCGAGCTTGCTGGCGATCGCCCGCAGCAGCAGTCGGTCCTCGTGCAAAAACCCGACTGCAAGTTTCTCGAATTCCTTGGGATTACGAACCATGACCAATCCGCCAAAGCCGAAAAACAGCTCCTCGCCTGGCTCCAGAGCACGCAGCGGCACGGGGACTTCCACCCCAACCGTTTGCACTTCTTGAATCCGACCCGTGAAATCCTTTGCCGGGATATTCACCACCGCCGCGAACTCGCGGTCAATCATCAGCGGTTCGATCATCGGCCGTCCGTTGGCGTCCGCCAGGGGTAACCCATTGTCGCCGATCGCAATCACGTTATCGTAAACAAGCTTCCGCCGCGTGCTCGACGCCGCCGCTGGGTCGAACCATGACTTTACCGGCTTCGTCGGATCAAACGGCGGAGCCTCCATTCCTGTCTTCTGCCGGTACTCTTCCCGTGTCTGATAGACTGGGAAGAGGTACAGATTTGCCAAGCCATAGGTTGGATATGGTAATGCTGACATAAATAACCTCCTATTTGAAGAGTACCGTCCAGATTTTCACCTACATCCGCGCAAATTCTATAACCTGTTGAATAACAATGAAAAATAAAGCAGCTTGCCCCGTGAATGATCCTTCCATCAGCTTGCTCACCACACCCCGTTCGAATGTCGTTGACTCAAGCTTCGCGCTGGGGTATAAGTAAGAGTCCCCCCGAGAGCTCAATCGCCTGGAACTGTAGACAAGGGATGGCTCAAGCAACTATCGACTTCACGGAAAAACAGAGTGATGTGCAGCCTGAATCGCAGCCACTCGAAACTGCCGCCGTTGTGCGGCATCTGACTCACGAACTGCGCCAGCCCCTCAGCACGATCGAGGCCTCTGCCTATTACTTAAGGTTGATCCTCGAAGGGGAAGACTGCGCCGCACTAAGACAACTCGATCGCATCGAGCAGATGGTTCATCAGATCGGTTGGATCCTGTCCGATGCTGTCCACTACCTCCAGGCCGCACCGCCCCGCCGCCAACTGCTCGACCTTGCCGAAACCGCCGGCAGCGTTATCGCGGCTCTCACTCAAGAACAGCACGTCGAACCGGATTGGAGTGATTCGCAACCTCTTCCGCTGGTCGCCATGGATCCCAATCAGGCGCTGCACATGTTCCGTAGCGTTCTACAAGTCTTCCGGCAGATAGGCCGCAGCAAATCTCCGGTCAGCATTTCCATGCGCGGCGACGGCGTTTGTGCCGTAATCACCTTTGCTTGCGAAGCGCCCGCCTCGGTTTGCGAACAGTGCGAAGAACTCCTTCGCCCGTTCGATGCCCACCTGCCGCCTGGAGCGGGCTTAGGACTCGCCAGCGTCAAACGAATTGCCGAGTCGCATGGCGGGGGCGTTCGCATCTTCCCTGAGGGCCAGAACCTGATTCTCGAGATCCGGCTGCCTTCCGCCGCCTGATCATCGCACCCAATCCACGGTAAACCGCGCGAAGGTAATGCGCTCCGCCGCGCCGCTGTTTCCCCGCTCATAGAGCACGCCGAGGCTGCCATCCCGTAGCGGAATCACCGTCGAGTAAGCCGCCGGCCCTTCATGCAGCACCTTCGCCCGCGGCCATGTCACACCATGGTCATCGCTGATTCTTACTGTCAGCCTCTCCCGCTTGCTGCTCGCGGCATTCGTAAAGACCAACCGCTTTCCTGCGCGGGCAATTCCCGCGTTGCAGGAGGGATCGATCAGGGCATCATCGTGCGTGACGCGAGAAAACGTCACTCCGCCATCCGTCGATCGCGCAATCGCCCGCCGCGCCCCGTTTCGCATATTCTGTAGAATCGTTCCATTCACGAGTTCCACGGCTTTGCTCTCATCCGTCCCGTCGCCAATCCCCGGCCCGATCCGCCATGTCTTTCCTGCATCGTCGCTATAGGCATTGTGCGAGCGCACAACCTTGTCGGCGTGCCGCACCACCATCGGAACCAGGTAGCGCCCCTGCGAGGTCTGGAAATGAGTGCCGGATGTTGGGAATATCGCTTCCCATGCTGGATCCTTGATTTGCGGTGTCAGATCCACCGGGGCGGACCAAGTGGCGCCTTCGTCATCGGAATACATCGCATGCACTTGCAACGTTGTGGAACCCGTCACCGCCCCTGGCTTGGCCGTTGGAAATCCAATCCCCGGCGGTCCGTAGGCATAGAAGCACCACACGCGCCCCGTCTTGCGATCGAGCAGTAGGGACGCATCGCCGGCCCCGCCCGTCTCCTCCCGCCGTATCACCCGCGACGGGCTCCAATTCTTGCCGCCATCTCGACTCGTCCGCATTACCAACGCGATGCGCCCCGGCAGATCCCGGCTGCTGTCATACCGCGCATCGGCAACGGCCAGCAACGTCCCCTTGCGAGTTTCCACCAACGCCGGGATGCGATAGGTATGTATCCCGCCATCGCCCTGTTTCCACAGGTCCACCTGCCACAAGTCCGCCGCCAGGCAGACACCAGAGAGCAACATTGCGGCAATCCGTTTCAATCCAACCTCTTTCGAAACCGCAGCGCACTCATGGTCATGACAACGACGCCGAACAGCACCAGCGCCGCAAACTGCGTCCACAGCACGTCGATGCCGCTCCCTTTCAGAAACACGCCGCGGGAGATTTCAATGAAATACCGCAACGGATTCAGATACGTCAACCACTGCACAGGCTCCGGCATGTTGCGGATGGGGAAAGCAAAGCCGCTCAGCATGAACGCTGGCTGGAAAAAAAAGAAGGTCGCCATGATCGCCTGCTGCTGCGTGCGCGACACGGTCGAGATGAAAATCCCCGCACCCAGCGTCGTGAACAAGAAACAAATCGCCCCGCCTAGCATCAGCAGCACACTTCCCTGAAAAGGAATGTGGAACACAACCATCCCCAGTACAATAATCATCGCCAAATCGAACAACCCGACCGCCGCGAATGGTAGCGTCTTGCCCAGCATCAACTCCACCGGCCGAATCGGCGTTACCATCAACTGTTCCATTGTGCCGATCTCCTTTTCCCGCACAATGGCCATCGCCGTAAGCATCAGCGTCACGATCGTGATGATATTCACCGCAACGCCAGGAATGAAATAGTTGCGGCTCTTTAGTTCCGGATTGAACCACACGCGATGCTCCAGATCGACTCCCGGCGCACTCATTTTCGCAATCGCCCCTCCGCGCGCCATTCGCTTCTGGTTCACTAACTCCACCATGCGGCCGTTCGAGAACCCGCGGACGATCTCCGCACTGTATTGCGAGAGAATGGATGCCGTATTGGAGTTCGATCCCTCCACCAGCATCTGGATCTTCGTTGCCCGCCCGCGCGCCAAATCACGCCCGAAACCCGGTGGAATCACCAGAGCCGAATGCACATGGTCCCGATCGAGCATCGTCTGCATCTGTACCTCGTTCGCCGGAGTGCCGGCCGCAATGAAGTACTTCGAACTCTCAAAAGCAGCGCGCAGCTCCCGGCTCGCCGGTGAGCGGTCCTGGTCGAGCACCGCCAGCCGCGAACGCTCGACGTCCAGGTTTACGACAAAGCCGAAGATCAGAAACTGGAGGATGGGCGGCACAATCATGGTGGCCCGCGTCCGGGGCTCACGGAAGCTCTGCCGGAATTCCTTGCGGATGATTTCTTTCGTCCGTTGCCAGTTCATGCGATCTTCTCCCGGAGCTTGCGAGTCACCAACGCGAATACGATGGCCGCGTAAATCAGGAGGAACACAAGTTCCCAGCCCAGAATTTCCAGTCCCACTCCTTTGAGGAAAACTCCCTTGGACAATGCCACAAAGTAGCGTGCAGGAACGATTGTGCTGACGATTCGGGGCAGCAGGGGCATATTGTCAATCGAATAAATAAAGCCCGAAAGCAGAAACGCCGGAAGGAAGCTGCTCAGCAGGCCGAGCTGAAACGACATCAGTTGATTCCGCGTGATCGCGCTCAGCAGCAGCCCCCAGCAAAGGGCGCCGAAAAGAAACACTCCGCCGCTCAGCATCAGCACCCATACGCTCCCCCGCAGTGGCACGCCGAAAATGAACACGCCAGCCAGCACAGCCGTAAGCATATCTGCCGCGCCCAACAGAAAGTATGCCGACAGCTTCCCCATTACCAATTCGGACGGCCGCACGGGAGTCGAGAGCAATTCCTCCATCGTGCCGTTCTCCCACTCCCGTGCAATCGATAGCGATGTTACCATCGCCGCGATCATCATGATGATCACGGCGATCAGCCCTGGAACAATGTAGTTGCGCGAACGCAACTCCGAGTTGAACATCACACGCAGTTGCGGATCCACCGGCGCTTTCAATTCGCCTGCGCCACTGCGCAATTGGTACTCCGTACGTACTTCATTCGAATAGCCAGAGATCAACGCCCGAGCGTAACCCAGTGCAATGCTCGCCGTGTTCGAATCGCTCCCATCCAGCAGCAATTGCACCGATGCTTGGCGCCCCCGCGTGAGATCCTCTCCAAACCCGCATGGAATCGTCAATACACCCATCACATCGCTGCGCAGCAGTGGAGCCTCTGCCGTTCCATACGAATCGATGTGTCCATTAATGGAAAACAGCACCGATCCGCGGAACCGGTCGATCAGCGCGCGGCTCTGCGGTGTGCGGTCGGAATCCTGAATCAGAATCGGAATCTGGTCCACGTCCAACGAAAGGGCGTAGCCGAACAGCACCAGCAATAACATCGGTAAGGCCAGGGAGAGCCCCAGACTCAACGGATCCCGGATGATGTGCGTGATTTCCTTGCGTGCCATGGCGCGCGTGCGCCGCAGGGAAATCATTGGGCCAGCGCCTCCTCGCGCTCAATCAGCGAAACAAACACATCCTCCATCGTCGGTTCCGGCAGCTCCGCACTGCGCAGCTCATCGCGCAAATCGACAGGCGCGCCCAACGCTATGATGCTGCCCCGGTACATCAGTGCCAGGCGATGGCAATACTCCGCCTCCTCCATGTAGTGGGTCGAGACGAATACGGTCTGCCCTGCCTCCGATAGATCGTTGATCAAGTCCCAAAAAGCGCGCCGCGCAATCGGATCCACACCGCTCGTCGGCTCATCGAGAAAAATCACCGGAGGCTCATGCAGAATCGAGCACCCCAGCGCCAACCGCTGTTTCCAGCCGCCGGCCAGCAGCTTTGTCATCGTGCCACGACGCTCACTGAGACCCGCCATCGCTAGTGCATAGTCGATGCGCGCCTGCCGCTTCTCCACCGGAACCCCATAAATCCCGCTGAAGAATTCCAGATTCTCCACGACACTCAGATCGTCGTAGAGTGAAAACTTCTGCGACATGTATCCGATGTTCTGTTTCACACTCTCGGGCTCGGTCGCGACCTCATAGCCTGCTACCTCTGCGTGCCCGGAGCTCGGCGCCAGCAGCCCGCACAGAATACGGATCGTCGTCGATTTTCCCGCTCCATTGGGCCCCAGGAATCCGAAAATCTCTCCTTTTCTCACATCGAGCGAGACATCGTTGACGGCAATGAAGTCCCCGAATCGCTTGGTGAGCTTGCGCACCGTAACGGCGGTCTCACGCTGCACGTGTTGCCTCCTTCCGCACCGTGGCGATAAACACATCCTCAAGCGACGGAAGGATCCGGCGGAACTCCGCGCCCGTCTGCCGCAGCACATCCTCCGATGCACCCGGCTTCAGAAACACATGTAGTTTGCTTCCCGCAAGTTCCACATCCGCCACATCGGGCTTGCCGCGCAGATCCTCACGGATCGCGCGAACGTCGGCCGACCGCAATTCGTAGCAGCCCTCCGGCAGCGATTCCTTCAGCACCTTCGGCGTATCCAACAGAATCAGCCGCCCCGCGTGCATCAGGCCAACCCGGTCGCACAGATCCGCCTCATCCAAATACGCGGTGGTGACAAATACCGTCAGACCATCCGCCACAAGCTTTCGCAGAATCTTCCAGAAGTCGCGGCGCGATACGGGATCCACGCCATTCGTCGGCTCGTCAAGAATCAGCACGTCTGGCCGGTGCAACAGCGTGCACACCAACGCCAGCTTCTGTTTCATACCCCCGGAGAGCTTCCCCGCCTGGCGCTCGCGGAACGGCAACATCCGCGTCATCTCTAGAAGAGACACAGCCAGCCGGTTCCGCTCCTCGCCCGTGATGCCGAACAGGTCCGCATAGAACAGCATGTTCTCCTGCACCGTAAGATCGGGATACAGTCCGAATTTTTGTGCCATGTATCCGATGCGATCCTTCACCGCCTCGGTTTCCCGCGTCACATCCAATCCCATGATCCGCGCTGCGCCAGAGGTTGGATTCATAAGTCCGCAGACGATGCGCAGCGTTGTTGTCTTCCCCGCGCCATCCGGACCGACAATCCCGAATATCTCGCCCTTGTTGACCGACAGCGTCAACCCATCCACCGCCGTAACCGGCGGAAACACCTTTTTTAAGTTTTCGATTTCGATCATCGGAGTCATAGAACGATCTCCGCATCCACCGGCATATTAGCCTTCAACTCCTGATCCGGATTGTCCACGTCAACCTTAATGCGGTACACCAGCTTCACCCGCTCATCCACGGTTTGGATCTGCTTCGGCGTGAACTCGGCCTCGCTCGCGATATACGAAATTCTTCCGCGATACACCTTACCCGGGAAGGAGTCCGTGGTCAGTTTTACCTCGGTGCCGATCTTAATCCGCCCCAAATCGCGCTCTCCGATATAGGCGCGCAGCCATGGGTGCCGCAAGTCGCCGATCGTAGCCACGACCGCGCCGGCCGCCACGATCTCCCCAGCCTCGGCGGATTTCACCATCACCACCCCATCGATCGGCGATGCCACCACTGTATCCTCCAACTGTGCGTCGATGACGGCGACGCCCGCCTTCGCCCGGCTGATCTCGGCTCGCCGCACCGCGAGTTCCTGTTCGCGTCGCTTCAGTTCGATACGATTGGTCTCCGCCAGCCGGATTGCCGCCTTGGCGCGCTCCACCTGTGCCCGGGCCTGCTCGATCGTTTCCCTGCGTGGCCCCTCTTCGAGCAACGCCAGCCGCTCTTCTGCTTGGCGCATCGCTTGCGCCGTGCTTTCGTGCTTCGCGCGGAACTGCTCATACTGCGCCGCCGAAATGTCCTCATTCTGGAAGAGAGTCTGCGCCCGCTCCCAATCCCGCTTCGCCTGTTCCGCCCATGTCTTCGTGTCCGCCAACTGCGCTTTGGCAGCCGCGATTTCCTGCGCCCGCGAACCCGCCAGCAGTTCTGCCAGCCTTGCCTCCGCCGCCCGCAGCTCGGCTTGCCGCAACGCGAGATCGCCATCGATGGACTGTCGCTGAAACTCAATCGCCGTCACCATCTGCGCCAGTTGCGCGGTGGCCGCATCCACCGCGGAGAGTTCCCGTACCCTCTGACTCTCCATCGTTAATCGATCAATACGCGCCACTACCGCATCCCGCGACACCGTCGAGCCTTCTTTGACGTTCAGCTCAACAATGCGTCCCGGAGCCTTGAACGCAATATCCACCTGCGTCAGCTCGATGTTCCCCGAAAGCCGGATCACATTGCTCTCTTCCTTCCGCCAGAGGCTGGAACGAAGGATAGCCGTCGCGATAGCGGCCGGCACCAACAGCACAACGAAAACGCGAATTCCCTTCTTCATGGCAAGTACCTTTCCACCGCGCCCAGTGCTGTGCCCAGATCGAGTCTCGCCAGATTGTGCGCGTACAGTGCATTGACGCGGGTTTCCCGTGCCCGCGCAAGACGCGTTTGCGCGTCCGTGATTTCCAGACTGTTGGCCACCCCAGCCTTGTACCGGCGTTCCGCCTGCTCCAACTCGCGTTGTGCCAGATCGAGACCTTCCGTCGCGCTTTGCACCTGTGCCTCGGCGGAACGTAGACTGTCGAACGCCAGTCGCAGTTCCAACTCCAATTGCTGCCGCAGATCCCGTGTGCGAATCGTCTCCATGCGCAGTTGGGATCCGGATTCGGCCCGCCGCGCCGCACGGCGTCCTCCGTCGAAGATTGGAACTCGTAGACTCACGCCTACTGTCCGCGTCGCCCGTGATTCGTAGATCCCACTACCAATCGCTCCATAGTCGGCAAAGGCAGCAACTGTGGGAATACGCTCCATCGACACGGATTGGTAGCTCAGTCGCGCTGTCTGCTCGCGCTGTCGCTGTGCCCGGTAATCAGCGCGGCGCTCTAACGCCATCTCCGTTGCTTGCTCCAGACTCACCGGCTCCGGTACGGAGTACTCGAGCTTGTCCGTCAACTCCAGACGTGCTTCCAGCTTCAAGTCCATCGCCCGCAACAGTTGTAGATGGGCACGATTGCGATCCGCCTCCGCCATGGTCAACCTGCCCTTTTCGGCGGCCACCTGCACCTGCGCGCGCGTTACTTCAATTCTGGTGCCGGTCCCGGCCTTTCTTTGCGAATCCGCCAGCCGCTCAATCGCTTGCGCCAATTGCAGATTCGCCCGCGCTGATTCGAGATGTGCTTCCGCACGCAGCGCCCCGAGGTACGCACGCGCCACCAGATCCGTCACTTGATCTCTGGTGTGGTCTCTTTCCAGTTTGCTGACCTCGGTTGCGGACTTTGCAGCTTGATATCGGCGAACGGATCCGAGGTCAACGATCGACTGCGTCGCATTGGCTCGTGCGTCGAAAATTGTGAACGGTCCGGCGAATGTCGAGAACGATAGGCCAGGGATGGTTGGAAACTCGATACCGAAGGCCCTCAGGTTCCGTGTCAAACTTTGGTAAGAAACTGCCCCATCTATGTGTGGCAACAATGCCGCTCGTGCCTCATTCTTCCGAGCCTCAGCCTGTAGAATCCCCTCCTGTGCCATTTCCACCTTCGCATTCCCGTCCTTTGCCAGGGCAATCTCCAAGGACTTGCGCAATGTCAACGGAAGTATTGGCGGATCCTGTGCCTGTAGTACGAACGCCACGCCGAGCAAGCCTACGAACCACATGGTGTCTCCTCCAGTGCGGGAGCTCTCAATCCCGCGGCGGCAAACCGGATCAAACCTCGCATCGTCTCGAGCGGAGCTGGTGCCAATTCCTCCCGCGACAGCGCAAACAGGTTACCGCTCGATGCCATGGCGTGGGCTAGAGCTCCAAGAAAGAACTGGATGCGCATGAAGAGCTCCTGTTCCGACAAATGAGGCAAGGCTCGCCGGAAGGCCGCATGAAAGCGCTGCACAACCGGCTGAAACTGCGCCTGGAAAACGCTGCGCGAAGTCTCTCTTGCGTCCAGATACCGTAGACGGATCATCAGGCGAGGGATGAACTCACACGCCTCCGCGTCTTCTATTATGGGACGAACAAAGGCATCCAGGATCGACTCTAGCTTTAGCTCCTCCCCTGAATTCTCATAGCTACTCAACAACTCCAGCCTCCGTGCGTTCATGGGCCCTGCCCGCCGCGCGTATACCGCATGAAGTAGAGCCTCCTTCGATTGGAAGTGGTAATTCACTGCGGCCAAATTGACATTGGCCTTCCTTGTGATCATCCGCAGCGATGTTGCATCAAACCCCCGGTCAGCGAACATCCGCTCTGCGGCGTCGAGAATTCGATTCTTCGTATCCGGTGACTGTGTGGCAGGAGTCATAGTTCATGCGTTTGATTCAATCAAACGATTGTTTTGATTGTACGCGCAGTTGCGGAAGTGCGCAAGGGTTTTTTGAATAGATTGCTCCCTAGGAGAAATACCTGTGGACTTCTCACTGGTTTCGGCGTAGCCTGGGGGTGGCTACGGATTTCGTACTTTCCGAACCGCTCTCCATGGGTTGTCAACCCCTATGAGAATGAAGTACTTATGTGTCTCCTAGGAGGTCTTTGGCATGGACATCGCAGTTCCGCGTTCCGCCCTGCTTTGCCAATTGGAGCCATCACTCCAGGCCGAGCTGAAATCGGCGCTCTCCCATCCCGATTTGGCCGTCTCCACCTATACTTGCAGTGGAATCGGAGAGTGCCGTCAATTTACTGACACCCACTCCCCCGACATCCTTTTCTGCCCCCTCACCCCAGACCTCCGTGAATTTGTCTCCTGTTTCCATGGCCGCATACCGATTATCGTCGTCTCTCGCGTGCCCGACACCCGTGAGTGGATCGCCGCCATGGAGGCAGGCGCCAGCGACTACTGCGCTCCTCCATTCGAGTGCTCGCAATTACGCTGGATTCTCACTTCCGCACAACACGGCAGTAACGTCCTTCGCGCCGGCGCCTAGAGTAGGCTCCATTGGTAGTGCCACGCAATATACTCGTGCAGGACTGCGGAGTTGCAGCCGGACAAAAGTCCATCAATATACCTTTAGCACCCGTCCAGAACGCGATCCAGGCTTGTCTTCCCCACCGGCGATCACCATTCCCCCATCCCACTGCGTCATCCCCGTTGTCACCAGCGACGCCGGCATCACGCCGATCTGACTCCAAACATTTCCTGTTGCGTCGTAGGAATACACCTCCCGCCGGAACCCAGGATGTGCCGGATCCGATTCACGGTCGACCCATGCCCCGTCATTCCCGCCAAAGAACGTCGCCTTTCCCCGTATCACTCCGGCAACCCCACCCTGCAAAGAAACCGGCAGGTCCGCAATCCGCTTCCACCCCGCCTTCGGATGGAACGCAAAAGCGTCGTTCCGGAAGATCCGCTGTCCGCCGCCAAAGTCCGTGCCGCCGCCTAGCACCAATGAGTCTCCTACAACCGCCATTGCCGCCAAAAACCGAGGGGAGCCGTTCCAGGTATCTACTTCCCGCCATTCCTCCGCCGGGTTTCGGAGATTATAGGACCAGAAAGTCCGGTACGCTTGATTTGCCGACGGGAAGCCGTCTCCTCCCCCGGCTACATACAACCGGTCACCAATCACGCCTGCGCAACACCAAGCAGTCGGTAGCGGCATCCGGTGCAACTCTCTGATTCGAATACCCAGTCCGCCGAGAGTCAACTCGATCAATTGCGAACTGACTGAGCTGTCTGTCTGCCCCCCCACCAGCAGCACTCTGCCCTTCGTCGAAACCGCCGCCCCATACGCCAACGGACGCGGCAGCGTCCCCAAATTCCGCCATCCCGGATCACCCGCTCTGAGCCCATACACCTTATCTGACCAGAACTTCTTCCCACCGCTCCAAGGCTTTCCTTCCCACCAGGTTCCCCCTGCGACAATGAGCATCCCTCCGATCGCACCCACGAATTGCCCGGCGAGCCCACGCGGTAGAGCAGGCAGTTCCCGCCACACCAAATCCTCACCTCGCATTCCAAATGGAACCGCCGCCGCCAGAAATCCTCTACGCGAAATATGCATGTAGGAATTGTTCCACAACCCATCCTGCCGCTGATACAATCGGTATCCAACTATGCGACGCCTTCCGATCTTTATCCTCCTCGTGACGCTTCCGCTTACCGCTCAGGAAAAGAAGAAGAGACGCGCCCCCCGCGAGGACGGGCCGCAACCTCGCGTCGTGACTCCTGCCTCCGCGACGCAGGCCCCATCGGACGCCGTAGTACTCTTCAACGGCAAAGACATGTCCGGATGGGTCACGCGCACCGGCGAGCGCGGCAAATGCGAGGCCCGCTCCGGCGAAATGATTTGCGCAACAGGTGCCGGCGACATCATCACCGAAGAGAAATTCAAGGATGCGCAAATTCACATCGAATTCGCTGTTCCCCTCATGCCGGATCAGCAGGGTCAGCGCCGCGGCAACAGCGGAGTCTATATTCATTCCTGCTATGAAGTGCAGATCCTCGATTCCCACAACAACCCCACCTACGCGGACGGCACGCTCGGAGCCGTTTATGGATTCGCACCGCCACTCGTCAACGCGGGCAAACTCCCCGAACAGTGGCAAACCTACGACATGATTTTCCGCGCCCCCCGTTGTGACGCATCCGGCAACGTCAGCGAACCCGGCCGCCTCACCGTGCTGCTCAACGGCATCCTGGTTCAGGATCATACCCCTATTCCCAAGAAAGGCCCCGGCTGCCGTCAGGAAAACATTTGCGACCGCGGACCTATCCGCCTCCAGGATCACAGTGGTTTTCCGAATGCCCCCAAGACCGTCATGAGGTTCCGCAATCTCTGGCTACGCCACCTGGAGCAGTAAAATCTTGCTTGACATCAATCTCTTGCGTCACAGCAACCTTTCTCAATCCCCACCGTGAGGTTGGTGACCCATGCCTGCAAGACTTGCTCCTTACCTGTTCCACAGGTTGAAGCGCGTCCACCCTCTCGGATAATCCTCCACGTTCCGCCTGCCGCGTGCGTCTACCTTAATGGAGAGCTATGGCCGCACCGGACCGTCCCCGACTCGTCAACCCCCAGGCAGAGGCAGACGCCGCTAAGGCGTTGGCCAAGCGCTATCGGTGTGATTATGTCGATCTGAAGGAAGCGCGCATCGATCATGGACTGTTCCAGAACATTCCCGTGGATCTCATGTTTCGCTATAACTTCGTCCCGCTCAATGCCTCAAACGGAACTCTCGAGATCGCGCTGGCGGACCCGCGGAATCTCAATCTGATCGATGAGCTTTCCATTCTCCTGGAAAAGAAGCTTCACGTTAAAGTCGCCACGCTCAGCCAGATCGCGGATCTACTGAAGAAGACCGAGCAGAGCCAGCGGGTGCTCGAAGAGGTGACCGAGACCTTCGCCCTGGATGTAGTGGGCGATGAGGAGAACTCGGACGAAACGCTTTCCATTGACCGGCTCACGGGTGCGGATTCGGATATCGCTCCCGTCATCAAACTGGTGGATACCACTATCTTTAACGCTCTCGAGCGCCGCGCATCGGATATCCACATCGAGACGCGGGACCAGGAAGTGGCCATCAAGTACCGCATCGACGGTGTGCTACAGTACGCCATGCCGCCAATCGCCAAGGACTGGCATACGACGATCATCAGCCGTATCAAGGTCATGAGTGAACTCGACATCGCCGAGCGGCGCGTCCCGCAAGACGGCCGTTTCCGCGTACGGTACAAAGGACGGTTGATCGATTTTCGTGTTTCCATCATGCCGACGATCCACGGCGAGGATGCCGTCCTTCGCGTTCTCGACAAGGAGTCGATGAGCGAGAAATTCTCCTCCCTCAGTCTGGACGTGGTGGGCTTCTCCGATCACGAAATCATTCCCTTCCGGCGCGCCATCAAGGAGCCCTACGGGATGGTGCTGGTCACGGGTCCCACGGGGTCGGGCAAGACGACCACCCTGTACGCCGCGCTGATGGAGATCAAGAACGACGAGGATAAAATCATCACGATTGAAGATCCGGTGGAATACCAGATCAAGGGGATTACACAAATCCCGGTGAATGAGAAGAAAGGCCTCACCTTCGCCCGCGGGCTACGATCCATCCTGCGTCACGATCCCGACAAGGTGATGGTGGGAGAAATCCGCGACCAGGAGACGGCGCAGATCGCCATCAACGCGGCGCTCACCGGACACCTGGTATTCACCACCGTGCACGCCAACAACGTGATCGACGTGCTGGGACGCTTCCTCAACATGGGCGTGGAAGCCTACAACTTTGTTTCCGCGCTGAACTGCATTCTGGCGCAACGGCTGGTGCGCGTAATCTGCGAGCACTGCAAGAAGCCCGTGGTCTACAGCGACGAGTATCTCCGCGATTCCGGTTTGCACCCCGAGCAATGGCGCGACGTCACTTTTTATGAGGGCGAGGGATGCTTCGAGTGCGGTGGAACGGGATACCGCGGCCGTACGGCGATTCACGAACTGCTGGATCTTTCGGAAAGGATCCGCGAAATGATTCTCGAGCGGCGGCCGGGTTCGGAAGTCAAGCGCGCAGCCAAGGAAGAGGGAATGCGATTCCTGCGCGATTCGGCCCTCGAAAAGGTTCGCCTGGGAGTGTCCACGCTGAAGGAAGTGAACAAAGTCACGTTTATCGAAGGCTGATCCATACCGCATGTCTCTGCTCAACAAAATACGTCATGTGCTGGCCGAACCACCCCCGGAGTACGTTTTTGAATTCTCCGAGGCCGGTATTGCCTGGGCACATCATGGCAAGACAGAATCGAGCGGGTTTGCACCCCTCGACGAAGGCGTGATCAGCGTAAGTCCCGTCAGGGACAATGTGCTGCTGCCGGAGAAACTCCAGGAAGCGATCTTGAAGCTGGTGCCCGCCTCGACGAACAAACGGCGGCGCCCTGCCGCGGTGATCCTGCCAGATTACTGCTGCCGCGTCGCGGTGTTGGATTTCGATACATTTCCCAGCGACCCTCAGGAGCAGCTCTCCCTCGTCCGGTTCCGCGTCAAGAAAAGCGTACCGTTCGACCTCGAAGCCGCCAGCGTGAGCTTTCATGAACAGCCGCATGCAGCGGGCGGGAAGAAGCGCGATGTCGTTGTGGCGGTAGTGAGCCTGGAGATTCTGGCTCGTTATGAAGCACCCTTGCGGCAGGCGGGCCTGCATCCGGGAATGGTGACCATCTCCGCGTTGACGATGTTACAGATGCAGCAATCGCCGTCCCTTGAGGTCATCGCAAAGCTCAGCGGGAAAGCGCTTTCCGTCGCTGTCACCGAAGGAAACAATCTGCGGATGTTCCGCTGCGTGGAATTGGACACCGTTTCTCCTGAGGAGGTGGCAGCGGTGCTCTTTCCTACCTACGCCTATGTGGAGGACGAGTGGAAACGAAAACCCGAACGATTGCTGCTCTGCGGTTTCGGCGAATTGGGAGCGATTGCGGCTCAGACGCTGGAGGCGGAATTGAACACGCGCGTGGAACCTTTGCGTGGACCTCATGGCGCCCCGGGGCCATATAACGCCGGCTTGATGGGCTACCTGCAAGGCATGGGCATGGAGGTGGCCGCTTGAAGATCTCAATCAACCTGTCCTCGGAACCCTTCCGCCGCGACCGGCCCTGGGTGGTGGCCACCATCGCTCTCAGTTCGCTGCTGATCGTTACCCTTGCCGCACTCACCTATCTCGCTGTTGCCGGGCGCGATGAGGCGTTGGATGCCCGCCTGGAAGTGCAAAAAGCGCGTGAACAGTTGGATGCGCTGACGAAGGTGCAAACCGCCCTTCAGCAGCAGTTATATCAACCGCAGAACGCGGAGGTGATCGAACGCAGCGTCTTTCTGAACAAGCTGCTGTTGCGGAAGGGCATCAGTTGGACGCGCATTTTTTCCGATCTCGAAAAGGTCGTGCCCTATAAGGTGCGAATCATTCAGGTGCGTCCCGCCATCACGGCCAACAACGAGGTTTACTTGGAAATGGATGTGGCCGCGCAGACTTCCGAGCCCGTGATCGACATGCTGATGCGGATGGAGAGCTCCGAGCAGTTCGGCGCCACCCATGTCGCGACGTGGCTTCCGCCCTCGCAAACCGAACCGATGTATCGCTACAGGGTAAACGTGAACTATGCCCAAAAATTCTAAGCTGAAAGCGCTGCAATCGAAACTATCGGTGAATCTGCCGGTACGGCCTGCCGTGCGCGATCCGCGAACCACGGGGCGGATCATCGTTGGATCCTTGCTGGTTGCGAATCTCGTTGCGGGCTTGTTTGCGTTTCGTCCTTGGGCAGAAACACCTCTCGAACTGGAGCAGCAGATCATTGATCTGCGCAAACAGGCGGTGCAGCGGCGGGCGGAGATCGAGCGGTTGAAAGTGCTCGTGGCGAAGTCCGAGCAGGCGCGCGTGGAAGGAGACAAATTCCTCTCGCAGTTCTTTCTCGGACGCCGCACCGCTGCATCCACCCTGATTTCGGAATTGAACAAAATGGCCAAGGACAGCGGTATTCAGACCAAGGAACACAGTTTCGCTTTCGAAGCGGTGGAAGGCACTGACTCCATGGCCATGATGACGATCACCGCCAATTACGAAGGCAGCTATGCCGACCTCATCCAATATGTGAACCGCATTGACCGCAGTCCGCGGTTCTTCATCGTGGAACGCCTGGCGGCTGCGCCGCAACAAGGCAATCAGGGTGTATTGAACATCAACATGAAGGTGAACATCTTCGTGCGGGATGACTCGGGATTGCCGGCGCAGGTAGCCAAGGCGGCTACGCCCGCCGCCGAGGGAGAAAATCAATGACGCTGGGCGCGGAACCGAAAAAAGTAGCGGCGCTCGGTGCGCTGATTCTGCTGGCAGCGTACTCCTTCTACACGAATGTTCTGTCTGGACCGGATGTCCCCGCTGAGGCGCGCCCGTCGCCCAGACCTGCCGCTGCCACGCCCGCGGCTCCAATTACTCCCGCGGCCCGGGAAACAGCCCGGCGCACGGAAGAGCGCAAGATGATAACGGGGCGCCAGTCCATTGGTGATTTCCGTCCCTCCATCAAGTCGCCCGATGACCGTGACCGTCCCGATCCGATGAAAGTCGATCCGACACTCCGTATGGATCTGGTGACGCGTCTACAGAATGTAACCATTTCCGGCGGACAGCGGAGTTTGTTCGAGATCAGTAATCTACCGGAACCTACCGCTGCGCCCGAGGGAAAGATAATCCCGAAAACAGACGAACGGAAGCTCTTGTTCCCCAGGTTGGCGAAGGCAATGGGCCCGGAGCCAAAGCCAAAACCACCTACCCCGACACCAAAGCCGCCTCCTCCGCCCATTCCCTTGAAGTTCTACGGCTACAGCTCTCCGCAAACCGGCGCGAAGCAGGCTTTCTTCCTGGAAGGTGAAGAGATCTTCGTGATCAAGGAAGGCGACTTGGTGAAGAAGCGCTACAAGATCGTGAAGATCGGCCTAAAATCGGTAGTAGTGGAGGATGTAGAGCACAAGCATGAACAAACCATGCCGCTCGAGGAGCCTCCCACCAACGGGTAGTCCGATGCGAGCAGTATCTCCAAGGCGGCAACGGCAGCGCGGGTTCATCCTGCTGTTCATCTTCCTGATGGCGGCGGTGATGGCTCTCAGCATCTATCGCGAACTGCCGAAAGTCGCCTTCGAGTCGCAGCGTCTCCGCGAAGAGCTGTTGATCGAGCGCGGCCTCGAATACCGCCGCGCGATCCAACTCTATTTCCGCAAGAAGAAGCAATATCCCAAGGATATCGATGCCCTCGAAAGAGACGGCAATCTGCGATACCTGCGGAAGCGCTATGTCGACCCGATGACCGGCAAGGATGAGTGGCGCTTGATTCATATCGGTCCGAACGGCGAGTTCACCGATTCTCTCGTGATGAAGCGCAAGAACCCACTCGAAAGCGAAAAGCAGGGAAGTCAGAACACTTTCATTAGTGAAGGGCCTTCGATTGGATCGGCCCCGGAAGCAAGCACCGGCCAGTCAACGGTGGCCAACCGAGTCCGGCAGAGCGATCTCGCCGGAGCACCCGGCCAAGGCGTTCCGGCCCAGGGTATGCCTACGGAAGGCAATCCGCAGCAACAGGGATTCTATCAGCCGTTGCAGGGCGGACAGCCCGCCGGGCAACCGCAGCAACAAGTGGATCCCAACAATCCGAATGCGGCAATGATGCCGCAACAGCAGTTTCCACAACAGCAGTTCCCCCAGCAGGGGGCAGTGCAGGGATTTCCGGTCGGCTTCCCCCAGCAACCGCAGCAACAACAACCGCCTGTCGGATTCCCGGCGCAAGGACAGCCAATAGGGCAACCCCTCGGCTATCCGCCGGCGCCAGGCCAACCCGGACAAGTGGGATTCAATCCCTTGCAACAGGTCATCCCGGGAGCGGGAACGCAGGGCATCCAGAGCCGCATTCCCGGTTACACGCAGCCGTCCAGTTCGCAGACCGGCGGCGTGGTGCCGCAACAGTATCCAAACCCATACCAGCAACAGAATCCCTATCAACAGCAGAATCCATTCCAGCCACAACAGAATCCCTTTCAGCCCCAGCCTGCGTTCGGGCAGCAACAAAGCCCCTATCAGCAGAACAGTGGCGCCGCTCCGCGCGGTGCGTTCACGGCGAACCCCGCCGCGGCGCAGCAGATCATGTCGATGATTACGCAGCCTCGCCCGGGAGGCGCTCCTCCGGCGGTGACCCAGCAACAACAGATGGGTTCCGGCTTCGGAGCCATTGGCGGTGGCGTGGCAGGCGTAGCCAGCAAGTTCGAAGCTGAGGGAATCAAGATCTTCGGTGAGAAAACGAAGTACAACGAGTGGGAATTCTTATACGACTTCCAGCGGGATGAGGGACGAACTACAGCGGGCTCGGGGACTCAGGGTGCGCAGGGAGTGTCGAACCCAGGGAACACTGTTGGATCTGGAACCACAGGCGGATTTGGCAGCACACCGAGTCAGGGCCGGCCGTCAGGCTTCGGAGGGACAACCGGTGGATTCGGAAGCAGCCCCGGGCTGGGAAGTACTCCCGGATTTGGATCAAGCCCCGGGTTTGGCACTGCTCCCGGACGTCGCTAATCTTTTACGCCAACAGCGGCTTCACCACATTCCCGTGCACGTCCGTCAGCCGGAACCACCGCCCCTGAAACTTATACGTCAGTTTCAAGTGATCGATGCCGAGCGTATGCAGAATCGTCGCGTGCAGGTCATGAACGTGCACCGGATTCTCGGTGATGTTATAGCAATAGTCGTCCGTGGCTCCGTAGGTGAAGCCTGGCTTCATACCTCCGCCGGCCATCCAGATCGTGAAGCAGCGGGGATGATGATCGCGGCCGTAATCATCCGAGGTAAGCTTGCCCTGGCAGTACACTGTACGGCCGAATTCGCCACCCCAAACAACCAGCGTATCGTTCAGCAGGCCACGCTCCTCCAGGTCTTGAATCAGCGCGGCGGCAGGCTGGTCCGTTTCCCGAGTTGCATTGCGAATCCCCGTGGGCAAGTTGTTGTGATGATCCCAGCCGCGATGGAACAGTTGTATAAACCGCACGCCGCGCTCGGCGAGCCGCCGCGCCAAAAGGCAGTTTCGCGCGAATGTGTTCGGCTTCTGCGCATCGGGGCCATACCGGTCGAGCACATACTGCGGCTCCTTCGACAAATCCGCCAGATCGGGCACCGAGGTCTGCATGCGATACGCCATCTCGTACTGCGCGATACGCGTCGTGATTTCGGGGTCGCCGAACTCCTCCAACTGCATTTGGTTCAGCTTGCCCAGATCGTCAAGGAAGCGCCGGCGTCCCTCAGCGGTCATTCCCTCGGGGTTCGAAAGATATAGTACAGGCTCACCCCCGGAGCGGAACTTCACGCCCTGGTACCGCGAAGGCAGAAAGCCGCTGCCCCACAAGCGGTCGTAGAGCGGCTGGTCTCCCTTGCCGGTAGTCGAGATCATTACCACAAACGCGGGAAGATCCTTGTTCTCGCTGCCCAGCCCGTACGACAGCCACGAACCGATGGAAGGGCGGCCGGCGAGCTGAAACCCGGTTTGAAAAAACGTGACCGCTGGGTCGTGGTTGATCGCCTCCGTGTGCATGGAACGGACGAACGTGAGTTTGTCGATGATCTTCGCCGTGTGGGGAATCAATTCGCTCGCCCATGCGCCGCTCTGCCCGTGTTGGGAGAATCGAAACATCGATTCGACAATCGGAAACCTCGCCTGCGTCGCCGTCATCCCCGTCAGCCGCTGACCCTGGCGCACGGAATCCGGCAGATCGGTATTCCGCAGCTTGGCGAGCATGGGCTTATAGTCGAATAACTCCATCTGCGATGGACCACCTGACATAAACAGATAAATGACCCGTTTCGCCTTGGGAGCGTGATGCGGCAGCCCTGCCACTGCCCCGCCCTCTTGCGCCGAGGCGGATTCGCCGAGGAGAGATGAGAGTGCGGCCACACCAAGTCCGGTGCTGGTCCGGCTGAAGAAGTGCCGCCGCGTCAGACCGAGAATGCTTTCCTGCTCACTGTTTGGTAATCGTTTCATCGAGGTTCAAGATCAGGCTGGCCACGGTGGAATAAGCGGCGAGCTCATTCACCGGAAGTGTTTCGTCGCGGGCGGATTCGCCATGAGAGAGCAGCTTCTCCGCTGCTCCGGAGTTTGTCTGGTAGAAATCGAGTTGACTCCCGAAGCCGGCGAGCAGCACCTCTGCTTCGTTTTTCCTCGGCAGACGCGCTGTTGCCAGGCGGAAGCCATAGGCGATGCGATCGGCGGGCGATGTGCCGCCTTCGCGCATCATCCGCTCCGCCATCTTGCGCGAAGCTTCGAGATACGTCACGTCGTTCATCAGGTTCAGCGCCTGCAACGGCGTATTGGTGCGGCTCTCGCGCACGATGCACGTTTCACGGCCGGCGGCATCGAAGTTCATCATCGACGGCGGCGGCGAGGTTCGCTTCCAGAAGGTGTACAGGCTGCGGCGATAGAGATTCTCGCCCGTATCGCGCTGGTAATCGGCGCCTCCGGATAGCTCGCTCCACAGCCCTTTGGGCTGGTAGGGCTTCACCGACGGTCCGCCTGTCTTTTCCACCAGCAGGCCGGCGATGGCCAGCGCCTGGTCGCGCACGGTTTCCGCGGGCAGCCGGACACGCGGCCCGCGAGCGAGCAGCCGGTTCTCCGGATCGCGCTGCAATTGTTCCGGCGTGGCTCGGGCCGACTGGCGATAGGTGGCGCTCATCACGATCTTCTTTTGCAGCGCCTTCACATCCCAGCCGGACTCCATAAACTCCACAGCCAGCCAATCGAGCAGAGCCGGGTGCGATGGCGGTTCGCCTTGCGAGCCGAAGTCCTCCACGGTCTTGACGATTCCCGTGCCGAAATACATCTGCCAGAAGCGGTTCACGATCACCCGCGCGGTGAGTGGGTTGTTGCGGTCTGTGATCCACTTCGCCAGTGCCATGCGATCATTGGCAATCCCCTTCGGCAAGGCAGGTAAAGCAGCCGGAACGTTGCGAGCCACCTTCTCACCCGGCTTGTCGTAGGCGCCGCGCTGCAACAGGTACGTCTCTCGAGGCTGGCGCATTTCCTCCATCACCATCACGGTGGGAAAGCTCTTCACCAGCTTGTGGCGTGCGTCGCGCTGGTCGAGCATCTCCTGGTAGGACTGGCGCACCGTCTCAGGTCCGTACTGATACAGGAACGCCATGCGCAACTTGTCCTCTTCCGCTTTGCCGCGGCTGGGCTGCGCGGCGATCTCGTTGAGGTTGGCGCGCAGGGCGAGAACCGCCGCTTCCTGAGCGGAAAGCGTCCGATTGTAAAGCCGCACATCGCCGATTTCGCCCTGGAACAAAAATTCCTTGCCGCCACCGCCGCCGATGCGCCACGGCTCTTTCACTCGAAACTCCTGGTTCAGCTCATCGACAATTACCTTGAGCTTCGCCTCTTTGCCGTCAACAAAGAGGCGAATGCCGGACGCCAGCCTTGAGCCATCGTATGTCGCAACAACATGATGCCACTGGTTGAGCGAGACCGGTTGCTCGGTCTCCACGCGCAATGCATCGTCCAGCCAGCGCAGCACCAGGTTCAGTTGCAGCTTCCCATCCTTCATTTGCAGAAGGATTCCGGATTCCTCCACCTGATCCTTGCCTCGCGTGACGATGGAACCGGTGGGGGCCTGCGGGTGGAACCATGCCGAGATACTGAACGTGTCAAAGTAACCGAATTCGGCCAGATGGCCGGCATCGTGGAACGCTGTGCCGTCAAAGCGCGCTTGCGGCGGTTTCACATGAGCGACTTGGCCGCGGGAAACTGCCCAATCCGCCGGCGGAGCCGTGGCCAGGGCACGAATCCACTCATCCAGCTTCTTCTCCGCCTCGGATCGCATGCTTTCAAAGCGCTTCTCCGCGGCGGCGACCTTGGCGTCCGCCTCGGCAAGTGTCTCCTGCTGAGCCGCCGTCGGCGCGGGCAACATCGGCGGAGTATTCCCGAACTTGAAGTAACGGCCGCGATCGGCAATGTTGTTGAAATAGGCGAAGAGCGAGTAGTAGTCCTTCTGCGTGAGGGGATCGTATTTGTGGTTGTGACAGCGTGCACATCCGAAAGTGAGCCCCAACCACACCGTGGCGGTGGTTTCCGTCCGATCCGCCGCATATTCCACCATGTATTCCTCCGGCACAATGCCGCCTTCGCCGTTGCCGCGATGGTTGCGGTTGAAGGCGGTGGCGATGCGCTGTTCCAGCGTGGGATTGGGCAGCAGATCGCCTGCCAGTTGCTCAATCGTGAACTGGTCGAACGGCTTGTTTCGATTGAAAGAATCGATCACGTAGTCGCGCCAGCGCCACATCGTTCGTTCGCCGTCCGTTTGGTAGCCGTTCGTATCGGCATAGCGCGACACATCCAGCCAGCGCATCGCCATTCGCTCGCCGTAACGCGGTGAGGCAAGCAGCCGGTCGACCAAGTTCTCATAGGCGTTCGGTGACCGATCCTTGAGGAACGCATCCAGCTCTCCGATACTGGGAGGCAGCCCTGTCAGATCCAGCGAAACCCGCCGTATCAGGGCTGCGCGCTCCGCCTCCTTCGCAGGCTGCAAGTTGTCCCGCTCCAGTCGTTCCAGCACGAAGTGATCGATCGGGTTGCGGGGCCACGCCGTGTTGCGAACTTGGGGTAACGAGGCGCGCTGCGGCGCGATCAACGACCAGTGCTTCTGCCACTTCGCGCCTTCCGCCACCCACTGTTTGAGCAACTCGATCTCGCGATCCGTCAGCTTCACCCCCGAGTATACCGGCGGCATCCGCAGCGCCGGCTGTTCGGCACTGATCCGCCGCACAAGTTCCGAACCGGCGGCATCGCCGGGTATGACAGCAGCCTTGCCATTGACCTTCGCGAACATGCCGGATTCCGAATCCAGGCGGAGTTTGATCTTCTTGGCGCCCGCGTCGGGACCGTGGCAGGAAAAGCAGCGGTCGGACAGTATCGGCCGGATATCGCGGTTGAATTCCACCGCCGCCGTGGCCACTGCCGCGGTGACAGACAATACCGCTACCGCTCGCATGGGGGTCTGGAGCATCTCGGGTTTAACCTTGGCTACATCATATCGCAGGGTGGGAGGGAGGACTCGTCGGTCTCTTCCCACTCAGGTAGCGCAGCAGAAGAGTCGCCCCAACGGCCAGAGCCGCCAGTGCAGCAGCATTCCACCGCAGAAACCCCGCCGGATGCGGCAGATACTTCACCAGCGAGACCCCGCAGAAAAGCCAGAACACGCCCAACCCCAGGGAAAGCACATCGGTCCCGCAAGTCAGCACGATCAGCGCCACGACGCCTAGCCCCATCGCCTGGATCGCCAACTCCGCCGGCGCCTGCCATGGGGCATGCGTCCCCGAAGCCACTGCTACAACCAAAATGAGCGCAGCCAAACGCGTCAACCCTTTCTTGCTCAGCAACAGCAGCGCCCCGCACACACATGCCGCAAATAGCGACGCTGTCAGGATCCCCGCAAACCAGGCGAGTTGAAAATCGGAAAACGCAGGCAGCCAGTGGCCGAGTGAACCAAAGTCCCAAACAGGAGTATCGAAGCGTGGGCCGGGTACCGTTTGCCGGATCCAGGCCGAGACACGCAACACACCAGCGAGTACAGCGGCGATCGCAGCCGCGCGTGCCAGTGACACCGGCGGCAGGTGCCGCATCGGAAACAGGCCTTGCAGAAATGCATCCGCCGCCAAAACGCACGCTCCCACGGCAACTCCATACATCAGAACACCGATGATGGTCCCCGTAAACAATTCCCCGTAGTAATTGGTGAGTGGTGTGGCGGTATTGTATCCGGAAAGCCACTGCGGATAACCATTCGCGAAGTCGATCGCGGATAGGGCCGCTGCAATCGCGGCGCACATACCATAGACGCCCCAGTGATAACGCATCTGTGGCGACCCCAGACGGCGGACCAGGGCGATCAATAACGGCACTCCCGTGAGTCCGATCAGCGCCGGGAACAGAAACGACGTCAACCGCGTGCGCGTATGATCCCGAATCCAAGCCTCCGGCAATTTCAAATAGGGGCGATAACGGCACACTTCATCGCCGATCACCGCGACGGAGAACCGGAGCTTTGCCTCGCCGGCACGGAAGCGCGTATCTTCAAACTCGAAGCTGTGATCCGTACGGTTGTCGCGCTTCTCCTCGTGAGAATCGGCAAGGCTGAAGTAGGCTATGCGGTGGCCCATTTCTGTGAGAGCCGCTTCGGCTTTCGCCCGCGCTTGAGTGGGAGTCAGCCTTGCTCCGGCGGCCTTCTCGTCCAGTTCATGATCGTAGCGGTAGACAACGCCGCGCTGGTCCACATAGAAGATCCATTGTTCCGGCGAGAGCGGCTTGAAGAACTGTACGCGCCAGATTGCGTTCTTCAGGTGCGCTTCCAGCACTTGGTTCGCTTTGACGGCGCCCAACTGCTGGCGCAGGTACTCCGCTTCCATGGGCCGCGCCCCGGCACTGAAATCAGCCACCATATGCCACTCCGCGGGGCGCAGATTGCGCCTGTTCATTTCCGCGATCGCGGCACGTTCCGCATCCGGCCGTGTCACGGAAATTCGGTTGAAATCGCCGAAGGTTACTGGCCGCAGCACAAGGCCCAGCAACCCGAAAGCTACTGCTGCAAGATACAGATGCCGGGCCGGCCAGGGTGGTGTGATCGGAACGTCCAGAACAGCGGCAGACGCTGCCGGCGGCGCCGCTTCCTCCTCTTCCGGAGCATCCAGCTCCGAAAGGAACCCCCCATTGCGGCGATAGAGATACACCGAAATCAGCAACGGCGCCAGAATTGCAAATCCCACCACAACGCCATTGGCCAGATAGCGCAGATTGTCGGCGCGGAACAGAAACAACCCGATCAGCAATGCATCGATAGTGTAGTGCCAGACCAGCGTCGCCGCAATCCCAAACCGCAACATGACGTATCCGGCGGCGATGCCGATGATCCCCACTTCCACACCGCGAATGTAGCCGGGCTGCTGCGGGTAATTCGCATGGAGAAATCCCCACACAAACGCGGGAATAGCGATCGCCAGCCATCGAATCTTCAGCACTCGTCCCAGAAGCGGAATCGCCAGCAACCGGAACCAGAATTCCTCAGCCGTCGATGCCATCGTCGCAATCGACAGCGGATAGAGCCACGGAAAGGGCGTTGCCAACAAGTCGGAGTAGCCAACGTCCTGCGGGCTCCAGACTCCGGCCTTCGAGCCAATCATGTAAAACGCCGTGACAAAAATCATGTGCCCCGCGGCCATGGCGAAGCCCGCGAGGGTGGCGCGAAAGAACGCCCGTGTGCCCATTCCGCGCAAGGTAAACACAGCGGTAATAGGAAGTTGACCCGGATAACTCCGCAGGAACAGAGCGACACCCGCGGCAAGCGGTGCCAGCACATACAGAAACACACCCGTGGCGGAGCCGAACGACTGCAACACGCCTAGCAGCAGCATCTCCAGATACGTGGACGACGTCTTCATGCCATCGGCCGCAAGCCCGATGGTGTTCAATCCATTCAGCAGTTGCAATATCGCTACCAGAAATCCGATGCGCAGGATAGGGCCCCACGGAATAGCCCGGGCTCGCAGCGCTTGCAGGAATGCCACGATCCCACCGATGGCCAGCACTCCATACAGCGCGTTGGCAATTGAAGCGTACAGTTCATTGGCGGAGCGCAGTTTGGCGAAGTCTCGTTGCCACTGCTCGGGAATGTACAGATACTCTCGGTACAATCCGATCTTGTCCCCCTGTAGCACGATGGTGCGGCGGATGGTGGCATCCTTCGCCTGGAAAGATTCCTGCTCCCAGGTGAACGAATGATCGTCGCGATTGGGCCGGCTCTCGGTTTGCTCGGATACCAGCTTGTGCGGCAGTCGTGTCTGCCCGTCCAGGAATGCTTTAGCAAGCAGTCGGGCGGAATCGCGGTCCAGACGTGCACCCACGTCGGCCTCCGGGATGCGATGCTCGAATCCAACCAACCGGCCCGATGGCGTGAGCCGCACGATGCGCTCTTCTTTGTCCGGCGGCTTGAACCAGCGTGCTCGCCATTGCCACACGGGCACGGTGGAGGTCATCAGCCGGTTGGCCTGCTCCAGTCCGAGTTCACGCTCCAGATAGAGGCGAGCACCCTCATCCGGATCGAAAACCGTAATGTTGCGAAATCCCTGCGGAGCCAACCCGCGCGAGCGCAGTACACCCTCGGCCCTCGTCTCAATCTCACCGGCGGAAAGAGTCAAATTGAGCGAAGCCTGTGGAAAAGCTGCTTCAAAATTGTATGAGACGAACGCCGCGCTGACAAGGGAAAGCAGAGCTGCGCAAAGCGCCAGGCGCCGGTCGGAAGAATCCAAATGCAGGGCCGTCATTGTCATTTCAAAAGTACCAGACAATGACGGCCCGAATTTCGCCTATTTTTTCCGGATGCGGCTGCAAGCCATTTCCGCGCCGCTGATATCCACGGCGGCGCTGCCCTCTTCGATATGCGTAATCTTGCCTTCCATATCGATGACGAACGTCGCCCGGTTGGCAAGGCCGCGGTCGGCCATCAGTACGCCGTAGTCCTTCGAAACACTCCGTTTGGCGAAGTCGCTCAGCAAGGGAAAGCTCGCTCCGGTCTGCTTGGCAAATACACCGAGACTCGGCGTGTTATCGGTGCTGATGCCAAACACCTGAGCTCCCATCTCTTCAAACTTCGACAGGCTCTGGCCGTAAGCCGTCATCTCTTTCGTGCAGCCGCCGGTAAAAGCCGCCGGGAAGAAAGCGAGCACTACATTGCTCTTGCCACGAAAATCCGAAAGCTTGACGGGCTTGCCCGTCGTGGAGGGCAAAGTGAAGTCGGGAGCCATATCTCCGACTTTCAAATGGGTCTTCGGTGGGGCGTTTTGCGCCATTAAGGTGGACACCGCTGCGAGCGCGGACACCAGCAGAAATTGTACTCGTTGCATGGAGCTCCCTCTAATTCAAACAGAACCTGAGGGATAGACTAGCACCAGGAGGAATCTACGGCAAGACACACCATCCCCTTACGGAAAACAGAGACACCTTGCCGCGTCATTCGCCAAGCGCCACACTAAGGGCGGTGCTTCCAGCGAACCTCTGTTCCGTTTCTATTTCTTCCGGATGCGGCTGCAGGCCATTTCCGCGCCGCTGATGTCTATGGCGGAACTGCCCTCTTCGATATGGGCAATCTTGCCATCCATGTCGACCACAAACGTGGCCCGGTTGGCGATCCCGCGCTCTTCCATCAAAACTCCATAGGCCTTGGACACACTGCGCTTGGAAAAATCGCTCAGCAACGGAAACGATGCTCCCGTCTGTTTTGCGAAAACCCCTAAGCTCGGTGTGTTGTCTGTGCTAATGCCGAATACCTGTGCGTCCATGCCTTCGAACTTGGCAATACCAGCCTGGTATGCCGTCATTTCCTTGGTTCAACCACCAGTGAATGCGGCGGGAAAGAATGCCAGCACGACATTCTTTTTACTGCGGAAGCTGGATAGAGTGACCGGCTTCCCACTGGTGGAAGGCAATGTGAAATCGGGCGCCATGTCGCCGACCTTGAGATGGGTCTTCGGCGGAGCGCTCTGGGCAGAGAGACCGGCAGCCGATGCGGCGGCAGCCAGTAAGAACTTGCCTCGGGTCATATACCCTCCTTCGGGGATAATTCAGTGTCAGGCTAGCAGCACCTAGGGTAGGCTCGCAATTCGCCTCATTACCAAATGCGACGAATCGGAAGCCTGAAGAAGATCCTCGGGTCCGACCAGCGGTCCAAAGTGAACCACCAGCCGGTCTTCTTCATGAATGCGCACTGGTAGCACTGGCAAACCCTGGCGCGCCAGCAGTTGGATCAGGCGATCCACTCCCGGCAACGCCGCGCCGATTCTGTCCGCCGTCCCGGCTACTCCTTCGGGAAACAATCCGATGGGCGCCGCCATGGTTCGTGTATCCTGCAGCAGCCGCCGCAACGACCGTGCTGTATAGGCGGGGTTCGAACCCGCAAAGGACACCGGATAACAATGCAGTGCATGGGCAACACGCGGCAACAGCCAATCCCCAGGCGAGGCGATCTGCAAGGGCCCCATTCGCCACTTGGGCCAGTTCGCCGTAACCACCCATCGAACCGGCGCCTCCGATGCGCCATGCCGTGCACGGATAGCCTGTGTGATCGCCGAGGCCGGATGCACGATCCACATTCCTTTCCGCTGATAGTGATTGGCGCATAGCAAAAAACGCGGATCGGACGGAATGTTTTCGACACCCTCATACCGGGGCGGCGGCTGCATCAGCGCCACCACCTCCCGGCTGAACGCATCCACCGAATAGCGGCCCCCACGGGCGATCGCCGGCCACATCCGATAGATCGCTCGCCACGGTGCTCCGTAATTGAGGGGCATCGGACCGGCTCGCTAGACCTGTCGGCCTTTCCACACCGACTTCAGGCCGAACATCGAAGTCAACATCCCGTGCAATGCAATGCATTGGAAAACGTAAATGGCGGGAAACGCCAGCAAGGCTTTGCCGATTCCGCCGTACCACGGACGCAGCAGGAACACCGTTGCCAGCCACATCGGGATGGCGAACGGCCACTGCCGCTCCCAGATCAGCCACACGGTCACGGGCAAAATGCTCGTCAGCAGAATCGATGCCAACATCACCTGCATGCCCGTCTTCTTGTTCTCGCGCAGAAAGCGGAAAGAATTCTTCTGAAATCCCCTCCAGATGTCACCCAACGATTCATACATGCGTACGCTCCCCAAGTGCTCGGCGCGCAGGATCTGTAACCGCATGCGGTGACGCTTCACCTTTTGCGCAATGGCGACATCCTCGATGACGCTCGACTGCACGGATTTGTGTCCGCCAAAGAACTCGTATGCCGTTCGCAGGAAGAGCATGCACTGGCCGTTAGCCAGCGTTTCCGGTTTCAGATAATCCTGTACGTTCTTCGCATTGACTCCGCAAAAATACAGTGCGAAGGCATATGGCATCAGCATGTGCTCGGCTATGGAGCCGTACTTCTGCCTCAGAAATGCGCTCGTGAGAATCAGTTGTCCGTTGTCGGCGTGCTTCACGGCGGAGGCGAGGAACCGCGGCGAGAATGTCGTGTCCGCGTCCACGAAGAGTATGTAGGTGGTAGTGGCCAGTTGCGCTCCCGCCCATAAGGCATTGGGCTTGCCCATCACCCCGCTAAGCAAAGGGGGAGCCTCGATGACCTCCGCGCCCGCCGCCCGCGCCAGTTCTGCCGTCCGGTCCGTGGATGCGTCATCGACAACGATCACCCTAGTCCCAGGGAAACTCTTCACACATTCCGCAATGCGCTTCTCTTCGTTGCGCGCGGGAATGACCACGGTAACATCCGGCGCGGACGGGTCGTTCGAAACCGAAAGCTCCGGCAGCGCCATATAATTGCGGCGGCTCTTGTACAGAAACACGACAATTCCAATGGTCACAACAACGCTCACCGGCACACTCCACGGAATGGCTTCCACATCCTCGGGATTTCCAAGGTTGAAGTTCAATTCATGCCAGGTTTGCAGAAGGGCGAATAGATAGAAAGAACTCACAGGGACACTCTGCGGACCGTCGGCCCAGCAACGCCATTGGGGAAGAGTGGCGTTTCCTGCCCAGCCTGCCAGTTCCCTTGGCCGTCCTGCGCCTGCGCTTCAACTGTTGTTGCGGTCCTAACAGGAATTAGAGCACGCCAGCGCGTCCAAGTGTAATCGGAAAGTGGCTTCTCCAATTCAGCCGGAGTCCATTCCCCGCCATCCGCCCGCAGACGAACAGCACGGATGCCGCGACTGCCGGCGAAAGACACCCCACCCACCAACAGACCGCCCTCCGAACGTAGTATCCGGTCGATGTGTGAGCAAGTGTGAATCACGGGTTCCTTCGTGTAGCCCATCTTCGGCCATGTTCCAAAATATGGCGTTGCCGTGAAGCGGATTTCACTGATCCATTTCACACTCTTGAAACCATAGTATTTGGGTGCCAGCATCCGTATCGGAAACCCGTGTGTGCGGTTCAGTGTATGGCCGTTCATCCCCACCGCCAACAGCACCTCATCGGAAAACGCATACGCAATCGACAGGCTGTCCCCGTGTCCGTCGATCCCAAGAACCGCAACCTCCACCATGCCCGGTGGCAATGTGTTGCGGTCGACAATCTGGGATAGCCGTATGCCACTCCACCAGGCGGTTCCCATCAAATCGGACTGCAATGTGTTGCTCACGCAACGCATCGTTACGTATCTGTCCACACGTGGCAGGGAAAGCAACTCGTCATAGCGCATTTCCCGCAAGGGCTTCCCGTCCAAGGTCAGCCGCAAGCGCCATGTCCGTGGATCAACCACCGGATCCACCGTATTCTTGCTCATGCCGTAGAACTGCTCTACCGATGTGACAGCCCGGCGCACCAGTGGAGGTGAGAATCGCGGCGGCTCCGGTGGCGGTTGAAACGGTGTCAGAGGTACAGGACGCGCCGCCTGCCGGGCAAGTGATTCGTTGCGAAGATAGCTCTCGACCGCCACCGCGGCGGTGCCGATCGTCATTAATGCAGCCTGGAGATGCCGCCGGCGCTGTGCGGAGTGCGGGCGTGCACGCGGCAGCAGCAGAACCAGGCCGGCGGGTATCCAGAACAATGCCGCACCCACTGGATGGCCATACCCAACACCGATCGTTAAGCCCGCAGCCGCTAGGGCTCCCACCCACCAACGCCAAGCCGCCAACCACAGCGCTCCACCTAACGCCGCCAAACCTCCAGTTGCGGCGAACGGCTTCGCCCACGGTCCCAACGCATCGAGCAGGAGCAAAGCATACTGCGACGGGGTCCGGGCCATGATCCACTCGGCGATAACTTCCGTCAACAACGGGGTTCCTAGAAAATAAAACCCGCAATAGTGAACAAGGATACCGGCAAGCGCCGCCACGCTGGACCGCTGCATCAAGCACTCCTCGCCACAAGTCTCCGCAGCGAACTCCGCATGACGGGCATCGCCATACACCGCGCCGTCAGCCAGTATTTCGTAACGGCTGGCACGACAGCACGCTGCTCGAACACGTTGTAGTCGCTCTCCTCGATGCTTCGGAGGATCTCCCGGTAGACCTCGGCGGCGACGCGCACGGCAAACCGCCCTTCCCGGTTGAGCATCTCGATTCCCGGCATGGCCCGCTCATAATACTCCCGGGCACGGGCAATCTGAAACCGCATCAACTCCCGAAACGCGTCGTCGCGAATCTGCGCGTGGAGTTTGTCCGAGCTATAACCAAACTGGTTAAGCTCCTCCGCCGGCAAATAGATGCGTCCTCTGCCGAGATCTTCTCCGATGTCACGCAGAATGTTCGTGAGTTGCATCGCGATTCCCAGATCGGTGGCGTAACCAAGCGCGGAACCGCGAAAGCCGATCACATGCGACATCATCAACCCCACCACGCTGGCCACCCGGTAACAGAAGACGCGCAGCTCCTCAAACGTCCGGTAACGGGTGCACCGCACATCCATGCGCATCCCTTCAATCAATTCCATCGGATACTCGCTGGGAATCCCATGTTTCTGGACAGCGTCCACAAAAAGACGAAGCACAGGGTGCGATGATTTTCCGGTGTCCAGCGCAGCCGCCACTTCTTGCGCCCACTCCTCAAGTTCTGTTCGCGCCGCATCGGCTGACACCGCCTCGTCGACTATGTCATCCGTGTGCCGGCAGAACCAATACACCGCGTGCGCCGATTGTGCCATGTGCTCCGGGAAGAACCGGCTGGCGAAGTAAAAACTCCGTGAACCTCGCGCGGTTACATCCGCGGCCTCCGCCCGTAGCGCGTCTAGACCGGCAACCGTTCGCATATCAGCCTCTCGGCAATCTTTGCCGATGAGAGAACTCCCGGCACGCCTGCACCGGGATGCGTGCCGGCCCCGGCGAAATAAAGCTGTTCAATGTCCTCGCTGGCGTTGTGGGGTCGAAACCAAGCCGATTGCGAAAACACCGGCTCGAACGAAAACCCGGAACCACGGTAGCTGTCGAGCGTGGTTTCGAAATCGAGCGGCGTGAATATTCGTTCCGTTACCAGATGGCGGCTCAATTCCGGGAGGTATTTCTCCTCGAGTAGCCGCACCACGCGATTGCGAAACGGACCGGCTTCCTTCGTCCAATCGATGCCGCTTAACTGGTTCGGAACAGGAATCAGAGCATAGAAGCAATCATGCCCCTTGGGAGCCATCGACGGGTCGGTCCGCGAGGGCCGGTGCAGATACAGTGAGAAGTCTTCGCTTAACCGCTTGCGGACGAAGATATCCTCCAGCAGTTCCTGATACCGCTCGCTCAGGATGATCGTGTGATGCTGAATCTCCGGGTATTGTCTTGCCGTTCCGAAGTAGAGCACAAACAGCGACATGCTATAGCGCATGTTCTCGAGCTTCGCATCGGTAAACCTCCGGCGCGATGCCGAGGGAATCAGCTTACGGTACGTGTTCGCTACGTCGCCGTTGCTCACCACGGCATCCACCGCAATCTGCTCCCCGGTTGCTGT
>CAYOBO010000033.1:0-10848 GCA_964402295.1 uncultured Candidatus Solibacter sp. | reverse complement strand
GTTCGATAGGATTGCAGCCGCGCCAGATCCGGTGCGATGCGCAACATATCCGTGAACTGTAGGAACGGACGGTCCGACAATTCAACGAATCCCTTCTGGAAGATGGCCTTGGCCTTGCGAATCATGGCCCGATACCCTTCCACATCTCCTGGTGCGAACTGCTGGATTCGCCGCTCGGTTTCCTGCTCGTTGCCGTTGTATTCGAAGTGCCTGCCGTCGTGAAACTCGATGCGGTAGAACGGATCCACCGGCACAAGCTTCACGTAATCGTTCATGTTTCGGCCCGCGGCCTGAAAAATCTCCTCAATCAGGAACGGTGCGGTGATCACGGTTGGCCCGCCGTCGAACGTGAACCCATCCTGCCGGTACACGTAGGCTCGTCCACCAAGCTGGTCGCGGGCTTCGAGCAATATCACGTCATAGCCGCGAGCCTGTAGCCGGACCGCTGTGGCGAGACCGCCAAAACCACTACCGATGACTGCGATACGCTTCGATGGTCTTGCCATGCATGTACTCCAATACGTCTTCTAACAATTCCGTTTTTCCACAGCATTCCCGCATCAGTGCACGCGCTCTATCGAACTGCCGGGCCAGGTGCAGCGGGTCTGTCTCCTCGCCATCGAGGAAGTCGTCCGCCATCTGATAGGCCATGCCGAACTCCCTGCCCAGCGCATCGAGAGTTGCCTCCGCTTCCTGCGAGATCGCCGCGAATATGGCTCCTGCATGAAACGCAAGTTGAAACAGGGGCACGGTCTTTAACTCGGAGATAGCCGGCAATTCCCGCAGACGAACTTCGCCGCTCAGTTGCAGGTCCATGGCTTGGCCGCCAATCAGGCTGGAACAATCGAGTGTTCGCAGAAGCCGCTTCTGGAAACGCAGCAGGCGCAGGGTGTCCCCTTCATCGAGATCGCCCTCCACAAGGCTACGTGCTGCCAGCGCCACCATCGCGAACGCCGCCAGCACCGCCACTGACTCCCCGAATGCGATGTGCGTCGACGGTTGCCCCCTCCGCAACGGACTGTTATCCATGCATGGTAAATCGTCTACGATCAGGGATGCGCAGTGCAGCAATTCCACTGCCGCCGCGGCGCGTAGCGTGCCAACGCATTCCCCATCCAGCATGCGCGCCACTCGCAGTGCTAGCAGCGGACGTAGCCTCTGTCCTCCACTGAGGACGGCGTAGCGCATGGCGTCCATCACCGGTCCGGACCCCTGCGTACTGAGCAACCGGTCCAGGTATGACTCGATGAGCACCCGGTCGGCGTGAATGTCGCTGTACGTGCTTTGCGGCAACATGGAGATAGTACATGGATTCTCCGCCGGCTGCGCGGGTGCAAAATCTTGCGGGGGGCGCGAGGCGCTTCGCTACCATGGAATCAGGCCACTACGCATGCGCCACTTCGCAGCACTGATCCTGCTCACGGCTCCGCTTGCCCACTCCGCCGGCTTGGCCGACGCCGCCCGGGGGGCGAAGATCCTGACGGAACGCCAGTGCCTCCGATGCCACGACTTCTTCAAGGCGGCGGGACGTTCCACATCGGGTCCACTCGCCAGGTTTCGAAAAACCCACCTGAAGCCGGCGCAGTTGGTAGGCGCAATGTGGAGCCATCTACCCACCATGTGGGCTGCGCGCGCCGGGAACGGCGCGGCACTCCAGCCATGGACCGAACAGGATGCCCGCGATCTCATGGCTTGGTTCGCTGCGGCAGGCTTCTTCGAACCGGCAGGGGACATACGCCGAGGAACAGTGTTGTTTGAGAATCAGGGCTGTATCGCATGCCATCCCATCGCTTCCGACGCAGGCGCGGCGAAAGCAGGAAACGGCGATTCGCTACCCGTCGATCAGTGGACTTCACTGCGGAATCCGATCGCCCTGCTTCACGCCGTCTGGCGCCACGCCCCATCCATGAAGGCTGCCCTCGAGCGCAAAACCATGAACTGGCCGTCTCTCACCGTTCCCGAATTCGCCGACCTGTTGTCGTTCCTCTACACCCGCACCCCGCCCAACGGTTCCATCTCTTTAACATTGGGAGACCCGCAAAAAGGCAAGGCCATTCTTACAATGAAGGGTTGTGTGTCCTGCCACTCCCGGTTGGAGCCCAGCCGCGAAGCCGGACTGCTCCATTCCTTCACCGAACTATCGGTCGTGTTCTGGAATCACGCTCCCATGATGACTTCGCTTCCCGCCTCTCTCAGCCGCGAGGAGATCGCCGACGTGGTTGCCTATCTCTGGGCTCTCCGTTATTTCGAGGATCACGGCAACGTTGTGCGGGGCCGCTCCGTATTCGAGCGCAAGCGGTGTGCCGCATGCCACCCCGAGGCCCGCCCCGTGGCGCGCAACTCCGCCGCCGCTATGTTCGTAGCCGCATGGAAGCACTTCCCCGCGGCGTTACAGCAGGCCGGCGAGAGAAGCATTCCTTGGGCTCGTTTCGAGGACGGCGAGATGGCTGACCTGCTGGCGTATCTGTCTTCTTTACACAGGTAATCACAGACTCCGCAAGTTGACCCCGAACGCGCCTTCCGTCAATGCTAGAATAAAGGATTCGTTTGAACCCGTCCTAAGGTCTCGTGAAACCATCCATGGCGTACGAACGTCTCGTAAAGGGCGCAGAGAGGAAAGGACCGTTGTTTTGATGATGTTTCCCAGGCTTGGAGGCCTGCCAACCCTATTTGTCTGTCTTTGGACTTGCTGGATTGGTTTTGGCAGCCTCGGGCAATCTCTGCTCGCCCAACAACAACAGAATCAACAACCGGCGTCGCCGTCACCTGCCCCACAGCAGAAGAAGGCGAACCCGTTCGAGGCGGTCCAGGAGGCTAAGCCGGACCCGGCAAAGCCCCAACTGGAGCCCGTCAAGCCTGCTACCGAACCGAAGCCCGGCGCCCCCAGCGCTGTCGAAGATGTCATTGAAGCCATTGAGTTTCGCGGCTCCCGACGCGTCCCGCAAGATACCCTCCGCGCCCTCATTCAGTCCCGTAAAGGCGACAAGTTGGACGAGGACGCCTTGCACCGCGATTTCATGGCCCTCTGGAATAACGGGCGCTTTGATGACATCACTCTCCAAAAGGAACAGGGCACTACCGGCTGGATCATCCGCTTCATCCTTACCGAGCGCCGTGTCGTTCGCTCCATCAAGTACGAAGGCAACAAGTCCATCACGGTCTCGGAAATCCTCGACCGCTTCAAGGATCGCCGCGTCGGCCTCTCCGTGGAATCTCAGTACGACCCCAATAAGGTGCAGCGCGCCACCAATGTCCTAAAGGAATACTTGGCCGAACGAGGCCGCCAATACGCCACCGTCGAGCCTGAAATCCGCCAGATCCCCCCGTCTTCTCTCGAAGTTCTCTTCAAAATCAGTGAGGGGCCGAAGGTGAAGGTCGGCAAGATCGACATTCAGAACAACACCGCCTTCAGCGACCGCGTTGTTCGCCGCGCCATGCGCAACCTCCGTCCCATCGGCATTCCTCACTCCATCCTGCTCGAAAACATCTTCTCCAAGGCCTTCGACTCCACCAAACTGGAGGAGGACAAGGATCGCGTCCGCAACTGGTATCAGGAGCGGGGTTACTTCACCGCCCGCGCTCTCGATCATCAACTCACCATGCGCGACGTCGGCGGCGGCAAGTTCCGTTTCCCTCTCTTCTACATGAACAAACCCGGCAAGCGCGTGGATATCGCTGTCCCCATGGAGGAAGGCCGCCTTTACAAGCTCAACAAGATTAACTTCGCCGGAGTCAAGTTGTTCCGCACTCCCGACACCCTCATGAAGCCCCTCTTCCAGATGGGCGAGGGCGACATCTTCTCCACGGCCAAACTCCGCAAAGGCCTGGAGAATATGCGCAAGCTCTATGGCCAGTTCGGCTACATCGACTTCGTTCCCGAACCAAGCTTCGACATCATCCCCAACTCCGACAAGCTGGACCTTACGCTCACCGTCGATGAAGGCAAGCAGTTCTTTGTCCGGCGCATCGACTTCCAAGGCAATACCACCACACGCGACAAGGTTATCCGCCGCGAAATCCTCATCGACGAAGGCGACATCTACAACACTCAACTGTGGGAAGTGTCCATCCTCCGCCTCAATCAGCTAGGCTACTTCGAAGTGCTGAAGGAAAATGAGGCAGCCACCATCACGCGCGACACCAAGACCAACACCGTCGATATCACCCTCAAAGTGAAGGAGCGCGGCAAAAACTCCGTCCAATTGAACGGCGGCGTCAGCGGTATCGCCGGCAGCTTCGTCGGCTTCGGTTATTCCACAAACAACTTCCTCGGCTTGGGCGAGACCCTTTCCATCAATTCGCAAATGGGAGACCGCGTCCGCGACGTCACCTTCGGATTCACCGAACCCTATCTGTTCGATACCCGAATTCAAGCCGGCTTCACGATCTTTATGCAGCGGTTTAATTACGATCAGGCCCGCGAAGTGTCGTTGCTCTCCGGCCGCAATCTCATTCCCCTTTATGAGCAGTTGGGCCGCGACAACCTTCTCAATTATGTGTCCAACGGTGCAGGCTTCACCGTATACAGCAGCTACCAACTGCGCCGCAGCTTCGCGCGGATCGGCCTCAGCTACGGTTACAATTCCTCGAACATTACCACGCTCAGCACCTCTGCCAATAATTATTTTTCTTTCATCAATTTCCAGGGCCTGAACGGTCCCAACTCTCTAAGCGGTATTCGCACCAGCCAATTAATCCCGTCCTATTCCTACAACACGGTCGATCATCCCATCACCCCTAGCCGCGGCAAGAGCATCTACATCACCACCAATTTCGCCGGCAGCTTCCTCGGCGGCAACGTCAACATGGTGGAGCCCACCATCGACCTCAAGTATTTCCGCAGCGGCCTCGCCAAAGGACACGTCATCGGCGCACACTTCCTCGGCCGCTTCGTCTCCGGCTATAGCGGCCGTGTGGCGCCCCCGTTCAATCGCTTCTATATGGGCGGCGAAAACGATATTCGCGGGTTCGACATCTGGGGAATTAGCCCCCTCGCCTACATCCCGTCGAGCGCCAATGTCCCGCTCCTCAACTCCGACGGAAGCGCCAGGCAACAGAAAGTAATCATCGATGGCCGCGAGGAATTCCAAACCGTCACCAAGACCATCCCCGTGTATCAGCTCATCTTTCCCGGCGGCGACACACAAGGGGTTACCAATTTCGAATACCGCATCCCGATTGTCGGCCCCGTTGTTCTGGCAGGCTTTTTCGATGCCGGGTTAAACAAAGTGGCGCGGCGGAGCCAGTTGTCCCTCAACCCCGGCCGCCTCGCCGAATTGAACAGCCAGTTCCCGCAGGCCAGTTTTGAGCGCAACGCCATCATCGCGAACGGTACCCAGAAGATTCGCGCTTCCACTGGCCTCGAATTGCAGATCATGATGCCGGTGGTTAACGCACCCTTCCGCCTCTATTGGGCCTATAACCCCAGTATTTATCGTGACTTTATTATCCCTCCCGTTGTGGTGGACCGCTCGTCGTTTCCGAACAATACAACGTTCATTAATTCGCTGTCCATCATTGGACAGCCATCCCCATTCTTTGAGCGTAGAAGCACGTTCCGGTTTACGATCAGCCGTACATTCTAGCGGAAGCACTCCTAAAAGGAGTCGCTTGAAGTAGGATAGAGAGATATCGCATCAGCAGCTTAAGGAGTCGTGAAATGCAAGTGAGAGTGCAGTGGCTGGCGGCGGCCGTCCTCGCCCAGCTCATCGGTGTCGGCAGCGGCTTGGCCCAAACCAAGGTCGGCATCATCAACATCAACGCGGCCATCGCCAATACGAAGGACGGCCAAAAGTCCATCCAGGAATTGGAAGCCCGGTTTGCCCCCCGCAAGAAGGAGCTCGAAAAGAAGCAGCAGGGCATCTCCGCGCTCCAGGCTCAATTGCAGAAGGGTGGAACCGTTCTCGGCGACGACCAGAAGCGCAAGTTGATGTCTGATATCGACGCCCAGACCAAGAGCTACAATCGCGACCTTGAGGATGCCAGCCAGGAACTGGAACAGGAACAGCAGAAGATCTTCCAGGAACTGGGCGGCAAAATGATGAGCGTCATCGATAAATACGCCAAGGAAAAAGGCTATTCCCTCATCCTCGATGTCAGCTCCCAGCAAACCCCAGTACTCTACGCAGCCAACGAAGTCGACATCACGAAGGACATCATCGAGGCCTACGACAAAGGCGCCCCCGCCGCTGCGGCTCCCGCAAAACCCGCGGCCGCACCGGCAACCAAGAAGTAGTCTGCCCTCTGCGGCTCGGCCCGCGCCGGCACATCCTTTCGGAGACGCTACACTGAAAGTCTATGGCTTTCAAGGGTGTCGACTACCTCCACATCGATTCGCTGTTCACCGAAGAAGAACTGCTGGTCCGCCAGACGGCCCGGCAGTTCGTCGATGACAAAATCCTTCCGGTGATTCGTTCTTGCTGGAACGACGGCCGCTTTCCTTCCCACCTGATTCGCGAAATGGGAGATCTCGGTTTCCTCGGCGCGAATCTCGAGGGTTACGGCTGTGCCGGCATGTCCAACGTCGAATACGGCCTTGTCATGCAGGAATTGGAGCGCGCCGATTCCGGAGTTCGTTCCTTCGTCTCTGTCCAGGGTGCGCTCGTCATGTACCCCATCCTGACATACGGCTCCCAGGAACAAAAGGATAAATGGCTCCCCCGCCTTCAATCCGGCCAAGCCATCGGCTGTTTTGGGCTCACCGAACCCAACTTCGGCTCTAACCCGGCCGGCATGGCCACACGTGCCCGCCAGGATGGCTCCGACTGGATCCTCAATGGAGAAAAAACCTGGATCACCAACGGCAGCGTTTCCGACGTCGCCGTGGTTTGGGCCCGCTCCGATGATGGCATTCGCGGCTTCCTCGTCGAGCGTGGCACCCCCGGTTTTTCCACCTCCGATATCCACGGCAAGCTCTCCATGCGCGCTTCCGTCACCTCCAGCCTCTCCCTTTCCGATTGCCGCGTCCCCGCTTCCGCCATGTTGCCCCTCGCCAAGGGACTCAAGGCCCCGCTCAGTTGCCTCACGCAAGCCCGCTTCGGTATCGGATGGGGAGTCATCGGCGCCGCCATGGATTGCTATGAAACCGCCCGCCAGTACTCTATCCTTCGCAAGCAGTTCGATGACCGTCCGATCGCCTCGCACCAACTCGTCCAGGAAAAACTGGCCTCTATGATTACCGAAATTACCAAGGCCCAACTGCTCGCCATCCAGTGCGGCAGGCTCAAGGACAAAGGCTTGCTCGAACCGGCACATGTCAGCATGTTGAAGCGCAATAACGTCGCCATTGCCCTCGATTGCGCCAGAACGGCCCGCGACCTCCTCGGCGCCAACGGAATTATGGATGAGTACCCCATCATGCGGCACCTCAACAACCTCGAAACCGTGAAAACCTATGAAGGCACTGACCATATCCACGCCTTGGTCATCGGAGAGAAAGTCACTGGCGTTCCTGCCTACAAATAGTTGCTTCACTCATTTTTTCCAATAATAGTTACCAAAGTACTATAGACGCTTTAGTACGTACAGTATCAAACTAGGGAAGAAGCCTGAGAAGCACATGCCCCTGACTCCACTCGCTGCTCCCCCATCTTTCGACCTCAACGAATATGGCGCCTTGGCCAGGCATGTGGCCGAAGGCGATCCGCAGGCCATGGAGGCCCTTTACCTGCTCCTGTTCCGAGCTTCACGCCATATGCTCAGTCGGCGCCTGCGCGATCAGGACCCCGACGATTTCCTCCACGAAACACTCGCCATCGTTATCGAAGCCATCCGCAACGGCGACCTTCGCAATCCTGCGGCGCTGCCGGGATACGTCAAAAGCGTGGTGAGGCGTCAAGGAGCAATGTGCATTGTCCGCAGCATCGCCGCCAAGCGTCGATTAGTGGATTATGACACTGCGCAGGTCGCCAAATCCGCCGTCGATCCGGAAGCCGCACTCCTGTCGCGGGAACGTTCCGAACTCGTGAAACGTGGACTCGGGAGACTTTCTTCCCGCGACCGCGAATTATTGACGCGTTTCTACTTTCATGGCGAGCCATTCCACAAGATTTGTGAAGACATGCATCTCACCGAAACCCAGTTCCGCCTCTACAAGAGCAGAGCCAAAGCCAAGCTTACCGCCTGGGCTCGCACCTTCACTCAATAGGTGCGGTTGAACCCCTCTCGCCCGCATGGTAAGATAAAAAGTTCAGACGGGCCCAATAAGCCTCGCTCCTCGAAACCCCTATAGCAATGGAAGCCACGTTAAACGCGCTCGGTGGAATACTGCTGAACGCCATCCCGACATTCCTGCTCTTTCTCCTGCTCCACTTTTATCTCAAATCTGTGTTCTTCGGACCCATGGAGAAAGTGCTGCACGAGCGCGATGAGGCCACCGCCGGAGCCCGCCGCAAGGCACAGGAGAGCTTGGCGAAGGCCGAAGAGAAATCGCGTCATTACGAAGAGACATTGCGCAACGCTCGCACCGAAATTTACAAGGAGCAGGAAGAGCAGCGCAAAGCGTGGCAGGCCGAACAGGCCGCCCAGATTGCGGACGCTGCCGCAAGATCCAAGGCCGCGCTCGCTGCCGCGCGCCAGCAGATAGCAGACGAAGCCGCCGCCGCACGGCAGGTGCTCGAAGGCGAAGCCCACGAACTCGCTCGAAGGATCGCCTCGCGGGTTCTCGAAGGGAGGGCCGCTTGATGCGCCGGCTCCTTTGGATTGCCTTGCTCGCTACTTCCCTGATGGCCGCCGAGGAAGGTCATGGCGGCGGACATGCCGAACCCAGCATCCTGTGGAAATGGGCCAACTTCCTGCTCCTCGGTGGCGCCCTTGGCTTCCTCATTAACAAACACGCTCCAGCTTTCTTCAAGGATCGAACGGATCGGATTCAATCCGGCTTGAACGAAGCCCGCAAGCTTCGTGCGGAATCCGAAGCCCGTGTCGCCGAAATCGAAAAGCGTGTTGCCTCCCTCGAAGCAGATCTCAAACAACTGCGCGAGAACGCCCGCAAGGAAATGGCCGCCGAGGGAGATCGCATCCGTCAGGAAACGGCACGCGCCATCGCCAAGATTCAGGCCCACGCCGAAATGGAGATCGCTTCCGCCGCCAAATTGGCCCGTCAGGAACTGAAATCCTACTCCGCGGACCTGGCCGTTCAGTTGGCCACCCGCCAGATCCGTGAGCGCCTGTCCCCCAACACCCAGGATCAGCTCGTGGACAACTTCGTAAAACAGCTTCAAACGCAAAAGGTGGCCCAGTAAGCCAATGTCACTAGCCGTCTCGACTCGGTACGCCAATGCCTTGGTGGACGTGGTGATTGGCTCGAAGGGTGCCGTACAACCCGAGCAGGTGGTGGATCAGCTCCAGGCCCTCGAAACGGCCATGCAATCCTCCGCCGATCTTCGCAATGTTCTGCTCTCGCCTGCCGTTACCCTCGCCCAGAAGAACAAAGTGATGGGCAAAATCTGTGAGCAACTGGGCATGCACCGCTTGGTTCGCAATTTCGTATTCCTCGTGGTACGCAACCGCCGGGCCCACCTGTTTCCCCAAATGCGCGCCGCTTTCGAACGCGGCCTCGACGCCCGCATGGGGGTTGTCAAAGCCGATATCTCAAGCGCGTCCGAACTCACGGATGGCGCTCGGGCCGGCCTCGAAGCCCAATTGGCCCGCCTCACCGGCAAGCGTGTCCGTGCTCAATATTCCGTTGACCCCGCTCTCCTGGGCGGTGTGGTGGCGCGAATCGGTTCAACCATTTTCGACGGCTCTGTGCGCGGGCAATTGTATACCCTGCGGCGCAAGCTCTCCGCCGGCGTTTGACGCGGACTGCGTCCCCGGCGGATGGAAGGATAAGTTTATGGCTCAAATTCGAGCGGATGAAATTACGCGGCTCCTCCGTGAGGAGATCGAAAACTTCGAAAAGGCAGTCAGTGTTGCCGAAACCGGGTCTGTGATTTCCGTGGGCGACGGTATCGCCCGCGTCCATGGCCTGGAAAACGTCATGTACGGCGAGCTCGTCGAGTTGCCCCATGGTGTCACCGGCCTCGCCATGAACCTGGAAGAAGACCAGGTCGGCGTCGTGCTCTTCGGCGATTCGGAAAAGATTCGCGAAGGCGATGAAGTCCGCCGCACCAATCGCATTATGTCCGTCCCCGTCGGCCCCGGCCTGATTGGCCGTGTCGTCGACGCCCTCGGCAACCCCATCGACGGCAAAGGGCCCATCGACGCCGCCGAGTACAACCCCGTGGAGCGCATCGCTCCCGGCGTCGTCGAACGCAGCCCCGTCAAAGAGCCGCTTCAGACCGGCATTAAGGCCATCGACGGCATGGTCCCCATCGGACGCGGCCAGCGTGAGTTGATCATCGGCGACCGCCAGACCGGAAAAACCACCGTAGCCCTCGACACCATCATCAATCAAAAGGGCGGCGACGTCATCTGTGTCTACGTCGCCATCGGTCAGAAGCGCTCCACCGTTGCCCAGGTGGTGAAGTCGCTCGAAGAAAACGGCGCCATGGACTATACCATCGTCGTCGCCGCCACCGCTTCCGATCCCGCCCCCATGCAGTATCTGGCGCCCTACTCCGGCTGCGCCATGGGCGAATACTTCCGTGACCGCGGCCAGCACGCCCTCTGCGTCTACGACGATCTTTCCAAGCAAGCCGCCGCGTATCGCGAAATCTCGTTGCTTCTCCGCCGTCCCCCTGGCCGCGAAGCCTTCCCCGGCGACGTCTTCTACCTCCACAGCCGCTTGCTCGAACGTGCCGCGAAACTCAAAACTGGCGGTTCTTTGACAGCGCTCCCCTTCATCGAAACCCAGGCCGGCGACGTCTCCGCCTACATCCCCACCAACGTGATTTCCATCACCGACGG
>CAYOBO010000032.1:0-53653 GCA_964402295.1 uncultured Candidatus Solibacter sp. | reverse complement strand
GCCCGCCGGCATCCCAGCCACGCCGCCCACCGAATCACCGTTTCCATCTCCCGAAAGTCCCCATACGCATCGGCGAAAGCCTCACGCACCATCCCGTCCACCTGATGCGGCGCCATCGCCGTCAACAACGCCAGCCGCGCCGCCGCCCGCTCCCGCTTCGTCAAATCCGCCAGGTAATTCTCCACCCAACCTCGATTCGGCCCCGGTTCCTCCCCATTCCACGCCCGCACATGTGTCCGGATGCGCCGCTCCACCTCTCCCGGCAGCACCGCCGGAGTCACCGCCATCCCCTCGCGCCGCTCCAGCCGCGCCCCTGCCAACCGCCGCGCCGACCACGCCCGTATCAGCCGAGGCGTCAACCGCGACGCTCTCCGCCACCCCATCGCATTCGCTACCCGATTGGCAAAATGCGCCCCCTCCGCCGCCTGAACCCACTCCTCCTCCGCCGGCCCAACTCCCGCATACGCCCACATCGCCGCCCGCCGCACCTTCCCATCCGCAATCGACCCAAAGCAACAACTCCGGATTGCACCCCCAACGGAGCCCATCCCCAACCCGTACAGCGCCGCCTCATGCACATCGGCGCAGAACCAGCACCGGTTCTGCACCGACACCGTGTACGCCACAGCCGCCCCCTCCGCTGCATCGTTGTCGCTACAGCGCTCAAACCATCCAATAACCTCATGAAACAAAGGGATCATGCTCAAAAAGATTGTATCAGCAAGTATTTTCGCCTGCAACCGATTCCGACCCTCCAACTCTCCCCATTTCCACCGGCAAATGTTACCCTCAAAAGTGATGGCCAACGCCGACATGAAAGATTCCCTCCGCGAGAAGGGTGTCCGACTCACCCGCCAGCGGCAAATCCTCCTCGACTTAATCGATGGTTCCGGAAAACACCTCGATGCCGAGGAACTCTTTCGTCTCGCCCAGGCCCAGGATCCCAAGCTCAATCGCGTCACCGTCTACCGCACGCTGAAAATGCTCAAGCACAGCGGACTCGTCGATGAACTCGACCTCATGCACTACGGCGGCGACCAGCACTACTACGAAACCCGCCTCAAGCAGGAACACGCCCACATCATTTGCCTCCGCTGCGGCAAAGTCGAAGAGTTTTTCGGCGAGCCCCTCTCCCGCCTCCGCAAACAGGTCGAATCCCACTTCGGTTTCGAAATCCTCATCACCCGCACCGAAATTGGCGGCTATTGTTCCCATTGCCAGGTCCTTCGCGCCCGCGAAATGGAACACGCCGCCGCATCCGCCGAATCCATCCAAACTCCCGCCAAGCCCCAAACCGCCCGGAAACGAGGATGAACCACGCCACTTTGCTGGTGATGAACCCGAGCGGCAATCGCACCCGGGTCGCCATCGCACGCGTCCCTTTCGCCATCGGTCGCCAGGCCGACAACGACCTCGTCCTCCGCGACAACCGCGCCTCCCGCCACCACGCCCGCATCGTCGAATCCGACGGCGATTTCTTCGTCGAAGATCTCCAGAGCCGCCACGGCGTCTTCGTCAACGGCAACCGCATCGCCGCCTCGCAGCGCCTCAACAACGGCGACACCATCGAATTCGGCGTCCAGGACTCCTACAAGCTCATCTTCACCGTCGAAGAAGCCGAGATCCAGAAACTCATCGATCAGATGTCCACCACCTCCGCCCGCGCCGGAGCCCCCTCCAACCTCTCCAAACTCCGCGCCCTCGTCGAAGTCGCCCGCACTGTTCAAAATTCCCTCTCCACGGAAACCGTCCTCTCCGCCGTCGTCGATGCCGCCCTCACCGTCACCGGCTCCCAACGCGGCTTCCTCTTCCTGCTGAACGGCGACAACCTCGAAGTCTCCGTCGCCCGCGATGACCGCGGCATGGCCGTTCCCCTCACCGAACTCCAGGTCCCCACCCGCCTCATCCTCCGCGCTCTGCGCGACCGCCGCGATCCCCTCTCCGTCCGCCTCGACGCCCTCACCCCCGCCGACGACCCTGACGTCTCCACCGCCCAACTCGCCCTCAACAGCGCCGTCTGCGTCCCCCTCGTCCGCGTCCGCACCGGCAGCTCCGAGGAAACCCTCGTCATGAGCGCCAAGGCCGATACCCTCGGCGTCATCTTCCTCGAATCCCGCTTGGGCAAAACCGACCTCACCATCGGCGACCGCGAACTCCTCCAGACCCTCGCCATCGAGGCTTCCACCATCCTCGAAAACGCCCGCCTCCTCGAACAGGAGCGCCTCCGCCAAAAAATGGAAGAGGAATTAAAAATTGCCCGTGAAATTCAGCAGAATTTAATGCCGCGCAAGCTCCCATCCACCGGATGGTTCCGCGCCGCCGCCTCCAGCATCCCCTCCCATCAGGTCGGTGGCGATTACTGCGATGTCAGCGAAATCGAACCCGATGTCTGGGGCTTCGTCGTCGCCGACGTCTCCGGCAAAGGCGTCAGTTCCGCCCTCCTCGCCAGCCTCCTCCAGGGAGCCTTCCTCGCCGCCGGCCACGCCGACATGCGCATCGATCGGCTCATGGCTCACGTCAACCAATTCCTCACCGAGCGCACCGAAGGCGAAAAATACGCCACCCTGTTCTGCGGCGTCCTCACCAAGGACGGTCTCCTCCGCTGGTCCAACGCCGGCCACTGCCCTCCCATGTTGATCCGCCGTTCCGGTGAAATCCTCAAACTCGAAGCCACCGGCATGCCCATCGGCATGCTCCCCGACGCCACCTTCGCCGTCGAGCACACCCAACTCCAGCCCGGCGACAAAATTCTCGCCTACACCGACGGTGTCTCCGAAGCCCAAAACCGCGCCGGCGAATTCTTCGAAACGCAACGCATGGAACGCATCCTCCGCGCCAACGCCCGGCAACCCTGCCGGCAACTCATTCAAACCCTCATCCAATCCGTCGAAGCCTTCACCGAAGACACCCCGCAATCCGACGACATCACCGCCGTCCTCATGGAATACGCCGTGGATGCGGCTTCTTGAGCCGCCCCTTACTCACCCCCGTCTCCGCCGCGATGGAACGCCGCCAATCGCTCCTTCAGATTCGTACTGCCTCTTCCAACGTCGACGCCTCCAGCACCTGAGCAATCATGCTTTCCAACCGGTCCGCCGGTAGCAAAGCCAGCCGCTCCAAAGCCCATTCTGGTAACTTCCCGAAGCGATGCTCCAGAATCCGACGCATGCATCGGATTGCTTCCACGCCCCTGCCTTCTTCTCTCCCCTCCGCTCTCCCCTCCGCTCTCCCCTTCTCCCTCCCCTCCCGATACCAATCCTGAAGAAAGGGATTGTCCATCCAATCGTCAAGCAATGCCATGCAGCCACCATCCTCCACCGGCATGCGTCGATTCCAGCAGTTCCTTCAGATTCGCAGTGCCTCTTCTAACGTCGACGCCTCCAGCACCTGAGCAATCATGCTTTCCAACCGGTCCGCCGGCAGCGAAGCCAGCCGCTCCGCGGCCCATGCCGGTAGCGATCCAAAGCGATGCTCCAGGATTTGACAAATCAACCGGGCTGCTTCCACGCCCCGGCCTTCTTCTCTCCCTTCCGCTCTCCCCTTTTCCTTCCCCTCCCGATACCAATCCTGAAGAAAGGGATTCTCCATCAAATCATCAAGCAATGGCATATGGGTCATCTCCTGCCGCAGGTCGTCATGCAGCCGTCTCAATCCCGATGTTACCAGAAGTTTCGCCAGCGCATCCCCGCGCTGTGGGTGCGGCAAACGGCTGATTTCCTCCAGCACCGCAATCGCCCTCTCCCGCGCATCCTCCCGCCCCAAAAGCACCATCAGGATCCGGTCTTCGATCCTCCCGCTCGCCTCCAACACCCTCGGATCCAGATCCCGTATATCCAACATCGCAAACTCAAAACGTAGCCCCCGCCCTTCCCAAACTCCGTTCATCCGCATCGCTTCCCACCCCAGATACAGCACCACCTGCACCGGACTCCGCGCAAACTGCTCCTCAATCAACAGCCGGTATTCCAGCAACCTCCGTCCAATATTCCCATCGTTGCGTGTCTGCAACTCCAGATGAAACAGCTCTCCATTCTCCAACTCCGCCAGCAAATCCACCCGCCGCAACTGCGTGCGCGGAAACTCCACGTTCAACCACCGCCGGATCGCCGATCCCGCCAGATTCTCCAACAATCGCGCATGCGTCGATTGCAGCAGTTCCTTCAGCGTTTCATCAAAGCGCACAAACAGTGAAGTGCCATCCGCCCGCCATTCCTCTCCCTGCGATTCCATGGCATCCATGTCCCTCGCCCTCCTTTCCGCCACCGTCTTCGTCGTCAACCACCGGTCCCCGCCTACGCTACCCCGCCGCCATCACCCCCCTGACTCCATCGCCGAAATGATAGCGTGGTTTGATCGCTACCTCACCGAAAAGCAGTAAAGGATCCCCCATGTTCGAGCGCTACACCGAAAAAGCCCGCCGCGTCCTCTTCTTCGCCCGCTACGAAGCTAGCCACTTCGGCAAACATTGCATCGAAACCGAGCACATCCTCCTCGGCCTCCTCCGGGAAGACAAACCGCTCGCCGAAGCGATCCTCAAATCGAAAGCCGGCCTTGACTCCATTCGCTCCATCATCGAAGCCCACTCTCCCAAACGCTCCCCCCTCAGCGCCTCCGTCGACTTGCCTCTCAGCAAGGAGTCCAAGCGCGTCCTCGCCTACAGCGGCGAAGAAGCCGACCGCCTCCGCCACCGCCCCATCGCCCCTCCACACCTCTTGCTCGGCATCCTTCGCGTACCCGATTGCCTCGCCGCTCAACTGCTCTACAAGCGTCAGGTCACTCTCGAATCCGCCCGCGCCTACGCCGCCGAATCGTCCACTGACCCTGCCGCCGCCGTCAGCATGCTCGCCCGCGCGCCCAGCGCCCTCTTCTCCCTCCTCGCCGAACGCGAAAAGGCCGGCGGTATCGCCATCGTCCCCAACGCCGCCGTCGCCGGACAGCCCGCCGATTTCGCCGTCTTCGACCCCGCCGATGTTCCCGCCGCCGACGATCCTGTCACCCTTCTCCGCAAGAGGATCAGCCAGCTTCTCCAGGCTATGGAAGCCGCCATCGCCAGCCACGAATTTGCCGTTGCCCGTCAATACTCGGACGAGGAGCGCCGCCTCCACCAGGAACTCAACTCCCTGCACGATCCCAACACCCCCGAACCCATCCCCCAACTCTGCATCCTCTTGCTCCGTGAGGAAAGCCTCTCCATTCTTCGCGCCCGCATCCAGACCTTCTGCAACGCCGGAGTTCCCCACATCTGGCTCCTCGACCCCACGGACCAACGCGCCTACACCGCCACCCCCGCCGAAGGCCTCCGCGAATCCATTTCCGGCATCCTCCAACTCCCCCATCCCTCTCTCGAACTGAACGTGGCCACTCTATTCCGCCGTGGAAGGTGACCTTCGGCAGGCAAGGTCGTACGAAACCGGCGAGAGTCGAGTCCCCGCTCGGCCCTCGCCGGCCTATCCTGTTCACAAATGACAAAAATATTTATATAAAATTGAAAATAAAGAAAATATTCTGACAAATAGTCTCTCCCTCCGCCCGGAATTTCCCGCCCCCGGTGCTACCCTCGAATTGCCCGGAGCCCAACCGCCCGGCCAACGAAAGGAGTCCACCAAAATGGCAACCCGAAAATCCCCCAACGCCAAGAGCCCCATCCCCATCGGCATCCGCCGCCGCGCCGCCGCGCTACAGTCCGAAAAGGCCCGTAGCGGCCTCCTGCTCCCCGGCGAAGATCCCAAAAAACTACAGGCCCTCTACGCCGATTTCCACGAGTACTTCCGCCCCGCCAGCCTCGTCGAAGCCTCCCTCATCGGCCAGATGGTGTCCTCCCTCTGGCGCTACAACCGCACCGCCTCGCAGGAGTCCATCGCCCTCGCCGCCAAAGCCGAGGAACTCCTCGACGAGCACCGCAAAACCTACGCCGAAGTCGACTACGACCGGCTCTACGCCCGCGCCGCCGCCGAGATCGCCCCCTTCGTGGCCACCGTCAATCGCACCCTCGCCGTATGCCGCAACACCTTCCGCGGCGCGCTCGCCGACCTCGAAAAAGTCCGCAAGCTCAAGGGCGATCCCACCCAGCCGTTCCTTCCCGCCCCCAATGAATTCGATTGCTCCACCAATTTCGCCGAACCGGCTACAAAACCCCCGGCCAGAATCTTCGAAATGCCTCCCCCGCCCGTCGAACCCGCCGCGCATACTCCGCAGCCGCCGGCCCCCGAACCACAACCCAACCCACAACCCGAACCCGAACCCGCGCGCAAAACCCCCGTCCAGTGGTTCGAATCCGAGGACTACGTCGAACCGCACCCCCCCGCGGAACCCAAATCCCAACCCGAGGAGCCCAAGCCCCTATACGACATCCACGGCAACCCCATCGTCATTCACAAACAGGTGAGACCCACCTTCCATCCGCGGGACTTCCAATGGACTCTTTCCCCCGAAGCCGCCAAGCTCCTCAAAGATCCCATCCTTGCCAAAATCCTCAATCCGCCCAAACCACCCAAAAAAGAATAATCCCGCGGGGCGCAACCCGCCCCCCAAACGCTGGACGAACGTCTCCGGGACTCCTGTCTCCTTCCTCAATACCCCACCACCCCCGCCTTCCGATACACCCCCCGCACTCGCTCCAATTCCGCCTCCGCTTCCACCAACCCCATCTCCCGAGCCATCTCCCCAATCCCCATCCGCGCATCGTTCGACCAGAACATCCCCAAATCCTCGTCCTCGTAATACCGGAATCCCACCCGGTCCCCATACTTCTCCCGCAGCGCCTTCCCATTCCGCAACTTCCCGCTCCACGGCAGAATCAGGTAACTCAAATCGATCTCCTCCACCAGCACCTGCTCCGGAGCCTCGATCCCCGCCACAATCTTCCCCGTCGGCTCGAACACCGATGCATTGTTCCGCCACGTGCTTGACACGATGTAGCACCGCTGTTCCATCGCCCGCGCGCACGGATGCGCCCGCTGTGGCGACTGCGTCGGCCACGCCACCAGTTCCGCACCTTTCCGCTTCAACTCGCGCCACCCCTGGTCAAATTCCATATCGTAGCAAATCTGTATTCCCAATTTCCCAAAATCACAGGTAAATACAGGAAATTCCCGCCCCGGAGTCGCCCCGCCCTCGAACCCCGTCCCCTGCGGCACTAGGTGCACCTTCCGGTAGATCCCTTCCACTGACCCCGTCCGCCCCACCAGCACCGCCGCATTCGAACACTTCCGTCCCTCCTCCCGCAAGTACGTCGCCACCACGATGTAGCTCTTCTCTGCCTTCGCCAGCCGCTCGAACGTCCGCCCCACCACGCCTTCATACGGCACCGCGCGCCCCCACGCATCCCCGTTCGCTTCCCCGGAAATCGACGTCTCCGGCAGAATCGCCAGATCCAGCCCCCGCCCGTACTTCCGCCGCGCCAGCGCCCCCATCCGCTCCACCGCCGATGCCAGTTCCTGCACCCGCGCCGCCACTCCCGGATGCTTCACCCAAAACCCCTGCATCATCGTCCCCACAATCACCTTCCGAGGCAGCCCCACCGCTTCCGCTGCCGGCATCGCCGCCATCGCTCCCATCCCGCTCAGCCAATTCCTGCGTGTCATCGCCCAAATCTATCACACAACTCAAAAATATCCCATCGCCATAAAACCGAAAGAGAATAGGGAAGTTAGAATCGTAAAGAAAATACAGCGCGTCCGGATGATTCGGATGCGCCGCCACCAGCCGCTTGGCCGATGCAATCGCCCGCTCCATGTTCTCCTCGAACGCCGCCCGCACCCCCCGGTCAATCGAGTCCCCTTCCGCCCCTCCCTTGCGCGGCCCCGCCCCGGCGTAAAAGCTCGATCCCTTGCCGTAGATCTGCGACTGCAAACGCCTCGTGTGGAACAGGTATTCCTGCCAGATCAGCGCCGCCATCGAAAGATTGCTGTCCGGATGATCCGGAGCCTCGCGCAACAACTCCGCAAACCGCGCCCGCGCCGTGCCGTAATCCGTGCGGTATGCCGCATCCCACCCCGACTTGCGCAGTTGCAACAACTCCTTCTCCAGCCTCAGCCGCCCCGCATAGGGTTCCGCCGCTGGATCGCGCGGTGCGGAACGTGCAGCAACGCCGGCCAGTATCGACACCAGAGCGAGAGAAAGAGCAAAGCGAAAATACTGCATACTTCGTTCCTTCCGATGCGGAACCGGCCGCCTGCGTGACATTCGGCACTGCATCCGGCATGCCAAAGCACCTCCAACGGCCCACGGCTGATACAATGATGCAACCCATGAAACTCACCCGACGCGCCTTTGCCAAAACCCTCGCCGCCCCCCTCGCCTTCGCCGCCGCCGATCGCCCCAACATCATCCTCTGCATGGGCGACGACCACGGCTGGAACGAAACCTCCTATAATGGCCACCCCCGCGTCAAGACGCCCATTCTCGATGAAATGGCCGCTTCCGGCCTCCGCTTCGACCGCTTCTACTCCGCCCATCCCAATTGCTCCCCCACCCGCGGCAGCATCATGACCGGCCGCCATCCCAATCGATACGGCACCTTCGCCCCCAACTGGTCCATGCGAGCCGAAGAGATCACCATCGCCCAGCTCCTCCGCCAAGCAGGCTACGCCACCGGCCACTTCGGCAAATGGCACCTCGGGCCCGTCAAAGCCGCCGCCCCCACCTGTCCCGGCAAGATGGGCTTCGACGAATGGCTTTCCCACGATAATTTCTACGAACTCAATCCCCATTTCTCCCGCAACGGCGGACCCGTCGAACAAATCCAGGGCGAATCTTCCGAAATCGTCGTCCGCGAAGCCGTGCGCTTCATCGAAAAAGCCCAAAAAGCGGGACGCCCCTCCTTCACCGTCATCTGGTTCGGCTCCCCCCACGCCCCCTATCGGGGCATCGAACCCTATCTCTCCCACTACAAGGATCTCAAAGAGCCCTTCCGCTCCCGCCTCGCCGAAATCGAAGCCATGGACTCCGCCATCGGCCAACTCCGCGCCGCGCTCCGCAAAATGAACCTCCGCACCAACACCCTGCTCTGGTATTGCGGCGACAACGGCGTCCCCCGCGACGGCCTCATGCAGATGCCCTTCCGTGGAGCCAAGGGCCAAGTCTACGAGGGTGGAATCCGCGTCCCCGGCATCATTGAATGGCCTGCCCGCATCGCCAAACCGCGCACCACCGCCGTGCCCGCCGTCACCACCGACATGCTGCCCACCCTCTGCGACCTCACCGGCATCGCCCTCCCCAAGCGCCCCCTCGACGGCATCAGCCTCAAACCCCTCATCGATGGCACGATGAAGGAACGCCCCGCGCCCATCTACTTCTGGGAATTCCCCCACGCCCGCGAGCAGAAATCGAACCGTCAGCCCTACATCCCCGTCCATCTGCAATCGGGCACCACCCCCACCGCCACCCCCCGCGATGGCAAGCTCACGCGCGACTTCTTCAACTTCCGCCACGGCCAGATCGAGGAGGCCGATTACGAAGGCCCCGCCGCCGTGCTCACCAACCGCTACAAGTTCGTGCGCACCGGCGGCCCCGAGTTATACGACATCCCCGCCGATCCCAAGGAAGCGAACAACCTCGCCCCCGGCCAACCCGCCCAAATCGCCAAATTCCAGTCCGATTTGAAAGCCTGGCAGAAATCCGTCCTCGCCAGCCTCACCGGAGCCGATTACTAAGCCCCGATATACTGGCTCAGATACCGACCCGACTGCCGCAACGATTCCTTGCGCAGTTCGAGCGAGCCTTCAAACGCCCGGTCTTCCACCTCAATGCACACCGGGCCCCGATACCCCGTATCCGACAGCACCGAAAAGAACTGCCCCCAATTGACATCGCCCATCCCCGGTAGTTTCGGCGTGTGGTACTCGTTCGGATGCGCCAGGATCCCCAGATCGTCCAGCTTGTGCCGGTCCACCCGCGCATCCTTGGCATGCATGTGGAACAGCTTCGCGCGAAACTCCCGTATCGCCTTCAAATAATCCATCTGCATCCAGATGAAATGCGAAGGATCGAAATTCAACCCGAAGCTATCCGACGGGATATCGTTGAACATCCGCCGCCAGATGACGGGATTGATCGCCAGATTCTTCCCCCCCGGCCACTCGTCTTTCGTGAACAGCATCGGGCAATTCTCAATCCCAATCTTCACCCCGTTGTCTTCCGCATGCCGGATCAGCGGCCGCCACGTCGCCAGAAACCGCGGCCAGTTCTCATCCACCGACTTCGTCCAATCCCGCCCAATGAACGTATTTACGTTCCGCAGCCCCAGCAACCGCGCCCCTTCGATCACCTTTTTCAAGTGATCCGTGTACGTCTTGGCCTCCGCCTCGTCCGGAGCCAAAGGATTCGGATAATACCCCAGCCCTGAAATCTCCACTCCCGTCTTCGCCACCGCTTCCCGCACCGCCGCCACTTCCGCCTCGCCCAGATTCGCCACATCGATATGCGTCACGCCCGCATAGCGCCGCTCCGCCTTTCCCTTCGGCCAGCACATGATCTCCACGCAGGAGAACCCGTTCGCCTTGGCAAACGTCAACACCTCTTCCAGCCCGAGGTCCGGCAAAATCGCGGAGACAAATCCAAGTTTCATCAGCAATAGCCTACCACGCGGAGATCACTCCCCTGGCGGCTCATCGTCGAGATCCCCCACCCGGTTCTCGAACTTCGTCAGGCTATGCAGAAACACCAGCCCCACCTTCCCCGTCGGCCCGCTCCTCTGCTTGGCGATGATCAGCTCCGCCAGCCCCTTCAAATCCGTCCGGTCCGGCTTATACACTTCCTCGCGGAAAATGAAATTCACCACGTCCGCATCCTGCTCAATCGATCCCGACTCGCGCAGATCGCTCAACTGCGGACGGTGATCCCCCTGCCGCGTATCCGGCGCGCGGCTCAACTGGCTGAGCGCGATCACCGGCACTTCCAGTTCCTTCGACATCAGCTTCAACCCGCGCGAGATCCCGCTCACTTCCTGCACCCGGCTGTCGAACTTGCCCCTCCCCGTCATCAGTTGCAGGTAGTCCACAATCACCAGGTCCAGGCCGTGCTCCTGCTTCAGCCGCCGCAACTTGGCATGGATATCCATCACGTTCGTCGACGCCGTATCGTCAATGAACAGCTTTGCTTCGACCAACTCCGCCGCCGCCATCTGCAACTGCCGCCGTTCCCCCTGATTCAAGAACCCCGCCCGGAACTTCTGGCTGTCCACCCGCGCCGCCGCGCACAGCAACCGCGTCAGCAGCGACTCCTTCGACATTTCCAGCGAAAACACCGCCACCGTTTTATGCAACTTCGCCGCCACGTGATAGGCGATGTTCAGCACCAGCGCCGTCTTCCCCATCGCCGGCCGTGCCGCGATGATAATCAGCTCCCCGGGCCGCATGCCCCCGGTCTTCTCGTCATACTTGATGAATCCCGTGCTAATGCCTTGAATCCGCTTGCTCGGATCGAGAAACGAGTTCAGCCCGCCTTCATACCCCTCAATGATCTGCCCAGGCGTCGCCAGCCCCGCTCCGTTGCGATTGTCACCCAGTTTCAGCAGTTCTTCGCCCGCCGAGGCAAGGATGCTCTCCGCCTGCTCATCCCCCGCCACGCACCGGTCAATGATACGCTGGCTCGACAGGATGATCCGCCGCAGCATCGCCTTCTCTTTGACGATCCGCACATAGCTTTCCAGATTCGAGATCTGCGGCAGCCCGTCATCGAGCGAGACCAGGTACCCCAACCCGTCCACGCTCTCCAACTGCCCGTGGCGCATCAATTCATTGGCCAGCGTCACCCGGTCAATGTGCTCGTTGCGCTCATGCAGATCCATCATCCGCAGGAAGATGCGCCGGTGCTTTTCGAGGCTGAAATCCTCCGGCTCCAGCACTCCCCCCACATACAGCATGGCTTCCGCGTCCACCAGAATCGACCCCAACACAAACCGTTCGGCATCGACATTGGCGGGAAGCCCCTTTTCGAAAATGGCATCGCCCGTGGCCATGGTGATCCTATCTCCGTATCCCTCATCTTAACCCCACCGGGCTGTGGATTCCGCAGTGGATTTCCACTTTCGTTTTCCACAATCCCCTACCCCACCTAAGCCACTACAAACAAACAGAATACCAAATCGGCCCACCCGCGTTTTCCTCAGTTTTCCACAACCCTACCCCGATACCGAAGTCAAGTCCATCACTGCCGCCGTGAGCTTATCGAAACTCACCGGCTTCGACAGATAGGCATCCGCGCCCGCCTCCAGGCATTTCTCCCTGTCCCCCGGCATGGCATTGGCCGTCAACATGAGGATGGGAACGCGCCCTCCGGTCGAGGCCTCGCGCTCCCGGATGAGCCGTGTCGCCTCCAGTCCGTCCAGTTCCGGCATCTGCACATCCATCAGCACCAGATCGAAGTGCTTATGCCCGGTCAGCATGTAAGCCTGCTTGCCATCGGTAGCCACCTCCACCTCGTGCCCCTGCCGCTCCAGCATCCGCACCACCAGCTTCTGATTGATCAGGTTGTCCTCGGCCACCAGCACACGCAGGCTCTTCACTTCCGCACGGCCCACCAGCGCCGCCGCCAGCCGCCCCAATTCTCCCGGAGTCGGTTTCACCGGCGCCGGCGCCTGCTCCTCGCCACAAACCGGGAATGGGATGCGGATGGTAAACTCACTCCCCCGGCCCAATTCGCTCTCCAAGGCGATCTCGCCCTGCATCAGCGCCACCAGCCGCTGGCAGATCGCCAGCCCCAGCCCCGTTCCGCCAAACCGCCGCGTCGTCGATCCATCCGCCTGCCGGAACGCCTCGAAGATGACCTTGTGTTTCTCCGGCGGAATTCCTTCGCCCGTGTCGATCACCCGGAACACCAGCCGCGCCACACCGCCGCTCGAATCCTCCATGCCCAGCCGCACGGACACGAACCCGGCGTGCGTGAACTTCACCGCGTTGCTCATCAGATTCAGCAAGATCTGCCGCACCCGCATCGGATCCCCCATCACCTGCACCGGCACATCCGGCTCCGCCGCCCATTCCAGCCGGATCCCCTTCCCGCCGATCGACGGGCGCACCGTGCGCACGCAATCCTCCACCAGCGCCCGCGGCGAAAACGGCACCGACTCGAGTTCCAGCCGGTTTGCCTCGATCTTGGAAAAATCCAGTATGTCGTTGAGCAACCCCAGCAGCGACTCGCCCGACGAGCGCGCGCATTCCAGATACTCCCGCTGATCGGCCCGCAGAGCCGTCTGTAGCGCCAGCGACGTCATCCCCAGAATCCCGTTCATCGGCGTGCGGATCTCATGGCTGACATTCGCCAGAAACTCGTCCTTCAGCCGCGCCACTTCCCGCGCCTGCTCGAGCAGACGCTCGATCTCCCCCTTCTGCTCCTCCACACGGCTCTTCTCGCGCTCCAGTTCCGCTGTCCGCTCGGCCACCGCCCGTTCCAGTTCTTCCCGCATCCGCTGCATGCGCCGCAACCGGCGCCGGTGAAACCAGTACCCCGCCGCCACCACCGCCAGGATTGCGCCAATGCTGAACCAGGAGGTGCGCCACCACGGCGCCAGAATCCGGAAACGCACCACCGCGCTGTGCCGGTCCCACCCCGAGCGCGTCCCCGCCTGCACCTCGAATTCGTATTTGCCCGGCGCCAGGCTGGGAAACGCCGCTTCCCGTTCCGCGGTCTCCAGCCAGTCGGAATCCCCCTTCAGCCGGTAGCGGTAACGCACCTCGCGCGACTCGGTGAACGAAAGGCTGGAAAACCCGATGCGTACCGACCGCCTTGCATAGGGCGCCTCGATCGGAGCATTCTCGTCCACCGCCCGTCCTCCCACGCTTACGCCCGTGATCGCAACCGAAGGCGGCATCTGGTCAAACATGTCCCGCGGCGGCTGGAACCGCGACAATCCGTGATTGGTCCCCATCCACACCCCGCCGCGTCCGGCAAAGAAAGCGTTGAACACCGTATCGTGCCAGATCAACCCGTCCTGCGTCCCGATGTGCCGCCACTTGGTCCCGTTGAACACATCGACACCGTTATCCGTCCCCACCCACATCCACCCCTGTGAGTCCCACCCAAGGAAAGAGATGTCGTTGGAGGCAAGCACCGAGCCCGCGTCGAAATGCGAAACCTGCGGCGCCGGCTCCAGCCGCATCCGCGTAATCCCCAGATACCGCCCATAGCCGAACCACACTTCATTGTCCGCCCCCGGCTCCAGCACCACCACGGTGCGGTCCCGCAGCCCGTCTTTCTCGTGGAAGCGCCGCCAAAGGCCCCCATCGCGCAACAGAATCCCGCGTGTGCCGCCCAGCCACATTCTGCCGCGGCCGTCCTCCCGCATCGCATAGATCTGCTCGCCGGCCTGGAGTATGTCCCCCAGCACCGGCTCGAAGCGCACCGCCCCGCCATCCATTCGCGTCCGCCAGACACCTTTCCGGCGGCTCACATACAGCCATCCGTCCCGGCTCGCCAGCAGCCCCAGAATCTGGCTCGGCTCAATCCCTTGCCCCCGGCCGATCCGCTCCGCCGCCAGCGTCTTCCCATTTACCCGCCACAAGCCGTTCTCCTCCACGGCGATCCAAACCCAGCCATCCCTGCTTTCCGCCATCGCGCGAATGTTGGCTCCCCGCAGTTCCGGCACCGCCCGGAACCCGCGCCCATCGTAGACCGTCACCCCTTCCCTGGTGCCGACCCACGTCCTCCCGCCTTCGGCCTCCAAAACCGCGCTGATGGCATTGCTCGGCAACCCGTTCGCGCGTGTCCATCCCTTCCAATCGCCCATGCCCTGCCAGCGCGCGATCCCGAAGTCGGAAAACCCCAGCCACAGCTTGCGTTCGTGATCTTCCCAAACGACGTTAATCCGGTTCGCCGGCAATCCGTTGTCCTCGGTGATCCGGCTCCACTGGCCCCCTCCGTCGCGGATCCATAGCCCGTTCCAACTCGGCGCATACACCCGCCCGCGCGTTCCGCCGAGCAATTGCAGCGATCCCCCTCCCGCTTGGCGCAATTCCATCCGGAACCGCCCGGAATGCCCATCCTGCGCCAGAATCCCTCCGGCGCCCCGCGCCAGCAGCGTCCCCCGCCCATCGCGGTCAAACCCGCCGTAGCGGTCTTCCGGAACTCCTTCCGCCGCCCCGAACCGCGCCAGCTTTCCGCCACCCCAGCGGCAAATCTCCTTCCCACATCCGAACCACAGCGCGCCGTCTTCCTCCACCCACAAACCGGCTATTTCGCTATCGTCGATCTCCGGCCCCAGCCGCAGCGGTTCAAACCGTCCGCCCTTGCGCCGCACATGCAACCCGCGCCGCGACGCCGCGTACACCACGCCCGCGCCGTCCGATCCGATGCTCATCCGGTCGTACACTTCCAGCCCGCCATCCGATGCCATCGCAAAGCGGCTGCCTTCCCGGCGCGCGATCCCTTTCGTTGTCCCCGCCCACAGCGTGCCTTCGCGATCCACATGCAGCGACCGCACACTGTTGTCCGGCAGACCGTCGGCTTTCGTGTATTGCCGGAAGCGGAAGCCGTCCCAGCGAAACAGCCCGACCGGCGTCCCCACCCACAAAAAACCCGTCCGGTCCTGCGTCATGCAGCGCACCACCGACGACGCCAGTCCGTGCTCCTGCCCGTAATATGTAAAGGAATACTGGACGTTCTCCCCGCGCGCGGCCACGGCCAGCAGAGCGAGAGCGCCCGCGCTCCAGATGCTCGGCTTCCGTCCGTTGCCCATAATTCCTCTATCCTCTATCGGCAGTGCGCCCGCCGGCCTATACTGTTAGGATTCGCCACACGCGCTGTCGTATGATGTTGGTGCATGGCATTGCGTATCAACGGCGAACCCGTCCTCGATTCCGTCATCAAGGAAGAAGAGCGCCTCATCCGGCCCCGTCTTGTCGAGGAGATGGCCCAGGCTTCCCCGATCGAAGTGGAAACCCGCGTCAAGCTCTGGGCCCGCGAAAACATCGTCGAGCGCACCGTCCTGCGCCAGGAAGCGCTCCGCGACACCGAGCCGATCCCCGAGGGCGTCATCGAAAACATGATGGCCGAAATCCGCGAGCAGTCCCCCGGCGAATCCGGCTGCGTCTTTCCCTTCGGCGATGACAAGCTCCGGCAGGAGCTGATCACCCGGTACCGTGTCGAAAAACTCTTGGGCAAGGTCTCGGCGAAAGTGGCGCCGCCAAAAAACAAGGACATTTCCGATTACTACCTCAAGAATAAGGAACAGTTTGCCACACCCGAGGCCGTCCATGCCGCCCACATCGTAAAGAATATCGACGAAAACACCGACGAGGCCGCCGCCCGCGCCGCCATCGAACAGGTCGAAGCCGAACTCAAAGCCGGAGCCAGCTTCGAGGAACTCGCCGACAGGCTCTCCGACTGCCCCGGCCGCGGCGGCGATCTCGGCTTCTTCCCCCGCGGCCAGATGGTCGAAGAGTTCGAGGATGTCGTCTTCGCCATGCAGCCCGGCGAAATCAGCCCCATCTTCCGTTCCCCCTTCGGCTTCCACATCGCCAAGCTCTACGAACGCGTCCCCGCGGGCACCCGCGACCTTTCCGAAGTCAAAGCCCAGATCTCCCAAACCCTCCACGAGCAGAAACGCCAGCGCGCCATCGAGCAATTCCTCGACAAGCTCATGAACGCCGCCAAAGTGGAGGAAGTGGAACTCGAAGAGGCGCAGCCGTGAAGTCCGAGTTCCAACTCTTCGCCGCCCTCGGAAAGCCGCACCCCTGCTGCGTGCCTTCCAAGCAACGCGCCGAAACCCTCGCCCAAAGCAGGCAGCTTTCCGAGACTCGCAAACTCGCCACCGCCCGATCCACCGAAGACCGCATCAAGCTCGACGGCGGTACGTTCCTCATGGGCACCGAGGACAAAGAAGGATTCCCCGCCGACGGCGAAGGTCCCATCCGCGAAGTCACCCTCGCCCCCTTCTACATCGACCGCTACCCCGTCACCAACGAACGTTTCCGCGAATTCGTCCGCGACACCGGCTACCGGACCGAAGCCGAGCGTTTCGGCTGGTCCTTCGTCTTCCACCTCCACATCCCCAAGGAGCGTTTCTCGGAAATCGTCTCCGACCGCGCCCCCTCGGTCAGTTGGTGGTGCCGCGTCAACGGCGCCTGCTGGAAGCACCCCGAAGGCCCCGATTCCTCCATCGACGGCCGTCTCCATCACCCCGTCACGCACGTGTCCTGGCACGATGCCGCGGCCTATGCCGAGTGGGCCGGCAAGCGGCTCCCCACCGAAGCCGAATGGGAATATGCCGCCCGCGGCGGCCTCGAGCAGCGCATCTACCCTTGGGGCGATGAGCTTACCCCCGGCGGCCGCCATCTCTGCAACGTCTGGCAAGGCCAGTTCCCCGATTTCAATTCCGCCGAAGACGGCTTCGTCGGCACCTGTCCCGTCGACTCCTACGAACCCAATGGTTACGGCATCTACACCATCACCGGCAACGCCTGGGAATGGTGCAACGACTGGTTCCATCCCACCTACCACATCGCCGCCACGCGCACCAACCCCGTCGGCCCACCCACGGGCACGCAGCGCCTCATGAAAGGCGGCAGCTACCTCTGCCACCGCTCCTACTGCAACCGCTACCGCGTCGCCGCCCGCACCTCCAACACTCCCGATAGCGCCACCACAAACATCACCTTCCGCTGCGTCAGCGACCGCTGATTCGCTCCCCCTGGCAACGTGGGCGTTTTCCTCCGTGACAGGTTTCCCTCCTCCGTTTCGTTGGTCGAAGCAAGGAGGAACATTGGGACAACCGAACACAAACCAGAATCTGCAAGCCAAGGTGGACCGCGGAGCCCTGATTACCGACATGCACACGGCTCTGACGCTGGCCACAACCCGCTGGAATGAGGTCTGCCGCATCTACACCGCCGCCTGGGATGAAGCGTTCGAAAATCATGCCGCTGCCTTGCGGGAAATCAGCCAGATCAAAAAGGAGCGGGAACAAGCCCTGGCGAGCATGGTGCAGGCCTGTCTTGGCATGGCGGCCATCTTCCTCCCCGTCATTGGAGGAGAGATCGCTCTTTCCGTCGCACCCATCCTCAGCACCCGCACCAAGCTCCTGGTCAACACCGTCGAAAAACGGGTGCAGTCCAAATGGAAAACCTTCGCCAAGAACCAGCCCGTCACGGCCCTCGCCCTCGAACAGGCCGGAGGATTCGCGGCCGGCAAGGTCAAGTCCGCCGCCGAGGCGATCCAAAAAGACATCATCGACGCCTTGACTCCGTCATTCCCCCAGAACATCGAGGTGCCCGACGTCAAAACTCCCGTGGATGCCCTTGTCGGCAGAAACAGCCGCATCGAGGAACGGATGGCCATCTGGGTCAGGAACTGCTCGGCCTGGAACGTGGAGGGAGGTTGGAGAAAAGAACTCGTCCCCGTGGCCCACTCCATGTTTCTCAAACAGCCTTGGATCGGAGGAGCGCCCCCCGTGGACCAGACGCAACAGAAAAAGGGCGTCCTGCGGAATCTCATCGAATTGGCCCTCTGGCTGCGCTGGGCGCGCCGCCTCGATGAGCCGTACTGGCAGAAGGTACACGACTATTGGGGGCCGGAGAGTTACTTGAAGAGGCAAACGATGATCATGCCGCGCCCCGAAGCCTGGGCTGTCGACGCTCTCGACTTCCGCAAGGTCCTGGACCGCATGAACAAGATCTACCCCGGCGCCCGCTACCTCCCCCTGAAACTGACCGTCGTCGACCCGAAGGACGGACTCAAGCGCGACACCATCGACATGTGGGAACTCATCCAGCAGGCGAAGAAACCCACAAGGAGCAGGCGCATGCTCCGCGAACTCATGCCATACGGCCGGACCGGTGAGCTCGCCGGCAGCCTGCTCACCGAACTCGAACACATCTGACGGGCGAACGCGCCTTACGGCTTCCAACTCACCCGGAAGACGTGCCGCGCCGCGCCCCCCTTCGTATCGTCGACGCGCACCTTCAACGTGTACCCGTTGGCCTCCGAAGGTTCCTCGACAATCTTCACCGTGCCCCGCCCTGTCTTCTTTTCCACGCTCCACTTGACGCCGCCCGTCGGGATCGGGCCGCTCGCGTTCACCTTCTGGTCCTTCACCGGAGCCCCCGCCAGCACTTCCGGCGTCACGTCTCTCTCCCACAGGTGAAACACCACCGACGCATCCACCACCGCGTCCACTTCCACCCAGCCTTCGGTGGCCTTGGGCGCGACCGCCACGGCGTTCTCCGCCGGCGGTTGCCCGGCAGGCTTCTCCCCACCCGGCGCGCCCACCACCGGAGTGCCCGGCGTAATCACCACCGATTGCGCCGGCGCCGGATTCTCATCGCCAATCCCCAGATACGGGTTGTAGGTGTAGTCGAGCGAGAACGGCATGTTCGCCGGAAAACGCAACCCCTGTGTGATCGCGTAAGCCGGATCCAGTCCCCATTGCCCGGCGTTCAATACACGCGCCTTCAGCGTCTTGTTGTCGTGCCAGCCCCAGAACGGCTTCGCCTTGTTCGACGATTCCTTGCGTCCCAGAAACGTCTTGCCCATCGTCGCCACCTTCGCCTTGGGCCGCCCGCCGAACGGTTCATACGGGCCGAACTCATCGAACATGCGCTGGTTCCGATCGTTCGTCGCCCGCGCCCACCAATGCGTCAGAATGGGCAACAGTTCGTAACCCACCTTGCGGTCGTTGGCATGCTTCGGCCGCTCGGCCACGCCCTTGTAGACGTACGTCACCCCCGTGCCGCTGGTGAATTCGTCCTTGCTCACGTTGAACCGGCTATGCCCGTTCAGCGTGGTCCCGTAAATGCCGTGGCCGCCCGATTCGACGAATACGATGGGATGCGTGTTCTCGAACAGCTCGATGCGCCCGTCGACATTGTGCAACCCGCTTGAAATGCCGCGCTCGTTGGTGAAGCTGTAAACATTGTTGTGCGCCAATGTTTCCATCGTGAGCAGCTTGCCGAACTCGCTGCCGTCCTTCTGAATCGTCAGAATCACGCCTTCGTTGTCGTTCTCATGGCAGCTTCCCGCCACGCACTTATCCGAGTAATCGCGCGGATGAAACGCGTTGTAGATGAGGAACCAGTGCGTCGCCGTCTCCATCGCCGCGTAATAGACGTATGCCTGCGAGGTGCCCTTCTCCATGTTGTCCCAATTGTTGTCGCCAATCAGGTCGTTATCGAAATCGAAGCGCGTGATGTAATCGGATTTCGGCTGCCACCATGTCTCCTGCGCGAACATCGGCGCGTAGCGTTCGGCCAGCGCGCGGTACGGCTCGTTCGACTTGTCCTCGGCGCCGAACGAGAATTCCTCGGGCTTCTTTTGCGAAGGGGCGCCCGCGTCCACCGTAATCGTCAGTTCCGCCTTCACGCCTTCGGTTTCATTCTCCAGCCGGTAGGCGCCGGGCTTCTCCGGAGCCGTATACAGGAAGGAATCCTGCACGATGAAATCCCCGGCCACACGCTGGAAAATGCTCGACAACGCCGAGCCGCCGCTTTCCGCATACCCGCCCGGATCCGAACCCGGAAACTTGAACGGCTTCGACACCCAGCCGCCGTCCCGGTCGAGCACCTTCATCGGGCCCGGCGCGCGCCGCAGCCGTCCCTTGCGCGGATCGGAATTCGCCACCGCGATCTCGCCATCCACCAGCACCTGCACCACAATGGATTCGTGCGGCCGCACTCTGCAATCGGCCGGGAGGCAGTTGAAGCGCAGCCCCGTGACCTTGGCGTTGCGTTCGGTCTGCCGGCTGGCCCCCGCCAGAATCTCCGTGAAGTCCTGGGACCATGCGGCCGAAGCGGCCAGAATCAACAATAAGGCTGTGTTCATGGTGGTGCGCCTCTCTGGTGTGTCCTTACTCAGTGTAGCTTCCGCGGCCGTAGATCTGCCGGACGCGGGCAGCGATGGCGGGCGGGATCCAATGTTCCCATCGCCCGCCCGAGCGGATACGCGCCCGCACATGAGAACTGGCCACGTCGCCCCATTCCTCTGAGATGCGCAGCAAACCGATGGAGTTGCGCAAATGCGCGGGGGGCTCATAGGCGCCCCCGCGCGGAGCCACCAGCAGCTCATACTCCTCCAGTTGCCGTTCGATGGGCGGCAGTTCCCCGTAGTCCCAGCCGACAATCCGTTCCGCGGCATCGCGCCCGCACAGGAAGCGCAGCCGCGCATCGCCGTAATGCGCCCGGGCTTCCCTGGCGATTTCCCAAAACAACCCCGCCTCGGCCACCGCCACCGCGAACCGCGGCTCGTGGGCCGTTGCCTCCAGCACCAGTTCCAGCCGCTCTTCCAGCGTCACCGCATCGTAGGCCTTGTGCGGGAATTTTTCCGGTAAAACAAACAGGACCTGTTCCGTTTCAAACAAATCCAGTGCCGCATGTGCCAGCGCCAGGTGCGCCCGCGTCGGTGGATGAAACGCGCTCGACAGCACGCCCAGGGAGCGCGGCCGCCGGGCCGGCTTACGCAGAAACCGCATGTGTCAAGATAGTAGCAAGATCATGTTTAGCTGGATTTGTCCGAAGTGCGGAGGGGAAGTTCTTCCTTCAGAAACCGACTGCCCGCGTTGTTCCAAGCCGGAGCCGGCCGCCGTGGCCGCGGGTGAGCCGCAACCCGCGCCGGTATCCGCGCCACAAATGCCGCCGCAGCCTCCGCCCAGCCAGCCTGTGGCCGCCTCAGCCCCCGCGCCGGCGCCTGTGTCCGCGCCGCAGCCTCCCGCGCCGCAGCCTCCCGCGCCGCAACAACCCGTCTACGTCATCCCACCCCCCAAACCGGTCTTGCCCTCCTGGCTCGTTGTCCTGCTGGTTGCCACCGTCCTCATCGGAGCCGGTTGGGCCGGCATCCACTTCCTGCGGCCTCCCGCCAACGGGGCCAGGAACGAAACCAAAATGACCGCGCCCGGCGAGGCCGCCAAACAGGCCCACCCCTTCGCCCGCCACCTGGAAATCGCCGGCCTCCGCGTCACGGAAACCCCGAAACAGAAACTCCAGATTCAGATGATCGTCATCAACCATTCCTCGGCCGATCTCCCCGATCTCAACCTGGAAGTGCGCCTCCGCTCCACCAAATCCGATCCCGGCGCCGAGCCCATCAGCACCTTCAAAGTTCGCGTCCCCAGCCTCGGCGGCAATGCCAGCAAGGAACTGAAGGCCGAGGCCTCCACCAAACTCCGCGCCTACGAGTTCCCCGACTGGCAGTTCCTCCAAGCCGACTTCGACGTTCAGGAATAAGCGCGGTCAATCGTCCGGCGATTCGGCGGCGCGGACGGTGGGAAACCGCCAACCGCGGCGGACGGCTATCATCCGGATTCCAAAGCAAAGCAGCGCACCGCCGATGGCAACCGGCTGAGCAGGCCACCGCATCGCGTTCCCAACCACGACTGCGCCCGCACCCACCAGCGCGGCAACCGCGTAGACCTCCGTGCGGAAGACGACAGGCACTTCCGACAAAAGAACATCGCGCACCACTCCGCCGCCGATCCCGGTCAACATGCCGAGCAGTGCCGCCGGGACCGGGCCGAGATGATAGGCCAGCGCCTTGCCCGCACCCGCCACCGCGAACAGGCCGAGCCCGGCGGCGTCGAAGACGAGCAGCGCATTGCGCATGCGGCTCGCCTTCGCGTACCAGAAGAACGTAACCGCACCTGCCACGGCGGATACCGCCATGTAGCGCAGATCCTGAATCGACGCGGGCGGCACATCGCCGATGAGCACATCGCGAATCATCCCGCCCGAGGTGGCGGCGGCAAACGAGAGGACAAGAATGCCGAAAATATCCAGCCTGTGGCGCGCCCCGGCAATCGCACCGCTCATGGCGAAGGCGAACGTGCCGAGCAGGTCGAACACCGTGAGCAGCAAGCTGACAACGATCTCTTCTCCGACAGGCATGCGACAAGCGAGTTCAGTCGACGAACAGAAACTCGTTGCTCGCCAGCAGCGCCCGCAGGTAGCTCGCCAGCGCCTTGCGCCGGTGCGATTCCTCCGCTACCCCAGCCTTCTGCAACGCCACCTGCGCCGCGCTCAGATACTCGGCCGCCCGCGCCTGCACATCCGGCGAAGCGCCGCGCCCCGTCGCCATGCGGTGCGCCGCATCGATGCGCGCCTTGTCGTCGGCATACGAAGCCAGCAGCCGCGCCGCGAACCCTTCGCTGTTTTCCTCCACCAGCTTGCTGTTCATCTGGAAGAGCGCCTGAATGGGAGTAATGCTCGGCGAGCGCAGCGGCGTGCTCGCATTCGTGTCCGCGCCATCGAACATCGCCAAGTATGGGTGCCGCTGGATGCGCTGGGTCATCAGATACACGCTGCGCCGATTGCTCTCATACACCGCCGCATACGGCCGGTGCTGCGTGTAGCGCCACTCCTGCATCGGCGGAAACGGATGCGGACCGCCCATCGCGCCATCGAGCGTCCCGCCCAAGGCGAGCAGCGAATCGCGCAAGCTCTCGGCATCCAACCGCCGCCGGTCGAACTTCCACAGCAGCTCATTATTCGGATCGGCGGCGGCGTTCGACACATCGCCGATGCTCGACTGGCGGTACGTCGAAGACAACAGAATCTCGCGGTGCAGCTTCTTCACCGACCAACCGCCGGCCACAAACCGCGATGCCAGATAATCCAGCAGCTCGGGATGCGTCGGCTTCATGCCGCGCTTGCCGAAGTCGTTCGGCGTCGTCACGATGCCCTTGCCGAAGTGATACTGCCAGATGCGGTTCACCATCACCCGCGCGGCCAATGGAGTCGCCAGAATCCACTCCGCCAACTCGCGCCTGCCGCTCGACGACTTATCCCGGAGCGTCTGCCCGCCGAGCACTTCCAGGAAGCGCCGTTCCACGATGTCGCCCTTCTTGTCCACCTCGCCGCGCAGCAGAATGGGCGCATCGACGGGCTGCGCATCCACCACCGCGTAGGCGTCCTCGATCGGCTCGACCTTCGCCAGCAACTCCATCCGTTGCCCCAGCGTCTTGTTGTACTCGGGCTTGATCTTTGTCTGCGCGATGGCGCCCTCGGGCACCGGCGGAGGCTCCTTGCCCGCGCGCACGGCGGCCGCGCGCTCGGTGTAGAGCTTGCGCAGATCCTCGAGCATCTTCAGCTTCGCATCGATTGCATCGAGTTCGGGCTTGATGGGCAGCAACTGCTTGGCGAGCTCCGCCTCCGGCTTGCGCCGCACGAAGTCCGCCTGCTGATTGCGATTCTCGCTGCCCGCGAACGGATAGCGCGTGCTGGCGAAGATGCCGAACAGCGCATAGTAATCCTTGTTCGAAATCGGATCGTACTTGTGGTCATGGCAGCGCGCGCAGTTCACGCTCAGGCCGAGAAACGCCTTGCCCACGTTGTCGATGGTGTCGTCGTAGCTCAAATGCATCTGCCGCTCGGGCACCACCGAGAAGCGCCGCGTAGTGGCCACGTAGCCGGTGGCGATCAGCCGCTGCCAGCGCTCCTCTTCATTCGAGGACGGCAACAAATCCCCCGCCAATTGTTCCCGCACGAATTGGTCGTAGGGCATGTCGCGGTTGAACGCGGCGATCACCCAATCGCGGTACTTGTGCGCCTGCGGCACCGGATAATCCGAGCTATCGCCCGCCGTATCGGCATAGCGCACGACATCGAGCCAATGCCGTCCCCAGCGCTCGCCGTAGCGCGGCGAGGCGAGCAGGCGGTCGACGGCCTTCTCGTAAGCCCGCGGCGAAGCATCGCCGAGAAACGCATCGAGTTCTTCGATGGTGGGAGGCAGTCCCGTGAGATCGTACGTCAGGCGCCGCAGCAGCGTGATCTTGTCCGCGGCGGCCGCGGGCTTCAGATTCTTTGCCTTCAGCCGCGCCCGCACGATGCTGTCGATGGAAGCGCCCGGCTGCTTCGCCAGTGGCTGAAACGCCCAATGCGCACGCTGCTCATCCGTAATGCGGAACGACGCAGGCGGCTTCGTACTTGCCGGATACACCGCGCCCTGCTCGATCCACAGCGCGACGGCGTCCAGTTCTTCTTGCGGCAACTTCCCCGGCGGCGGCATCTGAATCCTGGCGTGCGTGTGCCGGAGCACCTGCATGAGCAGACTGCCATCCGGATCGCCGGGCACGATCGCCGCACCGGAGCGCCCGCCCTGGAGCAGGGCTTCGCGCGAGTCCAGACGCAAGCCCGCCTGCGGGGCGGCCGTATGGCAGGCGTTGCACTTGTTCACCAACAGCGGGCGCACCTTGGTCTCGAAGTGCTCCGCCGGGTCCTGAGCGGCAAGCGTAGCCGCAAGCATGAGAAGGATGCCGGTCAACATGGAATCCTCTTATTCTATGCGCTTGGTGAAGAGGCTGCGCCAGCTTTCATCGAAGCGCGTCCAGCGCGAGCGCCGCTCGCCTACCTCTTCGCGATGCATCAGCCCGTGCCCGTTGGGACACACGGTCTCCGTCGCCGGAGCCTCCACCACCAGGCTGCTCCAGGTGCCGATGCGCGCCGGGCTGCGCAGTTGCTCAAAGCATTCCGGACAGCGCCCCAGGTGATCGCGCAGCGTCACGCCGGCCAGCACCGCGCAAGCCATCGTGAACAGCCAGATGTGCCAGATGCCGGCGGGCATCAGATTCTCCGAGAGGATGCGAGCCGCCACGAACGACACCTGCGCCAATGCGGCCGTGCTCAGCAACAGCCGCAGCGCGAGCACGCCGTAACTGCGCGGCGTGGCATGCAGCTTGCGATGCAAGTAGGCAGCCCCGCCGAGGAACGCAAGCAGCGCAATCCCCAGCGCCGTGTACAGCGTGTCCTGCCAGCGCGGCGCCTGTAGATAAGGGAACAGCCGGTGCACCAACTCCGGTGCGAGCCGCTGAAGTTGCCGCTCCGCCTCTTCGATGCTGAGCCCGGCTTTGCGGCGCAGGATCAATCCCGACGCGGCCGAGCCTTCGGGCAACGGAACGAAGTAGCGCAGGCGCTTGGAGACGAAAGCGAAGTCTTCGGGCAGCACTCCGGCGACGATGTAGCGGCGGTCTTCGATGAGCACCGCGCGGTGGATCACGTTGGGTTCGCTGTGGAACTGCTCGCGCCACAGGGCGTGCGTCAGCACCACATGATCAAGCGGCGCGTCATGCAAGGTGCGTCCCAGCAGCGGCGTGACGCCGAGCACTTCGAAGAAGTCGCGCGACACCTGGGCGCTGGCGGTAAGCCCGTAGCGCACACGGAATCCGGCCAGCGCTTCCACCCACGGCGCGCGCCGCAGTTCCTCCTTGAGGCGCATCGTCACGGTGGACAGCGAGATGCCCATCGCCGCGTAGGTGCGCTGCACGAAGGCGACGCGTTCCAGATGCAGTCCCGCGGGGCGCTCCCGCGCGGGCAATCCGAACACCAGCCATAGCAGCGTGGCGATGACGAAGCCCGCTGCTTCGAGCCGCAGCGGGCGCCGGTATTCTTCCCCGGATTCGACGCGCTGGCGCGTGAACAGCGCATCGCGCAGGATGTTGCGGGCGATCGAAAGGAAAGGTACCGACCGGCGGTGCGCGAGCTCTTCCAGCCACTCCTCGCGCCACTCCTTGCGCTTCCCTCGCGGGAGCAGGAATTGGGTCAGGTTCAGCCAGGTGCGCGCCAGCCCAGCAGCCATAATTGATGATCGCATGATCCCGCGGAATGGATTGCAACGCGTCTTCCACCGAGGAGGAAACATGAAGCTCTTTTGGACAGGATGGATCGCGGTTGCGATGTACGGGATCGAGTTGCCGAGCGGCACGAAGATTGCCTGCCGGCTCGACCAGAACATCACTTCGGCCACGGCCGAAGAAGGACAGGCCGTGCAGTTGGTGGCCACCGAAGAGGTGCGAGTCGGCGATACGGTCGTCATCGAGCAAGGCGCGCCGGTGATCGGCACGGTGACGCAAGCGGTGCCGAAGCGCCGCATGGGCCGCACCGGCAAGCTGGACTTCTCGATTGACAAGGTGCGCGCCGCCGACGGCAAGTACATCCCGCTGCGGTACACGATGCAGAAGAAGGAAGGCGGCAGCCACGGCACGCGCACGGGCGTGTTGACGGCATCGGCGGCGGTGGTGTTCTGGCCCGCCGCACCGGCGTTCCTGCTCATGAAGGGCAAGGACGTCACCTTGCACAAGGGCATGGCGTTTGAGGTATTCACGGACTCCGATTTCAAGATGTCTCCTCCCCGGCCGGCTGTCTCCGTCGCACCCGCACCCGCGGCGGCGGGGACAGCCACGGTTCACATCACGAGCGATGTGCCGGGCGCGGACGTGGAAATCGATGGGCTCTTCATCGGCAACACGCCGAGCACGCGGACGGTGACGCCGGGCAATCACCGTGTCGTGGTGAAGAGCGGAACGAAAGTCTGGGAGCGCACGCTGAGCGCGCAAGCCGGCGATACGATGAACGTCTCGGCAACGTTGCAGCAAGCGGCTCGCTAGCGGGCGATGTCGCCGAGGGTGGCGTTGGTGGCGCGGAGATAGTCCGCGGGGCTCAGCACGATCTGAGTCCCGCGGACCCCCGCCGAGACGGCAATACTCCCGTGCAATTGCGCTGTCTCGTCAATAAAGACATCATAGTCTCTTTTGCAAGCCAGCGCGGTCACCCCACCCCGAACATATCCGGTGAGAGCCTGCACATCCTTCAGCGGCGCCAGCTCCACCTTGCCGTTGCCGCTGAGCCGGGCGAGTTCCTTCAACTGCAATTGGGTGCTGCCGGGGATCACGGCGAGGCACACTCCGTTGCGGTCGCCGCGCGCGACCAGCGTCTTGAAGACCTGCTCGGGCGGCAGGCCGATGCGTTGGGCGACGGTCTCGGCATCGAGGTGTTCGTCACCGACTTCGTAGTGGCGCAATTCGTAAACGATGCCGAGGCGATCGAGCAGTCTTGCGGCGTTCGTCTTCACTATTCGGTGCGCTTGCGGTAGGTGAATTTCTTCCAGTCCGTGGCGGCGACTCCGTTCAAGTCCCACACCACCTGGCCGGCGCGGACGGTGAGTTCGGCGATCAGCTTCTGCGTTGCGGAGCGGCGCGCGCCGGCGGAGTCGAGATAGCCGAAGTTGCCCTTCTCGAGTTTGAGCACCGTGACGTCGGCGACAGCGCCCACGCTCAGGTGGCCGAGCTCTTCGTGCTTGATCTCCTTGGCCGGGTTCCAGGTGGACATGCGAATGACGCTATCGAGCGAGGAGCCCATGGCGAGGATCTTCGACATCGTGTTGGTCATGTCCTTCATGCCGGCGTTCATGCTGCCGGTGTGCAGGTCCGTGGAAATCGAGTCCGGTTCGAAGTTGGCATCGTAGGCGGCCTGCGCCACGGGCCAATAGAAACTGCCGCCGCCGTGGCCGAGGTCGAAGACGATGCCGCGCTTACGGCCGGCGATCATGGCCGGGTTGAGCTTGCCGTCGATCGCTTCGTCGCGATGGCCGGAAAAACAATGCGTGTAGATGTCGCCCGGGCGGAGCTTGTCAAGGAGCAGGGCGTTGATGTTGCGCTCCGGGGTGGTGTAGCCGAAGTCGACCATGACCGGCAGGTTGGTGGCCTTGCCGGCGGCGACGGCGCCGTCCACGGAAGGCCAGCCATCGCCTTTGTAGTGAGCCGTTTTGAATCCGACAATAATATCTTTATTTGCGTTGGCCATGGCGATGGCGGGCTTGGGGTCCATGTCGGCGGGGTCGTGCTCGCTGTGCTCGCTCATGCCCCAGCCGACGATGTTGAGCAGAGCAAAGACGCGCGTTTTGGCGCGGCGGATGACGCGCTCCTTGAAATCGGGGAAGTTGCGCCAGCCGGCGGTGCCGGCATCGACCATGGTGGTGACACCGGAGCGGAAGCTGAAGGTGTCGGGGTAGACGCTGGAGTCGCCGGTGAGGACTCCGGGCTTGCCGGTGCCCGCGTAGACGTGGACGTGAATGTCGATGAGGCCCGGGGTGACATAGAGGCCTTTCACATCGGCGATGCGCTTGGCCTGTGTGGCCGGGATGCCGGCAGCCACGGCGGCGATCTTGCCGTTCGCGATGGCTACATCCATGAGGCGGCTGATATTGTTTTTCGGGTCGATGACGTGGCCGCCCTTGAGCAGGAGGTCATAGGTCTGCGCGGAGAGCGCAGCGGTGAGCGTTACTACGAGCACAGAGAGTCGAAGGGTCATGTTCAGGGTACCGTCAGAATGATCTTGCCCACGTTCTTGTTTTCGGCCATGTAGCGGTGGGCCGCGCCGGCCTGTTCGATGGGGAACTCGCGGTCAATGGTGGTTTGGAATGTGCCGTCGAGGAAGTTCTTCCAGAAGCGCAGTTGGAATTGCGCGGTGATTTCGATCTGCTCGGCGCGCGTGCGGCTGCGCAGCGTGGAACCAACGATGCGGAGCCGGTTGCGCAGTACGGTGGCGAGATTCAGTTCGCCCTTGGCGCCGCCGAGGAGTCCGATGCTGACCATGCGCCCGAAACGTTTCAAGGCTTGAATGTTTTTTTCGAGGTAGCTGCCGCCGACGCAATCGAGGATGACATCGGCCTCGGGGAACGGCCCGGTGGGATCGACCACGGTGGCGCCGAAGGATTCGCAGAAGGCCACTTTGGATGCGGTGCGGACCGTGGCGTAGACGATCGCGCCGGCTTCGCGCGCCATCTGGATGGCGGCGAGTCCGACGCCGCTCGCGCCGGCGTGGATGAGCACCGATTCGCCGGTGGCCAGGCGGGCTTCCATGAAGAGATTGACGAAGGCCGTGAGCCATGCCTCCGGAATGGCCGCGGCTTTCGAGAACGGCCAGTCTTCCGGGATGGGCAGCAACATGCTGCGGTGCACGGCGGCCTTTTCGGCGTAGGCGCCTCCGGGTACGAGGCAGCAGACGGGGAGTCCGTCATGGAGTCCGGCGAGTTCAAGGCCGAGGATGGTGCTGGCGCCGGGCGGCGGCGGATAGTGGCCCGCGGCCTGAAGGAGGTCGGCGCGGTTGACTCCCGCGGCTTTCACATCGATGAGCACCTCGTCCTGTTGCGGCACGGGGTCTGGCGTGGGGAGCCACTCTAATCCGTTGGGGGTGACTTGGATGGCGTTCATGCGAGCACCTGTTTGACGACGGTGCCGTGGACATCGGTGAGGCGGAAATAGCGGCCCATGTATTTGTAGGTCAGGCGCGTGTGATCGATACCCAAGGTGTGCAGGATGGTGGCCTGGAGATCGTGCACGTGGACGGGATCGCGCACGATGTTGTAGCCGTAGTCGTCGGTTTCACCGATGGTGAGGCCGCGCTTGACGCCGCCGCCGGCGAGCCAGACGGTGAAGCAGCGGGGATGATGGTCGCGGCCGTAGTCGTCCTTGGTGAGGCGGCCCTGGCAGTAGACGGTGCGGCCGAATTCGCCTCCCCAGACGACGAGGGTGTCGTCGAGCATGCCTCGTTGTTTGAGGTCGGCGATCAGTGCGGCAGCGGGTTGATCGGTTTCCTTGCAGCGATTGGGCAGGCCTTTCGGCAGACCGCCGTGATGATCCCAATCGCGGTGGTAGAGCTGGATGAAGCGGACGCCGCGCTCGGCGAGACGGCGCGCCAGAAGGCAGTTGGCGGCGAAGGTGCCGGGCTTTTTCGAATCGGGTCCGTAGAGATCGAAGGTGGATTGCGGCTCTTTGCTGAGGTCGGTGAGTTCCGGGACGGAGGCTTGCATGCGGAACGCCATCTCGTATTGGGCGATGCGCGTGGCGATCTCGGGGTCGCCGGTTTCCTGGAGCTTGATGTTGTTGAGTTGGGCGAGCGAGTCGAGGTAGTGGCGTCGATCCTGGCGCGTGTAATCGGGCGGATTGTTGAGGAAGAGGACGGGGTCGCCGACGGAGCGGAATTTCACGCCTTGGTAGCGCGTGGGAAGGAAGCCGCTGCCCCAGAGGCGGTCGTAGAGGGGCTGGCCGCCGCCTCCCTGCCCCGGGCTGATCATGACGACGAAGGCGGGCAGATCTTCGGTTTCGGCGCCGAGTCCATAGCTGAGCCATGCGCCCATGGAGGGGCGTCCGGCGATCTGCGAGCCGGTCATGAGGAAGGTGACGGCGGGGTCGTGATTGATGGCTTCGGTGTAGAGAGACTTGATGAAGGTGAGGTCGTCGGCGATCTTGGCCGTGTGGGGGAGGAGTTCACTGACCCAGGCTCCGGACTGGCCGTGTTGCGCAAAGCGGAACTTCGATGGGACCACCGGGAAAGTGGATTGCGTGGCGGACATGCCGGTGAGGCGCTGGCCCATGCGGACGGAGTCCGGAAGTTCCTGATTGGCGAAGTCGCGGAGTCGGGGTTTGTAGTCGAACAACTCCATCTGGGAAGGGCCGCCGGATTGGAAGAGGTAGATGACGCGCTTGGCGCGCGGGGTGTGATGGGGCTTGTTGAGGACAGCGCCCATGGCGGCGGCTCGCAGGAACGGGATGGAGAGAAGGTGCCGGCGGGTCATTCCTTGGTCACCGTTTCATCGAGATTGAGGATAAGGCTGGCGATTTTCGCATAATCTTCTCCGAGCTTATGGAATGCGGTTTGGAGAACGTCGAGTTCCGCGGGTTGCGGCGGGCGGGCGAGCACGAGTTGGAAGGCCCGGGTGAGGCGATCCTTGGGGGAGCCCGGCTCCTTGGCGATGCGCTCGGCGAGCTGTTTCGAGGCATCGAGGAAGGTCTGGTCGTTCATCAAGTTGAGCGCTTGCAAGGGCGTGTTGGTGCGGGTTTCGCGCACCGTGCAGGTCTCGCGGGTGGGCGAATCGAAATTGATCATGAAGGGCGGGGCGACGGTGCGTTTCCAATAGGTGTAGAGGGAACGGCGATAGAGGCCTTCGCCTGTGTCGGGGACATACTTGCCGCCGGAGAGTTCCTGCCAGAGGCCTTCGGGCTGATAGGGCTTGACGCTGGGACCGCCGAACTTTTCGACTAGAAGGCCGGAGGCGGCGAGGGCCTGATCGCGGATCATTTCCGCGGGGAGGCGGATGCGCGGGCCGCGCGCGAGGAGGCGATTTTCGGGGTCTTTCTGGAGCAATTCCGGGGTGACGTTCGAGGCCTGGCGGTAGGTACTGCTGGTGACGATGGTTTTGAGGATTTTTTGAATATTCCAGCCGGAATCCATGAATTCGACGGCGAGCCAATCGAGTAACTGCTGGTGGATGGGCCATTCGCCCTGGGAACCGAAGTCCTCGGCGGTCTTGACGAGACCCACTCCGAAGAGCATTTGCCAGTAGCGGTTGACGGTGACGCGGGCGGTGAGCGGGTTGCCGCGATCGACGAGCCAGCGGGCGAGGCCGAGGCGGTTGTTCGGGGAGCCTTGCGGGAGCGGCGGAAGGGCAGCCGGAACCGCGGCAGTGACTTTTTCCCCAGGGGCATCGTAGGCGCCGCGGCGCAGGATGTGGGTCTCGCGGGGGGTGGCGTTTTCGGCCATGATCATGACCGTGGGGATGGACTCGAAGTACTTGCGGCGCTCGGTGCGGGCTTGAATCAGGGCAGCTTCGGCTTGTTTGATTCTGGGCGATGCGAATCGATCGAGGAAGGCGAGGCGGAGCTTGTTTTGCTGGGCTTGGGTTCGTTTTGTATGTTCGATGGCGGCGATTTGCGGGAGAGTCTGTTCGTTGGGGAGTGTGGACACCTGCTCCGGGGTGAGGGCGTATTTGTAGACGTGGACTCCGGCGATTTCGCCCTGGAACTCGTATTTGGGGCCGAGTCCGGTGCCGATGCGCCAGGGTTGCTTGGGTCCCAACGGGTAAGTGAGTTCATCGAAGAGGATTTTGATGGGTTGGGGTTTGCCATCGATGTAGATTTGGACGCCGGCGCCTTTGCGGTAACCGTCATAGGTGACGGCCACGTGCTGGCGGCGGTTGAGTTGAACCTTGGTTTCGGTTTCCAGGCGCAGGGAGATGTCGGTGAAGCGGCGGGTGATGTGCAGGCGGAGCTTACCTTCGTGGAGGAAGAACTGATGGCCTTCGCCTTCCCAGTAATCTTCGGATTTGGTGAGGATGACGCCGTTGGGGGACTTGGGCGTGATCCAGGCTTCGAAGGTGAAAGGGTCCATGTAGGAGAACTTGACGTCGAGATCGGCGGTGACCGGGTAGGCGTCCTTGGGACGCCATGTCACATTTTGTAAAGTCCGGGTTCGTTTCTCGAATTTTCGCTGTTCTTTTTGGATAGCGGGCTGGAGTTTGGCCCATTCGGATTCGCGGGAGTGTAAGATTTTGTCAAGTTCGGCCAGGCGGGCGGCGTTTTCGGGAGTCGGGGCTGGGAGATACGGCTCTTCGTTGCCGAAGTTGTAGACAAGGCCGCGGTCGGGGGTGTTGTTAAAAAAGGCGAATAATTGGTAAAAGTCCTTTTGGGTAAAGGGGTCGTATTTGTGGTCGTGGCAGCGGCTGCAACCGAGGGTGAGGCCGAGCCAGACGGTGGACGTGGTTTCGACGCGGTCGGCGACGTATTCGGTGCGGAACTCTTCCTCGACGATGCCGCCTTCGGCGTTGGTGCGGTGATTGCGATGGAAGCCGGAAGCGATTTTCTGGCTGAGGGTAGCGTTGGGGAGCAGGTCGCCGGCGATTTGTTCGATGGTGAATCTGTCGAACGGCATGTTGGTGCGGAAGGCGTCGAGGACCCAATCGCGCCAGCGCCACATGGAGCGGACACCGTCGCTTTGATAGCCGTTGGTGTCGGCGTAGCGCGCGGCTTCAAGCCAGCGGATGGCCATGCGCTCGGCGTAGCGCGGACTGTTGAGGAGGCGGTCGATTTGCTTTTCGTAGGCGTTGGGGGACGTGTCCTTGAGGAACGCTTCGGTTTCGGCGGGCGTGGGCGGGAGGCCCGTCAGATCGAGGGTGACGCGGCGCAGGAGCGTGGGTTTGCCCGCTTCGGCGGACGGCTTGAGGCCTTCGCGGTCGAGGCGGGCGAGGACGAAGGCATCGATGGGGTTGCGGACCCAGGATGGGTTGGAGGTGCTGGGGATGGCCGGTTTTTCGGGGGCGAGGAAGGACCAGTGCTTTTGCCAGGGTGCTCCGGCTGCGATCCATTGTTTGAGGATGGCGATTTGATGGGGGGGCAGCGGGTCGTGGCCGCGATAGGCGGGCGGCATGCGGAGCGCTTTGTTGGCGGTGACGATCCGCTGGTAGAGCGGGCTTTGTTCGGGTTGTCCGGGGACGATGGCCTTGGCCTTGGCGGCGGATTCGACATCGAGGCGGAGATTGGCCTGGCGATTGGCATTGTCGGGGCCGTGGCAGGCAAAGCAGCGGTCAGAGAGGATGGGGCGGATGTCGCGATTGAATTCGACACTTCGGGCGTACGTTGTGGCGAGGATGGCGGCTATGACGATCCGGCAGGACAAAGTCATTCGATGATGACTATGTTATCGTGCCGAGGGCCGGCCGGGGGGCCGGGTTGCGGCGGCGGGTGGGTTTGTATTTTCTAGGGGCGGCCTATGGGGTGCGGGCGGCGTTCGAGGCATCGGCGGAGCGCAAGTTCTGGGCGGCGTTCGAGGACGGGTTGCGGGCGGTGAAGCAGCATCGGAAGGTGGTGCGACTCGATCCGGGCAATTTCGATGCGCTGCTGACGGTGGGCATGTACCACTACGTGGTGGGATCGATCCCGCAGCCGTTTCGGGCGATTGCCATGCTGGCGGGGATACGGGGGAGCCGGAAGCAGGGGATCGAGGAACTGGAACTGGTGGCGAGGAGCGGAGTTTACAACCGCACGGATGCGCGGATCCTGCTGGTGGCGTTGTACCGCTACGAGGGGCAACCGCGGAAGGCGCTCGAGGAATTGGAAGCGCTGTCGCGGGCCTATCCGGAAAATGTGCCGTTGCGGCTGGAGTCGGCTTCGTTGCTGGCGCAGATGAAGGAGCATCAGGCGGCGCGCCGTATGTTCGAGGACGTGTTGCGGGGATCGGACCGGCGCCTGCTGGATGTGACGCATTACGAGTATGGCGAGGCGCTGGCGCGGGAGGGCGCCTATGGCGGGGCGGCGGAGCAGTTTCGGGCGGCGGCGGAGGCTCCGGGGGCTTATGAGGGATTGGTGGGCGCGGCGTTGTTGCGGAGCGGGCAGATGTACGATCTGGCGGGGGAGAGGGGGGAGGCTCTGCGGATGTACCGGGCCTGTTTGCCGCAAGCCGGGGCTTGGCAGAGAAAGGTCGCCGAGCGGCTGATGCTGGAGCCGTTTCGATTGCCGTAGAAGGCGGGTGGCAGGATACCCCTTGCATTGGGCGATTTCCTTTGATAGCGTCCTTGCGGAAATAAAGGTCTCACGCAACGAAGCCGATATGAACAGGTGTCCGGCGCGGTTGCTGACACGCCGGACGAGGTAACCCGCGGCGGCTGCCGGCAAGATTAGACAGGAATTCGGGAGGATTTGCCCGCAATGAAGAACAATCGAGTGCAGACCGCGGCGGCAGGCAATGGAGCGCTGCCTATCAATGTGTTCCGGCGGATGCTGGAGGAGAAGCGGCAGGAACTGGTGGCGGCGTTGGGTGTGAAATTCGACAGCATTGCCAAGGCTGGCCGTGTGGCGGAAGAGGATCAGGCGCAGATGTCGCACGATGAGTACATCAGCCTCACCCGGAACAAACAGGACTACCAGGTCTTAAAGCTGGTGGACGAGGCGCTGGACCGGATTGCGGCGGGGGATTACGGAGTGTGCCAGCGCTGCGAGGAACAGATCTCACCGCGGCGGTTGGAAGTGCTGCCGTGGGCGAAGTACTGTGTGAAGTGCCAGGATCGGATTGCGGCGCGGACGTACGAGGAGGATGATGCGTCGGTGCTGGCGGGGTCCTGGTAGCGGCTGGACAACGATAGCGGGCTGGGCAGCGGTTGACGAGTCACGAGTGGGTGCTGAGCCACGCCAGAGTGGCGTCCCAATCGAGCAGGCCGGTGGTGGCTCCAAGGGATTGCACGTTGAGTGCGCCCACGGCATTGGCCACACGGGCGGCTTCAGGCAAAGGCAGGCCGCGTTGGAGCGCGGAAAGGAAGGCTCCGGCGAAGCAATCGCCGGCGCCCGTGGTATCGACGACGGGTACGGAGAAGGCCGGGATGTGGGTGTGGCCGCCGCGCTGAAAAATGACGCAGCCTTTGGCTCCGCATTTGAGCACGAGAGTGGAAGCGCCGCGCGAGGCGAGGAAGTTCCAGATCTTTTCGTGCTCATGTGTGCCGGTGAGCATGAGCGCCTCGTCTTCATTGGCGAACAAGATATCGGTATGGGGCAGGGAAGGGCCGAGCACCTGCATCCATTCGCCGAGCGCATCCCAGGCCGTGTCGAGAGATGTGGCGAGGCCGAGCGATTTGGCTTGCGCGAGCAGCGCGGGCGCAAAGGCGCGGAGGTGCACAATGGCGAACGGATTCCCGATGTGGAGCCGGGAGAAACCGCGGACCATATCCTTGGTGAGTTGGAAGGGGTCGGCGAACAGGAGGCGGCCGACGCCGGGCTGATGCAGAAAGGCGCGTGTGCCGTCGGATTTGACGAGAGCCACGGTGGTGGCTGTGCCGGCGGCGAGGCGTCGGATGGCGGAAATGTCGACGCCACATTCGGCGAGGCGCGCGAGCGCCATTTCACCGAAGGCATCGTTGCCGACCGCGCCGAGCAGGCGGACGGGGACGCCGAGCTTTCCGATGGCGGCCGAGGTGTTCGCGCCATTGCCGCCGAGGGAAGGGGAGATGGAATCCACCCAGCGCGTGCCGCCCCACTGGATTTCATCGGCGGGCCGGGTGAGGATATCGACGACGATGTTGCCGGTGGTGAGGATGCCGGGGATCATTGGGGCGACCCCGCGATGGCGTCGAAGAAGCCGGCATCGATGGGCCAGAGGCCGGTGATTTTTGTGTGCTCGCTCGAGAATGTACCGGCGCTGAGGATGCCGCTGAGGGTTCGCGGCTCCTTGGTGGCGGGCATGGTGCGTTGCAGGACGGTAGTGGCGGCTTGGAGTTCGCGTGCCATTTGCGTGGCTTGTTCCGGGGTTTCGCATTCGGCTTCGAGGCGGGCCTGGTAGCCGGCGGCGCCGCCATCGATGGCGATGAGGACTTCGCGGCTGGTGGAAAGAGCGGTGGCGAACATGCGAGCCGCGCCGGGCAACACGGACGGATCCTGCAACAGATTGGGCGGGATGAGGAACCAGATGGGGTGGCTGGGGGGCAGGGACGGTTTCGCGCCGCTCGATCGGGTGAGCTTGGTGACGGCCTCGGCGTCGGTGCTGCTCGAGAAGGCGATCTGGCTGGAGGCGAGGCGGGCAAAGGAGAGGCGGCGTCCGGGGGTGGAAGCGGGCATGCGGCAGGTGTCGCCTTCGCAGGCGCCGCCATGGGTTGCCGCGTAGCGGCGCAATCGGGACCAATCGAAGCTGCCGGTGAGGAAGGCGAGGGTCTCTTCGGCGCTGTAGGAGGCGAGGACGAGATCGAGATCTTTTTTGTAATCGAATCCGGTTTCCTTGACAAAGGCGAGATATTCTGGTTCTTCGACGGAATTTCCGGCTATTTTTTCGACAATTCCGGCCGTGCGCAAGGCCCGGACGTCGATGGCGAGGCGGAGGCGGTTCTGGGGAAGCCGGGCGAGCTGCTCGCCGCGCGGAATGCCGCCGATTTTGGCCCGGTAGAGCAAGGCCCCGGCGGCAAAGCCGGCGACAGCGGCGCAGGCGACGATGGCGATCCGCGCGGGCGATGCCACAGATTTAGACCGTGGCCGTTTCGGCGGCGCGCGATTCCTTCCACAGTTTGATGTAGCCGCGGAGGTCGTTCATCATGGTTTCGAAGGTGGGCAGGTGGAGCGATTGCGCGCCGTCGCTGACCGCCTTTTCGGGGCAGGGGTGGACTTCGAGGATGAGTCCGTCGGCTCCGATGGCGACGGCGGCGCGGCAGAGGGCGGGCACAAGGCTGCGCTTGCCGGTGGCATGGCTGGGATCGATGACGACGGGCAGGTGGGTCAATTCATTGAGCACGGGAACGGCGACAATATCGCAGGTGTTGCGGGTGGCGGTTTCGAAGGTGCGAATGCCGCGCTCGCAGAGGATGACGTTGGGGTTGCCGTGGGCGACGATGTATTCGGCCGACATGAGGAGTTCGCGGATGGTGGAACTGAGTCCGCGCTTGAGCAGGACGGGGCGGCCGCAAGTGCCGAGCTCCTTAAGGAGCGCGAAGTTCTGCATATTGCGGGCGCCGACCTGCATGATGTCGGCGTATTCGGCGATCAAGGAGACGTCGCGGTCGCTCATGACTTCGGTGACGATGGCGAGACCGGTGGCCTTGCGGGCCTTGGCGAGCAGCTTGAGTCCTTCTTCGGCCATGCCCTGGAAGTCGTAGGGAGAGGTGCGGGGTTTGAAGGCGCCGCCGCGCAGGACCTTGGCTCCGGCCGCCGCCACGGCGTGGGCGCTTTCCATGATTTGCGCTTCGCTTTCCACCGAGCAAGGGCCGGCCATGACGACGAAATCGTCGCCGCCGATTTCGACGCCGGGTCCTATGCGGATGGTGGTGCGGCCGGGGCGGAATTCCTTGCTGACGAACTTGTAGGGCGCCGAGATGCGGACGGCTTTTTCGACGCAAGGCATGGCTTCGAGGGATTCGAGGCAGTGGGTGACGTCGCCTATGCCGACGGCTCCGATGACGACGCGCTCCTCGCCCTCGATGGCGTGGATCTTATAGCCGAAATCGCGGATGCGTTCGCAGACGGATTCGATTTCGGCCTTGGTGGCGTAGCGCTTCATGGAGACGATCATGGATAGTGCACCTCTGTATAAAATCAAAAAACCCACTCTTGCGAGTGGGTTGGTTTACCGGATACTGAACTTGCTGATGCCCAACGCCACTCTACCGATTAGCTTCGGTAGCTAAATCGAAAGGTAAAGATGGCGGTGTGGCGAATCATGAAACATTAGTATACAAGACGGCGGGATGCGGGGCAACAGGGTGGGTGCGCGCCCTCATCCGCCCTGCGCCGTCCTCTCGCCAGGCGATACCATCAGGGAATAGCCCTGCTCATGCACTCCACTACCTCCATCGTTGAACTGGTGCTGTTTCTCCTGCTTGCCGCCTCCATCGTGGCCCTCGTTTGCAACCGGCTCAAGATCCCCTACACCATCGCGCTTGTCTTCGCCGGCTTTGCCATCGACCTCTTCCGCCCCGATATCCAGGCCATCCTCGGCCGCTTCGGGTTCGCCTCCGGCTCCGATTTCGAAATCCTCACCCCGGAAGTCGTCTTCTCCCTGTTCCTCCCCGGACTCCTCTTCGAATCCAGCCTCCACATCAATATCCAAAGCCTGCGCAACGATCTTCCCCGCATTGGCCTGCTCGCCGTGGCCGGTGTCATCATTGCCACGCTCGCCACCGGATATTCGCTTTCCTGGTGGATTGGCATCCCGCTGTCCACCGCGCTCCTCTTCGGAGCCCTCATCAGCGCCACTGACCCCATCTCTGTGGTCGCCCTCTTCCGCGAGATGTCCATCTCCCCGCGGCTCACCCTGCTCGTCGAAGGCGAAAGCCTGCTCAACGACGGCACCGCCGTTGTGCTCTTTCAGCTTCTGCTCGCTGCCGCCATGGGAGGCGCCATCGGAATCGCAGCGGGCGTCGGTCAGTTCTTCGTTACGGTCGCCGGCGGAGCGTTGCTCGGCGCGGCCATCGGCTACGTGGGAAGCCTTCTCATCGCCCGTGTCGATGAAGCGCGCATCGAAGTGACCCTCACCACCATCGTCGCCTACGGCTCCTACCTCGCCGCCGAACACATGCACGTTTCCGGCGTCATCGCCACCGTCGCCGCCGGCCTTGTTGTCGCCGGCTACGGCATGCGCGAGGGAATGAGTTCTCGTACACGCGTCGCTCTCTTCAGCTTTTGGGAGTACTTCGCTTTCGTCATCAATTCCCTCGTCTTCCTCCTCATCGGAATTTCCGTGCACATCACCGACCTGTGGGCCGCAGCCGGCTCCATCGCCATTGCCACTGCCGCCGTAATCCTCGGGCGCCTCGTCACCATTTACGCGCTCTCCCCCATCGGCAACAAAATTTCGTCCCCCGTGCCGTTTGCCTGGAATCACGTCTTGTTTTGGGGCGGCCTCCATGGCACGGTTTCCATGGCGCTCGCCCTCGGCTTGCCCGTCGAGCTGCCCGGCAGAGCCCAGATCCTCAGCATGACCTTCGGCGTCGTCGCCTTTTCCATCATTGTGCAGGGCCTCACCATGAAGCCTCTCGTCAACCTCCTGGGACTCATTGCCCGAGGCCGCGGCGATTACGACCGGCTCAAAGCCGAGCAACTGGCCGCCTCCGCCGCCGCTGCCGAATTGCACTCTCTCCGCGGCCGCAGCCTCGTCTCCAAGCCCGTCTTCGAGGAACTCGACCGCAAACTCGCCGCCCGCAAAGCCAAGGTCGAGTCCGAAATCGAACTCGCCCAGTCGCAGAATCCCGAGTACGCCGCCGAGGAGCGCCGCATCGCCGAACATCATCTCGCCATGGCCGAACGCAGCGCTCTACTCGAAGCCGTTTCCGAAGGAGTCTTCGACGAGCACGCGGCTACCAGCGCCATCGACCGCGTCTACCGCACGCTCGATGCCGATGAGCACCATTCGTAGCTTTGTACGCGCATCGAATCATCACCGCCACCTCTGCAATTGAGATAATAGTGCCCAAATGCGCCATGCAACCGGAATGTTACTTCTCTGTTGCGTCTTCCCAGCAGCAGTTTCGGCACAGGTCATGGATATTCCTCGGAAAGGTCCTTTTTTGGCCTCGCCCTGAGGTCCTCCCACGTTCGAAAACAGCGAAGATCGAGGCCGATGTCGTTCGTGCAGCGCGAGAACGCGCGCGAATTAAGGTGTTCATCATCCTCGCGGATCAACCGCAAAACGAAATCGTGGCGCAAGCCAATCGCGCCTTTGAAATCCATGAAAGAGTAGCTGAGGGACGGTTACACTAGGTCCGCAGCCGAATCCTCCCGGATCGGCGTTCCGAGGAATCGTTGCGACAGGAACTGGAGAACATCACGATTGCGAAACGCAAGTTCGTCTTCGAGCGGCTTCGCGATCAATTCACTCCTCAGCATGATCAGATTAAGGAACTGCTTTTGTCCATCGGCGCGTCATCGGTGAGACGGCATGTTCTCTCAAATATGCTTAGCGCGGAGATACCGTCATTCGCGGTTTCCATGCTGGAATCCGATCCTCGAATCAGCGGTATCAGCCTCGTAACAGAACAAAGACTGGAACTGGAAAGGAGTGTTCCTGCTCTTGGTGCTCCCTCGTTCTGGAACGCTGGGTTCACCGGCGCAGGGGAATCTGTCGGCTTCCTGGACTCCGGCGCCTTTGCCGGACATCCAGCATTCGGCGGTCGGGTGGTGACGGAAATTTTTACTGACGGAAATCCAACTTGCTCGATTCGTGAGATTATCGAGTCGAACGCATATCAATCTGACTTCAATGGGCATGGCACCCATGTAGGTGGGATCATTGGCAGCATCGGCACTACAGCCTTCCCCAATCGCCTCGGCGTTGCGCGAGGCGTAGGCACATTGTTCAACCTTAAAGTCTCGTGCGCTGAAGGGAGGAGCTTCGATGACGACCGTATCAGTGCCGTCGAAGCAGCCCTCTCGCAAACGTCCATGAACATTCTCAACAATAGCAACGGTGGGCTTCGGGGTGAAGACTACAGTCAGAGCGACAGGAATGCGGATAGATTCATCGATCTTTATGATCTTTTTTGGGCCAATGCCTGCGGAAACGAATCGGCCCCCATGTCAGTCGCGAGTCCGGGCACCGCCTACAACACCGTATGTGTGGCCAATTGGGACTCAACCGCCGGGACCAGATCAATTTACAGCGGCAGCAGCAGGGGGCCGACTCTGGGAGGCCGCTTTAAACCCGATCTTGCCGCACCCGGAACGAACATCATGTCTCTCGACTTCCGGAACCCTGGCTTCGTCGCGAAGACTGGCACGAGCATGGCATCGCCGCACGTGGCTGGCGCGGCCGCTTTGATCCGACATGCTGGAATTCGCGGCCGGCTCGGTATCAAAGCGCTCTTGCTCAACAGCACCGAGGAAACGGGCTGGCAGCCCGACCGGGGCTGGGGCTATTTGAATCTCGAGAATGCCCTCCGCCAAAAAGAAAATGTTTTCGCTGGAGAGCTTTCGCCGGCAGTTGGCAATTTTGTTCTGTTGCACGGTTCTAACCCAATCTCCGTGCCCTTCAAGGCCACCGTAGTTTGGAACCGCTTTGTTCGCCTCGGAGCAGAGTCCTTTCTCCGCGACGTGAATCTGCACCTCTACGACACCACGTCCAACGCCCTACTCGCCGAATCAACCACAAGAATCCAGAACGTCGAGCAGGTAAGTGTCGTGGGGGCGGTCCAGAACTTTGTTCTCAAGGTGAGCGCAGCCGATTCCGGACGTGGCTGGACCGAGCCCTTCGCTATCGCTCTCACCGCTTCGGGTTTCCAACCGGCAATCGGCCCCAGATTGAGCCTCGACTGCGCATCCCCAAGAACATAGTGCCGGCCAATCCCATCTCGCTATCATGCTCCCTGTCCAATACAGGAGATCTTCCCGCATTCGGCGTCTCTCTTGAGGCGGCAGTAATCGGAAGTCAGAACACTTCTCAGCGGCAACTTGACGATCTCCGGTCAAGGTCCGTGCAATCTGTGACATTTTCGCTTTTGGCGCCGTCAGCGAGTTTCTCAGTTCGCCTTAGGGCTCGGGCGCGATCCTTTGGCGAAGACTTCTTCCTGGAACGAACCATCGCGGTCGGGGCGACCATCACGCCGCTCCCTGGCTCGATGGCCCGCCCAGCGATACGCAGCAACGGTGTCGTCGATGGATTCTCTTACCTTCCCATCATTGCGCCGATGTCCTGGGTCACTCTATTCGGAACAAACCTCGCGCCGAGAACCCGGTCCTGGGAGGGTGCTACCGGGGGGGCGCTTCCCACACAACTGGAAGATGTGTCCGTCACCATCAACGGCCGGAACGCAGTCCTATCGTTCGTTAGCCCTGATCAAATTAACCTGATCGCCCCGGCTAGCGAACGTGTGGGAGATGTAGAGGTGATTGTTCGAAACGCGGGCGGCGCCAGCGAGCCCTACTACGTTCGACAGACTGCCGCGTTTCCAGCGTTCTACTCACCCTATGTTCAGGGCGACAAGAGATACGTCACGGCGGTCGCGGTAGATGGAACTTATGTCGGGAAGGTTGGCATTGACCCCAGAGTTACGAGAGGCGCCCGTCCGGGTGAAGTGCTACAACTCTACGGGACCGGCTTCGGTGCTACGAGGCCTGCATACGATCCGTCACAATTCCCGTCCGGCAATCCCGCATTCGAAGTGCCTCCCACGATATTCTTTGACGACCATCCAGCCGAGATGATCGGCACGGGGACTCTCACTGGCCCCGGCCTGTATCAGATCAATGTCAAAGTCCCACAACACCTCGCCTCGGGTGAGTATCAGTTGATCGCACAATCAGGGCAGCAACTAAGTTCAGGGTACGTCTACATCGTAGTGGAACAATGACCTCCCTAGGCTTCATCTAGCCAGGACTCGAAATCAGGAAGATCCCCCGAGAGGCGCTCGAATCCCTTCCTCTCAAATGCCTCGATTAACCGTGCGTTGTCGCCGCGGGAGCAAATGGTTACCGAGGCCCGCTTTCTGCCGTCACTTAAAATGAGTTCCGTCGGTCTCTTGTCTGATGCAGGCATGCTGTAGCCGATGACAATAATCTCAGAAGCAGAATGAAGTGCTTCTCTTGCTTGGCCCCAAAGTCCGTCCCAAAACACCTTTCGGTTCCCGAAGTCCTTGTCTTGGGTTGGCAGGATCATACTGCCAGCCCGCACCGATGCGCCTCCAACGAAAGAAGGGTCGCGAACTTCACCTGAGTATCCGAACATCTTGAAATGCTCCGGCAGAATTTGAGGCCTCTCACCATACCCCTCCGCTGTCGGGTCAGACTTTCTGAAGCCTCCGTGCGCAACTGGAACAAGGACATCAAGCCAACTCGTACTTCCATGCAACTTCAAGACCTTCACGGCGGATTGCCGGACACTATCCAAGATTCGAAATCCGTAGCCGTCGTGGATGTCCCATTTCCCCGCTTCGCGCAACGCAAGCTCCATCGACACATCGTAATTGAAGGTGATGACAACGTCTTCGGGTCCGGCCACATCTCTGGCGAATCTCGCGTACAAGGCCGCATTCTTTCTTGCAGCGATTGCATCAAAGCATTCGCAGAGCATGCTTCGCAGGTGGTGAAACAACGTCCGCTTTTGCACCTGCAGGGCGGTGAACACTGCCTCGACATCGCACCCGTGCTTAAACTCCCGCTCCAATTCCTCCTTGGTTGGCTATGCCAGCGAATCGGGTCGTGGGTTCTTATCGGCCCATTCAATCAGCGTTGCCCCAAGGTCGCCGGTCAGCGGGTATCCCGCGTGGGCTGATGCCCCAGCCCCAAGAATGTACACACGCATTCCTATATGGCCTCCTCGTAAGAAATCTTACTTGCCCCACGCCTTCCTTTGGTTCCTCATTCCATGAATCACGCGCGTCACTCGGATGCGCCTGGGGTCCGCACGATAATACACAAGATACTTTCCGCACACCAGACAACGTCCCTTCGGATCCACCTCTGGACACACACGCCCTATCGCCGGGTTCCTTGCCAGTTGAAAGATCCGCCTCTCCAGATCCGCGACCGCACGCTCCGCTGGTTCTTCGCTACCACTCTCGAAGGCCAAGAAATTCCAAATCTCGTCAATGTCCGAGACGGCCGACTGACTCAAGACAACGCGCCTCAAGACGGAAACCTACCTTCGCTGCTTCTGGCTCGCCTTGAACCGCTCCCGCCCCCGTGCGTTCACATCGCGAAAGAACGCCTTCAGCCCTTCCTCGTCGAACTCCACGCACTCTCCCCTTCCCAACTCCGCAACACCTTCCATCACGCTCGCCCGTAACTCCGCAGCCTCGGCATCCTGCATTAGGCGAACCGCATCCAACACCGCCTCACCGGGATTCGCATATTGCCCGGACTTCACCTTTGCCCGGATGAACCGCGCCATCTTCGGCGGCAACGAGATATTCAATTCCTCAGCAGGCATACAGGCCTCCTCTGACCCTCATTATCCCATCACCCCATCCCCATCCTCTCCAGCTTCCGGTACAACGTCTTCCGTTCAATCCCCAATATCTTCGCCGCACGGCTCTTATTCCCCCCCGTCGCCGCCAGCACCTTCCGGATCTGTTCGGCTTCCGTATCCGCCAGCGACTCGCTGCTCTGCGCATCGCGCGCCGACACCGATTGAATCGCGTCCAGCACCGCTTCCTCGTCAATCCGGTACTGCGGCGCCAGTATGGTCAGCCGTTCGATCATATGCTGCAACTGCCGTACATTGCCCGGCCACGCATATTCATCCAGCGCCCGCATGCCGCTCTTCGTGATCTTCGCGTTCAGCCCATAGCGCTCGTTGGCCTTGTTCACGAACGTCTCCGCCAGCAGCGGAATGTCTCCCTTCCGGTCGCGCAACGCCGGCAGCTTGATCGGCACCACGTTCAGCCGGTAAAACAAATCTTCCCGGAAACGTTTTTCCTCCATCCGCTTCGCCAGATCCTTGTTCGTCGCCGCGATCACCCGCACATCCACCTTCTTCGCCCGCGACGCCCCCAGCGGACGCACTTCCCGCTCCTGTAGGAAGCGCAGCAGACGCAGTTGGAATCCCTCGTCAATCTCCCCGATTTCATCCAGAAACACCGTGCCGTTATGGGCCGCCTCGAGCGCGCCCACCCGGTCCCGGTCCGCTCCCGTGTAGGCTCCGCGCATGGCCCCGAATAACTCGCTCTCCAGCAGCGAACCCGTGATCGAACCGCAGTCCACGGGCACGAACGGCTGCCCGGCGCGCCGGCTCAGGTTGTGAATCAGCCGCGCCACCAGTTCCTTGCCCGTCCCCGTCTCGCCTTCAATCAACACCGTCACATCGCTCGGCGCCGCCTTCACAATCGTCTTGTACACCTCCACCATCGCCGGCGAACTCCCGATCATCTCGCTCACCGGCAAATCGTCCACATCGGCGTCTTCGTCGTCCGAGCCGCGCGCCGCCTCCTCCGCCCGGCGAATCACCTCCAACATTTTGTCCAGGTCGAAAGGTTTCGCCACGTAATCGAAGGCCCCGCGCTTGGTCGCCTCCATCACCGTCTCGATCGTCCCCCGTCCGCTCATCAGAATCACCGAACAATCCGGATTCGCGCTCTTGGCCGCGTTCAGAATGTCCAGGCCCGTGCGCTCATCCAAATACACATCGCTGATGACAATCGGGTACGCCTCGGCCTGCAATTTCTCGATCGCCTCGCCCGTCGAGGCCGCCGAATCCACCGCGTAGTTCTCCAATTCCAGAAACGTCAGCAGCGTTTCCCGTATCGAAGGATCGTCGTCAACCACCAGAATTCTTGCCAAAATCATTACCCTTTCGCGGGAAGCACGATCGTGAAACAACTGCCTTTCCCAGGCGTGCTCGCAATCTCCAGCCGTCCGCCGTGGTGCGCCACAATCTGTCCCACAATCGACAATCCGATTCCCGTGCCTGACTCACCGCTTTGCTCGGCCCGCTTGGTGCGGTAGAACCGTTTTCCAATTTGCTGCAATTCCTTTTCATCCATGCCGATTCCCTGGTCGCTCACCGCAATCCGCAGTTGCCCCGCCTCGTAGCGCGACTCCACGCCGATCTCGGTGCCCGAAGGCGAATACTTCACGGCATTCGAAAGCAGATTATATACAGCGTACTCCATCAGTTCGCGGTCCCCCAAGACCTCCGCGCTCGCCAGTTGCCTCACCTCGAGCCCGATCTTCTTCCCTTCCGCCAGCGGCCGCGCCCGCTCCACGCAAACAATCACCGTATCCTCCGCCGCAAACGGTTCCTTCTTCAGTTCCATTTGCCCTTCCTCCAGCCGCTCCACATCCAGGAACGTCTGGATCATTTTCGCCAGCCGCTTCGACTCGCTGTGGATCATCTGCGCGATCTTCTTGCGCTTTTCCTCCGTCAAGTTGTAGCGGCTCATCAATTCGCTCGAACCCTGAATCGCTGTCAGCGGCGATTTCATCTCGTGCGAAACGAAATGGATGGCCTGCTGATACCGGCTCCGGTCGGCTTCCGTGCGGCGCAGTTGCTTGCGCACCGCGAAGTACTGATACGATCCGCACCCGATCGCGCTCAGCCACGCGCACGCCGCCGGCGCCAATATCGGAAACACAACCCCGCTCGCAAAGACGGCATGTGGCAGCGAGTGCGCCCACAGCACCTGCACTGCCGCCACCGCATAGGCGTGCCATCCGCCCAAATAGGCGAACACCACCGCCGGCGCGATCGCCAGCACCACCGCAGCCAGCACGATGCTGATGTTGCTCGCCGCGAACAGAAAATCCCGCTGCGCCAGCGTTTCGTAAATGTGCGCATGAATCTCCACCCCCGGCATCCCCATGCTCGTCGAATACGGAGTCACCCAGCGGTCGCGCGCCTGCGATAGCGACGTAACCCCCAGAAACACCACCTTGCCCTTCAACCGCGCCGCCTCGCCCGGCTGCTCGATCAGCGTCTTCAGCGAAATGCGCGGCAACGGCGTCCACCGGTAGCGGATCAACATCGGCCGCCCGCGGTCCCCACGGCGCGGGAAGGGAAGCCGCTGCCCCGCCACCTCCAGATCGCGCTCCGATTCGAGAATCTGCCCCCCGCCCGACGCCAGCCGGTATGCCTCCAGCGCCATCGCCCAGCGCCGTTTCCGTTCCGCCACTTTTTCCAACTGCACCTGCCGGCTCACGCCATCGTATTGATCCAGATCCGCGTGCACATGCCCGATCGCCTTCGCCTCCTTCGCGAACGGAGCATACGGCTCCTCCCAGCGGTCCGCATTGCGCATGATGTCCGAACTCAACACCAGGTTCGGAACCTTCGCCATCGCCGACGCCAGCAGCGCGTCCGCTTCCGCATCGTCTTCATCGGCCAGGATCAAGTCGATCGCCACTGCTTTCGGCTGCGCCCCGGCCAGCACCTCCAGCGCCCTTGCCATCGTCCGCCGCAATTGCCGCGGACCCTTGTAGTCGATCAGCGTCTGGTCGTCGATCTCCACCACATACGTGTCCCGCGCCCCGGTTTCCGGCTTGTTCAGCATCAGCAGCCAGTCGTAGTAGTAGTTGTCGATCCGCGCCGCAATCGGTGTCCAGCCCGCGAACAGGCCCACCAGCAGCGAACTCGCGCCGATCAGAAAGTACGGCAGTTTCCTCGTCCCCGCGGAGTCGGCCATCAGCGTCGCAGGCGGCGTTCGACGTCGGCTACGCTGCGTGGCAGCGCACCGGATAGCACTTTCGCCCCTGTCTCCGTCACCAGCACCATGTCTTCAATCCGGATGCCGGTATTCTCTTCCGGAATGTACAGCCCCGGCTCGATCGTGATCACCATCCCCGCGGCCAGCGGCTCATCCACTGCCGCATCGTGCACCTCCAACCCGACGTGATGTCCGATGCCATGCGTGAAATACGCGCTCGGCGGCTTGCCCTGAATCGGCTTGCCGTGCGTATCCATGTATTGCTTCGCCGCCGTCGCAACCGGTCCCCGCGCGCCGAAGCTCACCCCCGGCTTCACCGCCGCAATCGCCGCTTTCTGCGCTCCCAGCACCAGTTCGTATAACTCGCGCTGCCGCGCCGTGAATCGCCCGTTCACCGGAATCGTCCGCGTCAGGTCGGCCGCATACGCGTTGCATTCCGCCCCCACATCCATCAGCACCAACTCCCCGGAATGCATCCGCCGGCGATGGAATCCGTAATGTAGAATCACGCTGTTCGGCCCCGATCCGATCACCGGCCGGTAAGCGTGCCGCTCACAGCCCTGTTCCATCATCGCCTGTGTCATCGTCGCCGCAAGCTGATATTCGAACAACCCCGGCTTGACCCGTTTCCAAGCCGCCAGATGCGCCTCCACCGTCACATCGATGCTCCGCTCGATCCATTCGATCTCCCGCCGCGATTTCACCATGCGCAGCTTCGCGATCGCCTGCGCCACATCCGCCGCCTTCAGCCGCCGCGCGATCCCGCCATCCTGCATCAGCCGGTTCAATTCCGCTTCCCACACGTCCGTACTCATCACCTTGGCGAATCCCGTGCGCTCGGAAGCGTCGCCATCGCCGGCCGCCACCCGCCGTCCTTCATAGCGCTCCTTGCGCTCGTTCCGCGGCGGCAAAAACAAAATCTCATTCGGTTGCGAGGCAGCGGGCAAGATCACCAGCACCGCGCCCGGCTCCTTCCACCCCGTCAAATAATAGAAATTCGCATCTTGCAGCATCGGGCTCCGCGGATCGTGCGACGTATCCGGCGCACCCTCCAGCACGATCGCCGCATCCGGCGCCGCCGCCCGCAGCCGCGCTCTCCGCTCGCGGTATTCATCCGGAGACACCACCGCTGAGCCGATCGCGAGCAGCAAGGAAAGCCAGGGCATTTCTACCAAATTAGTACAATGCGAGGACCGCATGCTTTGGTCTCTCATCCTGCTCGCATTGATTCTCAGCCTCCTCGGACTGCGTGGCGAACAGGCGCGCCTGCGCCATTACCGCCGGTGGCGTGAAGCTTTGGATGGTCCCACACCCCCCGCCACCGTCATCGTTCCCGTCAAAGGCCACGACCACGGCCTCGCCGAAAACCTCGCCTCGCTCGCCTCCCTCGACTATCCGGACTACGAATTGATCGTCACCGCGCGCAGCGCCGGCGACGTCAGCCCCGCCTCGCTCCCCGCCAAGGCCCGCCTCATCCTCGCCGGACCAGGCGATCCCGCCACCGGTGAGAAGATCAACAACCTGCTCGCCGCCGTGCGCGAGGCCAGAACAGAATCCGAAGTCTTTGTTTTTGCCGATTCCGACGGCCGCGTCTCCCCCCACTGGCTCCGCGCCCTCGTGTCCGCTTTGCACCGGCCCGGCGTCGGAGCCTCCACCGGCTACCGCTGGCATCTGCCGGAACAGCTCACGCCCGCCAACATTCTCCGTTCGGTCTGGAACGCCGTCATCGCCGGAGGCATGGGGCCCGGCCGCAACCGCTTCTGTTGGGGCGGCGCCATGGCCATCCGCCGCGAAACATTTTTTGCCCTCGATGTTCCGGCCTGGTGGCGTGGCGCCGTCAGCGACGACTACCGGCTCAGCCAAGCCGTCGACAGCGCCGGTCTCCGCATCGCCTTCGCCCCGGGCGCCCTCGTTGCCTCCACCGATTCCACCTCCATGCCCGAATTCCTCTCCTGGATCCGCCGCCAGATGATGATTACCCGCTTCTACGCCCCCCACCTCTGGCGCCTTGCCGTCTTCGCCCACGCCGTCTATTGCGCCGCCATGCTGGCCGCCTTCAAAATTGCCACTGTGGCATCCATCGCCGCCCTCGCCCTGCAACTCGCCGCCGGCATGTACAAGGGATGGAACCGCATCCGCTGCGCGCGCCTCGTCCTACACGAATATCCCATTCTGTTTCAAACATTCGGCGTGCTACATGTTCTATTGGTCCCCGCCGGCGCCTGGCTCTGGCTGTACTCTTCCCTCGCCGCCGCCTTCGGCAACGTCATCGAATGGCGCGGCTATCGCCTCAGGCTCCGCCGCCTGCCCCCCGTCAGCGCGCAGTGATCGAAGGCTCCGTCCAGTGCGCCTTGCCCCCGCACAAGATCTCGTTCAGCGATAGCTGCCGGTAGCGGAAAATCTCCTTCAACTGATTCCCCACCATCAGCCGGTGCGCCAGCACCCCCAACCGCCCCAGCGGCAGCATGTAGTCGACTTCATCCGTCACCACCGTGCCCTCTTCGCCCGGATGGAACGTGTGCCGGTGCTTCCAGTACACATACGGCCCCTTCAGCATTTCATCCACGAAATAGAACGGAGGCTCGTACTCGGAAATCAGCGTCTTCCACTTCAGCGGCAACCCGTTCCAGCGAAAGATATAGTCGAACTCCGCCCCCTTCGCCATCCGCGGATCCGGCGTCACGATCCGGAAGTTGAGCCACGGCGGAGTAATCCGCGCCAAGTTCCGCGGATCTTCAAATACCGCGAACGCCTCCCGAATCGATACCGGAGCCATCATCTGGCACCGCAGTGTAAACGCCGTCATTGCCGTTCCCCCAGTAGCCTCTGCTGTTCCGGAGTGTAGCGGCAATGCCGTGGTGGAGTGCTCGCCACTCCTAGCTTCCTCAGGTTGTATCGGGCGTCGAAGAGACATGGATCCTTCTCCAGTGCGCGCGCAAAGTCGGCGCGCGCCGCATCGTACTGTTGCAACTGTGAGAGCGCCACTCCCCGGTTGTTCATCGCCAGCGGATCGTTGGGCGCCAATGCCAGCGCACGTCCAAACGCTCCCAGCGCCTGCGCCGGATGGCCCGCCTCCAACAACACTCTCCCCTGTTCGGATGCGACCCCCGCGTCCTCGGGTGCAAGACTTTCCGCTTCCGCCAGCAGCGCGATCCGCTCCGCCGGATTCTCCAGCACCCGCGACAGTTGAATCCGCGGCCGCACCTTGTCCGGCGCAAAGCGCAGCGCCTCGCCCCAAAGCCGCTGCGGACTCGTCCAAACAACCGCCTGCCGCACCGAAATCGGCATCCACACCGTCATCAAACCCACCACCACCCAGCGCGGCCGCTCTTGCAGCAAGTACCCCAGCACCACTCCAAGCGCCAGCACCGGCAGGTACATCCGCCGGTCCGCCGCCAGATCCGCCGCCGGCAGAACCGTCGAACTCGGCGCGATCCACACGAGCGCGGCCAAGCCCCACAGCCCTGCCCCCGCGCGATAGCGCCACGCCACCGCGCACAGCGCACCCACCGCCGCCCATCCCACCACCGGTACAATCCCCGTCGTCACCCCCACCGGCGCCTCAATCGTAAACCCGAACGGAGCCACCAGCAGCCGCATGTATCGCCACAACACCACTCCCTGTGTCTGAAAATACTCCCACGCCCCGATCCCCGCTTGCACGCCCGCCCCTGATCCCGCCACCGCCGAACTCGCCATCAACACGCGCGCCCCCGCGGCAACCGAACACCCCAGCATCGCCGCAATCGGCCCGCGTTCCGCCCGCCCGCCCCGCCTTGTTCCGTGCAGCAACACATAAAACAGCGGAAAGGCGACGCACTCCTCCTTGGCGAGCAACGCCGGCACAAACCACACCGCCGAAAGCCAGTACCTCTCCCGCAACCAGAAATCGAGCGAAACCAGGCAGAAAAACGCCATCAGCAGCGTTCCCCGGTCGAAGATATAGCTCACCGCCTCCGCCTGTATCGGATGCACCGCAAACGCCGCCACGGCCACGAATGCCACACGCCCCGGAACCAGCCGTGCCAGCACCCGGTGTGCCATGCCCACCGAACCCAGATGGATCAGCCAGTTCAACAGGTGAAAACCAAACGGCGCGCTCCCGTGCAATTGAAAGTTGACCCAGTAGGTAAACCACGTGAGCGGCCGCGTCTGTGGCGGAAGCCAGCATTGCCACCAGCCATCGGCCGACGTCACCGCCGGATCCCGCAGCAGCGCGAAATCGTCGAATTGAAATGGCCCCGCCAGCGCCGCGCCAAACGCCACCGCGGCCGCCGCCATCAGAGTGAGTTTCTCGCGCAATGTGTTATTTTAGGGCATTGCCGAAGCCGAAAACAGCAGCAGACCGCAAAGCCCGCCTGAACGCCATTCTTGCCGGACTCGACCGCCTCTACCCCAACGTCACCTGCGCCTTGCACCACGAAAACGCCTGGCAATTGCTCGTCGCAACCATCCTCTCGGCGCAATGCACCGATGAACGCGTCAACAAGGTCACCCCCGGCCTATTCGCCAAGTATCCCACCATCGACGATTTCGCCGCCGCCAGCCAGGAGGAACTCGCCCAGGACATCCGCTCCACCGGCTTCTTCAACAACAAGGCAAAGTCCATCATCGGAGCCGCCAAACGCGTCCAGCAACACTTCGGCGGCGTCATCCCCCGCACCATGGACGAGATGTTGACCATTCCCGGCGTGGCCCGCAAAACCGCCAACGTCGTCCTCGGCACCGCCTTCGGAATCGCCGCCGGAGTCGTCGTCGATACCCACGTCCAGCGCATCGCCAACCGCCTCGATCTCACCAAACACCAGGATCCCGTCAAAATCGAACAGGATTTGATGAAATTATTGCCGCAATCGCGCTGGATTCTCTTCAGCCACCAGTTAATCCACTTCGGCCGCAACATCTGCGTCGCCCGCAAGCCACGCTGCGCCGCCTGCCCCATCGCCGATGTCTGTTACGCCAAAGATAAAACCGTATAGCCGCTAGGCAAACCGCAGCGCATAAATATCCGCATCCTTCAGCACGAACCGCAACCGCACCGCACGCCCCGCCAGCGCCGACAAGTCTGACCCCGACTTCCACCGTGCCGCCCGCTCAATCTGGTCCCCGATCGTCTCCACGCTGTCCTCCAGCGTAAACCCGGGAATGGGCTTGCCGTTCTCCTCCTGCACCTCCGTGCGGATGCCGCCCGGCGCCGAGGTCGAGTAATTCAGCATCAGCCGCGATCCTGTGAATGTCAGCGCTTTCGTCAGCGCCTCCCCTCCGCCATACCCCGCCCCGATCGACGCGAACCGGTCCATTGGCAGCGAGTAACGCCGCAGATGCGTCCCCGGTTGCCCGTAATTGCTCAGCGTATAAAACGAGATTTCGTCTTTTCCCGTTTCCACTGTATTCAAAGCCGGGTAATTATTCCGTGATACCCAGTTTTCCACTCCCAGCCCCGGCCGCAGAAACGCCTCCAGAAAGGTCCGGTCGTACGCCGTTCCCCCGCGCGAAGTGAGCAGCACCACATCGGCGCAATCCTTGTAATAGCCCGGATTCACTCCCAGTGCCCGCGCCTCCTCGTCCGTCATCACCTGCCGCCCCGGCA
>CAYOBO010000031.1:0-53770 GCA_964402295.1 uncultured Candidatus Solibacter sp. | reverse complement strand
TCATCATCCTCGCCGATGATCAGGGTTGGGGCGATCTCAGTGTCCACGGCAACACAAATCTCTCGACGCCGAACATCGACTCGATTGCCCACGATGGCGTGAGGTTTGAACGGTTCTTCGTCTGTCCTGTCTGCGCTCCGACGCGTGCGGAGTTCCTCACCGGGCGTTATCATCCGCGCGGCGGCGTGCGCGGTGTCACCACCGGTGCGGAGCGCCTCAACCTGGATGAAACGGTCATGCCGCAATCCTTCCAGGCCGCCGGCTACGTGACGGGAGCATTCGGCAAGTGGCATAACGGCACGCAGCATCCTTATCACCCGAACGCTCGTGGGTTCGAGGAGTACTACGGCTTCACCTCCGGCCACTGGGGCATGTACTTCGACACGGAAATGGATCACAACGGGGAACTCACCAAGGGCAAGGGCTACATCACCGACGATCTGACGGATCACGCCATGGCTTTCATTGAGAAGAACAAGGATAAGCCGTTCTTCTGCTACATCCCTTACAACACGCCGCATTCCCCGATGCAGGTACCCGACCAGTACTACCGCAAGTTCGCCGATGCAGACCTGAAGCTTCGTGCGACGGACCCGAAGCTCGAAGACATTCCCCACACGCGCGCGGCGCTGGCGATGGTGGAAAACATCGACTGGAACGTCGGGCGTATCCTCAAGAAACTGGATCAGCTCAACCTAGCAGCCAACACCGTGGTGTTGTACTTCAGCGACAACGGCCCCAATGGCTGGCGCTGGAATGGAGGCATGAAGGGGCGCAAGGGAACGGTCGACGAAGGCGGCGTGCGCTCGCCCCTGTTTATCCGCTGGCCCGGGCACATCAAGCCCGGCACGAAGATCGCGCAGATTGCCGGGGCCATCGATCTCTATCCGACTTTGACCGACATGGCGGGAATCCCCATCACCGCGAAGAAGCCGCTCGATGGGATGAGTCTGAAGCCCCTGATCACCGGCCAATCCGCCAACTGGCCCGACCGCATGATATTTTCCGTGCAGAACCGCCGCGTCAGTGTCCGTACGCAGCAATACCGCCTCGATCCCGAAGGCCATCTCTTCGACATGCAGGCGGATCCCAACCAGAAACGCGATGTCGCCGCACAGCATCCCGAAGTGGCTGCGAAGCTGAAGGCTGCTGTCGCTTCCTGGTCACGGGAGGTGTTGCCCGAAGGGCCTGACGATCGCCCGTTTACCGTCGGCTACTACAAAACGACCCGGCTGCCGGCGCGCGATGGCGTGCCGGAAGGCAGTGTCGAACGCAGCGGCCGCGCCCCGAACGCCTCCTTCTTCACCCACTGGGTTTCGAAGGACGACCGCATGACATGGGACATCGAAGTGGGCAGCGCGGGGACGTACGAGGCCGCCATCTACTATGCCTGCCATAACGGTGACGAAGGCTCGTTGGTGGAACTAAGTTTCGCCGGCGAAGCGCTCCAGGCTCGGATTGCGGCGCCGCATGATGTTCCGCTCCGCGGCAAGGAACATGACCGCACCGATCGCGGCAGCGAATCCTACGTGAAGGATTTCAAACGCTACAGCCTCGGCAAAATCAAGCTTGCCAAGACTCGCGCGAAGATTACGCTGCGCGCACTCGAGGTGAAGGGCAAAGAGGTGGCTGAAGTGCGCTACCTGGAGTTGGTGAAAGCCTGAAGTTGCCCAATTCCGCGCCTTTGATAGTGTGCCAATCCTGTACCTCACCCGCCGCCGATGTCGGCATGGCTCCTGTATCCTTGGTTGCTGGCTGCACAACCGGCCGCAGAGCAGACTCTAATTGTTGGGGGGCACGGCTGCATTGCGGCAGGTTGGAGAACGGGGCGCGGCATTCTTTCGCCTGCCAATGATGCACTCTCTCGCACACCGATAAGAAATCTGGTGCCTCTGGTCCATCCACGAATGATCTTCCACTGGGCCACGTCAGAGAGGATAACTAGAACCACAACCACAAGGAATTGTGGTTATATGGTAGAGTCACGGAAAGGAGGAATTCGCCATCGTCAAAGTCTGCGCCTTAGCAAGCAGCAGTTCCGGCAATTCCACCTACGTGTCCACGGGGAAAACTCGTATCCTCGTCGATGCCGGTCTCAGCCGGAGGGAGACCTTCCGCCGCATTGCCAACATCGATGAAGATCCCGAAAAGCTCGATGCCATCCTCGTTACCCACGAGCATTCCGACCATGTCAATGGGCTGATCCGCATCGCCCGCAAACTGAACATTCCGATATACGTTTCGCGATTAACCGCGCAGGCCATCGATTGGGACGGTTACACACCAAGGCTTGAGGCCTTTCAAGCCGGCACTGCGTTCACCATCGGCGACATTGACGTGCAGAGTTTTTCCATTCCGCACGACGCCATCGACCCGGTGGGATTCGCCATCAAGGCCCAAGGGGTGAAAATCGGCATTGCCACGGATCTTGGCTATCTGCCCGATTCCATCCATTTTCACCTCCGAGGCACGCATTGCCTGCTGCTGGAGTCGAATCACGACCTCGACATGCTCAAGGTGGGCCCATATCCATGGAGCGTGAAGCAGCGGGTGATGAGCCGCCGTGGACACCTGTCGAACGATCTGGTTTCCCAATTCATCCTGGAGCATCTGGATTCCTCCGTGGCGACACTCATGCTGGGGCATTTGTCCGAGCACAACAATCATCCGGAAATCGTCCGGCTGACGGCCGCTCAGGCGATTGCCGGGCGCAGGCATACGGCTAACCTGGTGGTGCTCGATCCCGGCAAGCAGAGCGAAGCGTTCATCTACTGAAGCGGCCCGGACTTTCCTGCTACCCTGAACCTGGACCTATGATTTCCCGTTACACGCGCGCCCAGATGGGCCAAATCTGGAGCGAAGAGAACAAATATAAGCAATGGCTGGAAGTGGAACTGGCAGCCAGTGAGGCCTTGGCCGAAACCGGCGTCGTACCCCCTGAGGCAGCCGCTTTGTTGCGCGCCCACGCCAGTTGTACCGCGGCGCGGATTGCCGAAATTGAGCGGGAAACGCGTCACGACGTCATCGCCTTTACCACTGCCGTGGCCGAATCCATGAAAGCGGCCGGACACGCCGAGGCTTCCCGCTGGTTCCACTACGGAATGACCTCGAACGACGTTGTCGATACCGCGCAAGCTTTGCAGGTCAAACAGTCGGCGGAGTTGATCCGCCGGCAACTCGATGTCTTGGCAAGCGTACTGCGCCGCCGTGCTTTCGAATTCAAGGACGCTGTGCAGATCGGCCGTACCCATGGCATTCAGGCGGAACCGGTCACCTTCGGCTGGAAACTGGCACTCTATTACGACGAGATCCAGCGCAACATCGAACGGCTTGACCAGGCAGCCGCACACATGCGCTATGGCAAGATCTCCGGGGCGGTCGGTGTATTTGCGCATATCGGTCCTGACGCCGAAGCCCGTATCTGTGAAAAGTTGGGATTGTTGCCGGCACCCATCGCCTCGCAGGTCATCTCTCGCGACCGGCATGCCGCATTTCTCTCCGCACTGGCGCTCATCGCGGCGGCGCTCGAGAAAATCGCCCTCGAAATTCGCCATCTACAGCGCACCGAGGTGCGTGAAGCCTCCGAACCCTTTGCCACCGGGCAGAAGGGATCCTCGGCCATGCCGCACAAGAAGAATCCGATTGTCTGCGAACAGATTTGCGGCTTGGCGCGGGTGGTCCGCGGCAACGTCCATCCAGCCATGGAAGACATCGCCTTATGGCATGAGCGAGACATCTCCCACTCCTCCGTGGAGCGTGTCGTGCTGGCCGATTCCTGCATCCTCACCGATTACCTGCTGGACCGGACCATCTGGTTGATCGAGAATATGCGCGTTTTCCCCGACCGTATGCGCCAGAACTTGGAGCTAACAAAGGGTTTAGTGTTTTCCGGGCAGCTCCTTCTCGATCTTGCCGCCGCCGGCATGTTGCGCGAAGAGGCTTATCGCATTGTGCAGCGCCACGCCATGCACTGCTGGGAGACCGATGGCGATTTCCGGGCTGCGGTTACCAACGATCCCGGGATCCGTGCATTTCTGAGTGAGGAACAACTGGAGCGCACCTTTGCGCTGGATCGTCAGCTGGGGAACATAGACACGATCTTCCGGCGTGTCTTTGGCACTGCGGAGAATTAAGGTCTAATCCAATCTAGTACTAATAGTTCTATCCCATAAGCAAATCACGTACCGTTCCCTAGAGTGGTGCAAATCTGTGGGTTCAAAATTCCTTTTTTCGGGTTACACTGCTCTTAGACAACCGTGAAACCGCTCCAGTTCGTACCTAAGATTCGAAAAGGCGTCCGCCAGACACGCCTGATGCGAGCCACGGCCGTTTCCCTTGCCAGAGTCTTACTGGTCAGTGCCAGTCCAGCCTCCCGTCTTACGCTGCAAACCCTTCTGGAAGCAGGGGGTTACTGGGTCGATTCGGCTGCCTCCGCAGCCGAGGCAGTGGCTAAACTGGAAGATCGCGAATATGAGTTAGTGCTAAGCGATTTGCACTTGGAGTCCCCGGAAGCAGGTCTCAAAGTCATCGCGCATGCACGTATGGTGGATAACCATCCGGCAACAGCCATCATTTCCACTCACCTCGAAGATAGCCGATTGGGTAGCGGACGCACAGTCCTGATTGAACCTCAGGAAGTCCCCGAACTCCTCACTAAGGTCGCCGACTTGATCTCTGAGCGAGCCACGCGCCGCTTAGAGCGCGAGCTGAAACTGGCCGCAGCCGGTTGCTAACAGCCAATCCCCTTTATACGCTCCTACCCCATAAACCATGAGGCGCCATAGCTACCTCTCGGTTTCCATGGCGCCCCACCCCCTGCCAGGGATCCATTGGACTGGCGCAAATCCAAGAATCTACGCCAGTTGGGAACCCGTGTACCCCCAGCAAGGAAGCTGAAGATGGTTACGACCAGACTAACGTCGTACAGCGAATAATGGAATAGAACGATCCGGCCATGCTGGTCTATTAGTACTTCCGGCCTTGCATCTCTTCGCTCCGGCTGGCACGTCACCTGCGGCCGAATGTCGGCTACCATCGTTTCATGCGGAGTGCTCTCCATCTGTTGTTGCTACTTCCCGGCCTGACGGCCGCGCAATCGAATCCTTTACGGTCTGTGAGTAACGCCATCCGGCAACTCGCCGAACGGGTGGAGCCCGCCGTCGTGCAAGTTCATTCGGTGGGCTTCACGGCTAGCGAGCGGTCGGTGCTTCAGTTGCAATCGAACCGCAGCACGGGATCGGGCGTCATTGTCGACCCCGAGGGCTTCATCATTACCAATGCCCACGTGGTCGGCACAGCACGCAGTGTGCAGGTAACGCTGCCGCAACGGGCCGCCGAGCGCGACCGGTTTCAATCCGTTCTCAAGCCCTCCGGCAAAGCAGTGTCCGCCGAAGTGGTGGGGCTCGACCGTGAGACCGACATTGCCGTACTAAAGATCGCCGAGCGCAATCTGCCATTCATCGAGTTTGCCGACTCCGAGCAGATTCACCAGGGCGATTTCGTCTTCGCTGCCGGTAGCCCGTTGGGGTTGGACAGCTCCCTTTCGATGGGGATTGTCAGCTCCGTGGCACGGCAGATTCGTCCCGACGATCCCATGATCTACATACAAACCGATGCGCCGGTGAATCCGGGAAACAGCGGGGGCCCGTTGCTCGATGCCGAAGGGCGCATCTGCGGCATTAACACCTTCATCCTGACGCAATCGGGTGGCAGCGAAGGGCTGGGGTTCGCCGTTCCCAGTAATATCGTCAACACCGTATACCAGCAGATCCGCAAATCGGGCCGTGTTCGCCGTGGACAGGTTGGGGTGGTGGCGCAGACGATTACCCCGCAACTGGCCACAGCCCTCGGCCTAAAGCAGGATTGGGGTGTCATCGTGGCCGACGTCGCCGCTGGCAGCGCGGCCGAATCGGCAGGCCTTGCCATCAAGGACATCATCCTCACTTTGAATGGCAAGACGATGGAAAACGCCCGCCAGTTCGGCGTGAACATCTACCAAAGCGCGGATCAGACTGTCACCGTCGAATTGCTGCGTGGCGATCGAAAGCTCGAAAAGAAGATGGCCGTCCTCGAGCGGCCGCGCGATCCGGACCGCATCCTTTCGCTGCTCAGCCGCGATTCCAACGTGCCCCGGTTGGGCGCCATGGTTGTGGAATTGGACGAGAAGGTGACTCCCCTGTTGCCCCCGCTGCGGAGGCTGAGCGGTGTCGTCGTTGCCGGCCTGGCGTCGACGGCGGCAGAAATCTCCGAGACATTATTGCCCGGCGACGTCATCTACGAGTGCAACAACTTGCCCGTACGCAACATCGCCGGCCTGAAGGCGGCGCTCGATGCGATTCCCCTGTCGAACCCGATCGCGCTGTTAATCGAACGGCAAGGACAACTACAGTTCCTTCTGATGGAAGTCCACTAGAGGGGGGCCTCCGCTACTGTAGAAACCGGAGCAAATCCGCCAGTGTGTTCCGAATGTGGGCGCGGATGGCGCTTTCCGCCCAATCCGCATTCTGCGACTCCAGCGCGCTCAGCACACTCTCATGCTCCCGGAATGCGCTTTGCATCCGTTCCGGCATCTTGCTGGAGATGGATTGCAACCAGTGGATCTGGCCGCGAAACACGCTCACCAATTGTTGCAAGCGGGCATTCCCGCAAGCGGCAAAAATCTCATCGTGCAGCCGGTCACCGACATCCTTCCAATCGCCGGCGGCCACACTCGGCCGGATGGATTCGAAATGCGCCCTCAGTTTCTTGAGCCGGTCGGTGGACATCCGGGTAGCGGCTTCCCGGGCCGCCACTGCCTCCAGCGCCTCGCGAATCTGGAAAATCTCGCGCGCCAGTTCCGCCGTGGGCGTGATCAACCGTGCTCCACGATGTGGCACGTAGGCAACGAAACCCTCCTCAGCCAGTTTTCGCAAAGCTTCGCGCACCGGTGTCCGGCTGACCTCGAATTCCGCCGCAATACGCTCTTCCCGCAGATCCATCCCTGGTTTGTATTTCCCGGTGAGAATCGCCTGGAGCAAACGGTTGTAGACCCCATCGCTGAGGATCGATCTAGGCATAGAAATTGTATACAATATGGCTGACCCCTATGCGCGCATCCCTCTTCCTCGCCATGGTGTCCTCGCTCGCCGCCGCCGATCCGGTGGAACTGTTCCGCGATGTGGTGCAGCCCGCGCTCAAGAAGGATTGCCAGGGCTGCCACGGCGATGGGCAAGTGATGGGCAAACTCGACCTTCGCACGCGCGAAGCGATGCTTCAGGGCGGAGCCCGCGGCGCGGCCATTATCCCCGGCAACGGCTCTGCCAGTCTTCTCTATAGGGCGATGGCCGGCGAGGGCGATCTACAGATGCCGCCCGGTGGCGCGCAGAAACGCCTTCCTGCCGGCGTTCTGGCGGCTGTCAGGCAGTGGATTGACGGTGGCGCACCCTGGACCACCGCGGCCGCCGAGAAGAAATGGAACTACAGGCCGGAAGATCTCTGGGCATTCCAACCCGTGAAGAAACCGGCAGTACCAGGCGCTGGCATAGGGAATCCGGTGGATGCGTTCCTGAACGCGAAGATGCAGGCGAAAGGCGTAAAGCCCTTAGGGCCGGCCAGTCCACGAACCCTCATCCGCCGTGCCTTCATCGATCTCACCGGCCTGCCCCCCTCTCCCGAAGATGTGGAGAATTTCGTCAATGACAAGCGCCCCGATGCCTATGCCCGTCTGGTGGACCGCCTGCTTGCCTCGCCCCGTTACGGCGAGCGGTGGGGCCGCCACTGGCTGGATGTCGTTCGCTACGCCGATACCAGCGGCTACTCCAACGATTTTGAGCGCCCCAACGCCTGGCGGTATCGCGATTATGTCATCCGCAGCTTCAACAGCGACAAACCCTACAACCAGTTCATCCGCGAGCAGATCGCCGGCGATGAAATCGACCCGGCCAACGGGGAATACCGTATCGCCACGGGCTTCCTCCGCGCCGGTCCCTGGGAGCACACGGCGATGTCCGTCGAGGCCGTCACGCGGCAGATGTTTCTGGATGATGTGACCAACGCGGTCGGGCAGACATTCCTTGGCTTGACGTTGGGATGCGCCCGCTGCCACGATCACAAGTTCGATCCACTGCCGACCAAAGAGTACTACCAGATGCAGGCCGTCTTTGCGACCACCGAATTTGCGCGGCCGAAGGTGCCGTTTCTCCGCGGCGAAAACACCAACGATCTCGCACTCGGTAAATCGAACTTGCAGGCCATTGCCGCGCAGACGCAAGCGAATCTGGATCGCCTCAAGCCGCGCCAGAGCGAACTGAAGGGGGAGGAGTACGAAGAGTTTAAGCTCTATCAGAAGCACATGCAGCTTTACAAGGAATCCCTCGATCGCTTCGAAGCCAAGGCATTCAGCGTCTCCAGTGGTCCGATGGACGGCTTCACCGACGGTGGCCAGAACATCAAGTATCCGCCACTGGCAAGATACCGCCCTCCCTCCGTGCACATCCTTCCCGGAGGCAATGTGCAATCCCCTGCCGACAAGGTGGAGCCGGGGGTGATTGCCGTCGTGGGAAATCCGGTTGAGATTCCACGCACCATCGCCGGCCGCAGGCTCGGGCTTGCCGATTGGATCGCCGATGCGAAGAATCCACTCACCGCGCGCGTGATGGTGAATCGCATCTGGCAATATCACTTCGGCAAGGGGATTGCCGCCGATTCGAACAATTTCGGCAAGATGGGCGCCAAGCCTTCGCATCCGGAACTGCTCGACTGGCTGGCCGCCGTTTTCATCGAGCAGGGCTGGAGCGTGAAGGCCATGCACCGGCTCATCATGACGAGCGATGCCTACCGCCGCGCCAGCGGGCCCGCCGATGAATTGCTGGCCGCGTTTCCCCCGCGCCGCGTGGAAGCCGAAGTGCTGCGCGACAGTATCCTCGCGGTTTCCGGTGAGTTGAGTCTCGAATCCGGCGGTCCCGGCGTATTTCCGCAGATCAATGAAGACGTGGTGCGCCAGCCGCGCCACGCGATGGGTTCCTTGCAGCCGGCCTATCACCCGTCTCCGCTCAAGCGGCAGCGTAACCGCCGGACCATTTACACCTTCCAGCAGCGCAGCCTGATTGATCCGATGGTGGATGTCTTCAACGGGCCGAGCCTGGATCTTTCCTGCGAACGGCGTGAAACATCCACTGTCCCGACGCAGGCGTTCGCGTTGTTCAACGGCCAGTTCGTGCATGACATGGCTCTCGCCATGGCCGTGCGCCTCGAACGCGAAGCAAACACTCCGTCCGCGCAGGTGGACCGCGCCTTCCGGCTGGTGTACGGCCGCACACCCACGCCTGAGGAGAAGCGGCTCTCGCTTGCCCATCTCACTCGCCAGACGGACTACCACAAAGCCACGCCGCCTCCCGCGAAAGCGGAGAAGAAACCGATCGTACACACCATCACCAGCGAGTTGACTGGCGAGAAGTCGTCGTTTGTGCAATTGGAAGACCCCGCGCCCTACGAGGAGAATCTCTCGCCACGCGATGTCGCACCGTCCACAAGAGCCCTGGCAGATCTCGCACTGGTTCTGCTCAACAGCAACGAGTTTGTTTATGTCTACTAGGAGCACAGCCATGAACCGCAGGCGATTCTTATTCGACAGCACCGCCGGGCTGGGTTCTATCGCTCTCACGGCATTGCTTTCGCAGGATGCCGCGCGGGCGGGCGTACTCTCTCCGAAAAAGCCCCATCTCGCCGCCAGGGCGAAACGATGCATCTTCCTTCTGATGGAAGGCGGCCCCAGCCACATCGACACCATCGATCCGAAGCCGAAGCTCGAACAGCTCCACATGACCAAGTTCCAGAAGGAGCGCACGAAGTTCGAAGCCAACATGAACACCGGCGAGCGCTATTACGTGCGCAGCCCCTTCGAGTTTCGCCGTGCCGGCAAGATGGGCATCGAGATCAACAAGCTCTTTGAGCAGTTCTCCACCGTCGTTGACGACGTCTGCTTCTACCGCGGTCTGCGTGCCGAAAGCGTCAATCACCCGACCGCCCTCTATCACCTCAATACCGGTACACAGTTCGGCGGCGACCCAGCCGTTGGAGCGTGGGTATCCTACGGGCTGGGCACGGAAAACGAAAACCTGCCCGCGTTCGTGGTGCTGCCCGACGTTGCTTATCCGCAAGGCGGCGCGGCGAACTGGTCCAACGGCTATCTGCCGGCGCACTATCAGGGCACCCCGCTGCGGCCCGAAGGCACGCCGATCCTCGATATGACTCCTCCCGCCGGCGTGACCAAAGAGCGCCAGCGCGCCAATCTCGATCTGCTCAACGCACTCAACAAGTTGCATCAGGCGCAGCACAAAGAGCATGGCGATCTCGCCGCGCGCATCGAGAGTTACGAACTCGCCTTTCGCATGCAGGCGGAAATGCCCCAAGTGGTCGATCTCACCAAGGAGAGCCGGCAGACTTTGGAAATGTACGGCATCGGGGGGCCGGACAAGGAAGCCGATGCCTACGGCCGCCGTTGCCTGCTGGCGCGACGGCTAGTCGAAGCGGGCGTCCGGTTCGTCCAGGTCATTTGCATGGGCTGGGATTCGCATGACTACATCGAAAAGGCCCACGGCGCCCGTATCCGCGCCATCGACAAACCCATTGCCGCGCTGCTCAAGGATCTGAAGCGCACGGGGCTGCTCGAGGAAACTCTGGTTGTCTGCGCTGGCGAATTCGGCCGTAGTCCCGACAACGGTATCCGCCGCGGCGGACAGGCTTGGGGCCGCGATCATAACGCCAACGCCATGGCCTGCTGGCTTGCCGGCGGCGGCGTCAAGGCAGGGCACATCATCGGCGCCACGGACGAAACCGGCGGAGCGGCCGTCGAAGCCGTCCATCCCTTGAAGGACTTCCACGTCACGCTGCTGCACCTGTTGGGCCTCGACGACAACCGGCTCCGCTTCCTTCACGCAGGCCGTGAAAAGCAGCTTTCTCAAACCGGCGGCGAACTGATCAAGGAACTGCTGGGGTAGCTTGCGTTCTACCCGTGATTTGCAGTATCAGTAGTTGGAATTCCTATGAGCAAACGCATCTCGATCGGATCCTGGGCTTACACTATCGGCCCTTATGGGAGCAACCCCATCGACTTCAAAACCGTCTGCACCACGTTGAAGCAACTCGGCTTTGACGGCGTGGAGTTGGGCGCATTCCCGCCCCATCCGAATCCGGGCAACCCCAACGGCCCAGACGATGCATGGCCTGGCGCCATGCCCGAAAAATCGCAGCGCGCCGAACTCGTCGCCCAGATGAAGGAATACGGCCTCAGCTTTTCCGGCATCGCCGCCAATCTCTGGGGGGAAAAGCTCATCAACACCGACGACCAATCGAAATATATCGCCGAATTCCGGAAGAACTCCGAGTTCTGCAAAGACCTCGGCATCCAGGGAATCCGTGTCGACTGCGTGCAGCCTCCCACGATCCATCGCGAGGTGGACTACGCAACCGCCATGGACCGCGTCGTCAAAACATGGCAGAAATGCGCCGACATCGCCGCGGACAATGGCCAGTATATCTGCTGGGAGTTTGAACCGGGCTTCGCGTTCAACAAGCCCTCCGACGTCGTCCGCATCCACGATGCCGTCAACCGGGCCAACTTCGGTTTACAGTACGATACGTGCCACGGTCAAATGGTCGGCGTGGTGGGCGCCCGCCAGGAAGGCGAGAAAGAAACCTTCCCGAATCAAGTCGAGCTGATTCGCAAGCTCAGTGGCCGCATTAACCACATCCACCTCATCGACTCCGACAACACCTGCCATAAAGATGCGCAGGGCAACGATGAAACTTCCTCGCACCCCCCCTTCGGTCTGGGCCAACTCAACTTTGACGAAATCATGCCCGAACTATTGAAAGCCGCCAATGTCTCCCATGACTGGTGGACCATCGATCTCTGCTTCTGGCCCGATGCCTGGGCCGCCACGGAAACCTGTAAGAAGTACGTCGATGGCCTCGTCGCCAAGTTCGGATAGAGCGGAGAATCATTCGATGAAACAGCTACGGGTTGGAATGATCGGATATGGGTTCATGGGCCGCGCCCACTCGAATGCGTACAAGCGGCTCAACGATTTCTTTCCGCTGGAGCACCGTGCGGTGCTGCAAGTGGCCTGCGCCCGCAACGCCGAGAAGGTGAAAACCTTCGCCGACAACTGGGGCTACTCACGCGTCGAGACCGATTGGAAGAAAGTGATCGAAGCGCCGGACGTCGATGTCGTCGACATCTGTACTCCCAACGACACCCACCAGGAGATTGCCATCGCCGCCGCCAAAGCCGGCAAGATGATCCTCTGCGAAAAGCCCTTGGCGCGCACCGTGGCCGAAGCCGAACCTATGGTGGAAGCCGTCGAAAAGGCCGGTGTTGCCAACATGGTGTGGTTCAACTATCGCCGTGTGCCCGCCATCACGCTGGCCAAGCAGTTGATCGACGAAGGCCGCATCGGACGCCCGTTCCACATGCGCAGTAACTTCCTCCAGGACTGGACCATCTCCGCCGACCTGCCGCAGGGCGGCGCTGGACTGTGGCGCCTCGATGCCGCGGCAGCGGGTTCCGGTGTCACCGGCGATCTGCTGGCCCACAACATCGACACCGCCATGTGGCTGAACGGCCCCATTACGCGCGTGACGGCGAAAACCGAAACCTTCATCAAGGAGCGCACGCATGTGCTCACCGGCAAAGTGGAAAAAGTGGGCATCGACGACGCCTGTCTGTTCATCTGCGAGTTCGCCAACGGCTCGCTTGGCTTGTTCGAATCCACGCGCTACGCCCGCGGCCACAAAGCCCTCAAGACATTCGAGCTGAACGGCGCCGACGGCAGCATCGCTTTCAATCTGGAAGAAATGGAATACCTCGATTTCTTCGAGTACAAGCAATCCTCCGGCGAAACCGCGGAATCCCATGTGCGCGGCTGGCGCAGGATCCACGTCACCAACGGCGAGCATCCCTACATGGATCGCTACTGGGTTCCCGGCCTCGTCATTGGCTACGAACACACATTTATCAACGCCCTTGCCGACTTCGTGCGCGGCATCGAATCGGGCAAGCACACGCAGCCCAACTTCCGCGATGCCCTGCAAACGCAGAAGGTTTGTGAAGCCGTGCTCGAAAGCGGCAGAACCGGCCAGTGGGTCAGCACCGGCGTATCCGCCTAACCGCAAATTTCGCTACAGTAAGCAGCATGTCGCGGATGCTGCTGGTTCTCTTTTGCTGCCTTGCCTTTTGTATCGGAGCGGCCGACTGGCCTTCCTATCGTGGCCCGGGCGCAACGGGCATCGGCGACGGAGATCCGCCCACGTCCTGGAACGCCGACACAGCCGAAGGGGCAATTCGCAATATTCTGTGGAGGACCGCCCTGCCGGGCTTGAGCCACTCCAGTCCTGTCATCCATGGCGGCCGCTTGTACGTCACAACGGCCATCAGTGCGAAAGGCTCCGCCCCGCTGAAGATTGGACTGTACGGCGCGGGCGATTCGGCGGACGATACCGGGGAACAGTCTTGGGTAGTCTATTGCCTGGACAAACGCACGGGGCGAGAGATATGGAAACACACCGCGCATCGCGGCGCGCCGAAGGTGAAGCGCCACACCAAGGCCACGCACGACAACACCACTGTGGCGGTGGACGGCAAGCGGTTGGTGGCTTTCTTCGGTTCCGAAGGCCTCTACGCATATTCACTGGACGGGAAGTTGCTGTGGAAGAAGGATCTCGGTGTGATGGACATGACGCCTTACGACGACCGCAATCTCTCCTGGGGCTTCGCCAGTTCGCCAACGTTGTTCGAAGACACCATCCTCGTACAGAACGACTCAAAGAAAGACAGCTTTGCCGCGGCCTTCGATGCCCGCAACGGACGTGAGTTATGGCGTGTGCCGCGCGGGGATGTTTCCGTGGGAAGTTGGGGCACTCCCGGAGTCATTCGTACCGCCGGACGCACCCAGGTGGTGCTTAACGGCTACCCCTGGATTGTCAGCTACGACTTCCGTACCGGCAAGGAACTCTGGCGCCTGCGCTCCGGTGGCGATGTTCCCGTTCCCACTCCCTTTCTCGCCGATGGTTTGATTTACGTAGCCAATGCCCACGGGCGCAAAGCGCCGCTCTATGCCATTCGCCCCGATGCCTCGGGCGATATATCGCCGCCGGAAGGCGCCACCTCCAGTAGCGGCATCGCCTGGACCCAGGAGCGCAACGGTTCCTACCTTCAGACTCCGGTTGTTTACCAGGGAATCGCCTATGCATGTACCAGTCAGGGAATCTTCAAGGCCTACGATGCGAAAACCGGCGAACGCTTCTACGAACAGCGTCTGGGCGCCGGCGCCACTGGATTCACCTCATCGCCGGTGGCGGCGGGTGGACGCATCTACGTCACCAGTGAAGAGGGCGAAACCTACGTAGTCAAACACGGCCGAACATTCGAACTGTTGGGAAAGAATCCGATGGGGGAAACCGTGCTCTCCACTCCTGCCATTTCCGAAGGTGTGCTCTATTTTCACACACGCGGCCATGTGGTGGCCGTCGGCGCCCGTTAGTTTCCGTAGTGCACGAAGATCGGTGAACTCCAGGCGATTTCGCCTTCGGCGTTCGGCTCCGCGGCACTGTAGCTCTGAATGATCCGCACGTAATAATACGCCGCCGGCTGTTTGGCACGCGGACGAATTCCGGTTTCCGGCTTCGTCCAGTCGCGAATCTGCGACGTCTCCTTCATACCGGTTTCCCGGAACGCATCGTCGCGATACGTGAGTGTGGCATCGGCTCCCGGAGCCGCGCTGTAAACCACCGTGTTGTTCTTGATGATCTCGTAACGCAGAATCGGTGCGGTACCCACGGCACGCAGCGTGAACACGGGCGAGGAAGCCGCCGTCAATTCACCGCCCTGTAGCACGTTGCCCGCGCGAAAATCGACAATGATGTTGTCCGTGGAAGCATACGTGCGCCGCGCCCGTAATGACTCCTGCACATCGTCGCGCGTGGTGACCCCCTCCGGCACAATAAGGTTGGCGTAGGAAATGTGCGTGGAATAGTGGTCGCTCGAAGCGATGAATCCCATCTTATAGCCCACACCCAGCGCATTCCACACCAGCCCCTTCTGGAACGGTTGCCGGCCCGCATCTCCGGGGCCAGTGGCGTCTTGCAACGCCGCCCGAGGCTGACCCTCATCCTCATACGCATTGCGGTCACCCTGATAGATTTCCGTAACCGGCTCCACCTCATCGTCACGCAGACGCCAATCCGTTCCCATGCTCGTGGCCGAAGTATGTGGAATCCCCACGCCATCGGTTCGGCGCAGATAGGCCCACAATCCCTGTGCGTCCTTTTCGATCCACTCCGGACGCTCGCTGATATGCAGGCGCGGGACGCGATAGCTGAACACTCCGCGCCGCACATGCACGATGTTGCGATGCCCCAAGGGAAAATTGATGGACCGCTCGTAACCATAAAGCGGCGTGAAGCGGCCCGGCACATGGAAAATATCCGCCGATTTCTGCGTTCTCCAAAACTGATACGTATCGTCGGTGTTCCGGCCTTCGGGTTCGTCCGTGTCGAGCCACGCTCCGTAATTGTGATCCGTGACCGCGATGTAATCGAACGCGGCGGCGTTCAGCGAATAACGGTAGAGATCCCACAGGCTGCCATCCAGCGCCCCGTCCATGGAAATCTCGGTATGCCGGTGAATATCGCCGCGTATGATCTTGTATCGCTTCCCATCCACCGCAATGCGATAGGCGCGAATCCGCCGCACCTCTTCCGCCTCTTCCGGATGCGTAACCGGCACCTGCCCTTCCGGCGAGGCCTGGAACGCCGCCAGCGCCGGTTCACGCCGGTCGAGCGCGGCCGGATCCAACTGCGCCACGGTGACCTCGTGATTTTCAGGCAATCCCACCGGCAACCGGCGGCCATCGCCCACCGCGGCAACCGTAAGCCCCATGCCGGGACCCGCCGCCACCGATAAAACCGTGTCCTGCCGGCCTGTCGTCAGCGGCACCAGCGCGGGACGCATCCATTTCTGCGCAGGCCCTTCGCCGGTCAAAGTCGTGGCGTAATAATCGAACATGTGTCCCGCAAAGCGGCCCATTGGAACGGTCTGATGACGCAGAAACACCCACGCTTTCCCCGATCCATCCACCCCCAGGCGTGGATTCTGCCATGTGTTCTTCTGCAACCCATCGGGATACGCCGTGGCTAAATCCACGGGCTGTTGTTGCGACCCGCCCGCGATCACGGCAACCCGCGGCCGCCGGTACAGAGCCTTGGCCGAGTTCGGCGGTCCGTATAATTCGTAACCACCCTTGCGCAACCGGATGCGATGCTTCGGATTTTCGTACCCCGTGTCTTTCCCCCAATTGATTCCGCCTTCTTCCCACACTACCCACACCCGCCCCGCGCCATCCACGGCGACATCGGCACGCATCTCCGCGAACGCCGTCTCCGACACCGCTTTACTCGCGCCCAATGTCACACCCTGCACGCTACGCATCATCACGTCATAGGAAGCCACCGCATTGCGGCCCTTGCGATAGCTGTCCCACACGATGTGCGCCTGCCCGTTCGCACTGACCGCGATCGCAGGCTCCCAATCGTCTTCCGGCGACGCGCTGACATTCAGCTCATTACTCCACGCGCCGTTCTGGTGGACCTTCAGCAGCACGTCGCTCTGCCCGCTCGGCCCGCGGAATCCCATCCACGTGAGATAAATTGCGCCTTGCCGCGTGGACACGGCTTTGTGGAACACATCCGGGTTCGCGTTGCTGGTCAACTGCTGTTCGGCAGACCATTGCTTCCCGTCCCATACCTTCGCGAACAAATCGAAATTCCCCGACTCCATCTTCTTCTGGAGCCCGTAGATGGCCCAGATGCGTCCCTGTCCATCCTCGGCCAGTTGCACACGGAAATGATCTCCCGGCGGTGTAATCGCCTCCGGTGCGGACCACGCTGCGCCATCCACGCTGCGGGAAACGAATACTTCATCGGCTCCGGTGAGCGTGAATTGATTCTGGGCGCGTGTCTTGTATCCAACCCATGCCATCCAATACCGCCCGTTCCTCGACCGCAGAATTGACGGATCGTCATCCTCATATTCTGCCGTCGTGGGAGTCACCGGCACTGGTACCCGCTCGATGGTCACATCGCCGTTGTACTGCGGCGGCTCATACGCAATTCCATATGGGATCGCCGCGGGTGTGAAGGTAACATCGCCGGTGCGGGTAAAGAACGTGACAGGCTGCTCGGGAGGCGTCAGAATGTCCACAATCACTCCCTTCGGTGGAACCAGGTTGCCGATGGCGCGCAGTGTGACGCTCCAACGATTCGGCGGCGTGAGCGTATCCTGGTCGTCCAGGTGCCACCCGGCAATACGTCGAACCTGGGCCGCATCGCGAACGCCTCCGCTCCAGTTCATTCCGGAGACACGCCGCTTCTGTCCGAAGGTGATCTTGAAGGCGCAACACGCCGCGGGTCGGTCGGAATCCGCGTGCGCGGCTACGGGCTGCTGCGCCGTCGAGCGAAGCAACAGCATCGCGCCGCCGGCAGCGCAGAACAGGACAGGCCAGATCAGCGATCGCATGAATTTCCTTTCAATAGGCAACGCGGCCGGGATTCGATTTCCACTCCGCGAAAGGATACCCGGCCTCCCGTATCGGATGATGAATCATGGGAATCGCGCGGCTGGCTGGAGCCACTGCGATTTCCCTATAGATGAAGCTGTCATCGAACCCCGCCTCAGCGGCATCGGCCTGCGTCGCGGCGTAGTACACGCGGTCGAGGCGCGCCCAGTAGATCGCTCCAAGGCACATCGGGCAGGGCTCGCAACTAGTGTAGAGCTCAGCCCCCGTAAGCTGAAACGTCTGCAACAACCGGCAGGCCTCGCGAATTGCCAGAACCTCCGCGTGCGCCGTCGGGTCGTTGTTCATCGTGACTAAGTTTACGGCCTCGGCAATAATGGAGCCGTCCTTGACGATCACCGCGCCGAAAGGGCCACCCTTCGACAGGCGCACATTGTCCAAGGCCAGTTCCGTTGCCCGCTGGAGAATTCGTGGATCCACGACCTGATTATAATTTGTGAGTGGCGGTGGAAGCCTTATATGTCGAATGGGTCGATGGCCCCCGGAACAAACCCGTCCTCGTTTTCTTGCATCATGGGATCGGCAGCGTGGGCCAGTGGCGCGATTTCCCGGCACAACTCGCCGCGGCCGCGGACATGCCGGCCCTCATCTATGACCGGTGTGGACATGGCCGCTCGCCCGCTCCCACGCAAGTGCGCACCCCTCGATACATGCATCGCGAAGCCGAAGTCCTGGGGCAATTGCTCCGCCATCACAACGTAGAGGATTGTATCTTGATCGGGCATAGCGACGGCGGCTCGATTGCGCTGCTCTATGGCGCGCTCAAGGCGCATCAACCACCACGAGGCATCATCGCCGAATCCGCCCATGTATTCGTCGAAGCGATTACGCGTGCCGGTATTCGTGCCGCCGTCGATGCTTACGTAGCGGGAATGCGCACCAAGCTGCGCAAATATCATGGCGAGAACACGGAACGCCTGTTCTGGGATTGGGCCGGCACTTGGCTCGCTCCGTCTTTCGATTCCTGGAATCTGTGCGAAACGCTGCGCGGCGTGCAATGTCCGGTATTCGCCATGCAAGGTGTGGACGACGAATATGGCACCGAGGCCCAGGTGGACGCCATTCTCAAAGCGGTTCCACGCGCGGCTGGGAAAGCAATGATCCCGGCAGCCGCGCATGAGCCGCATCATCAGGCGCGCCTCGCCACGCTTCAGGCAATGCGCGGAGCGATTGCGAACTTCCTGCCCTGACGCCTCAGCCTTTCTTCCGCGAGCGGAATTGCTCCATTTTCTGCTTGCGCAATTCGCGGAGCTTTGCCTGCTGCTCCTCGTTCAGTAAGCTCCTCAACTTCTCCTGCGTCTGCTCATGGATGGCGCGCAACTCTTGCCGCATTTCGGCGTTCGGACCTTGGTCTCTATTCTGCTTGCCATACTTCTTGCGCAGTTCCATGGTTTGCCGTGCGGTGCTCTCGAAGATGCTCCGCAGGGCCGGCTCCTGTTCCGGCGTCAGCTTCAACTCCTCCTTGAGATGCGCCATGCGGCGATCCAGCATTTTCTCCGCGATACGCTCGCGCTGCCCACCGGGCTGCGCCGGCGATGGTAGTGCGGCTGTCAATGTGGCCAAAACGATGGCTGCGGCGCCGATGATTTGCTTTGTTCTTTTCATGTTTCGGTTCAACCTCCGATTGGTCAAACACGAAAGAATGCGAAATGTTTCGAGGAGGGAATGGAGCCGATGACCAGGATTGAACTGGTGACCTCGTCCTTACCAAGGACGCGCTCTACCAACTGAGCTACATCGGCCCGGCGTTTTCAGTATAGCTGGTGGACAGGGGAGGATTCGAACCTCCGTAGCTCGCAAGGAGCGGCAGATTTACAGTCTGCTGCCATTAACCACTCGGCCACCTGTCCACAGTACTCCCAAGCACGTCGGGCGTGGGGGTAATCCACAGTATAGCAGGTGGACCATCGGAAACGAAACTGCAAAACAGCGGTACGCCTGCCCGCACGCCCATCCACGCTTGACTCCGGCGCGCAAGCAGTATACCTTCTCCTCAATCGGCGCTTGCCCGCCGGGCATCTTCACTGCCAATGGAGGTTCCGTCTCATGGAGCGGCTTCGACTGCTATTCGTGCTTTCTCTCTGCGCCACGTTATTGCTCGCGCAAGACTATCGGGCCAAAGTGCAAGGCACTGTGTCCGATTCCACCGGCGCCGTGATTGCCGGCGTCACCGTACACCTTCGTAACCAGAACACGGGCGTGGAAGTGACCCGCACGACGAATCCAAGCGGACAATTCCTCTTCGATTTCGTCGATCCAGGCACCTACGAACTGACAGCGGAAATGCAGGGGTTCAGCAAGTTCGTGCAGCAGAATATCCTCGTCCAGACCCGCGGCGATGTCACGGTCAACCCCAATCTCCGCGTCGGAGGGATGGTGGAAACCGTCAATGTCTCCACCCAAGCCGTCGAGGTCCAATTCAACACCTCCACCATGTCGCTCACCGTCGACCGCAAAATGCTCACCGAACTCCCCGTCTTGGCTCGCAATCCCTTCACGCTGGTCCTGCTCGACCCCGCCGTGGTGAACCGCTACACCAGCAATCTCGCCACCCGCAATCCCTTCTACATGTGGTCCTCCAGCCAGATGGATGTCGGCGGATCCACCTCCACCCGCAACGAACTCCAACTGGATGGCGCGCCGCTGCAATTGGGCTACAAAGGCTCCTATGCCCCACCGATGGATGCCACGCAGGAAGTGGCCGTGCAGCAGAACGCCGTCGACGCCGAATACGGACATAGCGCCGGCGGTGTGCTCACCCTCTCCGTGAAATCCGGCACCAACGAATATCACGGCACCGCCTACTACTTCGGCCGAAACCCCGCCCTCAACGCCGTTTCCAATTCCGTGGTTCGCGCCAAGAATCTCGTTCGCAACCACATCTACGGCGGCACTCTCGGCAATCCCATCGTCAAGAACAAATTGTTCAACTTTGTTTCGTTCGAACGCTGGGCCACCAAGGATCCCCGCAACGCCATCATGACACTGCCCACCGATCTCGAACGTCAGGGCGATTTCTCCCGCTCGTTCAATCCCGACGGTGGACTCCGCGCCATCTTCGATCCCTTCACCACTCAACTCAACGCGGCCGGCGTGGCCTCCCGCACCCCGTTTGCCGGCAACATCATTCCGCGATCCCGCATCGATCCACTCTCGGCCCGCTTCCTGCAAGACATCTGGCAGCCGAACAACCCCGGCGACAATATCACCGGTGTGCAGAACTACAAGCAGGCCTACTTCTGGTATCTCTACAATTGGAACTTCAACAACCGCACCGACTGGAACGTCAACGACAAATGGAAGGTCTTCGGCCGCTACAGCCGCTTCCGTACCGACCTTAGCCAGAACAATTACACTCCCAACAACTCCCCCGCCATGACAGACGACAACGGTGGAGTCATGAACTCCCGCAACATCGCCGCCGACGCCGTCTGGACCATGAATGCATCCACGGTCGTCAATTTCCGCTGGAGCTACGCCAGCCTGAACGACGATTTCGACTCCCCGACCGCCATCGGCGCGTCGGGTCTCGAACAGTTCTGGCCGAATAAATGGTTTCAGTCTTACCTGCCGGGCATCCCTGCGGTCTACTACCCGAACCTGATTGTCTCCGGCGTCGGGACTGCCAGCTTCGGTAAAGGAGGCTATTGGTACCAGCATCCGGAAAGCTACAACTACAGCGGACGCGTTTCCAAGAACATCGGCCGCAACTACTTCAAATTTGGAGGCGAGAGCCGGCTCTTACGCGGCAGTTCCGTGCGCCCGAATCTGATGAACTTCCGTTTCGGCCCCGCGCTCACCGCCGACACCTTCCAGGCGCCCAACACCAGACTGCGGGGCGATGCCTGGGCCACTTTTCTGCTCGGGGCGCTTGGCGAGGATTCCATGGCCCAGCACATCCCGCTACAGCAACCACGCTCCACATTTTACGGCCTGTTCGTCCACAACGATTTCAAAGTGAACCGCAACCTTACCATCAATATGGGGTTGCGCTACGAGTACGAAACGGGTGTGTACGACCCGCTCGACCGCGTCTCCCGCCCGCTCGATCTTACCGCCCCGATTCCCGATATGCAGCGCACGCCTCCCCCGATTCCCGCCGACATCGCCACCCTGCGTGGCCAGCCGTACAACTTCACCGGTCCGTGGGCGTTCGCCGGCGGATCCAATCCGCGAAGCATGTGGGATAGCAACAAGAAAGTATTCATGCCGCGCATCGGCTTCGCCCTCCGTCTCAGCGACCAGATGTCGATTCGCGCCGGCTTTGCCCGTTACGTCATTCCTCCACTGCTCGTCACCGACGTCCTCGGTGCGGCCGACTCCCGTTATGCCGGCTTCGGAGCCATCACCACCGTAGCCCCTGTGCTACAGGGCGTTCCGCAGGCGCGGATCAGCGATCCCTTCCCGGCCAACTCCAATCCCTTGATTCCGCCCGTCGGCAAGAGCCTCGGCATCTACACCCGCCTCGGTAGCCAGGCCGATTGGAACATGCAGGATCTCCGCACGGGCGTCAATGACCGCATCAACGTATCCTTCCAGCGCCAATTGCCCGGGGCAATCCACGCCGACATTACCTACTTCACCAACTTAGGCCACGATCTTCCCTTCAATCGAAGATTCAACCTCGCCGATCCGAACCTCGCTTATACGCACAAGGCCGTGGTCGATCAGGCCGTGCCCAATCCGTTCTTCGGATACCTCACGCCGCAAACCTTCCCCGGCCAGTTGCGCAATCAGCGCACCGTGAGCCGCGGCAGCCTGCTCCGGCCGTATCCCCACTACCTCGACCTCACCCAATTCAACACCAGCGGTGTGAAGAATCGCTATCACGCCCTCCAGGTGAAACTCCAGCGCAATTTCACCAACGGGCTCATGTTCCTTGTCGGGTACAACTTCAACCGCGAGCGCTCCAGCTACTTCTTCAACGACATCACCGAGTACGCACAGCAGTTCGACATGCTCGACAGCAATAATCCGCGGCACCGCATTTCCAGCGCGGCGACATGGGAACTCCCCTTCGGCCGGGGCCGCAAATTCCTGAACACGGCGCATCCGGTAACCAACGCGATCCTCGGCGGCTGGTCCATGAGCGGATTGCTGTTCTACAACTCGGGTGCTTACCTCCGATTCCCGGTGCAACTGGGTCCGCAGGACACGCCTGAGGTCTACCGGGACAAAACGCGCTGGTTCGACCTGTCGGGCTTCAACCGCCAGCCGGCCTACACGCCTCGCTCCAATCCCTGGCAGTATCCTGATCTCACGGGGCCCCGCAACTGGAACCTCGACAACACCCTTAGCAAGCACTTCGCCATCACCGAACGTGTCCGCTTCGAAATTCGCCTCGAAGCCTACAACATCACCAACAGCTTTGTTCCGAACGACCCGGCGACCAACTTCACTGCCGCGACATTCGGCCGCACCACCAATCAGATCAACCGCGGCCGCGAGTTCCAATACACCGGGCGCATTCACTTCTAATCGTCCGGCAAACATCGTCAACGGCCGGCTGCGTTGTCTCCAGCGCCTCCGGCCGTTTTTCCCTACCTCAACAAAAATAAACTGAACAAATTGACGGCCGGCGGAATATACAACCAATGGCCGTTCTTGTCCGCATCCTGTGGTTGGCTGCGATATGCTCCGCCGGCGCCGCATGGGGTAGCGAAATCCGCCTGCAAGTCAGAGACGCGTCTGGCGCCGCTGTGCGCGCCTCCGGTTGGTTGGAAGCCCCTGCCACCGGCGCACGCCGCCCCATTCGTACCGCCAGTGACGGTTCCGCCACCTTATCCAATCTCGAGCCCGGCGCCTATCGTCTCCACATTGCCGCAACCGGATTCGTACCGTACGAAGAAGCACTCGAGCTAGGCGCATCATCGCTTTCCAAAGACATCCGCCTCCAGATCGGCGCACCGTCGTTCTCTGTTTCCGTGGTCAGCACCACGCCCCTCGCCGGACTCGACCGTCCCATCGAAGAAATTCCCGCCCCAGTGCAAACCGCCACCGCCGGCGAACTGCAAGCAAGCGGCGCGCTAGACCTCTCCGATTTCCTCAACCGCCGCCTCAATAACGTCTTCATCAATGAAATCCAAGGCAATCCGTGGCAGCCCGATGTCAATTATCGCGGCTTCACGGCGTCTCCGCTCCTGGGCACTCCGCAGGGCATTTCAGTCTATCTGGATGGAGTACGCCTCAATCAGCCATTCGGTGACGTCACCAGTTGGGACTTAGTTCCGCGCAGCGTCATCTCGGAGGTGGCGCTCATTCCCGGTTCGAATCCCCTGTTCGGACTGAACACGCTCGGCGGCGCGCTCTCACTGCGCACAAAGGACGGTGTCAGCAACCCCGGCGCCGAAGTCCAGCTTGGCGGCGGCAGCTTCGGCCGCAAAACGGCCAGCTTCGAACACGGCGGCTCGGCCGATAACGGCCTGCACTGGTTCCTCGCCGGCGACATGTTCTTTGAAGACGGATGGCGGGATTCCTCCCCTTCCAATGTGCGCCAGTTCTTCGGTAAGCTCGGCTGGAACGGGGCTCGCACAGCCTTCGGCCTTTCTCTGGCCTATGCCAACAACGCGCTCATCGGAAACGGATTGCAGGAGCAGCGGCTTCTGGAACGCGACTACCGCAGCATCTACACAAAGCCCGATGTCACCGCCAACCGTTCCCCCTTCGTCAACTACACGCTGCGGCATTCTTTTTCTCCGAACGTCACTTTCTCGAGCAACGCCTATTTCCGCCATATCCGCGCCATCACCCTTAACGGCGATATCAACGAAGACTCGCTCGATCAGAATGTATACCAGCCAACCGCGGCCGAACGCGCGGCACTCGCCGCGGCGGGCTATACAGGCTTCCCCACCTCCGGAGAAAACGCCGGCAACACGCCCTTCCCCTTCTGGCGCTGCATCGGCAACGCCCTTCTACGCGACGAACCCGCCGAGAAATGCAATGGATTGCTCAATCGCAGCGCATCGCACCAGCGCAACGCCGGACTCTCCGGCCAGGTGAGTTGGTTCGCCGAAACCCCAAAATTCCGTAACCAGTTCACCATCGGCGCTGCATACGACTACAACAGCATCGGCTTCGCCCAATCGAGCGAACTCGGCTACATCAACCCTGACCGCAGCATTACCGGCGTCGGCGCTTTCGGCGATGGCGTCACCGGGGGTGAGGAAGATGGCGAGCCCTTCGACGTGCGCGTGGACCTCTCCGGACGCATCCGCAGCGGTAGTTTCTTCCTCACCGATACCATCGCCGCCGACAAACTGAGCCTCACCCTCTCCGGCCGCTTCAACCGCACAACGATCGAAAATCGTGATATCGTCCGCCCGCAACCCGGCACCGGATCCCTCACCGGCACCCATTCCTTCCAGCGCTTCAACCCGGCCATCGGCGCTACCTATCGCATCCCTGGCAACCTCAGTCTCTACGGGGGATTCACCGAAGGAAATCGCGCCCCAACATCCATCGAACTCGGCTGCGCCGATCCCGCGGCGCCCTGTCGTCTGCCCAATGCCCTCGCCGGAGATCCACCGCTCGATCAGGTGGTCACCCGCACCGTCGAAGCCGGCCTGCGCGGCCAAGCGGAAGGCAATTGGAGTTGGTCTGCCGGTTGGTTCCACGCGGACAATCGCAACGACATCCTCTTTGTCGCTTCCGAACAAACCGGCTTCGGCTATTTCAAGAACTTCGGCAAAACCTTGCGGCAAGGCCTTGAACTCACCGTCAACGCCCGCATTGCGCGTGTCACTCTGGGAGGAGGATACACCTTCCTCGATGCCACCTTTCAAAGCACGGAAGAGGTCAACGGTACCGGGAACAGCACCAACGAGGAAGCCGGGGACGGCACTCCCGGCATCGAAGGCTCCATCGAAATCAAGCCCGGCAATCGTATTCCGCTCATCCCGCGCCACATGGCGAAGCTGCATGCCGACATGCAACTCACCGCCAAAGCCCAACTCAATTTCGGTGTCGTGGGCGCGTCCAGCAGTTTCGCCCGCGGCAATGAGAACAACCTGCACCAGCCCGATGGCCGCTATTACCTCGGGCCAGGAACATCGCCCGGCTATGCTGTGGCGAACCTCGGCGGCAGCTATCGGGTGCACCCGAATATCCAATTATTCGCCACCGTCAACAATCTGTTCGACCGTCGCTACTACACCGGCGCGCAATTGGGAAGCACAGGCTTCACCGCCACCGGCGCCTTCATCGCCAGACCCTTCCCTGCCATCGATGGAGAGTTCCCCGTGCAGCAATCCACCTTCTTCGCGCCCGGAGCACCGCGCGGCGCATGGGGAGGAATTCGCTTCCGCTTCTGACTGCTCCCCGGGCTGTAAGATAGAGGATCGCATGAGCACTACGCAGATCCACACCAGCCTGCGCTTCGACGTCCCTGGAAAGCAGACCGGCCACCTCGCCATTCCCTATTCCCATAACCTTGGGGGCTGGGCCAATCTCATGGTGCCTGTCTGTGTCATCGCCAACGGCTCCGGTCCAACCGTGCTGCTGATGGCTGGCAATCACGGTGACGAATATCCCGGCCAGGTGGCCATCCTCAAACTCTGGCGCGAACTCGAACCAGCCGATGTCTCCGGACGCCTCATTCTCATCCCCACGCTGAGTCCTCCCGCAGCCAAGGCCGGCACTCGCTTGTCTCCCCTCGATGGCCGCAACTTCAACCGCTGTTTTCCCGGCGATCCTCTCGGCACGCCCAGCGAGATGCTGGCTCACTATCTCTCGACGGAACTCTTCCCCATCGCCGATATCGTCATCGACCTCCACACCGGCGGCCGCAGCATGAACTTTGTCCCCTGCGCCCACATGCATCTCGTCCCGGCGGGTGCGCAGCGCGACGCCATGATTCTCGCCACGGAAGCCTTCCTCACCGACTTCGCTTTTCTCTACACCGATATCGCCGGCACCGGCTTGCTGCCGGCGGAAGCGGAGCGGCAAGGCAAAATCGTCATCACCACCGAACTCGGCGGAAGCGAAGCTGTACTCGCCGGCATACATCGCCTCTGCCAAAAGGGTCTGCGCAACGTTCTCCGCCACTGCGGCGTATTGCGTGGCGCGCCCGAGCCGCGTCAAGGCCCGGCACGCTGGGTGCAAGCCCTGGACCGTGACGATTATCGCTTCGCCCCTGAATCCGGCTTGTACGAAAACTGCGTCGAACTCGGCGAAGACGTGCGCCGCGGCGACATCCTCGGCCAGGTCCACTCACTCGAACAGCCCGGCCGTGCGCCCATTCCTGTCATCGCCCACGCCGCGGGAGTTCTCATCGCCAACCGTGCGCCTTCGCTCGTTGCCCAGGGCGACTGCGTCGCCTGTCTGGCTCACGACACCGATCCTCGCCGCCTTCCCTAAAGGAGTCCCATGCCTCGAATCCTCATCAACGAATGCAAGCAGGAGATTTCCTCCTTCAACCCCGTACTCGGCCAGTACCGCGATTTCGCCGTCGCCTTCGGCCCCGATGTGCTCTCCCTGCATCGTGGCGTCGGTACCGAGGTTGGTGGCGCACTCGATGTCTTTCGCGCCCATCCCGAACTCGACCTCATCGGCGGCTACAGCGCTCGCGCCATCACCTCTGGCGGCACGCTCTCCGACTCCGCCATGAAACGCATCGCCGATGAATTCCTTGATGCCGTGCGCGCCCACCGCGATGCCGACGCCATCTACTTCAGCCTGCATGGCGCTCTCGCTTCGGAAACCGAGCACGACGCCGAAGGCTACCTCCTCGCCGAAACCCGCAAGATTGTCGGGGAGCAGATCCCCATTGTCACTTCCCTCGATCTCCACGGCATCCTCACCGATCGCATCATCCAGCACTCCAACGCCGTCGTGCTCTATCACACCTATCCGCACGTCGATTTCTATGAAACCGGCGAGCGCTCCGCAAAGCTGCTGCTGCGTCTCCTCCGCGGCGAAGTGAATCCCGTTTCTGTGCGCGTCGAGATCCCCGCCCTCGTCCGGGGCAACGAACTGAAGACAGCCACCGGCATGTGGGGCGAATGCGTCCGCGATGCCATCGCATTTGAAAATAGCCCCGACGGTCTCAGCGGGGGCATGTTCATCGGCAATCCTTTTACCGACGTCCCCGACCTCTGCTCCAACGTCTTCCTCGTCGCCGACGGCGATTCCTCCAGGGCCGAAGCAGAAGCCATCCGCATCGCCAACAAATTCTGGGCCATGCGCCATCACCTCCAGCAGCCTCTCACGGGTTTGAAGGAAAGCGTCGCCCAGGCAGCGGCCGCCAAAGGCCGCGTAGTGTTGGTCGATGCCGCCGATGCCACCAGTTCGGGCGCATCCGGCGACAGCAACGCCATTCTTCGTGCACTGCTCGAAGCCAACTACCAGCGCACCGCCCTCATCCCTATCGTTGATCCGCCGGCCGTCGATCAAGCATTCGCCGCCGGAGTGGGCAGCGAAATCGACGTCCGCGTCGGCGGCGCGCTCGATCGCAAGCGTTTCACTCCGCTGCCCATTCGCGCTCGCGTCCGTATGCTCTCCGATGGCGCGTTCCGTAGCGAATCGCACGGTGTCATCTGGAACAGCGGACGCACCGCCGTCCTCCAGACGGGCTCCATTACGCTGATCGTCACCAGCCAGCCCGTGAGCCTCTATGACCGTTCCCTCTTCTACGCACACGGCCACGATCCCGCCCTTTACGATTCCGTCGTCGTCAAATCCCCGCACTGCCAGCACCACATGTTCGATGAAGGCGCCGAGCTCGTCCTCAATATCGATGCCCCCGGCTCCACCAGCGCCAATCTTCACAGCCTCGGCCACACCCGTTGCCGCCGGCCCATCTTCCCGCTCGACCCAGACGTCACCTTTGAACCGGCGCCGCGCGTATTCCGCCGCGCACGGCAATAGAAGCATCGCAATGCCCCTCGTTGCGCTGCTCTGGATTGCGCTTGCCCTCAACTACATTGACCGCCAGATGGTGTTTTCCATCTTCCCTGCCTTGAAGCGGGAACTTCTGTTCACTGACGTTCAACTCGGCCTCGTCGGCAGCGTCTTCACGTGGGTCTACTCGCTCGGAATGCCCGTCGCCGGCCGCCTCGCCGACCGTTTCCGCCGCGACCGCATGATCGTGCTCAGCCTCGTACTCTGGAGCCTCGCCACGCTCGGCTGCGGACTCGCCAACTCCGTCACCGCTTTTCTATTTTGGCGCGCCGCCATGGGAATCACCGAAGCGCTCTACTTCCCCGCGGCAGTGGGCGTCATCGCCGCGGCGCACAGCGTGGCCACTCGATCGCAGGCCCTCGGCATCCACCAATCCGCCCAACTGTTCGGCATTATTGCCGGAGGTTGGTATGGCGGATGGATGGCCGATCATTGGGGCTGGCGGCTCGGATTCACCATTGCTTCGGCGGCCGGCGTTGCCTACGCCATCGTGCTCGCGCGCGGCCTTCCGCCTAATCGCGCCGAAGCCGCAACCACGCACGGCAATCCATGGCATCTCACTGCCGTTCTCTTCCGCGGGCGCTGCTACGCCATGCTGTCCGTGGCATTCTTTGCCTTCTGCTCCATGCTGTGGGTCTTTTATGCCTGGTTCCCGAATCACCTTGTCGAACGCTTCGGATTGTCCATGGCCGAGAGCGGCTTTCGCGCCACGGTATTCGTCCAAATAAGTTGTGGCCTCGGCGTGCTTGCCGGCGGCCGTCTCGCCGACAAGTTATCCCGCCGCATCGCGCCCGCGCGATATTACATCGCAGCCTCCGGCATCCTCCTCAGCGCCCCGTTCGGTTACCTCACTTTCGCCGCTCAATCCCTATCCGTCACGACAGCCTTCTCTATCGCCTACGGACTCGCCAGCGGCCTCATGATCGCCAACGTCTTTGCCGCCGCCTACGATGTCATCGGCCCCAGGAACTTTGGCCTCGCCTCCGGAGTGCTCAACATGATCGGAGGCATCGCCGCCTCCATCCTCATCTTCCTTGCCGGAATCTTGAAAAGCACCATCGGCTTTGAGGGTCTGCTGCTCCACGTCGGCGCCGGATGCATCCTCGCTGCCTCGGCGCTCGCCTTCACCGCGCGGTCCCGCTTTGCCCGCGAGATGGCCTAATCCCGCGATGCGATCGCGTACAGTGCGTTCTGCGTGCGCAGATACATCTTGCCGTCGCCGATTGCCGGCGTGGCGTAAATGTCCGCATCGAACTCGTTAATCGCCAGCACTTCCCATTCGCCCGCCGCGCGCAGCACCACCACCTTGCCATGCTCGCTGGCGATGTACACCTTCCCATCCACCCCCACCGGCGACGAATAGTAATCCTCCATCGCTCCCAGCAATCGCCCCTGTTTGATCACCTTGCCCGTCTCCGCGTCCAGAGTCGTCGCAATCCCGCCGCTCCGCACCAGAAACACTACGCCGTTGTACACCAGCGGCGAAGCCACATCCGGCAACGACTTTTCAAAACGCCACATTACATGTGTATCTGTCACGTCGCCTCTTCCGCCCAATTTCACCGCCAGCATTCCGTTACGCGACGCGCGCCGTGTGCGAAAGAACGTCCACTCCCGCTCGTTCAAAAATCCATCGCGATCCAGATCCACCGCCCGCCATGTCCCCGTCGGCTGCCACGGCTTCGGCAGTTCCTGCGGCGAAAGCTTCCCGTCCTTGTTGGCATCGGCCGCGCTCGCCACCTCGTCGAAAGGCGGCAGATCCACCTGCTGCCCCGCATCGTTGCCCGATGTCCAACCGTTGAAGTAGAGGATGTCCCCCGAAATCGTCGGCGCGGATTTCGGCTGGCACGTCAGCCCGCGCGCAAACCACACCTGCTCCCCATCCACCACGGAGTACGCCGTAAGCTGATACGAACCCGGTGCGATCACCTGCGCCGGCCCACGCGCCGGACGGTGAATAATCGGCGTCGAATACCCGTTGATCACGTTGCGCGGCGCCTTCCACGCAATCCTTCCGCTGTTCGAATCCACTCCTAAGATATAGGCGTCCGTGTCCTGATCCAGTACCAGAATCACTCGCCCATCGGCATATACCGGCGATGCGGCAACGCCGTGCTGGCTGTTGAACGGGCCCATCGGCAACTGCCATCGCCACTTGCCATCCAGGTCATAGGACACCATCCCGAAATCGGCGAAAAACGCATAAACGTTCTTTCCATCGCTCACCGGAGTGGGCGCCGCACGGTGATTCAGAGCGTTCATCGTCTCACGCTTGCCCGCCCGTAGCGATTGCCGCCAGACAATCTTGCCCGTTGTCCGGCTCAAACACAGCGTGATCAATTCATCGCCCTCGGACGCAGTCAACAGAATGCGGTCTCCCACCAGCAAGGGAGAGGATTTCCCCTCCGGCACCGCAGTCTTCCACAAGACGTTCCTCTCCGGTCCGAACGCGATAGGCATGGGTCCGCACGAGGGGCATAATCCCGTCCCGCCGGGTCCTCGAAACTGCGGCCAGTCGGCGCCGGAGAGGCTCAGCGCCATCAGCGAACAAAGTAGCGTGTGCATGGCAGTGCTACCCATCGTATGCCACGAACCTCAGGGAATCACCGGCAATATCAAATGCGATGCCCGCCCCGCCTCATGAAACACCCGGTTCGCCGCCACCCGCAAGCGGCGATGCTGCCCCAGCGGTTCGCCCGTATTCGGGTTCACATCGAATCGCGGAAAATTGCTCGACGACACATCCAGCCGAATCCTGTGCCCTTTGCGAAACACATTCGATGTCGGATACATCCGCACCGTCAATTCATACACCTGCCCCGGCTCCATCATCGACGCCCGCTCCAGCGAATCGCGATATCGTCCGCGCTGAATCCCATCGGCGATATTCAAATCGAATCCATCCGGAAAATCCGCCGAAGGCGGATACACGTCAATCAGCTTCGCCGTGAAGTCCGTATCCGTCCCGTCTGTGGAAACGTACAGCTTTACATCGATCGGCCCGGTCACCTCCACATCCTGCTCGAGCGGCGCGGTCTGAAACACCAGCACATCCCGCCGCGCCGACAGTGGCAATTCGTCACGGCAGTTCCATACATGCTTGCCGCATTTCTGATCCCACGCCCCCTGCAGCAGAATCCCGTCTCCCGACGAAATGTTCCCACCGATCGTCGGCACCGGAACCCGCGGATCGAAATCGTAAGCCGTCGATCCGCCCGAGGCCGCCGGAGCCTCCGCCGACAACGATCCATCCGCTTGTAGATAATACGGCGTGTACCGTGTACGCGCCAGTGGCCACTCCTGCTCATCGCGCCACCTGCCCCCGTGCTGCAACTCGCCCTTCGCGTTCTTCGTGCCGGCGCCGCCGCCCATTACAAAGATCCGCACCGGAGGGTCATTCTCCACCCCATTCCGCACTCCCCTCAGCCACCGGTCATACCAGCGCATCCGCCAATCCTCGGGCAGCGCAGCGGCTTCCCCGAAATCCACCTGCCCATGTGCGTGCCGCGTCTGCTGCCCATGAATCCACGGACCCATAATCAACTGCACAGTGCTCTTCTGCCGTTTGCGCAACGCCTCGAACGTCATCGTCGTGGAGCGCCCCCATGAGTCATACCATCCTCCGACGATATACGCCGGCACATCCTTGTAACGCTCCACCGCATCGGCCACCCCGAACCCGGGCTGCTTCCAATACTGATCGTTATCCGCATGTGTCATCGCCTCAATCAGCCACGCCTCGTATTCGGGAGCCAGGCGCAACGGCGTGGTCCCCTTCCGCAGCGGCAGGCTTTCCAGATACTGCCGCGTGTTCTTCGCCATCTCCTCCAGCACCGCGCGAGTTCCCGCGTCGCGTGCGGCGGCGCTGCCTTTCGGAGCCCCAATCGTGAAAATCCAATTGAAGAAGCGCAGCTCAAACGCCCCGCTGTTCCGCATCCCGAAATAGCCCGCATTGGCCACCGCATCCACCGGGATTACCGCCGCCAACCCCGGGGCGCCCGATAACGCCAGTGCATGCTGCGTCCCGCCTCCATACGACGTCCCGATCGTCCCAATCAGCCCCGTACTCCACGGTTGCTTCACAATCCACGCCGCCGTATCGTAGCCGTCGTTTACGTCCCCCAAGAGGAACGACCATCGTCCCTCGCTCGCATAGCGCCCCCGCGTATCCTGATTCACGAAAACATATCCGCGAGCAGCATACATGGAGCCTTCGCTGCGGCTCTTATCGTATGGCGTCCGGCTGAGAATCGCCGGAAACCTCCCCGCCTTCTTCACGCCATTCGTAGCTGGAAAATAGATGTCGGTTGCCAGCGCCACCCCATCCCGCATGGGTACGGCGACATTCGTTTCCACGGCAAAATCCTGCGCCACGGCAAGGCGTAAGAGAAGAAGGAGCAGTAGCAATGTAGGCATCGAGGCTGACTATAACAAAACCAGCCCTCCTACTTCCGCCCGATGCCAATGATGGATGCCGGCCCCCATGGCAGGAAGCGGTCCACCATCCGCCACAGCCAAACCGTCTTGTCGAACATCCGCAATTGAAATGGACTGATCGTATCCCGCCCCAACAACTTCCCGTTCAAATACCAACCCGGCAGCGAAATGCGGTTGAACTCCAGAATGTGCTCCACCGCAAAGCCCGCCTCCGTCATCGCTTCCCGCAACCGCTCCCGCGAATAACGCCGGTGATGTCCCAACGCTTCATCAATCTTCCCAAACGCCCATTCTCCCTGCGGTACCAGAACAATCGCTCGCCCGCCGGGCGCCAAAGCCCCGTGGATATTCCGCAGTCCCGTCTGTTCCGCCTCCACATGCTCCAGCACATTCAGGCACACCACCGTGTCCACCGCTTCCCCCAGATCCTCGAAATCGCCCGGATCGCTCAAATCGCACCGCCGCACCGTCACGTTCGGCCGGTGCTGCAACCGCGCGGCCAGCCGCGAAACATGTTCCGCATCCACGTCCGTGGCGATATACCGCTTCCGCCGCGCCACCAGTTGCCTCGTCAGGTTCCCGATCCCTGCTCCAATCTCCAACACGGACTCACCCACATAAGGCCGGATCGTATCCGCCATCCACCGGTTAAAGCGCTCCGCCCCGGAAAACGCTTCCAGAATCTCCGGGCCTGTTTCCTTGTAGATATCGCTCGATACCCAGTAGCGCAGAATCACCCCCAGCGCTGCCAGCGCATCGGTAAACCCGATCTTCTTCCCCTCGGCATAGGTGCGCCCGTGATAGCTCACCGGTACCTCGTAAATCCGCGCCTCACGCTTCGCCAGCTTGATCGTCAATTCCGGTTCCATCCCAAACCCGTTCGAACGCAGTGGAATGCTCCGCACCAGCGACGTGCGGAATGCCTTGTAGCAGGTCTCCATATCCGTCAGATTGAGATCCGCCGCCACGTTGCAGATATTCGTCAGCAGCCAGTTCGCCAGTGCATGCCAGAAGTACAGTACGCGCCGCTCGCTCGAAACCAGAAATCGCGACCCAAACACTGCATCCGCCCGTCCGTCCAGAAGCGGCTTCAACAACTTCCCGTACTCGCAGGGATTGTACTCAAGATCAGCGTCCTGAATAATGCAGAACTCACCCCGCGCCTGTTCCAGTGCCGTCCGGATCGCCGCCCCTTTGCCCCTGTTGCGGTCGTGCCGTATCACCCGCACCGTGTCGGAATGCCGCGCCGCCACTTCCGCCAGCACCTCCGCTGACCCGTCATCCGATCCGTCATCCACTACGATCACCTCGCGCCGCAGTCCACCCGGCAGCGGGGCTTCCACCACACGTTCCAGAATCGCGGCCGCGAATTCTTCTTCGTTGTAAACGGGTACCAGGATCGAAAGCAGGTTACTTATGTTGCAGTTCCCAGTCGTAGTGGATGCCGGGGTCGTCGTAGGCAATCCGGCCTTCATCTTTTGGATTATAGGTCTTGTCGGTGATGTAGATCAGCATGCCCGGCTCCACTCCCACAACCTTGTAGCCGTGCGCCACCCCCGGAGGAATGCGAATCTGCCATGGACGCATCGCCCCTACATACAGCGTGTTTCGCCGCCCAAAGCTCGGCGAGCCCTTCCGCAAATCCACCAGCGCCACTTGAAACATCCCCTGCGCCGCTACCCAATAATCCGTCTGATGCAGATGATAGTGAAAGGCTTTGATTGTCGCCGGATAGCTCAGCGCCGCGGAAATCTGCGTCGTTTCCGGCGCGAACTCGCTGATCAATCCCTTCCCAATCCGCCCGATTTCCAGGAAATATCCCCGGTCGTCGGGCCACAACGGAAATGGTTCCACCGCCACCCCTTCAATCAGATCCGCCGAATCCGGCTTCAAGATCACATTCCCGATGCCCTTCCCATTGCGCGGAAGCACCAGTTCCAATGAATTGTAGGAAGCAAATACGGGATCGATCGCGGCTGCGGCCATCCCCCATATGATACAATCCAAACGCAATGCCGGTCCATCGCTGGAATCAAGCCGAACGGGAACAGATGAACCCCTCCGTCGTGCGTCAGGTGCTGCACGGCCAAAATATCACCATCGCCAGGCTGGAATTGAAAAAAGGCGCCGTCGTGCCGGAGCACCATCACATCAATGAACAAATCGCCAATGTGCTCGAAGGCGTTATTGTCTTCCACATCGAAGGCCAGGATATTACCGTCGGCCCCGGCGAATCCATGGTCGTTCCGCCCAATGTGCCCCACAAAGTCACCGTAGTCGAAGACGCCGTCGTCTACGATGTCTTCTCCCCTATTCGCGAGGATTGGATTCGCGGAGACGACGCCTACCTTCGCTGATCACTTCCTCCACCCCCGGTGACTCCAGCACCGATACATGCTTCCCCCTCGGAGCCCAAACCACGGCATCGGAAGCTTGGAAAATCGCAATCGTCGGCACTCCGCACGCCGCGGCCAGGTGCGTGATTCCCGAATCGTTGCCAATATACAGCGAAGCCCCGCACAGCCATTCCGCCAGATCCCACAGCGAATCGAATCGCACTGCTTCCTCCAGCGCTTCCTCCGGACCCGCGGTCCAAAGCACCGGCCTGTCCAGCCGCCGGGCCACCTCCCGGTACTTCTCCAAATCCCAGTTCTTCCGCCTGCTCCCCGAAAACGGGTGAATCGCGACATGCCCTTCGTCCCGCGGAGTCACCGGCAACCGCGGTTGCGCTCCTGCCGTTCCACCCACCTGCCGCAAATAGAAATCGGTCGCTGAAACTCCCGCTGCTTCCGGCGGGAGCGCAGTCAAGAATCGGAACGGCAACCCCCGCACCGCCTCACGAAAATCCGCACGATTCGCCCCATACCAGCTATAGATCGAGTCAAACTCCGCCAGCCTCCCCAGCGTCGCCGCGGACAGAGTCAGCGCATCCAGACCCGCCCGCACAATCGTATCCACCCGGTCGGCAAATCGCACCAGCGGCGCATTCGCCTCCGTAGTCCACACCTCCGTGTAGTCCGTTCGAAGATACTCCAGGGCGGGCAGCGAGACGATAAAATCCCCGATGGCCCCGGGCCGGATCAGTAAGCGCCTCAATTCACCACGTCTACCGGCAGCTTCACATCCACCGTCTTCGGCGGAAAACACTCCTTGTGCGTGCACGCTTGATATCGCAGTTTCCCACTGATCACCTGCATGCCCGGAGCAGCCGTCGCCGGTACCTGAAACGTCGTTACCAAGTCGAAATTCCCCGTGAACACCGACAGAGGCTTCTCGCTGAATTCATACTTCTCCATCTTCGGCGTTGGATACGCCACTCCCTTCGTCTGCAACGGTTCCGCCGTCCACGTCAGCCGCAACGGGATCAGATATTCATCCGAGGGCGTGTTGCTGTTCACGTGATACCCGTTGCGCAACTGTACTGCGATCTTCGCCGTAACCGTGGTGTTCTTCTTCGCCACCAGTTTCGGCGGCGCCGCCACGCTCAGAATGTTGCCCTGCGCTGTCAGTAGGCTAGTTGCCGCCAGAAGCAGTGCCGCTGCGTTCCTCGGCCACCTGCCCGCGATTCTCCAGTAGTTGTTCAATGTCATTCTGATACACACTCTTGCTGACCAATCCCACGTGCGTGCTGGCGATCTTCCCCTGCCGGTCGATCACGAATGACGTCGGCAAGGAAGATACCCCACCGTACAAATCCGCGACTTCATCCGTGCCGATCACCACGCGGTAATTCACTTTCTTCGCTTCCAGGTAGGGCTTCACCGCCTCCCATCCATCTTCATCCATCGATATCCCCAACACCGCGAATCCGCGATCCTTGTACCGCTGTTCGAAGTCGATGAACCACGGGATCTCGATCTTGCACGGCCCGCACCACGTCGCCCAGAAATTCAGCAGCACTACCTTGCCTTTATAATCGGCGAGCTGCACCGTCTTCCCCGTTGCATCCTTCAGCGTGAACCCCGGAGCCGCCTTCCGGTCCTTCTCCGCCTTCACCTCGGCGCGCGCGGAACCCTCGCCGCAACCCGAGCCCAGCATGCCAATCGCAGCCAAGGTGGCGCCGGCGATCCACCGGCGCATGACAGAGAGGTGCATCGATGTACTCCTTTTCATCACGATTATATCGACAAAGGTCCGCGGGCTATTCCCTGCATCCAGACCCTCCGCAACTCACGAAACCTACGCGCGAGCGTGTGCTCAGCGTGTCCAGGCCCCCAAACCCAGGCGGCCGTGTCGCAGAAGCTTTCGCAGGCATAATGCCTCCACCGTAGGCTGCGCCCGCGAACGTCTTCCGGAAGCATTGCCTCCTTGCGCCATTCCGAGGACCAGCCAAGCTCTCCCTTGGCTTTCGTCTTCATTTCGCTACGCAGGAGATCCTCCCAAGCCAAACGTTTGGGATTTCCCAGCCGGCGCCACACGAAATGAAACAGTTCATGAATTATGATGCGCCGCAACTCCTTTGGGTAACACAACAACTCACGATCCAGAATCATGTGCCGCGAAACCAGATACGATGCCGCATGCACTGCCATCCCGCGATCCATTTCCGAGTGCAACTTCCCGCCGATGACCGTGAGCCCCCGCCGGAACTCCACCTCAATCGGATCGCCGGTCACCGCCGGCAACCCCGCCGCGGCGCGCTCCACTGCCGCCCTCCCTACTTCAGGGACTCGAAGAAGTCCGGCCGCTCCACTTTCAGTTCCACCGATTTCGCCGCGCCGTCCAGCCATTGCTTCAATCTCGCGTTCTTCAATTCCGTCACCAGCGCCGTCTGTACTTCCTCAAAAGCTTGCGGAGTCAGCTCCATCAGCCGGAACACATAATACCCGTTCGGCTGGCGCACCGGTTCGCTGATTTCCCCTGGACGCAGCGCGAATACGGCCTGCTTGATCGCATCTGGCAATTGATCGTTGCGCCGGATCGGCCCGAAATCGCCGTCCTTCTCCTTCGATATCGGATCCTCGGAATGTGCCTTCACCAACTGTACGAAATCGGCGCCCCCGCGCGCCTGCTTTACCAGTCCTTCCGCCTTCGCCTGTGCTTCCTGCTCCGTCAGCGTCTTCTTCTCGCCGGCGGCGGCTGCTGCATTGCCCGCCGCAAACGGCACGTATATCAGCTTGAGCTTCGCCATCGTGAAGTTGTCCTTGCGCTGCTCGTACAACTTCTTCTGCTCTTCCATCGGAATGTCCGTCGCCTGCGACTTCTCTTCGATCACTGCCTGCGACAGAATCTGCATCCGCGCCATCTGAATCCCTTCCTTATAGGGACTCTTATCCGCCAGCTTCATCTTCTCTGCCTCGCTCACCAATTGTTGCAGCATGAACCACTGGCTCAGAAACCCCTTGGCGTCGCGCGAGAAATTCTGCTTCATCTGTGGCGGCAAACCCTCGATGATCTTGCTGACTTCGCCCGCCGTGATCTTCCGGTCGCCGGATGTTCCGACGACCGTTTCCGCCTCAATCGGCTTCGGAGCGGCCGGCGGATTCTGTGCCATCAGGGCCGCCGCGGCGAAAAGAGAAGAAAAAAGAGTGATGCGCATGGGGTTGGAGTGTATTCCCTTTTATTCTACCGTAGGCATGGAAGGCAAAGTGCCGATCATCCCAGGCGAAAGCTGCCAAACGCAACAAACTCGCCCTCTGCCCCGAAATGTCCATATGCTCCCAGGCCCACGCAGTTTACACCACTCTCTTCATACAGACCAATTCCGATCAAGAATAGGGTGTTAAATTCCCCTTCTCGTGCTATCATGGCTATGGCACAATTTAACTTTATGTCTACCATCGAAGTCAGCCCGGTCGCTTCTCGAGCCGGTGGGCAATCCCATCCCGTCATCAATGACTGGTCGATTCAGGTTGCCACCGTCAACGGCTCCGGTAGCCAGACCGCGAACAACATCCTCATGCGGTCCATCTTCCAGATGGGTATCCCCGTCTCCGGCAAAAACCTCTTCCCCTCGAACATCGCCGGACTCCCCACTTGGTTCACCATTCGCGCCAACAAGCACGGCTGGATCGCCCGCAAAAAGGAAATCGATTTCCTCGTGGCGATGAATCCCGAAACCGCCCGCGAAGACGTCCTCAAGCTCGAAGCCGGCGCCGCCGTTGTCTACGACGCACCCCTCAAGCTCAACGAACTCCGCGACGATCTCCACTTCTACCCCGTCCCCTTCGACAAACTCGTCGTCCCCGTCTGTCCCGAAGTCCGCCTCCGCAAACTCGTCCGCAACATGATTTACGACGGCGTCGTCGGCCACCTCATCGGCCTCGACTTCGAGGAAATGCGCAAGGCGCTCTACAAGCAATTCGGCGCGCGCAAAGCCAAGGCCGCCGATCTCAATTGGAACGCCGTCCTCGCCGGAAAGCAGTTCGCCGAAGAAAACCTCCCCAAGACCGATCCCTTCTCCGCCGAACGCATGGATAAGACCAGCGGCAAAATTATCATCGACGGTAATGCCGCCGCTGCCCTCGGCTGCATCTTTGCCGGTGTCACGGTGATCACTTGGTATCCGATTACCCCTTCTTCCTCCCTGGTCGAATCCGCCATCTCTTACCTGAAGCGTTTGCGCGTCGACAAAGAGACTGGCAAAGCCACCTACGCCGTCCTCCAGGCCGAAGATGAACTTGCCGCCGTCGGCATGGTCATCGGAGCCAGTTGGGCCGGCGCCCGCGCCATGACCTCCACCTCCGGCCCTGGCATCTCCCTCATGGCCGAATTCGTCGGCCTCGGCTATTACGCCGAAGTTCCCGCTGTCATCTTCGATGTCCAGCGCGTAGGCCCCTCCACGGGACTCCCCACGCGCACCATGCAGGGCGACATCCTCTCCAACGCTCTACTCTCCCATGGCGACACCCATCACCCCCTCCTCTTCCCCTCCGATCCCCAGGAGTGCTTCTCCATGGCCGGCGATGCCTTCGATATCGCCGAGCACTTCCAGACCCCCGTATTCGTCAACACCGACCTCGATCTCGGGATGAACAACTGGATGTCCGATCCTTTCGAATATCCAACCAAGCCCATCCACCGTGGCAAAGTCCTCACCGCCGAGGATCTCGACCGCGTCGGCGAATTCGCCCGTTACCGCGATGTCGATGGCGACGGCGTGCCGTATCGCACCCTGCCTGGCACCAAGCATCCCAAGGCCGCATTCTTTACCCGCGGCTCCGGCCACAACGAACGCGCCGGCTACACCGAACGCGAAGACGATTACGTCAACAACGTCGATCGCCTCAGCCGCAAGTTCGAAACCATGCGCCAGTGGATTCCCGCTCCCGAAATCCACCGCAACGAAAAAGCCACCATCGGCTTCGTCTGCTGCGGCACCTCTCGCTGGGCCGTCGAGGAAAGCCGCGACCAGATCGCCCGTGAGCACGGCGTCGAAACCAGCTACCTCCGCCTCAAGGGATATCCGTTCACCCAGGAATTGGAAGATTTCATCGCCGCCCACGACCGCGTCTACATCGTTGAGCAGAACCGCGACGGGCAACTGCTCGCCTTGATGAAACTCGATTTGCCGGTGCCGCTGCTGTCCAAACTTCGCAGCATCCGCTACTACGGCGGCATGCCGCTCGACGCGCGTACCGTGACTTCAGCATTTGTCCAGCAGGAGGGATTATGAGCGCAGCAGCAGCACCGCCGCCCAAAAAAGTGAATCGCATCGGACTCGACGTCCTCCCCTACAAGGGCGGTAAGACCACCCTCTGCGCCGGATGCGGCCACAACTCCATCTCCGAGCGCCTCATCGAGGTGTTCTTCGAGCTCGGCATCGAGCCCCACAGCGTCGCCAAGCTGTCCGGCATCGGCTGCTCCTCGAAAACCCCCGCCTACTTCCTCAGCCAATCTCACGGATTCAACTCCGTCCACGGACGCGCCCCCGCCGTTAGCACCGGAGCCCTCCTCGCCAACCGCAATCTCCGCGGTATCGTCGTCACCGGAGATGGCGACACTGCCTCCATCGGCATCGGCCAGTTCGTCCACATGCTCCGCCGCAATGTTCCGCTTGTCTACATCATCGAGAACAACGGCGTCTACGGCCTCACCAAGGGCCAGTTTTCCGCCACCGCCGACCGCGGCTCCAAGCAAAAGTCGGGCGTCATTAACGACATGACCCCCATTGACTGCTGCCTCATGGGTATCGAACTCGGCGCAACTCTCGTCGCCCGCTCCTTCTCCGGCGACAAGCGCCAGCTCACCAACATTCTCAAAGCCTGTGTTTCCCATCGCGGACTCAGCGTCGTCGATGTGATCTCGCCCTGCGTCACCTTCAACGACCACGAAGGCTCCACCAAGAGCTACTCCTATGTCAAGGAGCACGAAATGGCCCTCCACGATGTCAGCTACGTGCCCTACTACGAGGAGATTCAGGTCGAAATCGAAGACGGCGAAGTGCGCGACGTGCCGCTCCACGATGGCTCGCATCTCCGTCTCAAGAAGATCGGCCGCGACTACGATCCCACCAACAAGCGCGAAGCCATTGACGCCATCACTGACGCCGAAAAGGCCGGCGAAATCCTCACCGGTATCCTCTACATGGAGCAGAACCGCGACACCCTTCACGATATGCTCGGCCTGATCGACGAGCCCCTCGCCACGCTCCCCGAATCCCGTGTGCGCCCCGGGCCTGAAGCCCTCAGCCGCATCATGGAAGAGCTCCGCTAGTCGATTGCACCTAACCGTAGTCCTGGTCTCGCCCCGCAATCCGCTCAACGTCGGAGCGGCGGCCAGAGCCATGAGCAATTTCGGCTTTACGGACCTCCGTCTCGTAAACCCCTACGACCTCGCCTTCCGCGAAGCCGTCTCCGCTGTCGGCGCATCCGCCGTCATGCAATCCGCCCAAGTCTATTCATCGGTCGCCGACGCCGTCGCCGGAGCATCCCTCGTCGTCGGCACCTCCGGCGGAGACCGCCGCGAAATGTCGCTTCCCATGCACCGCCTGGAAACCGGCGCGCGCCTTCTCAAGGAACACGCCGGCCCCATCGCCCTGCTGTTCGGCTCGGAAAAGTCCGGCCTCACCAACGACGATTTGAGCCACTGCCACTTTGTGCTCCAGATCCCCACCCGCGCCGAGCACCGATCCATGAACCTCGGCCAATCCGTCGCCGTCTGCCTCTACGAACTCATCCGCGAAGAGCACTTCAGCACCCAACCCATCGCCCCAAAAAAGCAGGCCGGCGCCGTCCACCTCGAAGAACTCCGCGAGCGCCTCGCCGAAGCCCTCACCTGGAGCGGATACTACGACAACACCGGCACCGCCGGAGCCGAACGCCGCCTCCGCGAACTCATCCACCGCATGAACCTCAGCGAACGCGACGCCATCGTATGGTTAGGTATCCTCCGCCAAATCCTCTGGAAGCTCAAACACTCCTGAACGTGAGTATCCCGTGCATCTGTGTCCATCGGCGGCCAAACTCTTTTTTTCACTGGCCAACCCGACGCGATAGTATAGCTGAGGCCACTGTAACCAACCATGAAACGCACCCTCCTCGCCCTCGCCTTCGCCGCCCTCCTGGCCCTCGCCCAATTCCCCACCCGCGACCCCTACCCCGGCTTCGCCCGCGTCACCCTCTCCATCCACGACGCCGAGGGCCGCCCCACCGGCGTCCGCCTCCGTGTCACCAACGAAGCCGGCGATTACTTCGCTCCCCTCGGCCATCTTCCCATCCCCGACCCCACCCGCCGCATGGCCGGCGATCTCCTCCTCGGCGATGCCGAAACCTCCCCTCACGAACTCCACGCCTACGTCTACAACGGCCATCCCATCGACCTTCCTCCCGGCCGCTACCGCTTCCACGCCCGCAAAGGCTTCGAATATGCCCCCCTCACACGGGAAGTCTCCATCGCCGCCGCCACCGGCCAAACCGTAACGCTCGACATGCGCAAATTCGAGGATTTCGAAGCCAAGGGTTGGTTCCCCGGCGATACCCACATGCACTTCCCCGACCCTGCCGCCATCCGCTACGAAATGGAATGCGAAGGCCTCCGTGTTTGTAGCCTCCTTCTCCTCAAGAGCGGCTATCGCAACGCACGTCCCGGCGACGGCCACTTCCAGAACATCGAGCACTTCCGCGGCCGCGATCTCCAGCCTTCCTCTGACTCCCGCCACTTCATCAAAACCGGCGAGGAGTTCCGCCACGGCCTCCTTGCCCACATGATCTTCCAGAACCTCCGCTCCATCGTCTGGCCCGTCTCCGTCGGCGGCCTCCGCGAGGGCGGCGTCGGAGGCTTCGATTGGCCATGGATGCTGCAAGCCTCCGCCGATGCCCGCCAGCAGGGCGCACTCGTCACCTGGGCACACTGGCCCTACCCCACCTACGAAGCGCCCCTCGATATCGCCCTCGGAGCCATCGATTCCATCGACATCCTCACCACCGGCAGCCCCTTCGAACATCACCCCATCCTCGTCGACATCTACAAACTTCGCGGCACCCGCGCCTGGACCATCCCGCCCATCGAGGTCTACTACCACTACCTCAACTGCGGCTTCAAAGTCGCCCTCTCTTCCGGCTCCGATAAAATGGCCATCAATCCTCCCATGGGCAGCGCCCGCACCTACGTCCGCACCGACGGACCGCTATCCTACGACTCCTGGATTGAAGGCATCCGCAAAGCCCACACCTTCGTCTCCACCTACCCTCTGCTCGAGTTCACCGTCAACGGCACTGGTCCCGGCGATACCGTCAACTTCGGCGACAAGCCCGTAGCCGTCGATATCAAAGCCCGCGCCGTTTCCATCGAGCCCTACGACGTCCTCGAAATCCTCCACAACGGCAAAGTCATCGCCACCGCCAAACCCCAAGGCCCCAAAAACGAAGCGAGTATCGCGCTCAAACAAACCCTCCCCCGTGGCGGCTGGCTCGCCGCCCGCGCCCACGGACGCACCATGCTCCCTTACGGAGCCACCTGGTGGAAGCAACCCGTGTTCGCACACAGTTCTCCCGTCTACCTCGATGCAGCCGGCCGTCCCGCCCCGGCCGCCGCCTCCGCGCAACTTTTCCTCGAACAACTCGGTTTCTTACAGCAGTGGGCCCAGCGCGAGGCTCGTTTTCCGTCTCCGGACGCAAAGGCGGAAGCGATGCAATCGATTGCGCGGGCCCACGCTATCTACGAGAAACTAAAAGAAAGACGATAACTCAGGAGGATATCGACTCAATGCGCACCCTGTTGTTGGCATTCGCCATTGCACTCCCCGCCCATTCCCAACTCGCACACCCGCGTCCCGTCGTGCGCGCTTCCGGCGAAGGCGTCGTGTCCATCCGCCCCGATCAGGTCAAGGTCAGAGTCAGCGTCACGTCGAACGCGGCGACTGCCACTGAAGCCGCCGATCTCAACGCCTCCGAGACCACGAAGGTCATGGCCGCTCTGCGCCAAGCCCTCGGCGCGAATACCGAAATCCGCACCACCGGGTATTCCCTCGGACCCCGCTACAACCCCGATCTCCGCCGCAACGACGGCTACACCGCCACCAACTCCATCGAAGTCACCGTCAACGACCTCACTCTCGCCGGACGAGTCATCGACACCGCCGCCGGCGCCGGAGCCACCAATGTGGGCGGCATTCAGTTCACCTTGAAAGATTCCACGCAAGCCCGCGCCCAGGCCCTCCGCCTCGCCACAATGCAGGCGAAAGCCAATGCCGAAGCCATCGCTTCCGGCCTCGGCAAATCCCTCGGTGCAGTCATCGTCGCCCAGGAAGGCTCTTCCGTAACCATCTCGCCCATCGATGTCCGCACCGGGGCCGGCGCCGCCGCGCCAACTCCCGTCGAACCCGGCAACGTCGATGTCCGCGCCACCGTCGCCATCGAAGCCGAAATGCAGTAAAAGCTCCCCTACTTCGGCCGCGCGTAGAACCGCTCCGGCTTCGCATCCGGCGGCAGAGCTACATCCACATACCCCACCATCATTTCATCCCGCGTCTGGTCCCCCCAGCGCACCGTTGCCGTGGGATCCGGATTCCATGGATTATTCGCCGAATTATCGAAAACCGCCCGGCATCGGATCCACGCCCCCTTCGGCAACTCCAGCGGATCCGCCAGCACATACCGCCTCTGCCAGTTCCGGTCATACTTCGGTACGTTCAACATCCCCGTCCGCGTCTTGTCCGGCATCTCCGCATCGCACCCGAACGACTTCCCCCGCAGATGCATATGCGGCGTTATTCCCAGCACTCGCAGCGGCATCGATACAAAAAAGCTCGCCTTCGACTGATAATCCGGCTCCCCCGGCGGAATCACGATCCTCGGATCCCCCACCGGCACCGTATGAATCAACTCCCGCACCGGCTCTTTCGCAAACACAAATCCAATCCGGCTCCGGTCCTTTGCCTCCTTCCCCGTCGTGATGTAGTGCATCTGGAAAATCAGTTCCGATCCCGCCGGAATCTTCCGTGCCTGCCCCTTTTCGAGAATCTCTCCCCCATATCCCGGCAAGTACATCGCGAAATGTTCATCCAAAGCCGATCGCCCCTTCGTCCGGTCGCGCAGCGGAGTCCCCGCCCCGCCCGCCGTCACCTGCGGCAGCCAGGTCGATTCCTTCCGCCGGATATACACCCCGATATGATGTACATTCTCCCGGCTTCCCGGCCGCACCTCCATCCGCTCAATCCAGCGGTCTTCCGTGAAATTCGTCGGTACCGCGAAATGCACGTAATCCAATTCCCCCTTGGCCGGAATCTCATATTCCACCGGCATCTCGAACACTGCATCCGGCTGCCCGATCGACCACCCTTGGGTAAACCGCAGCGGCTTCGGCGCGTCCGCCTTGCGCCCCCGCGGAGCGCCGCTGTCCACCCACTGCCGGATCGCCTCCACCTCCTCCGCCTTCAGCCTGCTGTCGTTTGCGAATTTCCCCACCGCCGGATCGGCATGCCACGGAGGCATCGTTCCCTGCACCACCGCCTGCCGGATCGCCTTCGCCCACGGACGCACCTGCTCGTACGTCAGCAACGGCATCGGCGCCGCTTCCCCCTCCCGGTGGCACTGCTGGCAATGCTTCTGTAGCAGCGGTTCGATGTCTTTATGAAAAACCAGCGAAGCGAACAACAGGAATGGCAACATTATTTCTGAGCATATATCAGAAAACTCCCGCGCGAGGGAGGCTCCGCCCGCACCACCGTACCCGCCGCCACTGCTACCGGCTTGCGGAATACGAACACATGCTTCCATTCGCCCTTGTACTTGCGCAGCCACAGCAGCGGCTCGATGCTTCCGTCCGGCTGCTCGGCCGTGATCCGCACTTCTTCCAATTCCCCTCGCACCTGCGGTTCGATCGCCGCCAGACGCATGCCCGAAGCCAATCGCAGCGACTGCCGGAATTGCATCTTCCGCGCCGGCAACTTCGGCTTCTCCACCTCCGGAATCCGCAAATCCGGATAATACTTCGGCTCCCCCTCCGGCGCCCCGCCTTCCACCCAATCGGCAATGATGCTGATCTCTTCCTGCGTCAGACCCTGATCATTCTGGAATGCCCCGAATCCTTTCACCGCTCCCCACGGCGGCATCCGCCGCTCCAGCACTTCTTCCTTGATCGCCTTCGCCCACGGCCGCGCCTCCTCGTACTTCACCAGCGGCATCGGAGCCTTGCCCCCCTCCCGATGGCACGAAAAACAGCGCTTCTGAAACAGCCGCACAATCTCAACGCTATAGGTCACCTTTGTAGTGATCGGATCGTGCGCCACCGCCGCACCCGCGCACAACCACACCGCCAGCAGAACGCCGCGCCTCATTTACTCCCCACCGGAAGAAGGATTCGCCGGCTGATCCCCCCGGTACAGCTTCACCGGACTCAGCCCCGCGTCGAACGCCACGTCGAACCACCCGATCATCATTTCTTCCCAACTCTGATCCCCCCACCGTACCTCCTTCGTCGCGTCCGGATTGAACCGGTTATTCGCCGAGTTATCGAAATACGCCACGCATTCAATACGTGTCCCCTTCGGAAACACCTTCGGCTCGGCCAAGTAGTAGAACAATTGCCACGAGAAATCGTACCGCGGCACGTTCAGCAGAATCTCCGATTCTCCGCTGGGATACACCGCCTTGTATTGAAACGCCTTCCCCCGCAGGTGCATGTGCGGCATCAATCCCGTCAGCCGCGTATCCGCCTGTAGCGTGAACTGCGATTCCACCCGGTGGTTGTCCGCCCCCGGCGGTATCGCGAACTTCGTGTTCATCGCCGCCAGCGTCATCACCCGCTCCTTTGGCGGTTCCTTCGCAAACACGATCCCTACCTTCGTCCGATCCCGTGCCGCCTTCCCATTGGCCGTATAGTGCATCTGAAACACCACGTCCGTCCCCGCCTTCAACAGCTTCGCCGTCCCCGGCCGGAACACCTGCGCTTGCAATCCCGGAGCATATCCCACCAGCAACTCCGATCCCGGTCCGCCCGCCTCGCTCGCTCCGCTATTGCGCCCCCGCGCCCCCTTCTGCGGCACGAACGGCACACCGTACTCGACATCGCGCATCCACTTCGATCCCGGCTCCCGCAAGAACGCAATCACGTGATGCACCACGGAGCGCTCCCCAGGCCGCACTTCCGCCGCCTGCACCCACATATCACGTGTCAGGTTCAATGGCAGCACGAGGTACGTATACTCAATCGTTCCGCTTGCCGGAACCTCGTAAGGCTGCGGCATCTCCACTACCAGATCCGGCTTCCCGATCGACCAACCCTCCGTCCACTGCTTCATCGGAGGCGCTTCGCGCGGATCTCCCGCCGGAGCCCCCTTGTCCACCCACGCTACGATCTTCGCAATCTCATCCGGACGCAATGTCCGCTCATTGTGAAACGTCCCATACGCCGGGTCGGCGAACCATGGAGGCATCTTCTTCGCCAGCACCGAGACCTTGATCGCCTTCGCCCACGGACGCACTTCTTCATACGTCAGCAGCGCCATTGGCGCCGCTTCCCCCGCGCGGTGGCATTCCTGGCAGTTCTTCTGCAAGATCGGCAGGACATCTTTGTAGAACGTGACCGGAGCCGGCTTCATCGCCGCGCCGGCGGAAAACGTCAGCAGGGAACACAACACCGCGAGCTTCATCGGTCCTCCCAATATCTATCGATGGTTAATCGTCGCTGCCAGTCTTCTTCTTCGGCCGGAATAGATCCATCGGATCCTTCTTCGCGTCAAACGCCACATCGAAGAATCCCATCATCATCTCTTCCCAGCTCTGCTCCCCCCACTTCACATCCTTCGTTGCATCCGGATTGAAGCGGTTGTTCGCCGAATTATCGAACGTACCCGTCACCTCCAGCCGCGTCCCTTTCGGGATGCGCTTTGGCGAAGCGAATTCATACCAAAGCTGCCAGTCGAAACGATACTTCGGAACCCGCAGCAAAATCTCGGTTTCTCCTGTCGGATACACTGCCCGGTACTCGAACGACTTCCCGCGCAGATGCATATGGGGCAGCAGCGAAATCAGATCGGCGTCCTCCTGCAGCGTCAGACTGGCCTTTACGTCATGATTCGATGCCCCCGCCGGAATGACGAACTTTGTCGTCGACACCGCCGACGTGAACACCCGCTGCGTCACCGGCTCCTTGGCGAACACCAGCCCGATCGAGCTCTTGTCCTTCCCGGCTTTCCCATTTGCCGTATAGTGCATCTGCAACACCAGGTCCGATCCCGCCTTTAACAGCTTTGCCGATCCCGGCCGCAGCACTTCCGGCGGCGACCCCGGAGCAAACCCCACCAGGAACTCCCGCTGCCCTTCCTCGTTGTTCTGCCGCTCCCCGTTGCGAGCCAGCGTCTTCGGCGAAAACGGTACGCCCGGCTTCTGATCGGCAAACCACTTCACCCCCGGCTCGCGCACGAAGGCGATGATGTGGTGCACCAGTTGCCGGTTCCCCGGCCGCGCCTCGGCCATCTGCACCCACTTGTCTTCCTGCAAACCCGTAGGGATGATGACGTACTGATATTCAATGGTGCCGCTATCCGGAACCGCGAACTCCTCCGGCATCTCCAGCACCATGTCCGGCTTCCCGATCCCCCAGCCCTCGACAAACGTCACCGGCGCCGGAGCATCTTTCGGATCCCCCGCCTTCGCCCCGCCATCGGCCCACGCCGCCAGCGTCGCGATTTCCTCGGCCTTCAACGTCCTGTCATTGGCCCACTTCCCATGCGCCTCATCCGCAAACCACGGCGGCATCTGTTTGCCCAGCACCGAAGCCTTGATCGCCTTCGCCCAAGGCCGGGTCTGTTCGTACGTCAGAAACGCCATCGGAGCCGCCTCCCCCGGCCTGTGGCAGGTTTGGCAGTTTTTCTGCAACACAGGCAGAACGTCTTTATAGTAGGTGACGGACTTCGGATCGGAAGCCGCCATTGCCGCCCCCGTCAAGGTAAGCGCCAATAGAAAACGCATGGGTCGTGGTTCTCCTCTGATTCTGGAAAGGCATGGCCCCTGCAACGCAGGCGCTCTTCACCCGTCTCTACCTTCAATATTACATTGCACTCGAGACCCGCGAATCAGGCCTCTTTCTTTAACGATACGGAAAGCGATCTGTATCGGATCTATGCGTCGGTCTCGCCTTTGTTCAGGTGTCCATCGCAATGTCCCTCCCCAGCAAGAACAGACCGCCGCCAGAAGGAACGATCCATCCCGCAAATGGCAATCCACTTGCTCTCCACCCTCAAGGAGGTTCCGTATGGCCAGTGTTGTCCATGAAGTCGAAGTTGCGGCCCTCTTCCGCAACCCCGCGGAGGGTGAAAAGGCAGCCCAAGCCCTGAGAGAGCGCGGTTGCCAGGAGGTCGACGTATTCCCCGTCACCAGCCGCACCATCCCCTTACTCCACACGGAAGAGCGAGGCAGACTGCGCAAGTTCTGCCTGACTTCCGCCGCCATCCCCTGCGGATTCCTGGCAGGTGCGATTTGTGCCTCACCCATTGCGCTAATTTTCGGTCCACTATTCACCGCCCCGATCGCCGTCGTTGCCGGCATCGCCGGCTCCATCCTCGCCACCGATTATGCCTCCCGCCTTCCGAAACGGGAGCCTGAAATCCACGAAGGCGAAGGCATCATCGTCCGCGCCGAATGCCCCCGCGACCAGGAAGCCGGCGTCCTCGACGTCCTCAAGAAGACCCACGCCGACGACATCAGCGTCGACGAGTTCGACGAAACCGACATCATCTACCAGTAATGCTGCCCTCGGCCGCCGGGCCGATTGCTGTCGAATCCGCCTTGTGGGATCATCCCACTTGAAAGCCTGCCCCGTCAGCCCTGACGATATCCCCGTGCGCCGAAACGAAACTGCCCAGCGGCGCAAGCTATGAGTTATCTGCTCGATACCGATGTAGTCTGTCAGCCCGCCAAGCGCCACCAAGACAAGCGCGTTGTCGCTTGGCTTGAATCCGTCCAGAATGATTGCTATACCAGCGCCATCGTGATCGCCCAACTCGCGGATTGGGTGCGCACCAAGGACGGTCGCCGCCGGCAGGCATTGCAGGACTGGTTCAGCGAGTCGATCGATTCGCTCGAAGGTCGGATCTACGGATTCAACGTCTCCGTAGCCATCGAAGTTCCGCCGCCCCGACTAGACTAGAGGTGTTGAATCCCTTCCGGGAACTGACCCCGAAAGGGCGCCGTTCACCACGTTCATCCTATTGATGAGAAAGAGCTTAGTGCCCGTTTGGCGAGCCGGCCTTGCTATTCTGATCGATAGGCGTGACGCCCGCGCCCCCCAAGCTTGGGTGAAAAAATGTCCGCCCAGCTCCCAAACCGCTTTACATTTTTTGACAGATTTCCGCGTATTCCAACAGAGAAGGAAAACACAAAAACGAACCCAAGACGGTCTTTACAAAATTTGACACGATTCCACAATCCCCAACCAGGGAGGAAAAGCGCAGGAACGAACCCAAGGCGGTCAGGAACCAGTACGGCAGGCAAACGTCCGCACGGCGGCCGTACGATATAATTTGTTCTTCCGGGCGGCCGGATCGCGAGTTATTACTATAGCGGGATTAGTGTGCTAGAGCGCATCGGCAGATACGAGGTCAAGGCCGAGCTCGGGCGGGGCGGCTTCGGCCGTGTCTACCGGGCCTGGGACCCCACTGTAGGCCGCATGGTCGCCATCAAAACCTTGACGGCGGGTGGCGACCCGGAACTGCTCCAGCGCTTCCGCAACGAAGCCGCCGCAGCCGGAAAACTCCGCCACAGAAACATCATCATCATCCACGACTTCGGCGAGCAGGATGGCGAACCCTATATCGTCATGGAACTGCTGGACGGCGAAGACCTTCAGCGCCTCATGCAAAACCAGCGTCCGCTCACGCTGTTGCAGCGCATGCAGATCATGGAGCAAGTGGCCGAAGGACTCGACCACGCCCACCGCAACGGCGTGGTCCACCGCGACGTAAAGCCGGCCAATATGATGGTGCTCCCTGACGGTTCCGTGAAGATCATGGACTTCGGTATCGCCTTGGTCACCCAGGTGGCCGGGTCGCGGCTCACGAAGACCGGCACCATCCCCGGAACATTGAAGTACATGGCGCCGGAGCAGTTCCGCGGCGCCACCAACGATCCGTTGAGCGACATCTTTGCCTTCGGCGTTACCTATTACGAACTGCTCAGCGGTATCCACCCGTTTGACGGGCCCACTCAGCCCGCCATTATGTACAACATCCTCAGTGGCCAGCCGCGGCCGCTGTCGGAAATCCTGCCCGGTTGCCCCGATGGCCTCAGCGAAGTGGTCATGCGCTGCCTCCACAAGGACCGGGAGGCTCGTTACACCACGCTCGATGACCTTCAGTTTGACTTGAAGCCGATCCTCGCCGAGCTCAAGCACGAGCACGCCCGGGGACTGACCGCCGAAGCGGAGCGCCTCGTACAGGCCAAGCAATACGAGACCGCGCAGGCGCTCATCCGCGAGTCCCTCGAACTGAACCCGGCCGATCGTGCCGCGCGCCGCTTGCGCGAACGTATCCAGCAGGAGATGCAGCGCGCGGCCTCGCAGCCGAAGCTCGAAGCTCTGCTCAACACCGGCCGCCATCTGCTGGCTTCACGCAAGTTCGAAGACGCCATCAACACGTTTGAGTCGGCACTCAAACTCGATAAAGCCAGCCAGGAAGTAGCCAGCTTGCTACAACAGGCGCAGGCCATCCGGCAGCAGTCGGCCGAAGCGGAGAAGTTGCTGCGCGAGGCCAAGACGGCTCTCGGCAATCAGGATCTCACGGGCGCCTACCAGCGGATCAATGAGGCTCTACAGCGCGACCCCAGCCACCCCGATGCCGTGCGCCTCGTCGCCCGCGTCAAGGATGAGATCGCCAATCGCGAGCGCGACCGCCGGCGCCGCGAAGAGATCAGCCAGGCCCGTGGAGCGCTTCTGTTGGGCGCCTTCGACGAGGCCCTGTCCCTGCTCGAACGGATTGAGCAAACCTACCCCGAATCGCCGGAGATTCCCCAGTTAGTGGCCGAGGCTCGCGCCGCCCGCGAAGCGCATCAGCGCCAGCAGCGGCTACAAGCTGGGTTGATGGAATCGAAGGCATTGTTGCGCGACAAGCACCTCTCCACGGCAGTTCACCGCCTGGAGTCGCTGGTCCAGGAGTTCCCGGCCGCCGCAGAAGCCAACGAACTGCTGGAGTATGCGCGCAACGAACTGCGCGCCAAGAAGCGTCAGGAGACCATCGACCGGCTGGTGCGCGAAGTACAGGCTCTCGCCGCCAACCAGCAGTACGATGCGGCTATTCAGATGTTGGAGAAGGGCCTCGGCTACTTCCCCGGCGATCTCACCATTGACCGGCAACTCGAAGAGATGCGCGCTGCCCGCGCCGCCTGGCAACGCCAGACCGCTCTCGATGAGGCGCTCGCGCAGGCGCGGCACTGGCGCCGCGATGCCCAGCATGAGGCGGCGTTGCGCGTCCTCGACAGCTTCCGGATTTCCTTCGGCGCCGAGCCGGTGGCCGATTCCCTGCGCGCCGAAATCGAGCGCGAATGGGAAGAGAAGAAGCGCAACGAGAGCATTCAAACGCTGCTGGCGGAGATCGAACGGCTCCTCGATAAGAACGATCCCGCCACTGCCTTGAAGGTGGCCAATCAAGCGGTGGCCAAGTATGCCGCTCCCGAACTGGAAGTGGCTCGGGCTCGCGTCGAGAAGCAGTTGCAGCAGCAGAAACGCGCCGAGGCAGTCTCGAAACTCGTGAACGAGGTGACCGAGCTTACCGCGACGCACCGCTTCGACCGTGCATTGGAACTGATCGAGCGCGGTTTGCAGTCCTATCCCGATGATTCCTCGCTGCGACAGGCCAAGGAGGCCGCGGCTGCCGCGCGGGCCGGGCATGAGCGCAGGGAAGCCATTGCCGCTGCCTTGGCCCAAGCCCAGGCGATGCTGGAGCGCAAACAGCCCGAACGCGCTGCCGCCATCTGCGATGAGTTGTTGCGGCGCTACCCGGATGCCTCCGATGTGGCGGCGCTGGGAGCGCAGGCCCGCGAGCAGGTACGGGTTCTCGATGAGCAGCGCAAGGCCGTTGCCATGGCAGCGGATCAGGCCCGTCAGTTGTCCGCCGCCGGACGCTTCGATGAAGCCATCGCTCTCTTGGAGCAGGCTGGCCGCCAGTTCAGAGAGCAGGCGCCTCTGCCGGCTCTCTTGAAGGAAACGAAGGACCGCAAGCTGGCCGCCGAGCGGGAGCGCGGACTGGCTGCCGCCATCGAGAGTTGCGACGAGTTTCGCATACGGCTGGAGTGGGAGAGCGCACGCCGCGTGCTGGATGAGGCCTCGCGCCGGTTTGGCGATGATGTGCGGCTGCGCGAGCGCCGGCAGCGGGTGCACTCGGAAGCGGAGGCTGCCAGGCGGGAGCAGGAAGAGGCCCGCAAGCTCGAAGCCAAGCGCAGGGAAGAGGAAGA
>CAYOBO010000030.1:0-54200 GCA_964402295.1 uncultured Candidatus Solibacter sp. | reverse complement strand
ACCCGGACGGGACTTTCACCCGCGAGAAGAACGCGTCTTTCAGGACGCACCACGCAACAATTTTACGGCGAAGGTGGATCACAATATCGGCTCCAAAGACCGCCTCACGGGCCGTTATCTGTACAATAGCGACGACACCGGCCTGGTGTCCGTCTTCCCCGATCCCGGCGCAGAGACGGATAACGTTACCATCCGCCATCAAAACTATTTCTACGGCAACTGGACGCGCACCGTGTCATCCACAATCGTCAACGATTTCCGCATGACCTATTCGAATCGCGTCAACCATGCCCAATCCGTGGGATTGGGGAAACCGTGGGCGACCACCCTGGGACTCCGTGGTGTGCCGGACGGCGCGTTTCCTCAGTTCTCCGCCGCCGGCTTCACGAATATCGGCTCGGCGAACCAGGAGCGCAGGCAGTTCCCCATCGAGCAATATCAGATTGTGAACAACCTGTCCTGGATCAGGGGCAAACACAGTTTCAAGTTTGGCGCCGAGATCCGCCCTTCCTACAACTACGAAATCAACCGTCCCACTGCCTCCGGCGCTTTCTCCTTCAGCCTGCTCGGCACCGGACAACCCGGCGTCGCCACCAGCGGAAATGGACTCGCCACGATGATGCTCGGCTTCGTTACGGGCTTCACCTCCCGAGAAACCGAACTGTTGGACCGCTACAGTTGGTATCTTGCCGGTTTCGCCCAGGACGACTGGAGCGTGACCCGCAATCTCACTTTGAACATCGGCATTCGCTGGGAGACCGATACGCCCATCACCGACAAGAACAACCGCGGCAACGCCTTCGACACCACTCAGATCAATCCCGTCAGCGGCACGCCCGGGGTCGTCAAATTCCTCGGGGTGAATGGCTGGCGCACGTCGCTGTACAACACCGATTGGAACAACTTTGGTCCGCGCTTCGGCTTTGCCTGGAAACCGATGGGGTCCACCAAGACGGTCATCCGTGGCGCATACGGCATCGCTTACGCCCACCCGTTCGACGCGGGCGTTCCGGCATCGGTGTCCCTCGGTTATGAGAAATCTGCCGTGCTCAACACGCCGGATCAAGGCATCACCGCCCCGTTCCTGCTGCGCAACGGAGTCAACTTCAGCCTCAGCACTCCGACGCTCAACGATTCGTTCGGCGCGGTGCGCGTAGGCCAACAGCCGAACACCGCAGTGACCTTCTTCGAAACCACACGGCGTACCGGCTATTCCCAGATGTTCAACTTCGGTGTGCAGCGGGAAATCGGCGGTGGCTTCCTCGCTGAAGTGTCCATGCTGGGCAACCTGTCCCACAAGTTGCCGAGCGGCAATATTTCGCTGAATCAGGTTACCCCCCAGCGCCTGGAACAGATTCGACCCTTGGGCCGGAATCCGGCACAGGCGGACCGCCCCTTCCCGCAATTCTCGAACGTCAGCATCCAGGGCCCCAGCTTCGGCGATGCCCGCTACTACGCCGGTGTCGTACGCGTCGAGCGGCGCTTCGCCAATGGCTACAGCCTTCTCGGAACTTACACCCTGGCCCGCTCCTTCAATGGCTATAACGATGGCGGGTCACTGGGCGCAGACATCGGCTTCTCGGATTTCTACAATCGCCGCGCGGATTGGGGCCCCACCGGCAACGATGTGCGGCACCGTTTCACCATGACCAGCGTCTACGAACTCCCCGTCGGCAAGGGCAAGACATACCTCGCCAACCACTGGCTTGGTCTAATTGTCGGCAACTGGTCGCTCGGCGGACTGCTCACTCTGCAATCCGGAGAGCCGTTCACCGTCAACACCCAGGTCAATAACACGTTCGTGTTCAGCGCCGGCGGCCAGCGCGCCGATGTGTTGCGCAACCCGAACCTGCCTAACAGCGAGCGCACGCTCTCCCGCTGGTTCGATACGTCCGCCTTCGCCCAGCCGGCTCAGTTCACGTTCGGCAATCAGGGAGTGAATATACTCCGCGCCGACGGCCTCATCAATCTGGATATGTCCATCCTACGTAACTTTCCCATTCGCGAGGATATGAAGATCCAGTTCCGCGGTGAGTTCTTCAACTTCACCAACCACCCGAACTTCGGTGGACCCGGAGCAACGCTGAACGGACCCGGATTCGGCATCATTGCGGGAGCTGCACCCGGACGGCGTATCCAACTCGGGATGCGCTTCGTGTTTTAACATCGAGCGAACCGCTACTAACGCTGGGACCTGTCGGCACTGGATGGGTCCCAGAATCGGTTGGGCCAACTATTAAAGGCCAAGTGGGTCTAGCGAGCGAAAAAGTCTGTTGACACGAAGCCATACTTCTATTATTATCGAAATATGGAATCACCGACAGCACCCGCCATCAAGGACATCGTCAAGGAAAAGTACGGTCAGGCTGCCCTCCGCGTCGTCACCGGCCAGGGCAATTCCTGTTGCGGCTCCAGTCCGGGCAGCATCAGCCAGTGCGCCGACCCCATCACATCCAACCTTTACAGCATGGCTGAACAAGATGAGCTGCCCGACACTGCGGTTCTCGCTTCCCTGGGGTGCGGAAACCCCACGGCGCTCGCGGAGCTTCACCCCGGCGAAGTCGTCCTCGACCTTGGGTCCGGAGGCGGCATCGACGTCCTGCTATCGGCCAAGCGCGTGGGCCCCACCGGCAAAGCGTATGGCCTCGACATGACCGACGAAATGCTCGCCCTCGCACGCGAAAACCAAAAGAAAGCCGGCGTTGAAAACGTCGAATTTCTGAAGGGCGAAATCGAGCACATCCCCCTGCCCGACAGCTCCGTGGACGTCATCATCTCCAACTGCGTCATCAATCTCTCGGCGGACAAAGACCGCGTGTTGCGCGAAGCCTTTCGTGTCTTGAAACCCGGCGGCCGCTTCGCGGTCTCCGATGTCGTCACCCGAGGGCAAATCCCCGATGCGGTCCGCAAGTCCGTACTCGCTTGGGTCGGCTGCATCGCCGGCGCGCTCGATGAGACCGAATACATCCACAAACTCCAGGCTGCGGGCTTCGAAGAAGCTTCCATCGAGCCCACGCGCATTTACAAAGTGGAAGACGCCCGGGAGTTCCTGTCCGGCCAGGGCCTCGACGTCGAAGCGCTAGCCGAGCAAGTGGACGGCAAGTTCCTAAGTGGCTTCATCCGCGCCCGCAGGCCCGCCGCCTGCCACCAACCGGGGTGCTGCGCGTGAGCCGGGAACGAGTGTTGATCCTCTGCACCGGGAACTCCGCCCGCAGCCAGATGGCCGAGGGTCTGCTCCGGCACGACTTCGGCCATCGATACGAAGTGGAAAGCGCCGGTTCGAAACCCGGCATCGTGCGCCCCGAAGCCATCGCCGTCATGGACGAGATCGGCATCGACATCCGCAGCCATCGCTCCAAGCACGTCGATGAATTCGCCGGCCGGCACTTCGATTCGGTCATCACGGTCTGCGATCACGCCCGCGACGTCTGCCCCGTCTTCCCCGCCGCCACACGCATGGTGCACCACAGCTTCGACGACCCCGCCTCGGCCAGCGGCGATGAGCAAGCCCGCCTCGCCGTGTTCCGCCGCGTGCGCGACGAAATCCGAGCCTGGTTCCGTGACGAATTTACCGCCCGGCAGCCTTCTCCACCGCCCGCATGACCCGCAGCAGATTGCCCGAATAGATCTTCCCGATATCCGCCGCCGAATATCCTTTTTCGAGCAGGGCCTTCGTCAGATTCGGGAACTGGGAAACATCCGCCAAGCCTTCCGGCACGCAAGACACGCCATCGAAATCGCTCCCGATTCCGACCGCGCCGATCCCCGCAATTTTCACCACGTGATCAATATGCGCCACCACATCGGCCAGCGTGGCACGCACCTTCACCTTCGGCCGCGACGCTGCCGGCAATCGTCCCAACTCCGATGCATCCGCCGACTTCTGATTCAGAAACTCGCATCCGAAATTGATCTGGACAACGCCGCCCTTCTTCGCCAGCGCCCGGATCATGTCATCGCTCATATTCCGGGCGATATCGGAAATCGCCCGGCAGGAAGAATGCGACGCAAACGGCGGAGCCTTCGCAATCTCCAGCACATCCCAAAACGTCTTATCCGCCACATGCGATATGTCCACCATCATCCCGAGACGGTTCATCTCCGCCACCACCTGCCGGCCGAACGGGGTTAATCCGTTATGCAGGGGCTGCGAACCCGACGAATCCGCCCACGAATTGTGATTGGAATGCGTCAGCGTCATGTATCGGATTCCCAGATCGTAGAACGTGCGCAGCAGCCGCAGGCTGTCCTCGATCGCGTGCCCGCCCTCGATCCCCATGAGCGCCGCCATTTTCCCTTGCTTGCGCGCGGCCACGATCTCATCGGCGGTGGTCGCCAGCACAAAGTCCTTGGGAAACCGCGCAACGATGTCGCGCTTCACCGTGTCGATCATCTCCAACGTCCGATGCGCCGCCTGCTGCTTTTTCGCGTACGCCGCGGCAACATACACCGCGAAAAACGTAGCCCCAACGTTGCCCTGCTTCAGCCGGGCGATATCGGTATGCGTCGCCTTTCCCGGCTTCGACAAGTCCAAACCCCGCACCGTCTCCGACGTGACATCGTTATGCGTGTCGATCAACAGCAGTGAACTGTGGATCTTCCGCGCCTCCGCATCGGAAACTACCTTCGTCTGGGCGCACGCCAGCACTCCGCACAAGAACAACAAAGACCGGATCATGGGGGCATTGTAGCCTGCCCGCCTCCGAATCCCGTACTCGGTAGGACGGAATTCTCGCCAGCGGGCCGTTCCGTCAACGGGATCCCTCCGTGCCCACCGATGGCGCCAAGCATCCCGCCAATGAAACATTTTCACTAAAGATTGTTTTGAAGATCCTGCCGCCGCCCCGGTTCTCCGCTATGATAGGAAGCTAAGGAGCTACCGTAGTTGGCTTTGCCCCCGGCACTCATTCAAATCAACATCCTGAACCTCATCTCCACCGAGAAGCCAATCCCGCTGGCGGTTCTGATCCTGCTGGTGATCTTTTCCGTGCTCTCCTGGACGGTGATCTTCTCCAAGTGGAGTTCTCTCAAGAAGGCCCGGTCCGCCGATCTCAACTTCCTCAGAGCCTTCCACAAGGCGCGCGAACTTGGATCGCTCGCCCTCGCCAGTGAGCAGTTCAAGGATGCACCCCTGGCCTATGTGTTCGGCACCGGCTACGAGGAAGTGGACCGGCAGGTGAAATCCGCCGGACGGCTGCGCAACAAGACCGCCGTCGAGCGTATGTTGCAACTTGGCATCAGCCAGGAGACCACTCGCCTGGAAGCGCGCATGAACTTGCTGGCCACCACGGCCACGGTCACGCCTTTCATCGGGTTGTTCGGAACGGTGTGGGGTATCATCGAGGCCTTCAACGCTCTCAGTTTCTCGGGAGCCGCCAGCCTCCGTGCCGTGGGCCCGGGCATCGCCGACGCCCTCGTCGCCACCGCCATGGGCCTGTTTGCGGCCATCCCCTCGGCGATTTTCTACAACCACTTCGGCAACACGGTGAAACAAATCGGCATCCGAATGGATGAATTCGCCCTGGAATTCATGAACCTCACCGAGCGCACCTTCGAGGAGTAACCGGATATGGCCTTCTCGATGGGAAACGATTCGCGCGGACGCCGCCGCACGGTCGGCACCATGTCCGAAATCAACATCGTACCCCTTGTGGACGTTGTCCTCGTCCTACTCATCATCTTCATGCTCACCGCACAAGTCATGGAGTTCGGCCTCGAGATCGACGTTCCCAAGGTGAAGCAGAGCAACACGAACGCCCAGGAACGCCCGGTGCTTTCGCTCACCGCAAAGGGTAACCTGTATTTGAATGAGGCGGCAATCAATATCAACGACGTAAAGGCCGAAGTCGAGCGCCGCTTCGGCAAGGAAGCCAAGGACGTCTACGTACGTGCCGACCGCAACGTCACCTGGGACGTCCTCGCCCAAGTCGTCAGCGCCATCAAGGACGCACAACTCCGGGCGCAACTTGTAACCAAGGCTGAGGATATCCCCGACAGAAGGCGTTAAGCGGCATGTCGCACAGCGTTGCATTGGACCCAAGGCAAGACCAGCTTTCGAAGCCCCTGGCAGCGTCCCTTGCGTTTCATCTCGCTATCGTGGCCCTCGTGGGTGGATTCGCATGGTGGGAGAATCGCCACCGCGACACATTTGGGGACCCTAACGCCGGACCCGGCACTGCCACTGTCGATCTGGTGGAATCCATCCCCGGCTTCCGTCAAACTCGCGACACCCAGAAAGTCGCCAACGAGACCGAATCGCAGGTTCCATCGCTCCCCAAACCAGAAGCCCGCCCGCGCGTCGAAGAGGATGACCCCGATGCCATCAGCCTGAAGTCGAATCGCAAGCAGCCCAAAAAGAAAACCAAGAAACAGCCCGTTGCCAAGATGAGCAATCAGAAACGCCTGTACACGCCGGAGCAAATCTATTCGAGCACGGGAGCACGCGTTTCCACACCCATGTTCGCCCCAGCCAAAGGCGGTGGAGGGGTGGGACTCGGCTCATCCAACCCTTTCGGCACGCGCCTCGGCTGGTACGCCGATCTCATCCGCCAGCGCGTCGCAGAAAAATGGCGTACCCAGGATCTGGATTCGAGACTGAATAATCTGGAGGCCATCGTAACCTTCGACATCCACAGGGATGGAAGTGTCACCAACATCCGGCTCATCCAGCGTAGCGGCAACTACACTGTCGATACATCGGCCATGCGGGCTGTACATGAAGCCAGTCCGCTCGAACCTCTCCCCAAAGAATTCGAACGCAATTTAGCGAGCGTGGAGTTTCGATTCAAACTGCAACGATGAAAAAGCTTTCCCTAATCACCCTATTCACCCTCGCGGGAGCCTGGCTTGTGCACAGTCAGCAGCGCACCGCGGACCTCATCGTCGATCTGATGAAGGACGATCGTCCATCCATCGCCATCCCCGATTTCCGGGGCTCCGGCGACGCCCAGAAACACATGGCGGTGTTCAACAGCACCCTTCAGTCGGAAATCGAAAATGCCGGCGTCTTTAAGATGGTTTCCAAGAGCATGATGCCGCGCGGCAATCCCCAAGTCCCCCAGGACATCAAGGAATCCGCCCGTGGCACCGGTATGGCGCTCTCCGACTGGTCATCTCCACCTGTCGATGCCAACTACCTCGCCTTCGGCTACACCGGCATTCAGAACAACCAACTCGTCCTCTTCGGCTGGCTCTACAACGTCAAACAACCCGCCAACCCGCAAGTCATCGGCAAACTCTACTTCGGAACTGTCGATGATAAGGGCGCGCAGCAGATCGCCCGCGAGTTCGCCGCCGACATTCTCAAACTGCTCGGCATTGAAGGCCTTGCTGGTTCGAAAATCTACTTCGTCTCCAATCGATCGGGCGAGAAGCAAATCTGGGTCATGGATCACGACGGCAGCAATCAGCACGTCTTTGCTCCCTACAAGGAACTCTGCACGATGCCCTCCGTCTCTCCGGATGGATCGAAGATCGCCTTCACCCGCTTCGCCCCGGCCCCGATCATCATGATGCACTCCACCGAAACAGGCCGCCGTTTGCCGTTCCTCAATCCCAGGGGATCGATGAACGCGATGTTGACGTTCGCCGCCGACGGCTCCAAAGTCGTGTTCGCCTCCCAAGTCGGTGGCTTCGCGCAAATCCATATCGCGAACCCCGACGGCAGTGGCCTGCAGCGGCTCTCCAATACACGGGCCGTGGAAGTGGAACCCAAGATCAATCCGAAGACCGGAGCGGACATAGTGTTCGTTTCCGGACGCGGCGGACCCCAACAAATTTATAAGATGAATATAGACGGCGCCGACGTGCAACGATTAACACCAGGAGAAGGACAAGCCAGCAATCCCGCATGGCATCCGAACGGCAAGCATATCGCTTTCTCCTGGACCCGCGGCTTTGAGCCCGGCAACTTCAACATCTTCGTGATGGACGTCACTACCCGCGATTTTGTACAGTTGACCCATGGCCGCGGGAGGAACGAAAATCCTACGTGGGCGCCCGACGGAAGGCACATCGTTTTCGCTTCCAACCGGAGCGGTACGATGCAGATTTACACCATGCTTGCCGATGGAACCAATGTCCGGCAGTTGACCAATGCAGGCCGCAACGAGATGCCGGTCTGGAGCAAGTGATTCACAATTAAGATATATTAAGATTTGGTAGTTGCCCCGATGTAGTCTCCGGGGATTTATGGAGGCAAGTTTCAGGATGAAGAAGAAGCGTCAAATTGGTGCAGTACTCCTCACACTCTCTTTAGTAATGTTAGCCGACGGGTGCCGCAAGAAGGGACCCGCGCCGCCACCACCGCCGAAGCCGGCACCTGTGGAGCCCGCAAAGCCCCCGGCCCCCAAGCCAGTGATCACCAGCTTTACGGTGGATCCGTCTTCGATTGAGCGCGGCCAATCGGCAACATTGCGCTGGTCCTCGCAAAACGCGACATCAGGAACCATCGACAATGGAATCGGCTCGGTGCAGCCCAACGGCAGCCGTCAGGTTTCGCCCTCTTCCACCACCACTTACCGCCTCACGGTAACCGGTGAAGGTGGCGAGGCCAGCCAGACGGTTACACTCCGCGTGACGGAACCCGCTCCGCCACCGCCGCCGCCGCCGCCCGCTCCCAAGAAGACCATCCGCGAGCTCGTCGAACAGATGATCAAGGATGCCTACTTCGATTACGACAAGAGCGATATCCGCGAAGACGCGCGCAACACGCTCCAGCAGAACGCCGACGCCTTGAAGACGATTCTGCGCGACGTCACTGGCACCGTCGTCATCGAAGGACATTGCGACGAGCGCGGCTCGGCCGAATACAACCTCGGCCTCGGTGACCGCCGTTCCACCGCGGCCCGCGACTTCCTTGTGCAACTCGGCGTACCCGCCGATCGCCTGCGAGTCGTCAGCTACGGTAAGGAACGCCCGCAGTGTACCGAGTCGAACGAATCGTGCTGGCAGCTGAACCGCCGCGCGCATTTCGTCGGTGTCGAGTAATCGCTAACCGCAACTCACAAAGGACCGGGGCAATGCTCCGGTCCTTTGTGTTATCACAAGGAGTGACATGCCCTCAATCCGCAATTTCCTTTTGTTGCTGCTATTCACCTCCAGCTCGCTGTTCGCGCAGAAAACGAACGATCTCATTCGGGAACTCCAGCGCGACCTTGCTACGGTACAGCAGGACTTGAGATCCTTGAACAGCAAGTTCGACGAGCGGATTGCCGTCATCACTACTTTGCTCAATCAGGCGCTCCGCGAGGCAGACGCCGCCAGTAAGGGTGTCGCCATCATCGATAGCCAACTGAAGGCTTCCCTCAAAGAACAACAGGGACTCGTTGTCAACTCCCTCGCTCCGCTCGGCAGCAAGGTTGACGGCCTCAGCACGGACTACGCCGCCCTCAGCGAGAACGTGAAAGAGGTCTCTGCCCGCATCAACCGCCAGCAGGTGATGCTGGAAAAGATCCTCACCGCCGTCACCACCATGCAGGCTCCCGCCCCGCCCCCGCCAAGCCCCACCAGTCAGGCGGCCTTGCCCGCCGGTTGCCCCACCAACGTCGGCCCCGAGCAGGTCTTCACCCAAGCCATGGCAGACAAGGACCGCGGCAATGCCGACCTCGCCATCGTTGAGTTCGGTGACTACATCCGCTGCTGGCCCAATGAAGAAAAGGCCGCCGATGCCCAGTTCTACCTCGGCGAGACGCTCTACTCCCTCAAGAAGGATTACGAGGCGGCCGTAACTGCTTACGACACCGTCATCGAAAAATACCCCGATTTCAAGAAAGCCCCGGATGCGATGTACATGAAGGGCCGCGCCCTCATGATGTCTGACCAGCGCGTCAAAGCCAAACAGGTTCTGCAAGAGTTGATCAAAATGTATCCCAACACCGAAGCCGCACGCCGCGCCAAAGGTGTCGTCGCTTCCATGGCTCCTACTTCCACCACGAAAAAGCGCCGTTAGGGATGAAGAGGTTTGTAGTATTGGCCGCCGCGGCGGTTTTGCTGTTCGCCGGGCAGCCCGAAAAACAGACGAATCGATCTTTATACGCCTTTCCCGGAAAATCCCCGGTCCTGGACGGAGTCATCGAGAAAGGCGAGTGGGACGACGCCACTCAATTCTTCGGCGTGCAGGATTGGGTTCCGCAGTTCAGCCCCACGACTGACCCCAACGATCTCTCTTTGCACGGCTACGTCAAGCACGACGGCAAGCGCCTCTACTTCGCCTTCGATGTGACCGACGACGTACTCTACGGCATTGAAACGGAGCGCTGGCTCCCTGACCAGAATCCGAAGGCCCACGAACTCACTCGTGAAGGGTTCCCCTGGTTCGGCGATGAAGTCGAGATTCTCCTCAACGCCACCAATCAGTTCAAGGCTGAGGAAAGCGTCGCAGGCAACGGCCATTCCTGGCAGATGGTCTGCAACCTCACCAAATCGCGCCTTGGCGGCATCGGCACGGGCGGCATTCTCGAAGGCGAGCCAAGACGCGACGAAAAGGCCTGGAACACCTACCGGCAGTGGATCGAATCCAAGGCCATGGAGTGCGCCGCCAAGCCCAAGGCCGGCGGTAAAGGCTATATTCTGGAATGGGCCATCAGTTTCGACCCGTGTCTGGAAGTGGAACCCGGCAAGTTCTATTCCACCGCCATGGGCAACAAACCGATGGGGCTCAACATCGCCCTGGGCGACCTCGACGAAAAGGAAAAAGGCGAAGGCAACTTCGGCAACTTTCATCACGAGGATTGGTTCAGCGGCGCGAAAAACGTCCGCACGCAACTGCGTCACTTTGGAACTTTATGGATGATGTCCGATCTTTACACACCACCCCCGCCGAAACCGGTGGTGAAAAAAGCGAAGCCGAAAACCTCTTCGAAAGCAAAGAAACCCTCGCCCCAAAAATCGACTACGAAATCCTCGAAGAAACGCTGACCGAAGACGCTCTTTACAACCGGTGTCTCCGCGCCCGCCAGCACGGAGTAGGCTCTGTGCTGGTCCGCCCGTGCGACGTCGATTCCGCGGCGCGCTTCCTCTCCCTGGGCGTTGTCCAGGTGGCTAGTACCGTCGGCCATCCCTTCGGCTCCTCCAACTCCGGAGTCAAGGTCTTCGAATGCCGCGACCTCCTCCGGCGCGGCGTCAAGATCCTCCACGCCTATCCCAACCCCGGCAAAATGCTCTCACGCCAGTTTCAGCACCAGGAAGTGGAATTCATCCAGATGGCTGACGCCTGCATCGAAGCCGGAGCTTTGCTGAAGATCGTCATCGACAATCCGCTTCTGAACGAAGAGATGATGATCATCTTGTGCCGCATGGCCAAGCGCGTCAATGCGCACTACGTCACCACCACCGTCCCCCGCGATCTGGAACTCGTGCGCAAGCACTCCGGCTTTCACGTCCACGTCGAATGCGGCGGCGTACGTACTCTCGAGGAAGCGAAAAACGCTTTTGCCCTGGGTTGCCGCCGCATCTCCTCGCCCGACCCCGAATCCCTCTTCAACCAGCTCTCACAACGGCCGGCCGCGAGCTAGACCCCGATACAATTGAAGCCAGCCATGCTCCACGTAATCGCCACTCTGGCTTTCGCCGCATCCGCACAAACTGCGGTCATCGAATCCCCCCGCCGGATCCCCGTCGCCGCGCACGTTGACATCGTCATCGCCGGCGGTGGGATGGCTGGAGTCTCCGCTGCCCTCGAAGCTTCCTCCCAGGGCCGCTCCGTCATGGTCCTGGCCCCTCGCCTTTATCTCGGCGAAGACCTTGCCGACACCTTGCGCCTGTGGCTCGAAGACAAAGAACGCCCCTCCGGCATTCTCTCCGAACGAATCTGGAACAAGCCTGGCCCCGCCGCCCCGCTCCGTCTCAAGAAAACCCTCGAAGAGGCGCTCACCAAGGCCAACGTCAAATTCCTCCTCGGCACAACGCCCACCGATCTCCTCACCGGCTCTGACGGCAAACCCGCCGGCGTTGTCATCGCCAATCGCGCCGGACGCCAAGCCGTAATTGCCAAAGTCATCATCGATGCTACGCCGCACGCAGCTCTGGCGCAGCAAGCCGGTGCGAAGTTCCACCCCGCCCCCACTGGCCCCCTGGAAATCCGCCGTGTCGTCATGGGTGGCAAGCCCACCAACGAATCCCTCATCGCCCGCCGCATTCCGGTTCCTGACGAAAACCAGACCTTTTTCGAATACCGCCTCAAACTCGATGTTTCCGATCCCGCCCGTCTCGAGCAGGAGGCTCGCGATCAAACGTACCGGGAGGGCCAACTCCGCGCCTCCGCCCGAGTCCACTACGTTCACCCCAACGGCATCATGGCCCGCCGCTCCGCCGCGCAGTGGCAAGGATTCTCCGCGATCGATACCGGCCACTTCACGCCCCGCACCCTGGAGCGCTTCTTTGTCACAGAGCGTGCCGATGTACCCCACGCCGTCCAGCAACAGCTCACGCTTGCCACCATCGCCGAGGCCGTTGGCCGAGCCATTGGAGCCGAAGCCGCCCGCCTTGCCCGCACCACCGCAGCCCCCAAGAACCCCCGCGTGGCCGCCTCTACAATCAAAGGCGCCGCCCGTACGGGAGAAATCCGCGAAGTCCTGAACGGTGTCCGCTCCGCCATCGCCGCCACGGAATTCATCGAATCCCCGGAGCGTGCTCTCCCCGTCCTCGGCCGCTGGGATGTCGTCATCATCGGCGGAGGCACCTCCGGAGCGGCAGCCGCCATCGCCGCCTCGCGGCGTGGCGCGAAGGTACTCGTCGCCGAATTCCAGGAAGGCCTCGGCGGTACGGGAACCGTCGGCCTAATCGGCAAACCCTACCACGGCCGTAACGTTGGCTTCGCCCGCGAAGTCCCCTTCCCCAGCGAAACATTCACCGTCGACGACAAGATGGAGTGGTATCGGAAGGAGATCCGCAAACACGGAGGCGAGATCTTATTCGGTGTCATGGGGGCCGGAGCGCTGGTGGAGAACAATCACGTCCGAGGCGCCGTCATCGTGACACCGCAACAGCGGGGCGTTGCTCTTGCCGCGGTTACCATCGACGCCACCGGCAACGCCGACATCGCCATCTCCGCTGGAGCCGAAGCCATGTGGAGCGCCGATGGCGCCGACCTTGCCATGCAGGGCTCCGGCCTACCCGCCCGCAAACCCGGCAGCAGCTACGTCAACACCGACTACCTGCTCATCGATGAGAACGACATGATGGACGTCTGGGGCGCACTCGTCGGAGCTCGCCAGGCGATGGCAGACTCCGCGTGGGACGCCGGATCCCTCATCCAGACCCGCGAGCGCCGCCGCATGGTCGGCGAGCACACGCTCAGCTACCTCGATCAAATCGCCGGGAGAACCTATCCCGATAGTATTGTTTTTTCTTCGAGTGACTACGATTCCCATGGCTACCCGAGCGAAGACTTCTTCGCCTTGCTCCCCCACGACAAGAACTCCCGCCTCATGAATCATCCGGCCCCCGGCGGCTCCACCTACACTCCCTATCGCTGTCTGCTCCCCAAAGGAATGGAGGGCATACTCGTAACCGGACTCGGCATCAGCATGCATCGCGATGCCTCCGCCATGGTCCGCATGCAGCGCGACATGGCCAATCAGGGCTACGCCGCGGGCATCGCCGCCGCGGACACTGCCAAAAGCGGAAAGCGTCTCCGCGACCTCGATATCCGCGCCCTGCAAAGGCACCTCGTCGAAATCGGCAACCTACCCGAGGCTGTCCTCCAGCACAAGGATTCTTTCCCGCTTCCCGACAGTGACATCCGCAAAGCCGTGCAGAACGTCGGCTACGCCACCAACCCGGAAGAAGCCGGTGTCTGGCTCGCCATGATTCTCAGCCACCGGGAAACGGCCCGCCCGCTGCTTCGCCAGCGTTACGCGGCCGCTCCGGCACGCCAGAAGCTGATCTACGCGAACATCCTCGCCTTCCTTGGCGAGAAGGAAGTGGTTCCGTTCCTGATCGAAGCCCTCGACAACGTGAAGCAGTGGGATGCCCGCATCCTCCAGGGCAAGATGGCTGAATACGCCCATCTCCCCACCCCCATCGACACCCTGATCCTCGGCCTCGGCCGCACCCGCGACCCACAAGCCCTCCCTGCTCTCCTTCGCAAGCTCGACACCCTCGATCAGTCCATCACCCTATCTCACCACCGCGCCCTCGCCATTGCCCTGGAACAAATCGCCGATCCGTCCGCCGCCGAGCCTCTTGCCCGACTGCTCGCCAAGCCCGGCATGCGCGGCCACGTCATGAAAGGTGTCGAGCCACTGGTTGACGCCGACATGGACGCACGCCGCCGCATCGGTCCGCTGCGCGAAATCGTTCTCGCCCGCGCTTTGTACCGCAGCGGCGACCACAACGGACTCGGCGCAGCCATCCTCAACGAATACCGTTCCGATATCCGTGGCCTCTTTGCCCGCCACGCCGCCGCCGTGCTCGGCCTCATTCCATAACACCGTTACGGCTTGAGTTTGCTCTGAAAGAACTCTACGTACTTCTCCACCGGAAATGCCGGATGATCTTCACGCAGCAGCACTGTGCACTCCACGCCCAACTTGTCTGCCTTCTCCTTCAGCACAAAACCGAATTTGGGATGGTGGATATGCTGCTCCCCAGTGGAATTCTCCGGAAGCGGATCGTTGCGTTGGCTGAAGTATACGAGAATGGGCGGATCGTCCGCCGTGAGGTGATTGATGGCGGAAGAATCCTCGAACAGGCGGATCAATCTGGGATTCTGGTCGTCTGCCGGCGAACTCATGCCGAAGAGTTGCACCAGTGCCGGATGGACCTGATTGGTATTCATCAGCTTTTTGATGAAGCGGGGATCGTAGGAAGACTGCGCGTTAAACGGAGCCACCGCCGCCAGCCGCGTCGATTGGCGCAGCACGGGGTCGGCGTTCTTCTCATCGGCAAGATCGTCGTGATAGGCGAGCCACTGCGAAATCCCCGCGCCCGCCGAGCCACCGAACGCACCTGCCCGCTTTGCGTCGATGTTGTATCGCCGCGCGTGAAGCCGCAGAAACTGCAGCGCCCGTGCACTATCCAGCATTTGTGCCGGATATTTGGCAACGTCCGACAGCCTGTAGTTTGCCGCGGCAACGGTGATTCCGGCGGCCCGCAGTTTATGCAGTAACTCGACATTGATGGTTCGCTTGTCGCCCGCACGGAATCCACCCCCGTGGTAGTAGATCACCAGCGGCGCCGGTTGCGCGCTCTTGGAGAGCCATAGATCCAGCACGTTGCGCTCATGTGGACCGTAGCGGACATCGGCGTAATCGGGTGCGGGAGGTTGGGGACGTTGCTGGGCCGGCGCGCCCCCCAGGCCAGCAAATAGCAGAACAAGCAGGGAGCGGCTCATGGCTCCCACAATCATATACTCTTCTCCGCGCCGATGATTCGCAGGATGCGCTCCATCGCCGGATGCGAATCCGCCACCCGGTCGGATGTATGCGTCTCCAGGCCGAAGTGCCCCCGGTACCCATCCGCAACCAGCGCGTGAAATAGCGCCGGCCAATCGGTCGCGTCACCCGTGCCCAGAATACTCTTGCCTTTGATCTGCACATTGCCGATCCGTCCCACCGGCAATCTGCGGTATCCCTCGGGAAACGCCCGTTCCTGGCCGGATGCATTCCCCGGATCCCAATTCAAGCCCACAGTCGCCGGCAGCAGCTTCATGATCCCTTCGATCTCGGCACATGTGTTCACATTGCACGACGATTCGTTCTCGAGCAGGAGCTGCACACCTTCGCGCACGGCAATCTCCGCCATAGGCGCAATGAGCTCCGCGATCCTCGGAAAGACCTCTACCGGCGCCGCCACACGCCGGAAGCTGAAACAGCGGATCTTGCCGCACTGCGCCCGTTGGGCCAACCCGATGGCTTTCCGCAAGTCCTCCATCCGGTTGGTGAAGCGAGCCGCCTCTTGCGGCCCTGGTCTTCGCACCGGTGTCGTTCCCGGTATCGGGCACGCCAGCAGCCCGCTGTCGATAAATGAAACCTGTAGCCCGTTCTCCTTCAGTTCCCGAACCGCTGCCACCTGCTCTGCCTCTGGCAAATCCCAATAGCCACGCTTTGTCCCCGGCACGGAACGCAGCTCCACCCACCGCAATCCGTGGCGCCTGGCGAAATCCATCGCTTCCGCCGGGGTCCTGGCCACCTCATCGGTAATGAAACTAATGCGCTCGCGCGGAATGTGTTGCGCGAAAACCAGCCGGCAGAACCAGGGGAGAGCGAGCAAATTGCGGCGGAGGATCATCTCGGTAAAACCACTTAACTCTGGACGAAGGAATCTTAGCACGGCTAGGCAATCTCCCCGCTAAACTCCATCTTTGGTTCTACCGATTCATAGGTGACGCACTTCACAGAGTTTTTCTGTCTGTGGAGCAAGGACGGAAACACACATGAAACGGTACTTGTGGATACTGGCTCTGGCAATTGTGGCCGTGGCCCAGGAAGGCGTGGTCGAGCTCGCCACTCCCACGCTCGGCTACATTTTCGACGAGAAGGCGAGAGCTCTGCGGCCGATTGAAGGTGTGCCGGGAGCGGCAGCCATCGGTGGCCGGATGCATCTTGGCGCGGAACTTGACTATGCCGCCGTCTCGCCCAGCCGCAGCTATGCCTTCGGATATGAATCCGGCGAGGAATCGCTGCTTCTCCTGCGCCTGGACGGGATTACGGGAGCCTCGAATGTCAGTACGCTGCCGCGCGCCAGAGCATGGTTCAGCGCTTCGGGCGAAGTGGCCGCCTTCGATCTTGGGGACCGCGTCGAAACATGGGGTGGGTTGCCCAACCAGCCGCGGCGCATCGGCGAGATGGCCACTGGCAGCCTTTCTATCGAGCGACTTGCCGTTTCCGACGACGGAGGTATGGTCGCTGCTCTAGCGGCGGGTGATCTGTATCGGCTCACCACGGACTCACCGGAGCTTCTCGACCGAGGCGTCCGCGACGCCGCCTTCCAGCGCGGTACACGCGACCTGATGGCCCTGGGGGCTACAAGCCTGATCCTCTATGGCAAAGCAGAGGCGGAGAACAGGCGAATCCTGCTCACGGGTCTTGATGACGCAAGGGCTTTCGCCGTTTCGCGCGACCAGAAGAAGGTGGCCATCGCCGGACCCAACGTTACCATAGCCAACCTACACACGGATCAGGTTGCGCACCTCGAAACGGGCGAAACCAGCTTTGACACCATCGCCCGGGTGGAAGGCGACGCGGTGTTCCAACTGCGCTCCGCGAGCGGTGAGGTATGGCTGCTCGACGCCGATATTGAGCCGCGCTTGCTGGCGCTGGCGACAAGGGGGGATCAATGAAATTTCGTGGCCTGCTCGCTCTGACCATCGGCGGCTGCCTGCTTCCAGCCATTCTTCCCGCGCAGATTCGCACCAATGCAGGGTTCCGTCAGAAAAGCATTCCCGCCAACGACGACGGCTCATCGCCCGCCGAAGCGCTCGGATGGACGGCCAACTTCTTCGGCCGCCTCCGCAGCACTGTCTTCGTCAACAACAATGGCAATATCACCTTCGACGCCGCGCTGCCCACATTCACTCCGTTCGGGCTCACGAACACCCGGCGCGAGATTATCGCCCCGTTTTTCGCCGACGTGGACACGCGGCCGCAGGGTTCGGCGCTCGTCACTTATGGCCATGACACCATTGACGGACGCCGCGCGTTCGGGGCTAATTTCATCAACGTCGGCTACTATGACCGCCATGTGGACAAACTGAACAGCTTCCAGGTTGTACTCATACAACGCGAGGATACGGGCAACGGCAACTTCGATATCGAGTTCAACTACGAGCAGATCCTTTGGGAAACCGGCGACGCCAGCGATGGCGTTAACGGCTTCGGAGGCACTTCCGCCGCGGTCGGATGGTCAAACGGCTCGGGTCAGCCCGGAACCTTCTTCGAACTCGCCGGTTCCCGCATTCCCGGATCGTTCCTCAGCGGAGGGTCGAACAGCCTTGTCCGCGGACGAACGCCGGGCGCTAACGGCCGGTCAGGCCGCTGGATTTACCGCGCCCGCGGCGGCACGATCATCCCGGCGTTATCCATCACCAGCGGATGCCCCGCGCCGAATGGAATCGCGGGCCGCGCATACACCCACACCTTCGCCGCCGAGGGAAGCAAGCCTCCCTATCGCTGGTCCATGATCCCCGACCCTAACAGCACTCTGCCGAATCTCTCGCTCAGCGGTGGCGGGGTGCTCAGCGGAACTCCGTCGCAACTGGGAACCTACTACTTCACGGTCCGTGTCAGCGCCACCGATGAAGATGGGGAGACTACCGTTTCCCAGCGGTGCTCAGTCACCATTGATCCTCCCCCGATTACTTTCACCTCAAACGGCACTTTGCCTTCCACCGTTGCCGGCGAGCGCTATCAGACGCAACTGCGTGCCGCAGGCGCACCGGGAACGGTTCGTTACGATCTCCATAACTCCACGCTGGCTCCCGGTCTCACCCTGAACTCGAACGGTGTGATTTCCGGCAGCCCGCTGTTGCCCGGCAACTATCAGTTTCTGGTGCGTGCCAGCGCCGATGCCTCGTTGGCATCCATCAAACGCTTCACCTTGAACGTTACCCCCCGGGAACTGACGGTGACCTCCGCCTGCCCCCTCCCCAACGGAACCGGGGGCGTATCCTATGCGCACCAGTTTGCCGCCCGCGGTGGCGTCCCTCCATACCGATGGTCATTGGCCCCCGGCCCGAGCCTACCCACCGGCTTGGTGCTCACCGCCGATGGCCGCTTGAGCGGCATTCCCTCCGTCCCTCACTGGTGGCCATTCAACGTCGAGGTGCGAGATAGCGCCGGCACCACCAAGGAGATTGGCTGCGGCGTGGTCATCTTGTTCCCCGAAGTTTCGCTCACCAGCGCCTGCCCGCTGCCTTCCGGAACGGCCGGGGTAGCCTATTCGCAGCGGCTCAATGCCAGTGGCGGCACGGCCCCCTACAATTTCTCCATCGACGGCAGACTTCCCGAAGGCCTGCGTCTCGGTGCTGACGGCACCATCCATGGCACTCCCATCGTCGCTGGCCCGTCGCAATTCCGTGTCCGCGTCACCGACAGACGCGGCCAGTCCGCATCGAGTGTCTGCAGCCTCGCGGTAAGCCGCGGCGCTTACGGCATTGCCTCCTGCCCTCTACCCGACGCTTACGCCGGTGAACCCTATTCGCAGCAAGTCACGGCTACCGGAGGCACTGAACCCTATCGGTTCAACGAGGCCGCTCCTCTGCCTTCCGGTCTGCGCATCTCTACGGATGGCTTCCTCAACGGCGTGCTCGACCGTCCCGGCACCTATCCCATATCCTTGCGAGTCACTGACCAAACTGGACTCAGCTCCACGCGGAGCTGTAACCTCACCGTGCGCCCGCAAGCCATTCGGGTCACTAACGTCTGCCCTCTGCCATCCGCCACACTCGGCCAGGCGTACCGTTTCGAGTTCCGCGCGGCAGGTGGCGTGGCGCCGTATGAGTACGATTCGAGTGAATTGCCGCCGGGCCTGCGCCTTGTCAACGGCGCACTCACCGGCACACCCTCCGCGCCGGGTTTCTACCCGCTCCTGTTCCGGCTCCGCGACCGCGGCGGCCAATCCACGGTGTTCGAATGCGGCATCGTGGTCGAACTCCCGGACTTGCCCACACTTCGAATTACGGGTCTTCCGGCATCGTTGGCGCCTGCTTCAGCAGGTCCGCGCTTCAACGTCGAACTCTCACAGAGCTATCCTTTGCCCGTCGAGGGAGTCGTGGAGCTGGACGTGATTGCAGACACCGGTACACCCACGCCAGGCGCCAACCGGCCCGACCCATCCGTCAAGCTGGCCAATGGCCAACTAACCGCTCCTTTCCGCATCGACGCCGGTTCGCGGTCTGTCAGCTTCCAGATTAGCGCCACAGGCACCGTCGCCAGCGTGATCACGGCCAGAGCGACGAAACTGCAAGTGGCCGGTATCGACACGGGCCGGGAGGCATCCGCGCAATCCAGCCTGGCTCGCACCGCTCCGGTGGTCACCAGCGTATGCTATGTCCTAAATAGCGAGGGCTTCGACGTCGAGGTGGCTGGCTATTCCACCACGCGGGAACTCACCAGCGCTGAACTCACCTTCGGTTCAAACACCTTCCAGGTGAATCTCAGCGACGCCTCCGGCGAATATTTCAACAGTGACGACTCGGTGCGTACAGGTGGCACGTTCCGCTTCCGCGCTCCATACCGCGTCAGCGATGCCACCGCCGCCGGCCTCGGCCAAGGAACGGCCATCATCCGCAACTCAATCGGCGCGAGCCCCAGCCGATCCATTGCCCGGTGCAACTAGGCGCCACCCAACAGCTATACTCGGCTGTGGATGACCGTAGATAATCTGGTGAGCATGGGCGAGGGCAACACCCCGCTCGTCGGAAGTGTCCGCTCCGCCCATCTCCATTTCAAGCTGGAATCCACTAATCCCTCCGGCTCTTACAAAGACCGTTTCATTGCTGCCGAACTCGGCCGCATCCTCCTGCAAGGCCGAAGAGCTTGCCTCGCCACTTCGTCCGGAAACACAGGCTCCTCGCTGGCATCGTACTGCGCCCGCTACGGTGTCGCCTGCGCCATTCTGGTCAATGCCGATGCGCCTGCCGGCAAGCTCCTCCAGATGCAGGCCCACGGCGCGAAAGTCATCCGCATTCCCCAATTCGCTTCCTCCCCGGAGGTCACGGAACTCGTCTTCGCTCAATTACAACAATTCACCGCGAACGGGCCGGCTGCGCTCGTGGTCTCCGCCTTCCGTTATTGCCCCGGCGGAATGCAAGGAGTCAAATCGATCGCCCGCGAGATCGTCACGCAGCTCTCCGCTGTCCAACACATCTTCGTTCCCGTCGGCGGCGGTGGGCTCTTTGCCGCCATCAGCGACGAGATCCAGGCCATCCAACCCGGAACTCTCGTTCACGCCGTGCAACCCTCAGGTTGTCCGACCCTGTGGAACGCCTGGCGCGGCAATTCCTCCACCATCGCCCCCGTGCAAAGCACCACGCGCATCAGCGGACTTTCCGTACCCTTCGACATTGACGCATCGCTGGCACTCCGGCTGCTCCGTCAGGGCGGCGGCCAGGTTTTCTCCGTCACCGACGAAGAGGTATTCGCCGCCCAGCGCGACCTGCTTCGCCAGGAGGGCATTTACGCCGAACCCGCCGGTGCAGCCGCGCTGGCCGGATATCGCCAAGCCGTCCAGTCCGGAGCAATCTCCTGGCAGGACCCAAGCGTCTGCCTCGTCACTGGCCATGGCTTCAAGGATCCTAATTCCATGGAACAATCTGCCCGCGAAACTCCCGGCTTCACCGCCGATCCCACCAATCTCCTCGAAGTTCTCGCTGAGGTAACCCGATGAGACCCCTTCGCATCGGCGTGGCCGGCTTCCTCCACGAGTCGAACACCTTCCTCGGCGTACCGACACGCTACCAGGATTTCGAGGCCGCCAGTCTTACTCGCGGACCGGCACTCCTCGATCGCTGGTTCAACGCGCATCACGAATTGGGCGGTTTCCTGGATGTCCTTGCCGAAGCCAAATCTGAACCCGTCCCCCTGCTCGCCACATTTGCCGTGCCGAGCGGCACCATCGCCGCCGAGGCCTATGAACGCATCGCCGCCGAACTTCTCGGAGATCTTCGCGCGGCACTCCCGCTCGACGGACTACTCCTCGCCCTTCACGGGGCGACAGTCAGCGAGGAACATCCTGACGCCGACGGCGAATTGCTGCGCCGGGTTCGTGAACTCGTGGGACCCGGCCTTCCCATCGTGACGACTCTCGACCTTCACGCCAACGTCTCACCGCGGATGATCGCGCTCGCCAATGCCACCGTCGGCTACCGCACAAACCCCCATCTCGACCAGCGAGCCCGCGGCCAGGAAGCAGCGCGTCTGCTGCTACGCACAATCCAAGGCGAAATCCACCCAGTGCAGGCGCTCGAAACGCCGCCCATGCTCATCGCCATTTCGAAGCAACACACCGCCGCAGAGCCTGCCAGCCAGCTTTACGACGACCTCGCCCACGTTCTCACCTGGCCCGGTATCCTCACTGCCAGCGTCACCATGGGCTTCTACTATGCCGATGTCGCCGAAATGGGGGCCGCCTTCTTCGCCGCCGCGGACAATGATCCATCCCTCGCCCGCAAGGCCGCTCGCTACATGGCCACCCGGGCATGGCAGCGCCGCGCCGAACTCACCGCCGGACTTCCTTCGTGCGAACAAGCAGTCTCGCGGGCGATCGCCGCCGAGCGCGCCCCCGTCACCATCATGGACGTCGGCGACAATGTCGGCGCTGGCAGTCCCGCCGATTCCACTATTCTGTTCGCCGAGATCCTGCGCCAGCAAGGCCGCAACGCCCTTGTCGTGCTCTACGACCCCGACGCCGCCACACAATGCCTCGCCAAGGGCCCCGGCCAGCGCATTCGCCTCACAGTTGGCGGCAAGACGGACACACGCCACGGCCAGCCGGTCACGGTGGAAGGCGTCATCCGCACCCTATCCGATGGACATTTCGAAGAACGCCAAGTGCGCCACGGCGGTTGGGGAGCCTGCAATCAAGGGCTTACCGCCGTGGTCGAAACGGCGGAGCAACACACTATCGTCCTCACCAGCCGCCGCATGGCCCCCATGAGCCTCGAACAAATCATCAGCCTTGGCATCCATCCCGAGCGTAAGCAAATCCTCATCGCCAAGGGGGTGGTCGCCCCGCGCGCCGCCTACGAGCCCGTGTCTGCCGAAATCATCCTCGCCGACACCCCTGGAGTCACCGCCGACAACCCCAAACACTTCAATTACCAGCGGCGTCGCGTCCCGCTCTACCCACTCGAAGCCGAAGCCACCTTTTCTCCGTGACTGCGATCGTCACCGTATTGCCGGTCTTGGGCCCCCATCCGCGTCGTGACCGGGACGACCCCACCGTTACAACTCCGCGTGACTTCCGCTTTCCGGCCTTATCCGCACGGGTCTTGCCCGGCCGGGAAGCCTGGACGTGTTTCTGACGAGCCAGTCATGTCGCGGTGAAGGCAAAAGACACTCGCATTTCCTCCGCCTCGGGCAGCGCCTGACAAATAGATCTCCCGAGGCTTGCGGCGAATCATCACCTCCCGCCCGGTGAGCATCGCCGAGATTTATTTCATGGTGCCGCGGGCGTCTTCCAGAATCCGCTTCGCCCGCGAGGGGTTATACACACCGCAGGAGCAGAAGCGTGCCATATAGGTCACTGCCTCTTCCGGAGTCCGCCGCCCTTCCTTCACCCAGTCGATCATCTTCTTCGCCAAGCTGTGGCTGATCATTCCGTGCCCGCACATCGTGCTCAACATGAGCACCTGGGTATTCGGCAGCTTCTCCGTCTTTCCTTCAAAGCCTAGTGAATATCCCACGCTATGGCGCGGAATGCCCGCCGCATGGCAGCACTGTTCGGCACCGTCGATGGAGGTGGAAATGTTGATGCACAAGCCCAAGTCCGCCTTCTTCACCGCCTTCACAAACTCCTCGGCGTTGACCCGGTTGTCGAACACCGCCGCGACCGTCGTCGGCGTATCCACTCCATTGATCACGGCATCGAAATCCGGCGTCATATCGCGCTTCCAATGCGAAGTGGGGCTCATCGCGCGGCTCGGCCGGAGTGCACCGCCATGCGATGCATCGCCGAGATTCACCGGCTTGAAGGACACGGCCATACGCAGAAACTCCTTGAGCTTCGGCAGGCAGCCCTTGTCGTTCTTGCCCCGGCTGGGAATCGCAAAAACCACATAATCATCGTAGAAGGATGCTGCTTCGCCGAAACGGTGCAATGTGTTCGTCATCGCGATGCTCCTGTTCCCACAGTTTCTTGTGCGGCCGACGGTTCATTGACAATCTTGCCCAAGCCGATATTCGTCTTCGCCCGATGCAGCTTGTACCCGAGCTTTTCCAGAACCGGTGCAACCACGTGCTCTTCCCCGTGCTCATCGCAGCGCGTACCGACGCCGATCGTCACCACGGTATCGATTTGCTTTTCCACTTCCCACACAGCGCGAATGATCTCTTCCGTCCGCTCCACGGTCGTCTTGATCTCCAGAATCGCCGAGAGCACCTTCTCATCGAGAATATCCTCGCGGATCTTCCCCGTCGCGGGATCCGTCATCAGGGTCGTGACCGGATTCTTTTTCTCGAAATGCACGCCCATCCGCGCCAGCGCCATCGACATTTTTTCGATCTCGCGGAAGCGTGCTCCCAAACCCGGCCGTCCGAACTCGATTGTGAATCCCACCTCACCCACTTTTACCCGGCCACTGACGTCGTTCGTCTTCACTTCCTCGGTACCCCGCCCCTGCACGCCGGTCGACTCGTGGGGCACGCGGGGATCGCTGAAGGCCCGCCGCACCACACGTGGCCACGTCAGTTCATCGGGCTCAAATGCCGCCGTGGGACACACATCGGGCTCGGGATCGAAGCGAAGCCGCATCATCTGAAACACCTTCCGGATCGTCCTCACAATCACCGGGTTCAGATGCTCCTGGCTCAGCCCGTTGTAGCAGCTATAGCATTCGACGCATTCGTCGCGGTTGATGGTTGCCCGGCGGATCGTCGGATCGATGTAGATCGCGCCCATCGGGCAGACATAGGTACAGTTGCCGCAGGCAACACACTTGTTTGGGTTGATCTTCATGGGCGAACTATATCTTATCGCAGTTCGTCCGGCGCGCCCGGCGCCTACCGGCGGACCATCAACTTCTTCGAGTTCTCCAGCAGTTTCTTCGCCTCCGCCAGAGACTCGATCGCTTTCAGCACCACGGGGTCCGTCTCCACCGTCAGTTTGCGCGATTCCTCCTGGTTGAACGCGGTGATGAACAACTCCCGCTTGATCTGCTGCTTCAGCCAGTCACGGTTCTCGGCGAACTCGCCTTCGCTGAACTGCACGCCTTCCTTCACCAAGTATTGATGGAACTCATTCAGCGTGCTTTCATCGGGATTCCAGTCCCGGGAAAGCTTCGCCTCGTGCGTGCTGAAATAGCGCGAGGAGAAGCCGAAGAACGCGAACCGACGATACATCTCGCTCTGGAACCGGTTCAGTTTCGGCCCGGTGAACTTCTCATCGGGCGCGATGCCGCCGCCGCCGAACACCTGTCGTCCGGCGTCGGTGGTCTTCATGTCCAGCGGATTCTGCGTGTTCAAATCCTTCTTGTTGTAGTAATCGAGGAAGGAACCCTGAGAATAATCCCGCTGGATCAGACGTCCGCTCGGAGTGTAATACTTGGCTGTGGTGAGAGCGAGACCCGTATTCTCCACCAGCGGATAGACGGTTTGGACGAGTCCTTTCCCAAAGGTGTTCTCGCCGAGAATCCAGGCCCGGTCATGATCCTGCAAAGCGCCCGAAACAATCTCCGCCGCCGATGCCGAGTAGCGGTTCACGAGCACCACAATCGGATACTCGCGTCCGTTCGATCCACGGCCCGCATAATACGGCTTCTCCGGCGATGACCTTCCTTTGTGCGAAACCACCAACTGGCCCTTCGTCAGAAACCGTCCGGCTACCGCAACACCCTCATTCAACAAACCGCCCGGATTGTCGCGCAGGTCCAGAATCAATCCTTTGATATTGCCTTCCCCTAGGGCGCGAAGGTTTTCCTCCACTTCGCGGCTCGTATTTTCGTTGAAGGACTGAATATCGAGGTGCGCGATTCCCGGCCTCACCCAGATGGCGTTCTCCACGCTCTTGCGCGGAATTTCGTCGCGGATAATATCGAAGTTGAGTGGTTTTTCCACACCTTCACGCCCAACCGTCACCTTCACGGCGGTTCCGCGCGGGCCGCGCAGCAGATCGGCGACTTCCGTGCTCGTCAGGTTGTCTGTGCGCTTGCCGTTGACCTCGAGAATGGCATCGCCCGGCCGGATGCCTGCCTTATACGCCGGGGAACCCGGAAACGGGGCAATCACGATCGTCCGCCGGTTGCGCTCCGATACCGTCATCCCCACGCCGAAATAGGCGCCTCGCTGGTCCTCCCGCAAGATCTGAAAATCACGAGGATCGAAGAAGGACGAATGTGGATCCAGCGTCCGGAGCATCCCCGGAATTGCGCCCTTGTAGATCGCTTTATCGGGCGTTACTTTTTCGGCGAAATTGTCCTCCACCAACTGGAATAGCTTGGTGAAGGATTTGATGCTGGCATTGATTTCGTCTTCGTCGCCCGTCGCGGCCGAAACCCCGGCTACACCGGGTCCGAACACTCCTCCCAGAAACGTGCCGCAAAGAATCAGGCACACCAATAAGAAGGTGAATCGGCGGTTATCGGACACAGCTAGGCCTCCCAGCCCTCTTTCAGTATATCGCAGTGATTTCCAGCGGCCGGCGGCGCGGCCGCGTGAGCTGCGCGCGGGATTAAACCGCGCGGCTCTTTCGCACCGGAGCAGCGGCCTGCTCGGCCCGCACCGGCTTCTTCGGAGTCCCCGGCCGCATCGACGCGTTGATCCGCTTCACCTGATCCGTCACGCATACCAGAAACATCGGCTGGCGTGCGTTCTTCATCAGATCCACGATCCGGTCGTTGGAATCCTCCAGGTAGATCGACTTCCCGTCCGTCACCAGATGCAGGGCCGAATCCTGGGCCATCACGTCACTTAACCGCTTGCCCATCTCCCGTTGCAGGAAGCGCAGCACCCGGCGGATCTTCTGAAGAGAGAATCCCTTCCGGCGCAGTTCAGCGATCACGGAAATCTCCACCACCTCATCGCTCGAATATACGCGCTTGTGTCCCTCATGCCGCGGGGACACGACTTTCCGCTCATCCCACCACTGCAACTGGCGCAGGCTGACACCTCCGAGCCGCGCTACATCGCTGCTGGTGTATGTACGGGCGGTCAGGTCCGTATCAAGTTTGGTCTTTTTTGTTTTGAACATCAGACACCTCTCCCGTTTTTATGTCTCGGCCTAACAATTCTTATCCGAAATGTTGTTTGTGTCAATAGGGGGCTTCCCGCAGCGCCCGCCCCAACCCTCTTTTTCGTTCCCATTTCCGCCTTTTTCCGATAGAGTAGTAAGAAGTTACCTCTCCTGCCGTCCGTCGCCGTTTCTTCGAAAGGAGACTTACGTCCTGCTAGTCAGCTTCCCCCGCCGCGCCGGGTTCGCGGTATTTGTGCTTGCGGCAATGCCCCTCAGGGTTCCTGCTGCCTCCGGCCCAGCCTTCAGCCTTCCACCCGCTTTCCATGATGCGCTTCGCAATACCCCGTTCCCATTCGAACCCAATCGAGGTCAGACCCACGCTTCCGTGCAATACCTCGCCCGAGCCGGTAGCTTCCGCGTCTTTCTCACCAATGAGGAAGTCGTCTGCGCAGCATCCGGGGGTGTGTCGCGATGGAAGCTGCTTGGCGCCTCTGCCGATGCCACATGGCAACCCGCGCAAACGCTGCCTGGCGTTACGAGCTATTTCATCGGGCGAGACCCTTCGCGATGGCAACAGGCACTACCGCAATACGGGAGGATCCTCCGTAAGGATGTGTATCCCGGTATCGACCTGGAGTTAGATGGAGCGAACCATAAAATCGAGTATCGATTTATGGTCGCCCCATACGCTAACCCTTCGTCCATCCGCCTATCCTTCCCCAACTCCTCTCCCGCCCTCTCCCCCAACGGAGACCTTGTCCTTCGAACTTCTGCGGGCGAGTTCCGCCACTCTGCCCCTATCGCGTTCCAGAACAACCGCCGAGTCGCCGTTTCCTTCCTTCTTCGCTCCCCATCTGAGATCGCCTTCCATATTCCCAATTACGACCCCTCTCTTCCTCTCCTCATCGACCCAGTGATTTCGTTTCACCTTTTCCACGGTGGCTTCAACGGCGACACCGCCGTTGGCGCGGCTGTGGATGGCTCCGGCGATCTCTACTACGCAGGCCGCACCAACTCTCTCGACTTCCCCGTCGCCGGCTCACCCTACCGCGACTTTAACTCCGGCAACGTCGATATCTTCCTCGCCCGCGTCACGCCGTCCGGTAATTTTGTTTTCTCCACCTACATCGGCGGAGCAGGCAACGACGAGGCAAACGGCCTCGCTGTCGATGTGAATGGCAATGCCAGCATCGTGGCCACCACCTACTCCACTGACCTTCCTGCCGAGCCCGGCGTCTTCCAGCCCAACTACGGCGGCAATGGCGATGCCGTCGCACTGCGCATGACCTCGAGCGGGTTTACCCCGCCCCTGCTAACGTATCTAGGCGGCAGCGGCGCGGAAACCGGCGCAGCCGTTGCGCTCGATGCCAATGGCTTCGCCTACTACGCCGGCTACACGTCATCCGCCAATTTCCCATTGCGTAATCCACGCCAGAACTACTATGGCGGCGCCGACGACATGTTTATCGTGAAGATCCACCCTGGGGGCGAAGTATTCTTTTCCACGTACTTCGGCGGCGGAGGCAGCGAGCAAATTCATGGCGTCGCCGTGGACAAAGAGGGCAACCCATTCCTCACCGGCCGCGCCAACTGCGCTACCATCCCTGTTGGCCCTACCATCGGAGCAACGAACGGTAACGATCTGTTCGTCATGAAATGGAAGCCCAATGGCGACGGCGCCCAGTGGATCACCTGTATCGGCGGCAATGGCGCCGACGTCGGACGCGCCATCGCTGTCGATTCGGTGGGCAACTCTTATGTGACGGGCGCCACATCCTCCACCAACTTCCCGATCGCGGCGCCGCTCCAGCCCGCATTCGGCGGGAATCAGAGCAACGGACCCAACGGCGATGCCTTCGCCTTGAAACTAAATCCTTCGGGCACCGGTCTCCTCTACTCCACCTACCTGGGCGGCCTGCGCGACGATGACGGACAGTCCGTCTATGTCAACGGTTCCGGCGAAGCCTTCTTGGCTGGAGTCACACGCTCCGCGAATTTTCCCAACGCTGGCCCTCTCGTCCAACCCACCGATCGCGCCGCCTACCTCCTTCGCCTCTCCCCCAACGGCCTTGCTATCCTTGGTTCCTGGTTCTTCGATGGAGTCAACGATGGCGACCGGTTCAGCGTCGTCCTGGATTCGAAGGCTAACGTATACATGACCGGTGGCGCATCCTCCGGACTTCGCCTTCCCGTTGCCGCGGCCCCTCCACTGCTTGCCTTCAAAAGCCCGCAGGACGCGCTCATCCTGAAACTCTCCACCAGCCGCCTCCAGGTCCTACAGGACACCTTTTCCCCGTCGTTCCTCAACACACAGGATCTCGAACTGGTCCAGCGTGTCCTCAACCGCGGACCGGAAACCGCCGAACATGTGACCTTCCGAGGCGTCCTGCCCACAGGTCTCACCGCCGTCTCCTGCTTCGCCAGCGGAGTCACCTGTTCCACCACGGCCAATTCCTACCGCGTGGATATTGACCAACTTCCCCCCGGAGCCGGCGTCGAAATCCGCACTAGCCTCCGCCCTACCGCCTCCGCATTCCCTGGAGTCGCCCAGCAAATCGCTCTCTCCGCCACCGGCGATACGTACGATTCGCAGACCACCGACAACTTCCTCACCACCACTCTATTCGGCTCGGCCACGCCGCCACTGTGCAGTTATGCCCCATCCACGCAGTCTTTCGATCTGCCAGCGGCCGCAACTCTTGCCACCGTAACCATCACTGCGCCATTCTCCTGCCCCTGGTCCGCCACTATCCCCACCGATTGGATCTCCTTCGCCTCCCCCAGCACAGCTTCGGGTAGCGCCAATATCAGTTTCAACATTCAGGCCAACACGCAACCAGTTCCGCGCATTGGCAGTGCGATCGTCGCCGGCCATCGAGTTCTCTTTGTACAGGCTGCGGCCGGGAACCCTCAGCCCGCTTTCTCGGACGTTCCCACCACCAACCCATTCTCCCCCTTCATTACGCTGATGAAACTTAACGGCATTACCCAGGGTTGCACGGCCACCACCTATTGCCCGGACGATTTTGTCACCAGGGGCCAGATGGCAGTCTTCCTGGTGCGCTCCCTACTCGGCGGCGATTCGTTCTCTTTCCCGGGAACGCCCTACTTCACAGATGTGCAACCCGGGCATCCACAATTCCGTTACATCCAGAAGCTCCGCGAATTAGGGATCACCGCCGGTTGCACGCCCACCGCTTACTGCTCCGGAGACCCCGTGACGCGTGCGCAAATGGCAGCCTTTCTTGTGCGCGGCAAACTTGCCGTCGCCCCGAATCAGCCTTTTCCTTTCCCCACCAACTTCAGTTTCTCCGATGTCGACACGGGCAGCGTCTTCTATCCGTCCATCCAGAAGATGCGCGAACTCGGCATCACGCTCGGCTGCTCCGCCAGCCAATATTGCCCCGATGGACCCACTACCCGGGCGCAGATGGCGGCGTTCCTCGTGCGAGCCTTCCTCGCACCCTAGAGGCAATACGTCACGTCTTCGGAATGCCCGCATCCGGTTTCCGATCGGGACTACGGCAACCCCGCTTTTGGTACACTCACCGAAAAGCATGCGCACCTGGCAAGTCCCCGCATTCGGCGAACCCGAGCAAATGATACTCGCCGACGTCCCCTCCCCCGAACCCGCGGAAGGCGAAGTCCGTGTCCGCGTTCACGCCGCCGCCCTCAACTTCTTCGATCTCCTGCTCATACAGGGCAAGTATCAGGCCAAGCCTGCATTCCCCTTTACACCAGGCGCGGAAGCCGCGGGTGTCGTCGATGCCACCGGACCCGGTGTCACCAACTACAGGCCAGGCGATCGGGTCATCGCCCTCCCCACCTTCGGTGCATTCGCCGAACAACTCATTTGCCCCACCCACCGACTCCTCCCCATGCCGGATGGGATGGACTTTGCGGCCGCCGCTGCATACCCTATCGTCTACCAAACCTCCTGGTTCGCCCTCGAAGACCGCGCCGCCCTCCAGCCCAACGAATGGCTGCTCGTTCATGCCGGCGCCAGCGGCGTCGGCATGGCAGCCATCCAATTGGCTAAGGCCCGCAATGCCCGTGTCATCGCCACCGCCGGCACTCCCGAAAAGCTTGCGTTCTGCAAGAAGCAAGGTGCGGATCACGCCATACTTTACAACGAACCCACCTGGGTGGACGAGGTCAAACGCATCACGTCCGGTGGAGCCGACGTAGTCTACGATCCCGTCGGTGGCGATATCTTCGATCTCTCAACCAAGTGCACCGCCCCCGGCGGACGCATCCTCGTTATTGGATTCACCTCCGGCCGCATCCCCACCATCGCCACCAACCGCCTGCTTCTCAAGAACATCTCGGTCGTGGGCGCCATCTGGGGCAACTGGACCGCTTCCCACCCCAGCTACATCCACGAAACACACCGCAGCCTCATGGATCTTTGGGAAGCTGGAAAGATCCGGCCCGCCATCGGCAACCGCTACCGGTTCGAAGATGCCCCTAAGGCGCTCCGCGCTCTCGGGAATCGTGGGGCCATAGGCAAATCGGTGCTTGGAGTCGATTAATTGGCAAGCGCTTTTACGCGCTTTTCCACACTATCCAAGGCCTGCTCGAACGTCACAATTCCCCGTTTTACCGCGTCCGCGTCCAATGCCCTCGCACTTCGCTCCAACTCCGCGGCGACTTCGCTAAGCCTCGGCGCGGCGATCTGATCCGCCGAGTTGCGCAATCGCGCGGCTTCCCGCTCCAGCGCTCCGTAGTCCGCTGCCATCAGATGCCGGTGCAGCATCTCAATCCGTCCCGCCGCCGTTTGCACGAAGAGCCGCTGCATTTCCGTCATCATTCCGGGATCGAGCCCGTCGAGCGGAATCTCGGGCAAATCGAGCCCTCCGGCATCGGTTATGTTCAGTTCCTTCGGCCGGTTCAAGAACTCCTCCACCGTCCGCAACAAGGTCTGTGGATTCACCGGCTTGGCAATGTATCCATTCATCCCCGACGCCAGGCAGCGTTCCCGGTCTCCACTCATCGCATGGGCCGTCATCGCCACGATCGGCAGGTATCGGAACCGCGCATCCCTTCGAATCGCACGCGTCGTCTCCAACCCGTCCAAAATCGGCATCTGTACGTCCATTAACACCAGCCCGTAGGCCAGCAGGTCCAGATACTCCAAGGCCTCACGCCCGTGATTGGCCACGTCTACGTGATACCCCTTCTTGCGCAGGATCGCGGTCACTACCTTCTGGTTGACATGATTGTCTTCCACGACCAGAATGGAGGCCGCCGCCACAGGAGTTCCCTCTACCGGCACTGCCGCAACTCCCTCTCCCGCGCTCTCCACCTCCTCGTTCAGGAACACATCAGGCGGGAAACTGACCCGGAACCTGCTTCCCTGGCCTTCCACACTGTCCACGGATATCTCCCCGTCGTGCATCTCCACCAGGCGCTTCGTAATCGCCAAGCCGAGCCCTGTCCCTCCGTATTTGCGGCTGATGCTTCCATCCGCCTGCGTAAACTTCTCGAAGATACACGCACGCTTGTCCGCCGGAATGCCTACCCCGGTATCGATCACGTCCAGTATCAGCTTCCGTCCCTCTGCCTGCGTATCCACCCAGACATGGACTTTTACGTGCCCCCGATCGGTGAACTTCACAGCGTTGCTCAGCAGGTTCGAAACGATCTGCCGCATCCGCAACGGGTCGGCCGTGATTCGCCGTGGTACCGTCCGGTCCACCTCCATCCCGACCGTGATGCCCTTCTTGTATGCTTTCGCCCGCTGCGCCCGGATCGTATCGTCGATCAGCACCCGCAAATCGAATGGAATCCGCTCCAGGACCATCTTCCCTGCTTCGATCTTCGACAAATCCAGCACATCGTTCAAAAGCGACAACAGCGAGTTGGCACACCGCTGGGCTGTCTCCAATTGCTCTCGCTGGTCCGCTGTCAACGGGCTATCCAGAACAATGTCGATCATCCCCAGCACCCCGTTCATCGGGGTGCGCAGCTCGTGTGACATATTGGCCAGAAATTCGCTCTTTGCCTGGCTCGCCGCCTGCGCGCTTTGCATCGCCCGCTCCAGTTGCTCCGTCCGCCGGCGGATCCGGTCCTCCAGTAATTCCTGGTGCTGACGCACTTCGTTCTGGGTCTCTATCAGACGTGTAATCATGCGGTTGAAGCTATGGCCCAGATACTCAATCTCGTCCCCCGTCGAGCTCACCTGAATCGTCTCCAGCCGCCCTTCGGTAACAGAGTGGATTCCTTCCTCCAATAGCTTGAGCGGCGCAGCCAGAATCCGTGTCGTAAACTTCGACAACAGCGCTGCCACCACCAACAGCAAGACACTCACCACCGCCCACTTACCCCAGTTCACCGAATCCTGCCGCATGTCGAAACCCAACAGCGTCAGGGCCACCCAAAAAAGTACCCCCGCGATGAAGATAAAGAACTTCGTCGCCAGCGAACGGAACCCGGCAGGCCGCATGCGGCCCCCGCCCGTTGTCGTTGTGGGGATCACACTTCCATCATTAGCGGTTTCGCGAAGTGATCCCATTGGCGGTACGCCTTAGGTCCCTTGGGATTTCCCTTTTAGTAAACCCTCGACTTTGGGGTTACCAGACACTACTCACTGATTTTGTAATATTGAATAACTTTCAATCTACGTATGCGATACAGTCGATCTGCAAAAGCTGCCCAGGCCGCCGGAATCCCGTAGCTCCAAAATAAGACCTTGCTGGCCGGTCCTTCACGAAAAACGTGTTGTAGACCTCGTTCATCGGCTCCCAGTTCTTCTCCGGATCCACCAGCGCCACCTGCACTTTCAACACATTCTCCATCGAAGAACCCGCCTTCGCCAGCGCTTCTTTCATGATCGTCAGCGCGTCCGCCGTCTGTTGCTTCACGTCCCCAGCCTTCGGCCTACGCTCCGGATACCACCCCCCAATCCCGCTCAAAAACAGCAGATGCCCGCTCCGTACCACCCCACCCGTGATCCGTTTCTTCCATGACCCATCCTGCGCCTGCGCCGCCGGCACTGCTGCCGCCAGCGCCAGCGCCGCTGCGTTCATCATCTGCCGCCGAGAGTTCTTCGATTTCATATGCTCTCCTCAATATCTCCCTCAACTGGATCGTTTTGCCGTAAAGGTGCCCGTCCCGAACTCGCCCAGGCTCAAATCCCCGGATATGGTGTCCCCTTGCACATTCCCGGAAAACCGGTAGGTCACATGCATTCCCTCCAGCGGCAACTGGCTGTGGATCGTCACCTGATTCCCCTTCAACGTGCCCTTGAAGCGGTTCCGCGCCGATTGCCCCACATGCAACCCCCGCAACGTTCCGGCCTGGCCTTTAGGAGCATCGAACGTCAGCGTGTGACGCGCCGCGCCGCTTGTAAACTTCAACTCGACATCCCACGTTCCGCTCAAATCCGCCGGACTAGGCGTCCCGGCTGTGCCCACCGGTCCCTTCGGCGCGCCGCGGAACACCTCCGACAGCCGTTTCGCAACCATGGGAACCTGTTCCGGCCGCATAGCCACCGCACGAATCACGAAGCTCGTCGATTCGCCCCCGGCATGCGACATGATCCGCGGCGTCCCATGCAATAGCTTGTGATACACTTCCTCTCCCAGTATCCCGATCTTGTTGGCATCCCAACGCACCTCCATTACCGGAAATGGACTCGCCCCCGCCGGCCCGATCTGCCGTGTTGTAACACCATCGATCTTCGTGATCTCATCGGAAATCTGTTTGTACCAGCCTTCCCACATCCGGTATTCGGCGGCCAGATCTCGAGTAGAAGTGAAACTCTCGATCGCCGTCACCATTCCCACAATTTCTTCCTTGCTCACCTTCATGGCCCGCCCGTAGGCATGATGCGGAGCGCTATTCGTCCATGCCGCCTTCACCAGATCCTTCCGCCCCAGAAGCACTCCGGCACTCTGCGGACCTCGCAGAATCTTGCCACCCGAGTACGCCACCAGATCCGCTCCCCGAGACAGGTATGGATTCGGCTTCACCGGCAGTTCCGCCGCCGCATCGACAATCACCGGCACTCCCGCCTTGTGGGCAGCTTCGGCAATCTGCTCCAGGCGCAGCTTTCCACGTGCTTCGCCCGTACCCAGCACGACTACGGCCGCCGTTCGATGCCCCAAGGCGGCATGAAATTCTTCCGGCGTGTCGTACTCCACCAACTTTCCACCCGCCGTCCGATAGGCATGATCGTAGTCGTTACGCGACTGCTTGGCGATGAGTATTTCGTTCTTCATGCCGCTTGAATCGGGCAGCCGCTTCATCTTCTCCGGATCGCCTCCGGCAATGCATGCCGCAGTCGCGTGGCACAATGCCGCGGCGCAACCGGCGGAAACCATCGCCGCTTCGCCGCCCAGCAGCGTCGCAATCCTCTCCCCGGCCTTCTCCATCAATTCATCCAGATTCACTGCCCAATTCGACGCCTCTTCCATTGCCCGCTTCACTTCGGGCAGCATCGGAGCGCCGCCATTGATCGTGTAGGTGGCCGTGCAGTTGATGAACGGAGTCACCCCAAGTTTCGTGTATACGCTCGACGAGGGCGCGGATTCAGCCGCCGGTGCGGCCATCATGTGGGGCGCCGCGGCGGCGCCTGCTGCGGACAGAAACGCCTTGCGGCGGGATATGCGGCTCATTGGGCCTCCTCTTCCAGCTTTTTATAAATTCTACGCGCTTCGTCGAACTGTGCCAACACATGCTTCCGTTCTTCCTCACTCCGCCACCACGGCCACTCAATGGCCATCTTCTCCAGTTTGTCGATCCAGCGCTGGAAATAGCGCGCCGACTCCGCGTTCCGAATCTTCCTGTCGCCAACATAAACCCGTATCGTGTTCGTCGCCGCCTGTGGGAATTCTCCATCGAGCAACCGGTACGGGGGTCCTTCCACATACAGCGAATACCAAGCGCTGTCGTCCACCATCGCACTCTCTTCGATCTCCGCCCCAAGCCTGTTCGCCGACAACGCTAACTGCTTCCATTCCTTCCCGTTGCGGTGAATTACCGCCTTCGACAACGGAGCGATCGATTGCACCTTCGCCCGCAGCCGGATCTTTCCTCCCGCCCCCGGCAGCATTATTTTCTCCCCCGGGCCCTTCCTATTGATTGTGAACTCCAGGAGCGGCCCCGTACTGAAGTAGCTTTTTCCAGCGCGCAAGGCATCCAGCCACGCCCCAATTGCCAACTCCCCAGACTGCACATACGTCCGCACGCTGCCAACCAGCTTGATCCGGTGCAGATTGCTGATCGAATCCTCGCCACCCGTAGGAATGATCGCCAGATCGTTGTTCAGTGCATGATGCCACACCCCCAGCTGCCCTCTACCCGCCCCCGACCATTCGATACATTCCACCGTCCCCAATGCCGCATCGACGGGAAATCCCTTCGCCACTCCAAGCTCTCCCTCCAGCGGATCGGCATCGCCGCTAAAAGCATGCACGTAGCCATTCAGGGCCCCCTGGGCCCGCGCCTTCCGGAACATATCCGTATTGCTGGGGTACAGGCTCTCAATCCCCGTCCCTTCATACCCTGTCGTGAAGGGCGAAATCAGGTGATCCTTCAACCCCAGGTAAAACACATGCCCGTAAAAAGGCGGCCGGTATTCCTGCCCCATATGCAGCTTCACATCCGCCAAGCCCATTGTCGACGGATGCTCCCCGCCACCCTTAACGAAATACTGGTGATCCAGAATCCGGTTATCCTTGTTTGCCGCCAGATTCATGATCACGTCCATCCCTTCGGCCCGCGCCATAAATACCAGATTCTCCGGCGTATTGTGTAGATTCCCGCCATAATTCATGTGCACATGCGTCGAACCCCCATACCAGCCGGCCTTCCGCGGATCCGCCATTCGCCGCAACGCAATCGTGGCCCGCACCGTTCTCCCAGCGGTTACATCCACCGTCGTCTCCCCGGGGAAGTAGTCAAACCCGTGTACCGCTTCGATCTTCATCTGCCCCGGCGGCACATCCACCGTGTACTCGCCGCTCGTGTGAAACAAGTGTTGCGCTCCTCGTCCGAGCCGGGAATAGGCATCGCGTGGCGCATAGAACTTGCCATCGGCAGCCATCCCATAAATCCGCGCATGCAGCGTCGCGCCCGTCTCCGCATCCAATACCCGCACATGGAGTTTCCCCATCGGCCGCTTCCATTCCATCGACGTAATCGGCACGTCCCGCTGCTCGCCGCCATAGGTCTCAAGCAATGCCAGTTGCGGCAATCCATCCCGGTTGTGGATATAGGCGATCCACTCGTTATCCGGCGAGAACCGTGGATGGAAATGATCGTAATTGCCGAACGTCAGCTTATAGGGCGCCCCGCCCCCCACCGGAACGACATAGAGATTGTTATATTGATCGGCGGCCCCGGCCGTGGAAGCATACAGAATGCGCTTGCCGTCTTTGGAAATGCTCGGCCGGGCCCGGTACAGGCTTTGCTCTGTCAGCACCGCCACCGCGCTCTCGATTCCATTCGCCTGCACAGGCATCCTGTACAGGTGGCCCGAACCCAGCGGCACACCTCGGTTCGATAGAAAGAAGATCTCCTTCCCATCCGGAGACCATGCCGGCTGCATATGAAAATCCCACGGTCCGAAATACAGCCGTCCCCGCGGGTACCGGTTGTCCCGTGTGAGCGCCACCGGTTCCCCCACAAACCGGTCATTGTCGATCTTCCGCACGTAAATATTGAAAAATCCCGACGGCTGGGTCGACACATAGCTGACCATCTTCCCGTCCGGCGAAAAAGCGGGATCCAGGTAAATGTCGTTCCCCGCAGTCAGCGCTTTCGTCTCCCCACTGGCCAGATTCAGAATCTCCAGATTCACGCTCCGCGCGTCATCATCCGCCGTGTACACCAGCCACTTCCCATCGGGCGAAAACGCCGGCGAGGAATGATACGTCTTTCCGTACGTTATCTCTTTCGCCGCCCCGGTTTTCGGATCCACCCGCCAGATGCTCCCATACATCGCCACCGCGATCCACGTCCCGTCCGGAGCCCACGCAGGCGCCCAAGGGGTCGTCGACGGTGACGGCGGCAGATAATAGTTGTGCATGTAATTGCCGCCCTCTTTCGCTGCCGGGTACACCACCGGATAATCCAGCCCGTAGCGCTGCCCCAACGCAGACGCACCCATCAGAACCAATGCAATCCAGGCAATCATGATTGGTGTAGATATACCACGCCTGCATGCTAGACTGGGCGGGAAACCGGATGCCTTTTCGTTCGCCCCGCCTCGCTACTACCCTCTGCGGGATCCCCTTGCACAACCCCGTCCTCGCCGCATCCGGCACCTTCGCCTATGGCATCGAACTGGAATCCATCGTCGACCTCCACTCCATTGGGGGCATCGTTGTCAAGGGCCTTTCCGCCCAACCCATCGCCGGCAACCCGCCGCCCCGCATCTGGGAGGCGCAGTCCGGCATGATCAACAGCATCGGGTTGCAGAACATCGGCGTCCGAGCCTTCGTCGAACAAAAACTCCCCGCCTTGCGTCGGTACGACACTCAGATCTTCGCCAATGTCTTCGGCTACGCCATCGAAGATTACCTTGAAGTCGTGCGCGTGCTCGAAGACGCAGAGGGCCTAGCGGCCTATGAGCTGAATGTTTCCTGCCCCAACACCAAACACGGCGGCATCTTCTTCTCCGCCGACCCCGCGCTTCTTTCCGATCTCCTCGGCCAAGTCATGCGCCTCCAGCCAAAGCGTCCAGTCATAGTGAAACTCTCCCCCAACGTCGCCCGCATCGAACCCGTCGCCAAAGCCGCAGAAGAATCCGGTGCGTCCGCCATCTCCCTCGTCAATACTTTCGTATCTCTGGCCATCGATGCCCGCACCCGTAAACCTCGCATCGGAGCGGGATTCGGCGGCCTCTCGGGACCTGCCATCAAGCCCATCGCCCTGCGCCTGGTCTATGAAGCCGCGAAAGCCGTCAAGATTCCGGTCATCGGCCTCGGCGGCATTGGGACGGGCGAAGACGCCGCCGAGTTCCTCATCGCCGGCGCCTCCGCCGTCCAAATCGGCACCGCCAGCTTCTGGGACCCTCAATCCCCTCTCCGCATCGCCCGCGAGCTGGATCGCTTTCTACAATCGGAGCGCATTCCCAACCTTCGCGATCTCATTGGCACCCTCCAATTCAGCAATTCTTAAGCCTGCCCCGTAAGAAATAACTCGTGGACTGTGATAACGTCTTTCAAATGAGGCTCCTTACTTTACTCACTGTCGAAATTCTGACAGCGATATCCTTATTTGGACAAGCCACCACCGCCAAAGTGGTAGGCACCGTTACGGACCCCTCCGGCGCTCTTGTCGCCGGTGCGAAAGTCGAAATTCGCAGCGTCCAGACCAACCTCACACGGTCCACCAACACCGACCAGCAAGGCAATTACGAATTCAACTTCCTCCCCGTCGGAGCCTACACCCTTGCCGTGGAAGCCGGTGGTTTCCAGACCGCAAATGTCACGTCCTTCCAGCTCTCCGTCGACCAAACCGCCCGCGTCGACGTCAAACTCACCCTTGGGGCCACCGCCGAATCCATCAAGGTCGAAGCCGGCGCCATCCTGATGCAGACCGAAAACGCCACGGTCGGCACAGTCATCGATTCGCAAAAAGTCGTCGAGCTTCCGCTCAACGGCCGCAGCTTCGTCCAACTTGCACTGCTCACCCCTGGCGTCAACCCCGGCACCCCTGGCTCTATCACGGTCCGCCGCCTCCGGGGCTCTGTCGGCCAAGCCGTCGGCATGTCGGCCAACGGCGCACGCGATACCCAGAACCGCTTCTACTACGACGGCATCGAAGCCATGGATCTCGATAGCTACAGCTTCAGCTTTTCCCCCTCCATCGATGCAATCAACGAATTCAAAGTCCAATCCAGCACTTATTCCGCCGAAATCGGTGGCGCACCCGGCGGCCAAGTGAACCTCACTACCAAGAGCGGTACCAATCAACTCCACGGCACTGCATGGGAATTCAACCGTAACGATGCCTTCACCGCTCTCAACGGCTTTCAGCCCCGCACCGCCGGCGCCAAGCCCCCGCGTCTCAATCGCAATCAGTACGGCTTGAACATCGGTGGACCTGTGCTCATCCCCAAACTCTACAACGGGAAGGATAAGACGTTTTTCTTCTTCAACTGGGAAGCAGGTCGTCAGGTCGCGGGCTCCTTCGGCGGACAAGCACTGATTCCTCCCATGCCACTCCGCCAGGGCGATTTCTCCTCGGTGGCAGCCGCCGCCCCCATCTACGATCCCACCACCGGGCAACCTTTCCCCAACAACATCATCCCGAGCAATCGCATCGCCGACCACGCCCGCAAATTCCTCGACCAGTTCGTGCCCGCACCTAACGCCAACGAGCCCGGCATCAACTACCGCGGTCCACGGCTTGCCGCGCCTATTACGCAGGATCAATACGTCAGCCGCATCGATCACGTATTCTCCTCGCGCGACAACTTCAGCGCCAGCTACATCTACAACATCCAGGCTGACGATACTGTCCCTACATTCGTCTTCGATACCCGAGGCAACTCCGGCCGCGCCCAAAATCTCTCGCTCCAGGAAGTGCACGTGTTCTCGCCCACCGTCGTCAATGAACTGCGTGCCGGTTGGCACCGCTTCTTTGAGCACGAGTTCTTCGGCACCACCGACAAGCCCGAGTTCGATGTTGCCAACATCATTGGCATTCCCGGTGTCGCCACTCGCCCCCGCGATTTCGGTCCACCTACCTTCAGCGCCGGCTACGTGATGCCGACAGTCCGCGGCATCGGCCCCCGCGACCGTCTCAATCAGTTGTGGCAGGTGAGCGACAATCTCTCCATCCGGAAGGGAAGCCACTTTCTGAAGGCTGGCGCGCTCATCGCCCGCCGCAACTGGACATTCGATGAAGCCGTCAATCCCCGTGGCTCCTTCGCCTACAGCGGTCTCGTCACTGCCGGACCCACCGCAACAGCCACCCGAGACCGCCAGTTTGCCGAGTTCCTCCTCGGCCTCGCCACTACAGCCCAAGTCAGCGTCGAGCCCTTCGCAACCCGCATGAACAACTGGTGGCACGCCTACTATTTTCAGGATGACTGGAAAATCACATCGAACCTAACCCTGAACTACGGCGTCCGTTACGAATTCTACAAGCCGCCCATTCAGCGCGGCAAAGCCACCAACTTCGATCTCAACGGCTTCGTGCCCGCGCGTCAGACCTTCCACGGCTTTCCTGATATTCCCGACACTTCTGACCGCCCCGCAGCCCTAGTCTACAGCGACCGCAACGACTTCGGGCCTCGCTTCGGATTCGCTTACCTCGTACCGAAGGTCAACGACTTTGTCATCCGCGGCGGCTACGGTATCTATTACACTCCCGAAATCACCAACTCTTGGACCACGCTCACACTCAATCCACCCATCGTGCGGACTTTCTCCTTCACCGGCGCCCCCAACAACCCCATTCAGGTCGCGAACGCATTTCGCGGACAGGGCAACACCGCCGTCGGCCTCTTTGGCTCCGGCTCGCTCGACCCGAATCTCCGTACCTCATACACCCAGCAGTGGAACTTCACACTTCAGAAAAAGCTGCCGAAAGATGTCTACTTCGACATCGGCTACGTTGGCTCAAAGGGAACCAACCTCACGCTCAGCTTTGATGGCAACCGGCCGATCGAAACCCTTGTCCCGGGACCCGCCACTCCCTCCATCGCCAGCCGCCGCCCCTTCCGCGGCTTCGACAACATCAGCACCACCAAGTCCATCGGCAATTCCATCTACCACTCCATGCAGATGAAGATGGAGCGCCGCGTCTCCAACGGGCTTTCTATTCTCGGAGCCTACACTTGGTCCAAGAGCCTCTCCAACGCCGATATCTCCAGCGTTGGCGGCGGCAGCTTCATCGGAGCCATCCAGGATTACCGCAACCTCGCCTCCAGCCGCTCCCCCTCCGGCTTCGACATCCGCCACCGCCTTTCCATGGCCGCCATCTACGATGTACCGCTTTTCCGCAATGCATCGAGCCGGGCCGTTCGCACTCTCCTCGGCGGCTGGCAACTGGGGACGATCATTACCGAGCAGACCGGCTTTGGCGCCGCGCTGGCTAACGTCGCCGACACCACCGGCACTGGAGTGGCCTCGCGGGTCGATGTCGTCCCGGGTCAACGCGCCATGCTTGACCGCGGCCAGCGCACCCGCGAGCGCTGGTTCAACACCGCAGCCTTCACGCGGCCCCAACCCGGTCAGTTCGGCACTGCATCGCGGATCCCCATCCACCTCCCGGGCCTCAATCAGGTGGATGCCTCCGCCACCAAGAACTTCCGTTTCGCCGAGCGCCACAACGTTCAGTTCCGCGCTGAATTCTTCAACTTCTTCAACCACGTTAACCTTGGCGCACCGGGTATCAACCTGCTCGACGCCGTCAACTTCGGCCGCATCACCTCCACCAACCAGGGAGCTGCCGGCATGCCCGGCGACGCCCGCGTCGTCCAGTTCGGCCTGAAGTACCAATTTTGACGTACCTGTCCGATAAGAACTAAAGGAGATCCGGCGGCAGCGCGGACACCCGCGCTGCCTGCCATGGGTCCCCTATAGGTCTTTGTAGGACAATGTCAAGCAGCACCGCGTGCCTGCCTAACTCGGGACTGTGCCCCCTGTTGCCGGAGGGGCGGCCCACCGGTATACATTGCGACGCGATCGATCGCTATCATATGGTCGCTGAGGTCACCTTCCATGGCCGCAAAAATGCTTTACCGCAGGCATGAACGACTTCATGGCCAAGCCGATCCTCCCCGAGGCCCTGCTCGGCATGCTCACCAAGTTGGTATCCTCATCGAAGAGTTAGTCAGCGAGGACAGACAGGTTCTAGTTCGAAGTCTTGAAAAAATAGGGCAGGGTTTAAACCACTCTCGGGAGACAGTGGCTGGGAGGCAGGGACTCGAACCCCGATACGCAGATCCAGAGTCTGCAGTCTTACCGTTAGACGACCTCCCAACAGGTCACTTCTGATTGTAGCATTCACACCCTCACCGGAGGCAACACGGCCCGCGAGTAAAGCCGGCGTCTTACCGGGAATGTGCGAGACTTCAGAAATGAAGCTCTCCAGACGCCAACTGCCCTGTTTACTTCCCGCCTTGGCACAGGCACAGAAGCCGAGCCTTACCTCCATGGTGTATCGCTTTCAGGATATGCCCGTGCGCGAAAACGGCGCGAACCGGTCACGGGCAATCTTGAATGGTCTAACGGTGGGCGATTATCCCATCGAGATCCATATGACGGAACTGGCGCCAGGCTTGATGCCACATGCGGCACACCGGCACGCGCATGCCGAGATGGTCATGATTCAGGAAGGTTCGCTGGAAATCACCGTTGAGGGCAAGGTGACCGTGGCTGATGCGGGTTCCGTGGTGTATGTTTCACCCAACGACATGCATGGATGGAGGAATGTGGGAACCGCTCGGGCCCGATACTTCGTGATGGCATTGGGCCGTGCCTAGAGAGTTGAGTCGCCGGCTAATCCCCGGCGCGGGCAGCGTGTACCGGATCTCTTCCAGCGATCCCCATCTTTCTCCGCAGTTCGTTCTCGATGGACCCAAAAGCGTCGGTGTGTTCCTTGAGGAAGCTGCGGGCGTTTTCTCTCCCTTGACCGATGCGCTCCCCGCGGAAGCTGTACCATGAACCCGTCTTCTCAATGACATTGTTGGCCACACCCAGATCCAGCAGATCACTTTCGCGAGAGATCCCCTCGCCATACAACAGATCGGCTTCCACTTCCCGGAACGGCGGAGCGAGCTTGTTCTTCACCACTTTGATCTTGGTCCGATTGCCAATAACGGTCTCGCCGTCCTTTATGGCGGCAAGCTTTCGTACCTCGATGCGCATGCTGGCGTAGAATTTCAATGCCTTACCGCCGGTAGTAGTTTCCGGATTGCCGAACATCACGCCGATCTTTTCCCGCACCTGATTGATGAAGAGCAAGCAGGTCTGGGTGCGAGCGGTGACTCCAGTAAGCTTGCGGAGGGCTTGCGACATAAGCCGGGCATGCAGCCCGACGTGACTGTCTCCCATTTCCCCTTCCAATTCCGCCTTGGGAACCAAGGCCGCGACAGAGTCGACGACAATGGCATCGATTGCTCCAGAGCCAACAAGAGCATTCGTGATCTCAAGAGCCTGCTCTCCGCAATCCGGCTGTGAGACGAGCAGATTGTCGACGTCGACCCCTAGTTTTCGGGCATAGGTGGGATCCAGAGCGTGTTCGGCATCGACAAAAGCTGCGGTGCCGCCCATCTTTTGAGCCTGCGCGATCAATTGCAGGGCAATGGTTGTCTTCCCGGAGGACTCCGGGCCAAACACTTCAACAACGCGGCCGCGAGGGAAACCACCGATGCCGAGAGCAGCATCGAGTGAGATGGAACCTGTCGGAATCACCGGCACGGCGATCGCTTCGGTCGAGCCAAGGCGCTGGATAGCACCTTTTCCGAATTGTTTTTCGAGGGAAATCAGCGCCTGGTCAATCGCCTTCCGGCGCTCCTTCGCATCCAGCTGTATCACTCAAAATCTCCTTACGTTAAGGAAGGTGCGGGAAACGAGGAAAGAATCTCAATCCGATTGCGAATCGAGCGCGTCGAGGGCTTCCGCATCCTTGCCGTGGCGCTTGAGGACACGCATGGAATTGGTGTGGGTAAAGCCGGCAGTGCGGAGTTTCCTGTAGGCCGATGCCAGCCCCTTGGGTTCCGCCAAGACCTCCGCTAATGGCGTTCGGCGATACTTGCGGGCCAGGAAGCGCTCGATCAGGTCCACTTCGTCTGTCCCTGTAAACGTCTGGTTTACGGCTCGTTCAGCCACAACAGGCGCGACCCGTTTGGAGCGGAGATCGGAAAGCACTCGTGCCTTGCCGAAACCCTCGTTCTCCAAACGCCTGGAAGCGTACATTTCGGCGAACTGCCTGTCGTTGAGGTAGCCGTAGTCCTTCAGTTTGGCGACGACACTGTCGACATCACCTGCCTTTTCCGCCTTGCGCTTTAGTTTCTCGCGCAGCTCGCCGGTTGACATGGCCCGTGCCCCCAGCGCTTTCAATGCATAGTCAAAAAGGCCCGCTTCGTTGAGTAACTTCACGGGCTTGCGAAGTGTCACTGATTCAGAGACTACCAGATTCCCCGCGATGGTACACTAGGGGCAGCAAAGGAATTGCATTATGGACGAAGATAAGAAGCTTTCGTATTTCTTTCTGGGACTTGGCATTGGAGTAGCTGTGGGTATACTCTTCGCACCGAAGTCAGGAGAAGAGACCCGTGAACTGATTCGCTCCAAGGCAGGCGAAGGCACGGATTATCTGCGCCGGCGCAGTGAAGACTTACGCGAGAAGGCGGCGGACATTGTGGAACGCGGGAAGGGTGCAGTGCAACGGCAGAAGGAGCAGTTACAGGCGGCCGTTGACGCGGGCAGACTGGCGTATCGTGAATCCGTGAGTACAACCGCTGGCTCGGAGTCGTAGCATAAGGGCATGAATCAGGATTCGATGGTCCTTCTCCTCACTGTGTTCGTGGGGCTGGTGGCAATCAGCCAGTTGGCGACTGCCATCGCACTCATGATGCTCCACAGGCGTTTTCGCGCCATGCAGGATCAAATCACCGCCTTTGTTCCCAAGACGGAGGCGGTGCTCGAATCCGCGAGAGTAACGCTGGAACAGAGCCGCAAGCAAATTCACGAGGTGACCTCGAAGGCCAATGACGTTCTGGATCTGACGCGGACACAACTGAACACAGTTGATGATCTGTTGAAGGACGTGTCAGGGCGTGCACGGACACAACTGGACCGTGTCGAACTGGTCCTTGACGATACCCTTGGGAGGGTCCATCAAACGGTGACCACCGTTCACAGTGGAGTGATGAAGCCGCTGAAGGAGATCAGTGGAATATCCGCAGGAATCCGGGCGGCAATCGGGCAGTTGGTCAAGGGCAGCAGGCCCAGTGTGGCACAGGCCACGCAGGACGAGGAGATGTTTATCTGATCGATATCCATAGCCACATCCTCTATGGACTGGACGACGGTTCCAAAAGCCTGGAGGAGAGCGTGGCCATGCTGCGGATGGCGGCAGCATCCGGGACGACGGACATTGTCGCCACCCCCCATGCCAATCTCGAATATAAGTTTCAACCGGATCTGATCCGGGAGCGTGTGGATGAATTGACAGCAGCCACTGGGGGGAGGCCATGCATCCACGAGGGCTGTGATTTTCACCTCACCTTCGACAACATTCAGGATGCGATAGCGCACCCGCACAAGTACACGATTGGGCATAAGAGCTACTTGATGGTGGAGTTCTCCGACATGCTCATTTTCCCGAATACGGCGGAGATCTTCGAGCGGATGCGCAGTGCCGGGATCTGTCCAGTGATTACCCATCCCGAGCGCAATCCTTTGTTGCAGCAGCGCATGCCTGCACTGGAGCGATGGGTGCAGGAGGGCAGTTACATACAGGTGACGGCGCAATCCCTGTTTGGACGATTCGGCAAGACCGCGAGGAATTTTTCCTTGGAGCTGCTGCGGCGGAATTTGGTGCACTTCATCGCCAGCGATGCCCACGACACGAAACATCGGCCGCCTGTACTGAGAGATGCATTCCAATGGGTAGCCGAAGAGTACGGCGAGGAACAGGCGCAACGACTCTTTGTCGACAACCCACGAGCCACTCTCGAGGGCGCTCCATTGCCAACCGTGTCGAGAACTGAAGTTCCTTCGCGCAGTTGGTACCAATTCTGGCGCTGAAATCCGTCTACATTGGGAGTATGAGGCTGCTGCTTTCGATGCTGGCTTGCACTTCCGTGATTCTTGCCCAGAATCCGCTGGAGATCGTTCGCCGGTCTGTGGAACGCGACCAGGCAAACTGGGAACGCGCAAAGGAGTACACCTATGTGGTGCACTCCAGAATGCGCGAGCGCGACGCGGGAGGAAGGGTCAAGAAAGAGGACAGCGAAGCAGAGGAGGTCGTCATCCTCTACGGGGAGCCTTTTGAGAGAAAGATTGAGAAGGACGGTAAGCCTCTCTCTCCGGAGGAGCAACACAAGGAACAGCAGAAATTCGACAAAGAAATGACCAAGCGCCAAAACGAATCGCCCGAACAGCGAAGGAAACGCATTGCGGCGTTCGAGAAGAAGCGCCGTGAACAGAGGGAATTCGCAAGAGAGATACCAGATGCTTATCATTTCCAACTGATGGGCGAGGAGATGATCGGCGGCCGAAAAACGTGGGTGATCGAGGCCACACCGCGCGCTGAGTACCGGCCGCGGAACTCCAGGGCGGCGATGTTGAAGAAGTTCAAGGGGCGCATGTGGATCGACCAACAGGAATACCAGTGGGTGCGAATGGACGGCGAAGTCATCGAGACGGTGTCCTGGGGGCTGTTCCTGGCGCGACTGGCGAAGGGGTCGAGGATTTTCTTCGAGCAAGTGCGCGTGAATGATGAAGTTTGGATGCCGAAGCAACTGAAGGTGGACCTCGATGCCCGCATTGCCTTGGTCAAAAGATTCCAGGGCGATATTGATATCCGGTTTCAGGATTTCCGGAAGTTCCAGAGCGAATCTCGCATCGTTTCGACGGCGGAATTAACGACTACACCATAGATAGGCGGTCTGGGCGAGTTCCGATAGCAGGTGGATTAAGTCAAAGGTACATCGAAATAATCCAGCGCCCATTCGCGCATGTAACGGACTCGGGCAGGGTCGATGCGGTAGAGGATGAATTCGGGATTGTCCACGGATTTGAGATAGGCACGAAGGAGCGGGTTGGTGTCCCAGATCTGCTGTTTGACGGCGAGATCGTCGACGGTACTGGCGGTGCCAGTGATGCGCACCTGGTCGTGATCCTTGGTGAGATAGCAGAGTTCCACTTTCGCCGAGGGACCGATTTCCGCGGTTTTGTTCGAGGAGCGCAGTGAGGCCACGTAAATCGTAAAGCCGTCCGAACGAACCGGAGACACAGGGCGAACACGAGGTTGATCGCCATCGATGGTGGCGAGCATCGGGAACTTGTCAGCGGCGACGACGCTCAGGGCAAGACCGCGGAGTTCTTCTGTTTTAGGTGCGGGTGGGAGTTTCATTTGTACTCAGCCGACCATCGCTTTCGCGTCTTCCAGAATTCGGGCGAGATGCTGTTCGCTCACGTAGCTTTCAGCGTAGAGCTTGCAGATGTTCTCAGTGCCCGAGGGGCGGGCGGCGAACCAGCCGTTTTGTGTGGCGACTTTGAGTCCGCCGATAACTGCGCCATTGCCGGGCGCTTTGGTAGCTTTTAGCTCGATGCGGTCACCGGCGAGTTCGAGGGCGGGGATGGATTCGGGGTCGAGCTTGCCGAGCCTCGCTTTCTGTTCCGGTGAGGCGGGAGAGTCGATGCGGGTGTAGAAGAAACGGCCGAATTTTTCGGTTAGGGCGACGTAGGCGACGCCGGGATCGCTTCCAGTGACGGCAGTGATTTCGGCGGCGAGCAGACCGAGGATGAGGCCGTCTTTATCTGTGCACCAGGCGGTACCGTCACGGCGGAGGAAGCTGGCTCCGGCGCTCTCCTCGCCACCGAAGCAGATGCTGCCGTCGTGAAGTCCTTTGGCGAACCATTTGAATCCGACGGGGACTTCGTAAAGGCGGCGGCCACGGCTGGCGACAACGCGATCGAGGATTCCACTGGAAACGAGCGTCTTGCCGACAGCGGCGTCTTCGCTCCAATCGGGACGGTGGGAGAGCAGGTAATCGACGGCGACGGCAAGATAGTGGTTAGGGTTGAGCAGACCGGAGGACGGGGCGACGATGCCGTGGCGGTCGGCATCGGGGTCATTGCCGAAGGCGATGTCGAATTTATCCTTGAGGCCGACGAGGCCAGCCATGGCGTAGGGGCTGGAGCAGTCCATACGGATCTTGCCGTCATGGTCGAGGGTCATAAAACCGAAGGTGGGATCGAGCTTGGGGTTGGTGACGGTGATGTCAATCTTGTGGATAGCGGCGACGTGTTCCCAATAGGGGAGCGATGCCCCGCCGAGGGGATCGACGCCGATGCGGAGTTTGGCGGCGCGGATCGGCTCGAAATCGATCACGGCGGCAAGATCGCGGACGTAGGGGAGGATTAGATCCTGCTGGTCTGCCTTGCCTGAGGAGACGCGCTTGACGCCGCGATTGCCGTCTTTCATGAGTTCATTGGCGCGGTTTTGGATCCAGCCTGTGGCGTCGGTGTCGGCGGGGCCACCGTGCGGCGGGTTGTACTTGAAACCTCCATCTTGCGGTGGGTTGTGCGAGGGCGTAATCACAATGCCGTCGGCGTGGCCGTTGGAGCGCCCGTGGTTGTAGACGAGGATGGCGCGGGAGATGACGGGAGTCGGCGTGACTCCGTCGTTTTGCTGAATGACAGCATTTACACCATTGGCGAGAAGAACTTCGAGGGCGGTCTGTTCCGCGGCGGAAGAGGCGGCGTGTGAATCTTTGCCGAGATACAGTGGCCCGTCGATGCCCTGCGCGGCACGGTAATCGCAGATGGCTTGACTGATGGCGAGAATGTGCGTTTCGGTAAATGTGGCATCGGTGGGAGTGCCGCGGTGGCCGCTGGTGCCGAAGCTGACCAGTTGAAGGGGATTGGTAACGTCGGGTTGCTTGGCGTAGTAGTCCTTTACAATTTGCGCGGGGTCGATCAGCATCTGCGCGGTTGCGGGCTTTCCCGCCATCGGATGAAGTGCCATGAAAATGATTGTAGCCAGATGATGGAGCACGCCGTGTTCTTTCGCGCTCTTTCGCGATATGGGAAAGGGAGCCATACGGGAATCGCTGAAGCGTGTGCGATTGCGGAATTTGAGGGACAAATCGGCCATGAAGCTGAGCTTCACGGATGGGACGCTTGCCCGAGATGCGTTGCGCCTATGCGTTGGCAAGCGATGGCATGCATAGCGACAGCGAAATCCGGCAAGTACCGATGCAGGGCCTGTAGCTTACTTCCGCTTCCAGGTGTAGGTTTGGAAGTCGAAGTCGTAGGCGTCGCGTTCGGGCAGGGGCGGTGCGCTGGACTTGGGGAAGTACTGCGCCAACTCAGCCTTTAGCGCTTTGTGCGCGGGGTCGCCGGCCAAATTGCGGTATTCGTTGCGGTCGGCGATGTTGTCGTAGAGTTCTTCGGTGCCGTCGCTGTAGCGGATGTACCGCCAGCGTTCGGTGCGAACCATGTGATTGCCGGGGCCGAAAGTGGAAACGGCGGGGCGATGCTTTGCCGTGGGGTTCTTCAGCACGGGCAGCAGCGATTCCCCTTCGTTCTCTTTCTTGGCTGGGAGCCCGCAGAGATCGAGGATGGTTGGGTAGAGATCGAGCAGGCTGACGGATTGCTTGCGTGTGGTGCCGGCGGCGTTCACTCCAGGCCCGGCGATGATCAGCGGGATGTGGGTAGCTCGTTCCCAAAGCGTGGATTTGTGCCAGTGCACCTTCTCGCCAAGGTGCCAGCCGTTGTCGGACCAGAAGATGATTACAGTGTTTTTCCCGTACGGCGACCCATCGAGGGCATCGAGCACCATGCCGACCATCGCATCCGCAAAGCTGATGCAGGCGAGGTAGGCTCGAACGGCGTCCTTCCATTTGCCTTCCTTGACGATGCGTTCGTGTTCGGCGCGGCGGGCGGCGGCGAATTTTTTCCCGATGGGCGGAACATCGTCAAGGTCGTTGGCGGGCACCTCCGGAATCTTGGGATCCGGATACATGTCGAAATATTTCTTGGGGGCGAACAGCGGTATGTGGGGGTGCCAGAGTCCGATGGCAAGGAAGAACGGCTTCGCGTGCTGCTTCTTGAGGAAGTCGCGGGCGTAGCGCACCGCCTTCATATCGCCGTAGTCTTCCTCCTTGTAGTCGAGGACGCCCCAATCGAATTCGCCGGGAAAGTTGTCGAGGCCGTTGAAAGGATGCCCCGGAGGGTTGGGGATCTTCTTGACCCAGGGATACCATTCCAGGCGGCGATACCAGGGATCGTCGAATTCCTGGAGTTGGAAGTGATCCCATTGATCGGGCGGATTGAATCCGGAGGTGTGATGGAAAATCTTCCCCGCGCCGGCCGCGTAATAGCCGTGTTTGCGGAGGTACATGGGAATGGTGACGTAATCGGGATGCGCGGGACGCCACCACTGGTCGTTGTTGTAGACACCCGTGGTATCGGGACGCATTCCGGTGAGCAGGGCCGTGCGCGAGGGGCAGCAGAGCGGCGAGGCGCAATGGGCGTTGGAGAATAGCGCGCCACGCTGGGCGAGGCGATCGATGTTCGGAGTCTTGACGCCCGGGTAACCGCCGAGGCAGCCCACCCAATCGTTCATGTCGTCGACAGACAACAACAAAACGTTCGGTCTTTGTTTCGGCTGGGCGGAGGCAGTGCCTACAACGCCGGCACCGATGGATTGGAGGAAGGTTCGGCGGTTCATGGGTTACAGTGCGAGACACACGACCAGCATCACGATGGATGCCGCGGGTAATAGAAGAAGGGCTTTTTTCAGACCTTTGGGGTCGTCGCCGGCGATGCCGCCGATGATCGGGGAACTGACTACCAGTCCAAGCCACCCCGCTGTAACCGCGATACCCGTAGCGGTGGCAGCCATGTTGGTGAAGCGTGCACTCACGACCGCAAGCGTGGTGGGGAATACTGGGGCCATGGCGATGCCGGCGAGAAAGACGAGGATTTGGGCGGCGCCGGGATTCGCGCTTTGGAGCATGAGGAACGTGGTGACGGCCATGAGAGCGGCAGAGCCGGCGAGGACGTTTTCGGACGACACACCCGTCAGAATGGGGGAGACGGCGACGCGGCCAAGCAGGAGGCCGAGAGCGAAGCCGAGCGATAGGATGGTGAGCGCTTTGGATTCGGGCAAACCCTGAGCAATCAAATGGCGGACCAGCCAGTTCCAGACTCCGACTTCACAGGCAACGTACAAGAACAATGTAAGGGCGAGAAGAATGAGCGAGGTGTTGCCCATCAGTGCGCCGACTTGGGAGGAATCGAATGCGACCTGACCGCTGGCTCCGGGCATTTCGGTGATGGCGCTGACTCCAAGGGCGACTGCGACGGTGGAGACAGCAAAGACGAGGAGCCGGCTCGAATTGTTGTGGAACAATTTGGCAGCTACGAGTGGAGTGATGAGCCCACCGAGTCCGAAGAAAAGATTGAGCACATTGAATACGCCGGCGGTGGAGAGGGCTTCCAGCTTGATGTGGGGCGGGAGTCCGTTGGCCCCTACGACGACTGCGCCGCCGCCGACGCCGAGGACGAGCATGAGGATGGCGATCATGCTGTAGCCGCCGGCCGTGCGGAGACCGAGGAGTGCGATGGCGATGAGGCCGAGGCCAAGAAGGAGTCCGGTTTTCCAGCCTTGCAGATCCATGAGCGGGCCGCCGAAGAAGGAGCCGATCATAAGGCCGACAGCTTGGGCCATGGCGATGTTGCCGTTCTGCTTGGGCGTGAGACTGAATTTCTTGGAGAGGTCGGGGAGAATCGTGCCGAGCATCGCGGCGATCATCCCGTAGACAAAGATAGCGAGGACTGCTGCAACAATGAGCATAGCCTCAAATGCTACCAAATCCGGGGGTGTTATGCCTGATCGAGTTTGCGGGCGAGGACCTGACTGCGCTCTTTGGCATGCCTGGTGGCGGTTTCGATGGCGGAGATGAGCATGGAGCGGAGGCCATGGCGCTCCAGTTCGTGGATTGCCACGATGGTGGTACCGCCGGGGGTGGTGACTTCATCGCGGAGAACGGCGGGGTGGGCTTGGGATTGACGAACGTGTTTGGCTGCGCCGAGTACGGTTTGCTCGGCGAGACGGGTGGAGATTTCGCGCGAGAGCCCCATTTTTACGCCTCCTGCGATGAAGGCTTCGATCACCATGTAGACGTATGCAGGTCCGCTGCCGGAGAGCGCAGTGACGGCATCCATCATCTCTTCTTCGACTGTGCAGACGACGCCGACGGCGCGAAAGATGCGGTCGACGAGGAGTTGGTGCTCGGCAAGAACGTGGCTGTTGGCGGAGATGGCGATGGCTCCCTCTTCAACGAGCACTGGAATGTTAGGCATGGCTCGGAAGACGGGCATCGGATGCGGGAGTCGCTTCTCGATGACCGAAAGTGGAAGCGCAGCGGCAAGTGAGATGAGGATTTGATCGGGGCGGAGTACGTCGCGGATTTCATCGACGACTTTGGGGACGATATGGGGCTTGGTGGCGAGGACGATGACGGAGGCTTGCTGGGCGGCGATGCGATTGCCTCCCGCGAGAACGGTGCAACTGAACCTGTCGCGGAGGTTGTTCGCTTTTTCCTCTGATTTGACGGTCGCGATGACCTCGTCTTTGGTGACGACGCCTGCCTTGAGGATGCCGCCGAGGAGGGCTCCGCCCATGTTGCCGGTACCGAGAATGGCGATTTTCAGATTGTTGGACACAAGGATATTGTAGGGGTACCGTGGATCAACTGACCACGTTACTCGGGTTGCCGGCAAGGAACGCTTTGACGTTGTTCACCGCGATCTCCATGAGACGGGCGCGGGCTTCCCGGGTGGCCCAAGCGATGTGCGGAGTGACGATGCAATTTTTCGCGGAGAAGAGCGGGTTGCCGTGGACGGGGGGTTCGAGGGACAGGACATCCAGTCCGGCTCCGGCGATGATGCCGCCATTGAGCGCATCGGCAAGATCCTGATCCACGATGAGTGGGCCCCGGGAGGTGTTCAGGAGAAAGCTGTTGGGTTTCATACGGCGGAGACGCTGGGCGTTGATGATGCCTTTGTTGTCCGCCGTGAGCGGGCAGTGGAGGCTGACGACGTCGGATTCGGCGAGCAGTTCGTCAATGGAAGCCCAGCGGAAGCCTTCGTAGTCCGGGGAGTTGCCAGGGAAGGTGTCGTTAGCGATGACACGCATTCCCATTGCGTCGGCGATCCTCGCAGTCTGGCGGCCGATGCGGCCGAAGCCCACGATACCCATGGTCTTTCCAGCGAGTTCGATGAGCGGGGTTTTCCAGAAGCACCAGTCGGGGTTGGTGTTCCATTCCCCGTTGCGGACTGCTTCGCCGTGGGCGCCAACATGGTGGCAAAGTTCGAGAAGGAGAGCGAAGGCGTGTTGCGCGACGGAGGCGGTGCCGTAGGTGGGAATGTTGGAGACGACGATACCGCGCTGCCTGGCGGAGACGACATCGACGATGTTGTAGCCGGTGGCGAGGACTCCGATGTATTTCAAATTGGGCGATGCGGCCAGCGTGGCAGCATCCAGCGGCGTTTTGTTCGTCATCACGAATTCAGCCCCGCCGATGCGGGGAAGTATATCCGCGGGAGCGGTGCGGTCATGCACTTCGAGGTCGACTATTTCACGCAAGGCGTCCCAGCTGAGATCGCCGGGGTTGAGACAGTATCCATCCAATACGATCAGTTTCATGTGTGCTCGTCGTTCGATGATAT
>CAYOBO010000029.1:0-56676 GCA_964402295.1 uncultured Candidatus Solibacter sp. | reverse complement strand
GCATCCTTCCATAAAAGCGGCCGATGCAAGGCTGAATGCAGCGGCGTTGCAGCGCAAGCAGGCCCAAAGCGGATATCTCCCCAAAGTGAACTACATGGAGTCTTATCAGCGCAGCAACAACCCGGTGTTCGTGTTTTCGAGTCTGCTGGCGCAGCGCCGGTTCACGGAACGGAACTTCGCGATCGACTCGCTGAACAATCCGGCTTCCGTCAACAATTTTCAATCCGTGCTGAGCGCCGAGCAGACCCTGTTCGATGCCGGCGTCACAAAGCGGAATCTGGAATCGGCGGATCTGCGCAAGCAACTGAGCGCCGAGGAAAAACGGCAACTGGAGATGAACCTGGCGGCGGGCGCGGCGCGGGCGTATCTCGGGGTCCTGCTGACCGAGGAAGGACTTCGGGTCGCAGGGGAAGCAGTGAAAGCGGCGGAGGCGGATCTGGCGCGGGCGCGCACGATTCGCGAGGCCGGGCTTTCCACCGATGCCGATGTGTTGTCGATTGAGGTGCACTTGGCGGCGATGAAAGAACAAGAGGTGCGGCGCAAGGCGGATTTGGAGGTGGCGCGGGCGGCGTTGAATGAGACGTTGGGCCTGCCACTGGACACGGAGCACAAGTTGACGACCACGCTCACGGAACTGGCTGCACTGCCGGGGGACCGGCAGGGGTATGAATCGAAGGCGGCGACGGAACGGGCCGAGGCACGGCTGGCGCTGCTCGGCGTACAACTGGCGGAGAAGCAATCGGCGCAGGCGCGCGCGGCATATTTTCCACGCGTTTCCGTGCGCGGGGTTCTGGAAGCCGACCGCGGGCGATTCGTGACGCAGGCGGGAGGCAACTGGTTTGCTGGAGTGACTCTGCAATGGAACTTGTTCAATGGCTTCGCGGATCGCGGCCGGATAAGGGAATCGCAACAAATGGTGGCAGCGACGCGGTCGCAGGCGGACCAGGTGCGCAATGGCGCGAAGCTGGAGGTGCGGCGGGCGCATGCCGATTTATCGGCGGCGACGGAACGCATCGCGCTGTCGGGCGCGGCAGTCGCCCAGGCAGAGGAGAGTTTGCGCATCACGCGCAATCGCTATGAAAGCGGGCTGAGCACGGTGACCGATTTGTTGCGGAACCAGGTAGCGGTGCTCGAATCGCGATTGAGGCGATTGATGGCAGTGCACGATCAACGTGTGGCCGCGGTGATGCTGGAGTTGGCCGCGGGCGGATTGACCGCCGATTCCGAGGTGTTGCGATGAAGAAAATTCTGCTGATCGTTGGATCTGCGCTGCTTGCCTCGTGTGGGCATAAGGAAGAGGCAGTGAAGAAGTCCGCCGTTGCCACCACGCCGGTTTCGGTGCAGGTGGCGAAAGTGGCCGCCGCCGAGTGGCCAACCTCGCGTGAGGTCGTGGGCACGGTGCGGGCTCGGAATGTCGCGAGTGTCTCGTCGCGCATTATGGCCTATGTGCGCGAAGTGCGCGTCAGCCAGGGCGATATAGTACGCGCGGGGCAGGTGCTGATCACGCTGGACTCCAAGGATCTCGATGTGGCGCAGCGCCAGGCGATGGAAGCGCAACGGGAGGCGCAGAGCGCCGAAGCCGAAGTGGAGAGTGCGATTCGCGCCGCCAAGGCGCAGCGGGAACTGGCCCAGGTGACGTTCGACCGGATGAAGGGATTATTCGAGAAGAAGTCGATTTCGAACCAGGAGTTCGATGAGGCGCAGGCGAGGTTCCGGCTGGCGCAGGCGAATGTGGAAATGGCGGAGGCGAAACGGAAGCAGTTAGACGCACGCATTGCGCAGGCTCGCGAGCAGGTGCAGATTGCGGGGATTCAGCAAGCCTATACGCAGATCACGGCGCCGTTTGCGGGCGTGGTTTCGGAAAAGCGTGTGGAGCCCGGGAATCTGGCAACGCCGGGTGCTCCGCTGTTGCTGATCGAGCAGGCAGGGTCGTACCGGCTTGAGGCGCCGCTCGATGAATCGCTGCTGGCTTCGGTGAAGCGTGGCATGGCAGTGGAAGTGAGATTGGAGGCGCTCGGCCGGACGGTGCGGGCCACGGTGAGCGAGATTGTGCCGGCCATCGATCCGGCGACCCGCACCGTGACCGTGAAACTGGATCTGCCGGGCGTGGCGAATTTGCGCTCCGGCATGTCGGGACGGGCGAACTTCGGCGCGGGCGCCGAGCGGGTGGTACTGGCGCCCACGGCGGCGGTGCGAACAGAAGGTTCGCTGCAAGTGGCATTTGTGGTGGATGGCGGTGTGGCGCACACACGCATGGTCACGCTGGGCGAGCGGCGGGGAGACATGGTGCGCGTCCTGAGCGGATTGCAAGAAGGCGAGGAAGTGGTGAGTCCCATCCCTTCCAACTTGCGTGACGGAGCAAGAGTCGAGGTGCGGCGATGAAACTCGGCATCTCGGGCCGGCTGGCGCAGGCGTTTCTCGACTCGCGGCTCACTCCGCTGTTTATTCTTTCTTCGATTCTGGTGGGCTTGTTTTCCATTGTGAATCTGCCGCGCGAGGAAGAGCCGCAAATCATCGTACCGATGATCGACGTGTTCGTGGCGATGCCGGGCGCTTCGGCGCGCGATGTCGAAGAGCGCGTCACCAAGCCGATGGAGAAACTGCTGTGGGAGATTCCGGGGGTGGAGTATGTGTACTCCACATCGAGTCCCGGGGGAGCGCTGGCCATTGTGCGCTTCAAAGTGGGCGAGGACGAAGAAAAAAGCATCGTCAAGTTGAACCAGAAGATGCTGGCGAATTTCGATCTGATTCCGCCGGGAGCCTCCCAGCCGCTGGTGAAGCCGCGTTCGATCGACGATGTGCCGATTCTTGCGCTGACACTGCACAGCGCACGCTACAGCGATTTCGAACTGCGAAAGATCGCCTCGCAGGTGCATGACACGATCAAGCAGACGCCGGACGTCTCGGCGGTGCAAATCATCGGCGGGCAGCGGCGGGAAGTACGGGTGGAGTTGGATCCGGCACGGCTGGCCACATACGGATTGAGCGCGGCGCAGGTACGGGGTGCGCTGAGTGCGGCGAACCAACGTGTACCGGCCGGACAGTACACCAGCGGGAACCGCAATATCATTCTGGAAGCGGGCGGTTACCTTCAGACCGCGGCGCAGGTGAACGATGTGGTGGTGGGTGTGTCGAACGGACGGGCGGTATACGTGCGCGATGTGGCCACAGTGTTCGATGGCGGGGAAGAGCCGGTGCAGTTTGTGCAATACGGAACCGCCCAGGGCTTCACGCCGGCGGTGACGCTATCCATTGCCAAGCGCAAGGGAACGAATGCGATTGCCGTGGCCGAGCACGTCCTGGAGAGATTGGAACCGCTGAAGGGCACGGTGATTCCGGCGGATGTGGAAACCAGCATCACACGCCACTACGGCGAGACCGCGGCGGAGAAATCGAACGAATTGCTGTATCACATGGGCATTGCCGTGGTGAGCGTGAGCCTGCTGATCGCGATCACCTTGGGGCTGCGGGAGTCAGTGATTGTATTCGCGGCGATTCCCGTGACTCTGGCCCTGACACTGACGACGTTTTATTTGTACGGATACACGCTCAACCGCATCACGCTGTTTGCGTTGATTTTTTCCATCGGCATTCTGGTGGACGATGCGATTGTAGTTGTGGAGAATCTGGTGCGGCACCAGCGGCTGCCGGAGAATCATGGCAAGCCTCTGAAGGAAATCGCCGCGATCGCCGTCGATGAAGTCGGTAATCCGACGATCCTTGCCACATTGACGGTGATTGCGGCGATTCTCCCGATGGCGTTTGTGAGCGGATTGATGGGCCCGTACATGCGGCCGATTCCGATCGGCGCCTCGGCGGCGATGGTGTTCTCGCTGATCGTGGCGTTCATTGTTACGCCTTACGTCGCGGTGCGGGTTTTGAAGGCGGCGGGCGGGCACGATGGGCATGGCTCGGAGGACTGGTCGACGCGGCTGTACCGAAGGGTGATGGGAACGCTCTTGCACAATGGGTATGCGCGTTTCGGATTTCTTGTGGGTGTGGTGGTGCTTCTTCTGGGATCGATGGCGCTGGTATACATCCAGTTTGTGAAAGTGAAGATGCTGCCGTTCGACAACAAGAGCGAGTTTCAGGTGATCATCGACATGCCCGAGGGGACCCCGTTGGAGCGGACAGCGCAGGTGGCGCGCAGGCTGGCGGAAACAGCGCTACAGCAGCCCGAGGTGACGGACGTGCAGACCTACAGCGGGACGGCGTCGCCGTTTAACTTTAACGGGCTTGTGCGGCATTACTATCTGCGCGCGGGCGCGAACATCGCCGATATTCAGATCAATCTGCTGGGGAAAGAACATCGGGACAGGCAGAGCCACGACATTGCCAAGAGCGTGCGGAAGGCTCTGTTGCCGATAGCGCGGGAGATGGGCGCGAATATCAAGGTGGCCGAGGTGCCGCCGGGTCCGCCGGTACTGCAAACGCTGGTGGCGGAGGTTTACGGCCCCACGGCGGAAGGACGGCTGGCCGAGGCGCGCAAGATTAAAGAGGCGATGGAGTCCATCGACGGCGTGGTGGATGTGGACTGGTATGTGGAAGACGACCAGCCGAAGCAGAGGATCGTGGTGGACCGGCACCGGGCGGCGGCGCACGGCATTAGCGAAGCAGCGGTGGCGGAGACGCTGCGCATTGCATCGGCGGGGGAGAGCGCGGGGCTGCTGCACGACAGCTCGTCGAAGGAAGACATCGCCTTGCGCGTGCGTCTGCACCGGGCGGCGCGTTCCGACCTGGACCGAATGCTGGAGTTGAAGGTGCAGGGCGTGTCGCTGCGCGAGGTTGTGCGCGTGGAGCAGGATGTGGAAGACAAGAGCATCTACCACAAGAACCTGATGCCGGTGACGTACGTCACGGCGGACATCGCGGGTGCGATGGAGAGCCCTGTGTATGCGATTCTGGCGCTCGGCCCGAAGATCGCCATCGAGCAGTTCACGGCCGAGCAGCCCACGAACACGCGAGTGTACGCCATGAAGTGGGATGGGGAATGGCACATTACCTATGAGGTATTCCGCGATCTGGGGATTGCGTTCGCGGCGGTGCTGGTGTTGATTTACGTGCTGGTGGTGGGATGGTTCGAATCGTTCCTGACGCCGTTGATCATCATGACCGCGATTCCGTTTTCGCTGGTGGGGATTCTGCCCGCGCACGGCATGCTGAACGCGTTCTTTACGGCGACGTCGATGATCGGCTTCATTGCCGGGGCGGGGATCGTGGTGCGCAATTCCATTATTCTGGTGGACTTTATTGAATTGCGGCGGAAGGAAGGAATGGCGCTGGACGAAGCTGTGATCGATGCGGGGGCGGTGCGGTTCCGGCCGATGATGTTGACGGCGGCGGCGGTGGTGGTGGGGTCGAGTGTGATTCTGTTCGACCCCATTTTTCAGGGACTGGCGATTGCGCTGATGGCCGGTGAAATCGCGAGTTTGTTGCTGTCGCGAATGACGGTGCCGGTGATTTATTTCATCATGAACCGCCGCGCGGCCGCGGCTAAGGCGTAGCCTGACCGCGGTGTCCGGCCTATTGCGGGGGGCGCCGCAGGGCGATGCCCAGATCGCGCAAGGATTTCTCCGGAACCGGCGAAGGCGCCTCGCACATGAGGTCGGTGCCCTTGGCGGTCTTCGGGAACGGAATGACGTCGCGGATCGATTTTTCGCCGGCGAGCAGCATGACGAGGCGATCGAGGCCGAGGGCGATTCCGCCGTGCGGTGGAGCGCCGTATTCCAGGGCGTCGAGCAGGAAGCCGAACTTCATGCGGGCCTCTTCATCGCTGAGGCCGAGCGCGGCGAACACCTTGGCCTGCACGTCGCGGCGGTGGATACGGATGGAGCCGGAACCGAGCTCAATTCCGTCCATGACGATGTCGTAGGACTTGGCGCGGCAACGGGCGGGATCGGAGGTCAGTTTTTCGAGATCCTCATCGTGGACCGAGGTGAAGGGGTGGTGAGCGGCGTTCCAGCGGCCTTCTTCCTCGTCCCATTCGAACATGGGAAAATCGACCACCCACAACAATTTGAAGCGATTCTGTTCGAAACATTTGTGTTTGGCTTCGTACTTCCGGGCGGCTTCCAGGCGGAGTTGGCCGCAGGCGAGCAGGACGGTTTCCTCGGGGCGGTGGCCCTTCTTTTCGCCGACCCAGCCGGCGAGCAGGAGCAGGTCGTTCTCTCCTGCCTGGCTGCGTTCGCGAACCTTGGCCATCTGCTCGGGGAAGTCGCGTTCGAGGCGCTTGGCGTCGTCGTAGACGCGGAGGCCGCGTTCCTGTCCGTAGGCTTTGAGATCGTCGCGCTCCTTACGGGTCGGCTGGCCGGTGTTGGGGATGACGATGGCCACCAGAGGCAAGCCTTCGGCCGTCAATCCGCTGCCTTCGAACAGATCTTCGACGCAGTAGAAGGGCGGGATGCGCATGTCCGGCTTGTCAATGCCGTAGGAGCGCATGGCCTGGGCGTAGGTAAGGCGCGGGAACGGCGTTTGCACCTCGAATCCGGCGGTTGCGAAGATCTGTTTCACCATGCCTTCGACGGCGTTGTAGATGGTTTCCGGTTGCGGGAAGGACATCTCCATGTCGATTTGGGTGAATTCGTACTGGCGGTCGGCGCGCAGGTCTTCGTCGCGGAAGCAGCGCACGATCTGGAAGTACTTTTCATAGCCGGAGACCATGAGGAGTTGCTTGAAGATCTGCGGGGACTGCGGCAGAGCATAGAAATAGCCCGGCGACATACGGCTGGGAACAAGGAAGTCGCGCGCGCCTTCGGGGGTCGACTTGGTCATGAACGGGGTTTCGATTTCGAGGAAACCCTGCGAGTAGAGGTATTCGCGCACGGCGAAGGAGATCTTCGAGCGCAGGATGATATTCTTCTGCATCTGCGGACGCCGCAGATCGACGTAGCGGTATTTGAGGCGTACGTCCTCGGCGATTTCGGAAAATTCGTCGAGCGGGAACGGCGGCACGCGGCTTTCGTTGAGAATCCAGATCTTGTCGGCGACGACCTCCACCTCGCCGGTGGGGATATTGGGATTGACGGTGGAATCGCTGCGCTTTTCGACGTGGCCTTCGACGGCGATGACGAACTCGCTGCGCACGATCTCGGCTTTGGCGTGCACCTCTGCGCTGACGTCCTCGTGGAAGACGACCTGGGTGACACCCTCGCGGTCGCGGAGATGGATGAAGATGACCGCGCCGAGATCGCGGCGGCGGTGAACCCAGCCCATGAGCAGGGCGCGCTTGCCTGCGTCGGAAGCGCGCAGTTCGCCGCAATGATGCGTGCGGCGCAGTTCTCCGAGGAAATCGAGAGGAACGGATTGACGTTGTTCGGGTGTTTCAGCCATACAGACGCTCCGCGAGCTGGTCGCGGGTAACATTCTCCTGCTCGCCCGATGCCATGTTCTTGAGGGCATAGAGACCGGACGAAATTTCGTTATCGCCAACGATTAGGGTATAGCGGGCATTCAACTTGTTGGCGAGTTCCATGGCCCGCTTCAATTTACCTTCGAACGCAAGCTCGACGCGAACGCCGTGCCTGCGCAAATCCCGCGCCAGGACCGTGGAGTGCCGCAGCGCGTTTTCGCCCATGGGAGCGATGTAGAGATCAATGGCGCCGTGCTGGGCGTCCGGCTGGGCTTCCTGCACGCTCATCACGAGACGGTCTTCACCGATGGAAAAGCCGATGCCGGGCGAATGGACACGCGAGCCGAGCGATTCGGCCAGCCCGTCGTAGCGGCCGCCGCCGAGAACCGAGTTCTGGGCTCCGAGTGCGCCGTGGACCACTTCGAAGGTGGTGCGCATGTAGTAGTCGAGGCCGCGCACCAGACGGGGACGAACTTCGTAGGCGATGCCGCGGTCATCGAGAAACATGCGGACAGCGGCGAAGTGTTTGGCGCACGCTTCGCACAGGTGGTCGAGGATGGAGGGCAGCGTTTCGATGATGGGCTGGTCGTTGGGGATCTTGCAATCGAGCACGCGGAGCGCATTCGTTGTGGACCGGCGCCGGCAATCCTCGCACAACTGCGACGCCTTGGTGGCGAGTTCCTCTTTGAGTTTGGCGATGAACTTCGGGCGGCATTCCTTGCAGCCGACCGAATTGAGGATGAGGTGGAAGCCTTCGAGGCCGCAGCGGGTGAGGATCTCCACCACCATTTCGATGACTTCGGCATCGACGGCCGGCGATTCGGATCCGATGACTTCGGCGCCGATTTGCGAGAACTGGCGGTAACGGCCTTTCTGCGGGCGCTCGCGGCGAAACATGGGGCCGATGTAGTAGAGCTTCTGGAGGCCGGGGCGCTGATCGAGGCGGTGCTCGATATAGGAGCGAATGACCGAGGCGGTGTTTTCGGGCCGTAGCGTGAGCGATGAGCCGTCCTTGTCCTCGAAGGTGTACATCTCCTTCGACACGATGTCGGTTTCCTCGCCGACGCCGCGGGCAAACAGCGCGGTTTCCTCGAAGATGGGCGTGCGCACTTCGCTGTAGTTATAGGAATGCATCACACTGCGGGCCACGGCCTCCACGCGATTCCAGACATGGGAATCGGGCGGCAGAATGTCGCGGGTTCCTTTGACGGCTCGAATCAATTGGTTTCTTCCTTGTATGCCTGGCGGAGATCGCTGTAATGTTCGGCGTTGCGTTTGAAGCGCTCGCGTTCTTCCAGGGTGACCTCGCGGCGGACCTTGGCGGGCACACCCATGACGAGGCTGAAGGGGGGGATTTCGGCGCCTTCCGGCACGAGCGCCCCGGCAGCAATGACCGAACCTTGGCCGATGCGGGCGCCGTTGAGCACGATGGCGCCGATGCCGATGAGGCAATCGTCTTCGATGGTGCATCCGTGGAGGACGACGGAGTGTCCGATGGTGACTCGATTCCCGACGATCAGCGGATGTTTCCGATGCTCCACGTGGAGGACGGAGTTGTCCTGGACGCTGGTGGTGTCGCCGATGCGGATGTAGTGTACGTCACCGCGGATGGTGGCGTTGGGCCAGACGCTGGAGTTTTCGCCGATGACGATATCGCCGATCAACTGCGCGCTGGGATCGATGTAACAAGATGGGGCGACTTTGGGAGTAATGCCCCGGAAGGAGCGTATCATGAGTGCCGGGTAGTCTTCTATGCTAACATACGCGGCCTATGGAAACGATCTATATTCCGGAACGGCATCGGGAGCGGGATCCGGAAGCGATTCTGTCGTTCCTCGAGGAATTCCCGTTTGCGACGGTGATTACGGCGAAACCCGGGCTACAGGCGTCGCATGTGCCGCTGTCGTTGAGCCGTGACGGGGGCCGGATCGGCCGCATCGAAGGGCACCTGGCGAAGGGAAATCCGCAACTGGAAGCCTTCGACGGAGAACAGAACACGCTGATTGTGTTTCGGGGTCCGCACGCCTACATCTCGCCGGCCTGGTATGAGACGGAGCAAGCCGTCCCCACATGGAACTTCGCCGTAGTGCATGTGACGGGGCGCGCCCGGGTTGTACCGGATGCGGCCCGGTTGGAGGCATTTCTTGCCAGGCTGACCTCGCGCCATGAGGCCCATGAAGGAACGAACTGGACGATGGATAGGCTGAGCGACACCTACAAGAGCAACATGCTGCGCGGTGCGGTGATGTTCGAAATGGACATCGAAACCATCGAGGCCAAATTCAAGACTGGCGCGGAGCGATCCGCGGCGGACCGGGCGGGGATGCTGGCGGGCTTGGCGCGGAGCAAGCCGGAGCGCACGATGGCTGAGTTCATGGACGCGGCGTACCGTCGGATTCACGCCGATTGAACGGTTTCGCTATCCGTGGTGTCGCCTTCGCCGGGAGCGAGGAACAGGTTCGCCACCAGACCGTGCTGCTTTGTGTAGAGTTCGTGATAGCGGCCGCCGGCGGCATAGAGCTCCTCATGCGTGCCACGCTCCAGAATGCGCCCGTTCTCCATGACGAGGATCTGATCGGCACGGCGGATGGTGGAGAGGCGGTGGGCGATGACGAACGTTGTGCGGCCTTTCATGAGGTGCGAAAGGCCTTGCTGGATCATTTGCTCGGACTCGCTGTCGAGGCTCGATGTGGCTTCATCGAGGATGAGGATGCGCGGATCGGCGAGGATGGCGCGGGCGATCGAGAGGCGCTGGCGTTGCCCGCCGGATAGCTTCACTCCCCGCTCGCCGACGACGGTGTCGTAGCCATCGGAGAAGGCTTCGGCAAACTCATCGACGCGGGCGATGCGGCAGGCTTCGAGGATCTGCTCATCCGTGGCGCCGGGGCGGGAGAAAGCGATGTTTTCTCGGATGGTGCCGTCGAAGAGGAAGGTGTCCTGGAGGACGACACCCAGTTGGGTGCGGTAGGAATCGAGACGCACCCTGCTGAGGTCGATGCCATCCACCAGCACGCTTCCGGAGGAGGGATTGTGAAATGCGGCCACCAGGCCGATGGTGGTGGATTTGCCGGACCCGGAGGAGCCGACGAGGGCGGTTACCGTTCCCGGGCTGGCCACAAAGGACACATCGTGCAGCACCGGTTTGCCGGCTTCGTATTCGAAACCCACGTTCTGAAACTCGATGGTTCCTTCGATGGGGCCGAGCGTAACCGTGCGTTTCGGATCCATGTCTTCGCGGGCTTCGTGGAGCACTTCGCGCGTGCGCTCCATGCCGGCAAGCGCCTCGGTGAGTTGGGTGCCGATGCCGACGATCTGAAAGACGGGTGCGACCAGGAAGGCGAGGAACGCCGTGAAGGTCATGAATCCGCCGAGGGTGAGCGTGCCCGCGAGAATCTGTTTTGCGCCGATGTACATGACGATGGCGCCGACGATGCCGAGCAGCAAAGTGGCCGAGAGGCTCATGATCGAAACGCCGGTGAGGGACTTGAGCACGTTGTCGAGCAGCCGCTGGACGCCTTGCGAGAACACGCCTTCCTCGCGTTCTTCGGCATGATAGCCCTTGACGACGCGGACGCCGGCGAGCGATTCCGTCAGCCGGCCGGTGACTTCGCCGGTGATCTTGCCACGTTCGCGGAAGATGGGCCGGAGCGTTCCGAAAGCACGCTGTAGCATCAGGGAGAAACATAGAATCACACCGAGGGCGATCCCGGTCAGCATGGCGCTGATCTTCAGCAGCATGAAGAGGGCCAGAAAGGCCGTGAGTAGGCCGCCGAGGAATTCAACGAGTCCGGTGCCGACGAGATTGCGGACGCCTTCGACATCGTTCATGATGCGCGAGACCAAGACTCCGGTCTTGTTGGCATCGAAATAGGTGAGTGAGAGCCGTCCGATGTGCGCCTGGACCTTGCGGCGCATTTCGGCGATCAGTTTCTGCGCCGATTTCGACAGCAGTTGGGTGAGCGCGAAAGAACTGGCGGCCTGAATGGCGGTGGCCGTGAGCACGGCGGCAAACAACGGGACCAGCAACTGCTCCTGGCGTTTGCCGATAACGTCATCGACGAGATACTTGGTCGATGCCGGCAGTACGAGTCCGGCGACGCGGCTGATGACGATCAGGATGAGGCCGAGCAGAAGTGTGCCGCGGCGCGGACGGATGAGCGCCCACACTTCGGGCCAGATGAGTTTCAGGCTCGGCTTGTTCTTGGGAGGGGGAATGTCGCCCTTGCGCGAATGGCCGGTCCGCGTACGCTCATGGGACCCGAAGGATGTAGATCGAATAGCCCGCATAGTCGATTGGAGTTAGCGCGCGGAAGGCTTTGTAGAAATCCCTGTGAGCCGCGTCGAAGAACTGCCCGGTTATTAGATTCGCACTAATGGCATAGAGTCCGGGAGCGGGGTGGAATTCCCGCTGTTGGCGGCCTTTTTCGTTGAACGGGGGTTCGATCCAATTCATCTGGTCGGCTCGGAGATAGGCGAGCGGGTTGTCGGCTCCCAAATAGGACACGCCCATGCGGTGGACATTATGCACCTGCATCCAGTGGCGCAGTTGGCGGATATCCTGGCCCCAATCGACGTTGCTGTCGGAAAGATAACGCAGGGCGTGTTTGGGTCCGCCGGAGGCGAAATTGAAATAGGAAAGGTAGAAGGGATAGTGAATCGCCAGCGGCACTACCATGGCGGCGAGTACGGCGGGGGCCAGCCATTTGCGGGATCGCCAGCGTTCCAGTGCGGCGGCGCAGACCAGCACCGCCAAGGGAAGGCAAGGGAGTATGAGCCGGAATCCGAATTGGAGCGAACTGAAGGACGCTGCCGCGAAGTAGATGGCGGGGGGAATGGCAAGGACCGGAGCCAAGCGCAGTCCGGCCACGAACAGCAGCAGCAGGACTTCGGGAGCCTTTACCAGCGCGGCGATGAGGAAGTAAGCGCGATGGCCGCCACCGTAGCGCTGCCCGAGCAGATAGACGGAATTATCGGAACGGGCGTTGCCCACGAGCGAACCCACTCCATGGGCGATCTGGTCGGGCAGCGGTATCCATCCCCACCAGCGGATCTCGAACTGGCAGGCGACGATGGCGAGAGTGTAAACAATGAGGGCGGCAATTCCGAGGTGTGCGGTCAGGCGCCGGAGGCCGGTACGCGGCCGCACGATGATCCAGACGGCTCCGATGGGAAGCAGGATCAGCATGGACAGCTTCGCCAACAAGGCTAGAGCCATAGCGAAACCCAGCAAGGCGGCCGATGCCAAGGTGGGCCGCTTCCAACAGCGCCAAGCCATGTACCAGAACAGCAGGAATCCGAAAGTGCTGGCGTGATCGTTCTTGAAGAGCACGGCATGCCCGAGCGCCGTGGGCTCCAGCAGAAAGAGCAGCATCGCGAAGAGCGCGGTTGGCGGCGAATACAGTTCGCGGCCCCACCACCAAAGCAGCAACGCCGTGGCCACGGGAAAGACGAGCATGGGAAGGCGGGCACGGAACATCGCGCCGCGGATGCGGTCCTCGTTCATGCGGCGCATCATGTCGAGCGAAATCATCCACTCATGGCGCGTCTTCCAGACGGGGTGCGATTCTTCCACGATGGGAAACCCGGCTGTGGCGGCAGCCCAGCCACCGGCGATCTTGATGAGCGGTGGCATGTCCCGCGGGAGAAGACGGTCGTTGCCTTCCCAATAGAGGATGGCGGAGAGGATGTGGCTGGGTTCGTCCATGGTGACCCCGGTGCGGCGGATCAAGGCGGTTGCAAGCAATAGCCAGCAGGTCAGCAAAGTGGCGACCGTGGCAATTTCCCAGCGGGCAATCGCGGGGCGGTGTAATCCGGAAGGCAGCATCCGTCGTCTTATCTGTGGAGAAAATATCCAGTATGACGCGTTTCCTGGGGGTTCTGTTGACAGTGGCGGGTTTGTGGGGACAGACGGCTCCGCCGCATGTGCTTTGGGACAAGGATCAGGTGCATGAGGTGCGCCTCACCTTTTCGGATCCGGATTGGTATAACACGCTGCGGAGCAACTTTGAGGGCAAGGATGATCCGGACTACATGGAAGTGGACGTGGAAATCGGCGGCCGGAAGTTTGAACGCTCCGGAATCCGATTCAAGGGCAACAGTAGCTATAACTCCTATCCGGGCCGCAAGAAGAGCTTCAAGATCAAGTTCGATAAGTATGTGAAGACGAGCCTGTTCGATGGCATCGGTACGATTAATCTGAACAACGCTTTCAAGGATCCGAGTTTCGTGCGCGAGAAGGTGTACTACGAACTGGCGAACGCGCTGGGCATCGCAGCGCCACGAACAAGCTATGCGGCGGTGTCCATCAATGGAGAGTATTGGGGGCTTTACTTCCTGACGGAACAGGTGGATAAAACCATGTTCAAGGGCAGGTTCGGCGAGGAGGAGGACGGCAATCTGTTCAAGGGCGACCCGCGGGGAACGCTGGAGTTCCGGGGCACGGACAAGGCGATCTACAAACAGAACTATGAGCTCGAAACCAACGAGAAAGCCGATGATTGGAGCGGCCTGATCGAGTTCATCCGCGTGCTGAACACCACGCCCATAGACGAATTGCCGGGGGCCGTGGAACCGCTGTTGGATGTGGAGGCGGTGCTGAGTTGGCTGGCGTTGGACAACTACACGGTGAACCTGGACAGCTACATCGGATCGGGGCACAATTATTACCTGTACCACCGGCTCTCGGACAATCGCTTCACCCCGATCCCCTGGGATCCGAACGAGGCCTGGGGCGTGTTCACCATGGGCCGGAGCATCGACCAGTTGATTCGCTTGAGCCAGGTGTTTCCCGAGCCTCCGGCGCCGGGGCGTCCGCTGGTGACGCGGTTGTTGTCCGTCCCGGCGTACCGTGAGAGATACCTCGAGAAGCTCACCATGCTGGCTGAAGGAGTGGGGCACCCCGACCTGTTGACAGCGCGCATGAACCAACTACGGGACATGATTCGCGATGCTGTCACGAAGGATACGAAAAAGATGTTCACCAACCAGCAGTTTGAGGACGCAATGGTGCGTACCGTGGGCCAGGGGCCGGCAGGCCCTCCGGGACCTCCGGGACCTCCGGGACCTCCGGGACCTCCGGGACCGCCGGGACCGCCGGGACCGGGCCAACCACCTCCACCCGGGGGCGGAATCCCGGGCGGTGCGATTCCGGGCCTGGAGACGTTCCTGCGGGCGCGGTTCGCTTTTCTTTTTCCGTAGCCATCGTGCGGCATTTCCCGGGAGAAATTCAGTGCGATGGGCGCACTATATTTCTCTAGCCATGGACCGGTGTGGAACAAACATACTGAACGTAGTGGTGGCCGATGAGCTGCCGCTCATTTGCGAAGGGCTTGCGGCACTGTGCATGGGCTTCGCGGGATGTGAAGTTGTGGGCCACGGCACCAACGGCGAGGAAGCGTGGCGATTGATTGAGCGCCTGCAACCGCATATCGCGCTGTTGGGAGTCCGGCTATCGCGGCTGGCCACGATGGAGGTGATCCGCCGGAGCAGGCTGCTCGGCTATCCGACTCGATTTCTGCTGGTGGCCCATCAGGCGGACCGGCGCGAAGTGCTGGATGCGCTGCGCGGAGGCGCCAGCGGCTACATCTTGAAATCGTCGCCGGGCCGGGAACTGGAGGAGGCATTGCGCCAAGTGTCCCAGGGCGCGGTGTACATCTCATCGCAGATCGACTGGCAAAACGGCGATACGGCGATGCGCGGCGATACCGATAATCCGCTGCGCAATCTGAGTTCCCGAGAGATGCAGGTATTCGCCATGCTGGTGGAAGGCGTACGGGCGCGGGATATCGCCGCCCGGCTGAGTCTGAGCCCGAAGACTGTCGATACCTATCGCGCGAGCCTGATGCGCAAACTGGCTATCCACGACGTGCCCGGGTTGGTGAAGCTGGCGATACAGCACAAGGTCACGGCGGCAACCGCCTGAACGTTTTTACGCTTTGCGGTGTAGGCATTGCATACTGATAGTAGACTCTTCAGTCTACATACAGGATGCCCTACAAACCCATTGAATCCTACGGAGTCATTGGCGATCTGCATTCGGTGGCGCTGGTCGGTACCGACGGCGCCATCGATTGGTGCTGTCTGCCAAACTTCGATTCGCCCAGCATCTTCGCGGCAATCCTGGATGATCGGAAGGGAGGATTCTTCCGCCTCTGCGCCGATCATCCCGGCTCGCGGAAACAGATGTACCTTCCGGAAACGAACGTGTTGCTGACCCGGTTTCTGAGCAGCGAAGGCGTGGGGGAAGTGGTGGACTTCATGCCGGTGCAGGAAGTAGTGGCGGACAATTCGATGACGCACCGCATCGTGCGCATCGCGCGCGCCGTGCGCGGCACCGTGCATTTTCAACTGGAATGCCGGCCCGCGTTCGACTATGCCCGGCAGCCGCATGAAGTGGATTTGCTGCCGGACGGTGCTCTCTTCAATACACCCACGGTTTCCTTGCGCCTGATCTGCGAAGGTGTGCCGCTTGAGAAGTTTGGCGGCGCGGTGGTGGCGCGGTTCGCGCTAAAGCAGGGAGAAAGCGCGACATTCATCCTGCGGCAGAAGGGAGCGGGCGAGGATAACAGAGGGGGAGCGGCCATCGACTGCGCCGCCGCTTTGAAGGAAACGACCGAGTACTGGCGGCGATGGCTGGCGCGGTGCCGCTACCGGGGCCGGTGGCGGGAGATGGTGGAACGTTCCGCGCTGGTGCTGAAGCTGTTGACATTCGCGCCCACCGGCGCCATCGTGGCCTCGCCGACGTGCAGCCTGCCGGAAGAGATTGGCGGCGTGCGCAACTGGGATTACCGATACACCTGGATCCGCGACGCTGCCTTCACCGTGTATGCGTTTTTGCGCTTGGGTTTCAGCGAAGAGAGCGCCCACTTCATGGACTGGCTGGAACATCGCGCGCGGGAAGAAGAGCGGATCAACGGGCCGTTGAACATCATGTACGGCATTGACGGCCGGCATGATTTGCCGGAGGATGTCCTGCATCATTTGGATGGGTACCGCGGATCGAAGCCTGTGCGCATCGGCAATGCGGCCAGCCATCAACTTCAGTTGGACATCTATGGCGAGTTAATCGACTCGATCTACCTGTTTGACAAGCATGCGCGGCCGGTATCCTACGATCTTTGGACACAGACGCGGCGCATGATGGATTGGGTGGCGGCGAATTGGGAACTGGCCGACGAAGGGATCTGGGAAGTGCGCGGCGGGCGGCAGCACTTCGTGTATTCGAAGCTGCAATGCTGGGTTGCGCTGGACCGTGGTTTGCGGATGGCGCAACGGCGGAGCCTGCCCATTGACCGGCCGCGGTTGCTGGCGATGCGCGACAAGATCTACGAGACGATCATGGCGAAAGGATGGAATGCGGCGCGGCGGACATTCACCCAGGCTTTCGACAATGAAGCCGTGGACGCGGCGAATCTGATGCTGCCTCTGGTGCATTTCATCGCGCCGACGGACCCGCGCATGCTGCACACGATTGACAGAATCATGGATGAACTGGTATCCGACAGTCTGGTGCACCGCTACCAGATTGGCGAAGGCGCCGGCGACGGATTGAGTGGCAATGAAGGGACGTTTTCCATGTGCACGTTCTGGCTGGTGGAGGCGCTGACACGAGCCGGACGGCTGGATGAAGCGCGCTTCGTTTTTGAAAAAATGCTTACCTACGCCAACCATCTCGGACTCTATGCCGAAGAGATCGGCCCATCCGGCGAAGCCTTGGGGAACTTCCCGCAGGCGTTCACGCATCTGGGCCTGATCAGCGCGGCGTATAACCTCGACCGCGCACTGGGAGCGAAATGCTAGGGCTTCCGGTGGCGCTGGGAGCCACGTATTCGGAAGCTTCAACAACGTTTCGCGTGTGGGCGCCCGCGCGGGAGCGTGTGGAGCTGGTCTTGCAGGAAGGCGCCGTCCATCGAATGCATCGTGAACCCGGTGGCTATTACGCTGTCACCGTTCCCGGTGTGACTGCCGGTACACTGTACCGGTTTCGTGTCGATGAGGAGGGGCCGTTCCCGGATCCCGCTTCGCGCTTTCAGCCGCACGGGGTGCATGGGCCGTCGATGGTTGTGGATCCTTCGCGCTACCGGTGGACGGATGCCGCCTTTACGGGCATCGCCATGGAAGATCTGGTGATTTATGAATTGCACTTGGGCACATTCACACCGGAAGGCACTTTTTCGGCCGCGGCGGATCGGCTCGGTTACCTGAAAGATTTGGGTGTGAGCGCCGTGGAACTCATGCCGGTCGCCGATTTTCCCGGGAGGTGGAATTGGGGATACGACGGCGTCGCTCCATTCGCGCCGGCGCGCTGCTATGGAACGCCGGACGATCTGCGGGCTTTCGTGGACCAGGCTCATGGCCTTGGCATCGCTGTGTTGCTGGATGTCGTCTACAACCACTTCGGACCCGACGGCGCCTACCAGGGCGTCTATTCCAAGCAGTATTACTCCACACGCCATCGCAGTCCCTGGGGAGACGGCATCAATTTCGACGGCGAGGGTAGCGCGGCCGTGCGGGACTACTTTCTGGAGAACGCGCTGCACTGGGTCAGGGAATATCATTTCGACGGATTGCGGCTGGATGCCGTGCATGCCATGGAGGACGACAGCCCGCGGCACATCGTGGCGTCGATTGCGGCCGCGGTGCGCGCCGCGGTGGCGGACTCGGGAAAGCGTGTGCTGGTGATCGCCGAAGACTCGCGCAATCTCGCGTTTCAACTGTATCCGGAGCGCGATGGGGGCTGGGATTTGGATGGCGTTTGGGCGGACGATTTTCATCACCAGGTGCGGCGCGGGCTTGCGGGAGATTCGGAGGGATATTTCCGCCCGTTCGACGGATCGGCGGCAGGTATCGCACAGACGGCGCGGCAAGGCTGGTTTCGCATGGGCACGGACCCCGCGGGACTGGCTTACGCGAAGTTCGTCCTCTGCATCCAAAATCACGACCAGATCGGGAACCGAGCCTTCGGCGACCGGTTGCACCACACCATCTCTGGGGCGGCGTATCGCGCCGCGAGCGCTTTGCTGCTCTTGCTGCCGGAGACTCCGCTGCTGTTCATGGGCCAGGAATGGGCCGCGACAACGCCGTTCCAATATTTCACGGATCATCATGAAGAGTTGGGAAAACTGGTGTCGGCGGGGCGCAGGCGCGAATTTCGGAAATTTTCTTCCTTTGCGCACGAGGTTCCCGATCCGCAAGCCGAAAGCACGTTCAGCGCCAGCCGGTTGATCTGGGAAGAACTGCATGCCGAGCCTCATGCATCGACGCATCGCCTGTATCGGGATCTGCTGGCGCTGCGAAGAAAACACGCGGTGGAGGCCGGCTTCTGCTCGCCGAAATTACAGATCGAAGCGCAGGGGAACGATGCGTTGCGATTGCGGCGTGGAGACTTGGCGGCCGCCGTTGCCTTGCGTGGGGCGCCGCGAGTGGAATTGCCCAAGGGTTGCGGCGAAATCCTGCTCTCGACCGAGGATGCGCGCTACAGCTCCGATCCGCTCCCGCCCATCTACGAGCCCGGCAGTGGCTTTGCGCAATTCCAACGGGAAGGTGTGATGGTGTTCGCCTGCCAGGCAAGGGAGGAATCGCGATGACGGAATTCCCGGACAGGCTGCCCGTTTCCACATATCGAATCCAACTCAGCCCTTCCCTGCCGATGCAGGAGGCAGCCAAACTAGCGCCATACCTTGCTCGTCTGGGAATTACGGAACTCTATTGTTCGCCCATTCTGGCGGCCTCGCCGGGCAGTAGCCACGGCTATGACACGTGCGACCATTCATCGATCAGTCCGGTCCTTGGCGGGGAAGAGGGTTTCGCGGCCCTTTCCTCGGCACTGCGGGCAAACAATCTGGGGTTGGTCCTAGATTTCGTGCCCAACCACATGGGTGCGCATCCCGTCGCCAATCGCTGGTGGCGGGATATCCTGGAAAACGGTCCTTCGTCGCCCTACGCGCAATACTTCGACATTGACTGGAATCCGGTCAAGGATGAATTGCAGGGGAAGTTGCTGCTGCCCATTCTGGGCGAGCAATATGGTGTGGCATTGGACGAAGGCAAACTCCGGCTGGAGTTTGTCGAGGACGTGTTTCACCTGCGCTACTACGACCATGTACTACCTCTCAATCCGCGCCAATTACGGCTTCTTCTGCGCCACAACCTGGACCGCCTCCAGACATTCCTGCCGCCGTCGGATCCCCACCTGACGGAGTTCCAGAGCATTCTCTTCCATCTGGACCACATCCCGGCATACACCGCATCGGAGCCGGAATCGGTGGCCGACCGGCAACGGGAAAAGGAAGTAGCACGGCAGAGGCTTGCGGAATTGATCCGGACTTCCGATGAAATCCGGCATCACGTCGAGGACAACGTACGATTATTTAACGGCACTCCGGGCAATGCGGCATCCTACGACCTGCTGCATGCATTGCTCGAAGCGCAACCCTACCGGCTGTCCTTCTGGCGGACGGCGATGCACGAGATCAATTACCGGCGGTTCTTCGACATCAATGAACTGGCCGGCATCCGCATGGAGGATCCGGCGGTGTTTCACGAGGCACACCGTCTGATTTTTCAATTGATCCGCGGCGGCGCGGTGACAGGGTTGCGGTTGGACCATGTGGACGGACTGTTCGACCCGGCGCGTTACTTCGATGAACTGACCCGGCGCATACGGCCTGCACGGATCTATCTCGCCGTTGAGAAAATCCTGTCCGAAGGGGAGAATCTGCGGGAGGATTGGGCGGTCCACGGCACTACGGGGTACGAATTTCTGAACCTGTTGAACGGCCTGTTTGTGGAACGGTCCAACGGGAATGAGTTCCGCAAGCTCTACGCGCGGTTCACGGGGGCGAAGCGAACGCTGAGCGAGGTGGTCTATTCGGCCAAGAAGCTTATTGTCTCGACATCGATGGCGAGCGAGCTGAACGTGCTGGCGCATGAGTTGAACCGTATTTCCGAAAGTGACCGGCACTATCGGGATTTCACCCTTCCTTCCCTGCGAGAAGCGTTGACGGAAGTGACCGCATGCTTCCCCGTCTACCGCACCTATTTCCGCCACGGCGAATGCGACGCCTTTGACCGGAACAACGTGGAGCAGGCAATTCAGGAAGCATTACGGCGCAACCCGGCGCTGGAACCTTCGATTTTTGCATTTCTGCGCGACATGCTTTTGCCGAGGGAATCGGCGGGACTGAGCCGCGAGGAGTATGACCGGCGGGTTCACTTCGCGATGAAGTTCCAGCAGTATACGGGACCGGTGCAGGCCAAGGGATTGGAGGACACGGCCTTCTACCGATACGGACCCTTGCTTTCGCTCAATGAAGTGGGAGGGCATCCTACGCGGTTCGGCATCAGCGTGGAGGAATTTCATCGCGCCAACATCGAGCGGCTGCGGACGCATCCGCTGTCCATGATCTGCACGGCAACGCACGACACCAAGCGGGGGGAAGACGCAAGGGCCCGGATCAACGTGCTGTCCGAGATCCCGAAGCAATGGCGCGATGCGGTGATGCGCTGGAGCCGCATCAATTCCTCGGCGCGCGTGCGTCTCAATGAGGATTTCGCACCCGATCGCAGCGATGAATATCTTTATTACCAGGCCCTGCTTGGAGCATGGCCCGCCGGCAGCACGAAAGCGACACCGGAATTCGCCGAACGGATGGTGCGCTACATGAATAAGGCGACAAAGGAAAAAAAGATCCACACGAGTTGGGTGCACCCCAACGCGGCCTACGATGAGGCGGTGGCGCGCTTTGTCGAACAGACATTGTTGGGGACGCGTGCGAAGCCATTTCTCGCGCAATTCCTCCCGTTCCAGCAAATGGTGGCGCAACGGGGCATGATCCATTCGCTCGCGCAAGTGGTGCTGAAGGTGGCATCGCCGGGTGTGCCGGACTTCTACCAGGGCGCGGAGTCTTGGGATTTGAGCCTGGTGGATCCGGACAACCGCCGCCCCGTGAATTTTGCCGCGCTGGCGGCGCAATTAGATTGCCTGGAGCCGCACATCGCGGCAGGAGGTTCGGCGGAAGCCCTGGAAGCGATGCTGCGCAACTGGCACGATGGGCGCGTGAAACAATACATCACGGCGTCGGCGCTGCGCCTGCGGCGCCGGCATGCGGACCTATTTCTGCACGGCGATTACATCCCGATCGGGGGAGTTGGGGAAGCAGCGGATCGGATTGTGGCGTTTTCGCGACTGCGCGGCAAGGTGTCCGTAGCCGCCGTTTGTCCGCGGCTGGCGTTGCCGGAATCCGCGTTGGCCGAAACCGTAGTCTCGCTGCCGCCCGGCTGGTATCGTAATGTGTTTACCGGGGAGCGCATCGAGGCTCGGTCCTCGGGCGTTCCGCTTTCCGTTCTCTTTCGACGCTGTCCGGTCGCGCTGTTGCTTACAAGCCCGGAGCATTGGTAGTAGCCTCATAGCATGTCTGTTTCCCGAAGGCAGCTCCTGCACGCGCCCGCTCTGCTGTTCGAGCGGCAACAAAAACCCAATGTCCTGTGGATTATGGTGGACCAACTGCGCTTCGATTGCCTCGGGGCGAACGGCAATCGCCTCATCCGCACGCCAAATCTGGACCGGCTGGCGGAGCGTTCGGCCAACTACCAGCAAGCGTTCGTGCAAGCGCCGGTGTGTGTGCCGTCGCGTGCCAGTTTTTTCACGGGACGCTATCCGCACAGCCACAAGAATCGGGTCAACTACACGCCGCTCGACACGCGTGAGCGCCTGGCACAGCAGTATTTCCGCGATGCCGGCTACCAGACCGGGGTTGTGGGCAAACTGCATTACTATCCTCCGACGGCGGACCATGCCCGCGGTTTGGGCTGGGATCGCGTGTTGCTGGACGACGGCGTAGGGGCAACCGATCCCTATTCCGATTACGTGGCCTGGCGCAAGCAGGCGGATCCGAAGGCCAATATTGGATATCAATCCACTGCTCCCCTGCCCGGCAAGAACCCGTTTCGCGCGGCGATCGCCTATGAGTACACTCCCACGGCTTGGGGGGGCGCCCAGACCCGCCGCATGCTGCGGGACTTCGCCACGGGGCAACGGCCGTTTTTTCTGTATTCCTCGTTTTTCAAACCGCATTCGCCGCATACGGTTCCGGAACCCTACGATGCGATGTACGACGACGTGGAGATTCCACTCCCACGCCAGATGACGCTTGCCGATATCGAGAAGCTTCCGCTCCCTGTGCAAAAGCAGATTCTGCGCGGCAAGCCGCAGTATGCCATGGACCGGAAACGGTTGCAGTGGATCTATCGCAGTTACTATGCCGGCGTGTCGATGCTCGATCGGGAAATCGGACTGATTCTCGAGGAATTGGAGCGAAGCGGGCAAGCCGGCAACACGATCGTCGTCTTCACCACGGATCATGGCGACCAACTACTGGATAAGGGCTTGGAAGGGAAGAACGTATTCTTCGAAGCATCGGTGCGGGTTCCCTTCCTGCTCTGCTATCCGCCGAAGATCGAACCCGGAATGCGCCAGGAACTGGTGGAGATGGTGGATGTGCTGCCGACGCTGCTGGAACTGTGCGGCATTGCGGTACCCAAGTCCATCCAAGGCCGGTCTGTGCTCAGCGCGCAAAAACGCGATTTCGTCTTTGCGGAGAACATCATCCCCGAAGTCATCAACTCCGGTTCGCTCGACATGCCGTATACGCCGGGCCAGGGAGTAGGGGGCATCGTCCATCCCGATGCCAAGATGATCCGCACCGCGCGATGGAAGTACAACCACTACCCCGGGCACGGGGGCGAATTGTACGATTTGCGGAACGATCCACGGGAGGAACACAACCTCTACGATTCGGCCGCACACCGCGAAATCGTTCGCGAAATGAAGGATCGCCTGCTCGATTTTCTGATCGTGGCGGACGAAACCGACCAAATCGCACCGCGGTGGCGATTGGCACGTTGATTTGTAGTAGATTAGTTGTTCTTATGAACCGCCGGAAGCTATTCCAGATGATTGCCGCCGCTGGCGGCGCGACCCTGATGTCGAAGCGCGAGGCCGCGGCCCAGGAACGAGTGCAACGCGCCGTGCGCGGACTACCATCGCCGAAGATCAAAGACGTGCAAGTGATCGCCACCGCGCCGGCCGGACTGCGCCTGATCGTGGTGAAAGTCCTCACCGATCAGGATGGGCTTTACGGTTACGGATGCGGCACCTACACGCAGCGCGCCGATCTGGTGGTGCCGGCCGTGGAACGCTACCTGCGACCCTTCCTGATCGGTAAACCCGCCGATCGCATCGACGATCTGTGGCAGGCGATGTACAACTCCTCCTACTGGCGGAACGGCCCCGTCTTGAACAACGCCATCAGTGGCGTCGATCAGGCTCTGTGGGATATCAAGGGCCGCCAGGCAAACATGCCCGTCTACCAACTGGTGGGCGGCAAGGTGCGCGAGGCCGCCGATTGCTACGGCCACGCAAGCGGCGCCGATTTTCCGCAGTTGATCGAGTCGGCGAAGAGCTATATGGCTCGCGGGTTTCGCCACGTCCGTGTGCAGGTGGGCGTCCCCGGCATGGCTGGTTATGGATCCCGCGGCGGTTCGGCACAGGTTGCCGCGCTGCATAAAGGACCGGTGTTTGAACCGGCCGCCTATATCCGGCGGGCTCTGAAGATGTTCGAAGAGTGCCGCAAACACCTTGGCGAGGAAGTGGAGTTGCTGCATGACGTGCATGAGCGCATTCATCCCACGCAGGCGTTGCAATTCTGCAAGGATGTCGAGCAATTCCGGCTCTTCTTCCTGGAAGACCCGGTGTCGCCGGAAGACAACGAGTGGTTCAAGCTCTACCGCCAGCACTGCACCACGCCGATCGCGATGGGTGAGTTGTTCAACAGCCCGCACGAATGGAACCCGCTCATCGCGCAACGCCTCATCGACTACATCCGCGTGCACGTCAGCCAGGCCGGCGGCTTCACACCCTGCCGCAAGTTGGCGAATTTCGCCGAGCATTTCAATGTGCGCACAGCGTGGCACGGACCCGGTGACGTATCGCCGGTGGGCCACGCAGCGAACGTGGCGCTCGATCTGGTTTCCTACAACTTCGGCGTGCAGGAATACTCGCCCTTCAACGAGCGAACGCAGGAAGTATTCCAAGGATGCCCGGTCATGAAGGACGGCTACCTCTACGCCAACGAAGCCCCCGGCTGGGGAATTGAGGTGGACGAAAAGGCCGCCAAGAAGTATCCCTTCGGAAGCTTCGAGCAGGGCGAACGCAAATCGCTCAACGGCGGATGGGGCGAGGTTCGCAAACGCGACGGGCAGATCATCAAACAATAAGCGGCCTACTCGGCCGCGCCGGGACGGCGTCCGGTGAACGGCGGACTGGTGTGGCAATGCTGGCACACCGCCGTTTGCAGATGACGGTCGATCTTGTGCGACGTGGCGCGGAAGGGGGCTTGCTCGGCGTGGCAACCGGTGCAGTTTAGCTTTCGCGCCAACACCAGTTTGTGCGAATGCTCGAAGTGCCAATAGCCGCTGCGCTTTTCCGCCACAAGTTTCGGCAGGTCGTGGCAGGCTTGGCATGTAGCGCCGAGCTTGGGATCCACAGCCGGGGGAGCAGTGCGGAGTGTGATCGCCGGCCGAGCGGCAGGCTTTGCTTTGGTATCGCCGGCCACGGTTTGCGCGGCGATGCGGCCCATCAGAATCGCCGGCCCCAGGAAAGTGCCCTCCATTCCGTTCTTCCCATTCAATCCGCCGAAGCCGGTAGCTTCTCCCGCGGCAAAGAGTCCTGGCACCGGCCGGCCATCGGCATTGAGAACACGGCAGGCCGTATCCACGCGAATACCACCCATGCTTTTGCGGATGAGAATATACATCGGCGCTGCGTAGAACGGCGGTTGCAGAATCTTGCGTGGCGGCGGCGCGAATCCCGATCGCGGCACGTTGGGACCGAAGCGATGGAAATCCTTGTCTTCGCCGGCATCCACCATGGCGTTGTAGCGCTCCACCGTCTCCTCAAGCGCGGCGACCGGGAGTCCCGCCGCTTGCGCCAGTTGCCGGATGGAATCGCCCTTTGCAAGCAGGCCGGGAAATTGCAACACTTCCTCCAGCCGGTCCTGCGTGAAGCCGGCGTGAACGATGCGAAGCGATTTTCGGCCCTCGGCATCGAAAATGGCCCAGAATCGCGCCGGATTCTGCGCGGCGATCGCGGGTATCGTTACCTTCGGCTCGTGCTGCTCCAGCACAAAGCGCTTGCCTTGCGCATTCACCCAGATTGCGCCGTAGGCCGCCGTGAAGAACCCGCGTTCGCCCTTGGGATCGAATGGATCCGGCAATCCGCTGGCATAGTTCCATTGATGATCCAGCCACTCCGATGCTCCGCCGGCCTCCCGCGCCAGATGCATGCCGGATCCGTTGGCGAAAAATCCGCCGCCGGCCAGAACGCGTTCCGGAACACGCATCCCCTTGGGCCACGAGGCACGCACCAAATCCAGATCGGCGCCGAAGCCTCCGGTGCTGATCAATACCGACTTGCCGGAGAGAGTGGTGCTCTTGCCTTCGCGCAGGTTGTCCATCTTGACGCCCGTAACGCGGCCATTCTCCACGATGAGCCCGGTCACGCGATGCCCAAACAGAAACGTAACGCCACCCTGCCTGAGGATTTCACGATATACGGGGATCACCAATCCGATGCCTTGTTGGATGGGGGAATGAAACCGCGGCACGCTATTCCCGGCCCCGTTTAGACTGACAGCGGTGAATTCCGTGCCGAGCGCTGTCATCCAATCGTGAATCTCGGTCTTCGAATGGCGAACGTAATAGCGTACCCAATCGCGATTGGCGTCTTCGCCCCATCGCAGGAAATCCCGTTCGGCGATTTCCGGCGTGTCGACGATGTGGTTCTTCGCCTGGAGTGGCGTGCCGATGAGACTGAGGCCGCCGGAGGAGATGACGGCATGTCCTCCCGGAACGGTGTTCAACTCCACCACCGTCACGCTGAGGCCGGCGCGTGCGCCCTCGAGAGCAGCGGAAAGCCCCGCGATTCCCGCACCCACGACAATCAAATCCGGCGGGCCGGCAGCCCATACTTGACCACTAAGTACAATTAATCCAACAGCATGCGCCCACTGCATTGTATCTACATTACACGAGTCCGGCGATGCCTTCGAGCACAGATCCTGAAAAAACTTCGGCCCGCGAGCGAACCGATTCGTCGACGGAACGTATTGGTGGAAGAGGCACGGCGGCGATCTCAACCGGCCTGCCGCTACGCGTTTTCCGAGTAGGGGGGACTTCACTTGGCATTCGGATGGTTCGACGCAATGTCTCAGGATCTGCGCTTTGCGCTGCGGCAGTTGCGGAGTAATCCCGGCTTTACGGCAGTGGCGGTGCTGAGCTTGGGATTGGGGATTGGCGCCAACACCGCGATTTTCCAATTGGTGGATGCGGTGCGATTGCGCACGCTGCCCGTGCACGCGCCGCACGAACTGGTAACCATTGACTTCCCGCGGGGTTCCATGCGCGCCGGATGGTTTTCCACACGCAGTGCGAGGCTGACCTCGGCGCAGTGGGAATTGATCCGCGCGCACCAAAAGGCGTTCACGGCAACGCCGGCATGGAGCGCATCGCGGTTTAATCTTGCACCAGGCGGCGAGGCGCGCTACGCAGAAGGGCTGTTCGTGTCCGGGGATTTCTTCTCGACACTGGGAGTGCGCGCCGTTGCCGGGCGACTGCTCGCCGACAGCGACGATGCACCGGGTTGCAGCGATCCCGGCGCAGTCGTCAGCCACGGCTTCTGGCAGCGGGAACTGGCTGCCGACCGCAACCTGCAATCGCGGACAGTAATGCTGGACGGGCGCAAGTTCCCTGTCATCGGGGTCACCGAGCCCTCATTTTTCGGCATCGAGGTGGGGAAGCATTTCGATGTGGCGATCCCCCTGTGCGCCGATAAACTGCTCGCGGCGGAAGGAAGAGACCGTGCCACATCGCGAATGGCATGGTGGCTCTCTGTGTTCGGGAGACTGAAGCCGGGCTGGACTGTGGAATCCGCCACGGCGCACCTGCGGGCGATTTCCCCCGGCATCATGCGCGAATCGCTGCCATCGGAATACCGGCCGGACAGCGCCAAGCGGTATCTGGAAAATAAGCTGGAGGCGGAGGCCGGTGCAACGGGAGTATCGGGCCTGCGGCGTAGTTTTGAAACGCCGCTGTCGATGTTGATGGCAATCACGGCCCTCGTGCTGCTGATCGCTTGTGCGAACCTGGCGAACCTGCTGTTGGCGCGTGCCAGTGTACGAGAGCGAGAAATTGCCGTACGGCTCGCGCTCGGGGCTGGGCGCGGCAAACTCATCCGGCAATTGCTGACGGAGAGCCTACTGTTGGCGCTGCTGGGAGCGGCGCTGGGAACTTTCCTGGCGCAGGGTCTGAGCCGGGCGCTGGTGTCTTTCTTGACCACCGCGGAGGAGCCCCTGTTTCTGGGATTGCAGACGGACCTCCGCATTCTCGGCTTCGCCACGGCGCTCGCTTTCGCCACGTGCCTGTTGTTCGGCTTGCTGCCCGCGTTGCGTTCGACACAACTAGCCCCGGCGAGTGCAATGCGCGCAGCGGGCCGTGGGTTAACCTCGGGAAGAGACAAGCTGACGCTGCGGCGGGCGCTGGTGGCGGCGCAAGTGGCCATCTCCATGGTCCTCTTGGTTGGCGCGATTCTCTTCGCCGGCAGCCTGCGCAATCTCATGCGCGTGGATGCCGGTTTCCGCGCCGATGGGGTGCTCTCCATGAGTCTGGATCTGCGGCGCGCGGCTTTGGCGAAGGAGCAAAGGCATGCCGTGTATCGGAACCTCGCAGAGCAGCTATCGCAACTGCCGGGCGTCGTTTCAGCGGCCCAGGTGGAGATCACTCCGGTGAGTGGATCGAGGTGGAACAGCCGCGTGAAGGTGCCGGGAACGAGTGCGGAGAGCAAGAACAGTTGGTTCAATCGCGTGAGCCCCGGCTATTTCCGCACGATGAGCACACCCATACTGGCGGGGCGCGATTTTACCGGACACGATACGCTTTCCGCTCCGAAGGTGGCCATCGTCAACGAATCGTTCGCCAGGCAGTTCTTCGACACGGCGAATCCTGTCGGGCGGACATTCTTCGTGGAAGGACGCAGCGGGCAGCCGGACACGGGCTACGAAGTGATCGGTGTTGCGCGGAATACGAAGTACTATGAGCTGCGCGAGGACTTTCAACCCATTGCCTTCTTTCCGGCCGCGCAGGAACCGAATCCGGGATTGGAGACCACCTTCGTGCTCCATGTTGCCGGCGCATCGGCGGCCGTGCTGGAGCGGGCCAAGGCAGTGGTGGCGCAACTCGATCCGAACATCGGCATCGAGATTCGCGCGCTGAGCCGCCAGTTGGCCGATTCCTTGATGCGGGACCGCTTGATGGCATTGCTCTCCACCGCGTTCGGCGTACTGGCGGCTCTGCTCGCTGCCCTCGGACTGTATGGCGTGATCGCCTACATGGTGGAGCGGCGGCGCAATGAAATCGGAGTGCGCATGGCGCTTGGCGCGGGCAAAGGACACGTCCTCTGGCTCGTGTTGCGCGAAGCCGGCATGCCCGTGCTATGCGGAATGGGGCTTGGAGCAGTCGCGGCAATGTGGGCCGGGCAGACGGCAGCGACTATCCTCTTCGGCATCCAACCCCAGAGCCCCTCGGTGATCGGCGCCGCTGTCGGCCTATTGGCTACTGTAGCCCTGACGGCTTGCCTGGCGCCGGCCCGGCGTGCGGCGGCGCTCCATCCGGTCGATGCTCTGCGCGACGAGTGACCATATTGCGCAGTGTGACGATCTGTCCCGCGTGGTAGGCGTTGTGCTGCGCCACTCCAACGAGTAGTTCGAAGTCCCCATCGGCCGACGAATCGCGCACGGCGGCGATCAGCTTCTCCATCGAGTCGGCAAGCACTTGTTGCGAGTGTTGCCAGTCGGTGGGAGCCGGAAAGTTGCCGGGCAGCGGATCGTCATGGCTGCGGCCATGTAGGCGTTCCGCGGCTTCATCCATCCACGCGGCGACATGCAGCACCAGCTCATGAATCGTATGCGTTGAGCCGGCGCGCCGGTTTGCTGTATCGGCATCGAGCCCGGCGATGCTTTCGACGACGGATGGCCCGTGCCAAGCGGCTCCCGCCACACTCTTGCGGATGATGGCTTCGAGATGCTCCTTCATGAAGCACAGTCTGCCACAATAACAGTTACCCCTTTGACGACGCACGCCCGCAAAGCAATCTGGATTGGTCCTCTCTTCGCTGCCTTGGCGGCGATCGGCTTCTCCGCGAAAGCGATTTTCATCAAGATTGCCTATGCCGGAGCGCGCATCGATTCCATCACGCTCATTGCCCTGCGCATGCTGTTCTCCCTGCCGTTCTTCCTGGGCATGGCGTGGTGGGGCGGACGGGGACAAGCACGATTGACCAGGCGGGATTGGGTGCTGCTGAGCTGGTTCGGATTTCTGGGATACTACTTTTCGAGCTTGCTGGATTTCCTCGGCCTGCAATACATCTCCGCCGCACTGGAGCGTCTCATCCTGTTTACGTATCCGGCGGTCGTTCTGATCTTGTCCGCGGTTCTCTTTGGGCGATCCATCCACGGCCGTGAGATTCTGGCGCTGTTGTTGTCGTTCTCGGGTATCGCCGCGGTGTTCCTACAGGATCTGAAGATCACCCAATCGCCCCGCGAGTTGTGGATCGGCAGCGGCCTGGTGTTTGCCGCGTCTCTGACATATTCGTTCTATCTCGTCGGCAACACCGCGCTGATTCGCCGCCTCGGAGCAACGCGATTTACAGGGATGGCGGCGTCCATATCTGCCGTGTTCGTTCTCGGCCATTTCCTCGCTCTGCATTCGCCGCGCGCGCTGCATGTGCCAGCGGACCTCTATGCCGCCGTGCTGGGGCTATCCTTGGTGTCCACCGCGATTCCCATCTGGATGACCTCGGAAGCCCTGAGACGGATCGGGCCGAACCGGGTGGCCATCATCGGTTCCATCGGACCGATTCTCACGATATGGATGGGCGCGTTGTTTCTTGGGGAATCCGTGAATGCCGTTACCTATCTGGGCGCAATTTTGGTACTGGGCGGCGTGGCGATCGTCACGAGCCCGGCTCAGGCGGGCTGAAGATCGACTTTCTTTCCCGCCAGCGACAGGTTCTCGCGGATGAAGGTCTTGTCCCACAGATTGGAAACCACCGCCGAGAGATTGGGATTTTGCAGAGCCCACAGATAGGCTTTCATGGGGGGCTTCATGTCGCCGGGAATGACGCGGTTGATCTTGTCGATGCGCCACTGCGGCACGGGTTGTAGCGGTTTGTGATGCGTGGCTACGGCCATGGCCGCTTTCATCGCGATGATGCCCATCCCTTTCTCCACAGCCTCCCGCATCGCGTGTTCGACATAGCCTCCGTTGATGACGTTATAGGCCACCTGCGCGCAGTCATAATGCCCGAGGGCCGCGGCCTTGCGCAGCACGCCTCCGGGATCGGTATGCGATGTTACGCCGAGATACCGCACTTTCCCCTGCCGTTTCAGATCCTGAAACGTCTTCAAAATCTCGGGAACATCGAGCTCTTCCGGGCTGCACGCCCCATGCGGGCAATGCAGTATGTCGAAGTAATCCGAGCCGATCCGTTTGAGGCTGTCTTCGAGCGATGTCATGATGAAATCGCGAAAGCGCTTGCTGCCCTCCACCTTGTGGCCGTAATCCCGGCGCATGGCGTTGGCGAGGTAGGTCGGCTGGATCTGGTTGCGCTGCCCGGGGTAATAGTCGATGAAGTAGCCCGGCTTATCGACTCCGCGTTCGCGCACCATTTCAGCCGCGCGTTTGGCGATCGCTTCCTGCTTCGCGGCCGGCAAGCCCTGGAAAATCTCATCGTACATGCTGTTGCGGAGGGAGCCGAAACCGCTCACCTTGGTCGCCAGAAACACCTTCTCGCGTTTGGCCGAGGATCCTCCCAGCAACTTGGCATAGGCCTTCTCGCAATCGCCACGCCCGTAGGCCGGCGCCATGTCCAGGTAGTTCAGCCCCATGTCGAGAGCAAGCTCCATGTGCTCCCAGTTGTCGAGGCGGATCGGATCGCCACCGCTAAGGAACTCCGACACCATGAACCCGGTCCGGCCCAGCTTGCGATAGGCCATGCCGGCCTGCTTGTTGCGCCATTCCAGTTTCGCTTCCGGTGCGGCCACCGCTGTCGACGCCGCGGCACAGGCGGCAAGAAACGTACGGCGAGGGAACATGTGCGCCTCCATTTGCGCCATCATAACAGGGTTATGCGGCAGTGGATTCTTCTCATGTCGATGACGGCAACCCTATCCGCCGGCGAATTGCAGATCCATGGGACGAGGTTCTACATGGATGGCGCGCCGTTCCCCTATACAGGGATCAGCTTCTTCAACGCCATTTACAATGCGAACTTCAATCGCTCCGAGGCGGACCGCAAGCTGTGGCTGGACAAGTTCAAGAAATACGGACTCAATGTGCTGCGCATATGGGCGCAATGGGATTCCAAGCGGGGCTATGTCGACGCGTGCCCGACTTGCACCTTGTTTCACCCTGACGGCACGCTGCGCATGGAACACCTCCCGACGCTGAAGGATATTCTGGCGGCGGCGGATCGAGAGGGCTTCGTCATCGAACTGGCGTTGTTCTCACAGGAGAGCTGGCATGCCGGCATTCGTCTCGAAGAAAAGGAATCCGTGGCCGCCGCAACGGCTCTGGCACGCGAACTGCAACCCTACCGCAACGTGACCTTCCAGATTTGGAATGAGTTCTCGCGGCACACGGTACCCGTCATTCAAGCCATCAAGAAGATAGACCGCAAGCGCATCGTCACCAGTTCGCCGGGCGGTGCGGGCGTGCTTCTGGCATCCCCCGCGGAAACACAGTTGATGGATTACTTCACGCCGCACACAACGCGCCAGCGGCAGGGCAAGCCATGGGAAGTGGGTCCGGCGGAATTGCACTACCTGCTCCAGCGCTATCGCAAGCCTGTGGTGGACGATGAACCCGCCCGCAACGGCACGGCGAATTTCGGCGGCCCCGGCGAGCAGACCTACCCCGCCGATCATATGCTCCAGATCTACAAGGTGTGGCAAATGGGCGCCTACATCACGTATCACCACGATATGTTTCAAACAGGATATGGCGCGCCGGAAGTGCCGCCCTCGGGAATCCCCGATCCTGAGTTCAGCCCCTACCACAAGGCAGTGTTGGAGTTCATCGCCAACCGGCCGCGCTATGCGCCGGAACCCTAGCCCAGCGCTTTCCGGAATCGCGCCACGATCTCCGGCGGCGTCGCCCGGTTCCATGTCTCATTCACTCGCATGGTGAACCACTGATTGTGCGGCTCCGCGGCGGTGATGCCGGCCAGCTCGAGGCGCTGTCGATAGACCGGCGCATTGACGCCATTCGGCCGGAGGCGAAAGATGTTCGTCCCATGCTCCACGCGCGATATATCGAAACCGCCGTCCTTGGCCAAAGCAGCCAGAACGGATTCCGATGTTTCCACCGCCTTGCGATACCGTTCCGCGAACCCCTCGAAATAGTGCAACGCGACGGCGGCGAAAGGCCATACCTGCTGCAATCCACCGCCGAACATCCGGCGGATGTGAAACGCATTCTCCAGCAGCGCTTTGGGTCCGGCCAGAATCGCCCCGCTCGCCGCATTGAAATACTTGTACATGCTGACGTACACGGTATCGAATAGCGAAGCGTATTCTTTCGCCGGAACTCCCGTGTGTCCGGCTTCCAAATAGAGCCGCGCTCCGTCCAGGTGCATACCGATCCCGCGTTGCCGCGCCCATGCTGAGATGCGCCGCATTTCGTCGAAATCGAATCGCTCACCGTCTTTGCGCCGGACCGGTGTCTCGATCTGAATCGCGCCGATGGGCACGGCCACGCGGCTGCCCGTTCCGCGCGCCGCCATCGCTTCCACCTCTTCCAGCCGAAACGTCGCTTTGCCCGGGGCAAGCCCGATCGTATGGATGCCGCTCAGCGTCTGCACACAGTCGCCGCAGTCGTTCCACAGATGCGACTCTGCCTGTACCAGCACGCGCCGTCTTTCCCCCGCCAACATGCGTACGGCAAGGTGATTCGCCAGCGTGCCGGTGGGCATCCACACGGCGTATTCTTTCCCGAGGTCCGCGGCCACGCGTTTCTCCAACTCCTCCACCACTCCGCGTTGCGAATAGCTGTCCTTTGCCACAGGCAGTTTCGAGAGGATCGCCGTGTACTGTTCCGCGCTGAGCGGGATACCGTCCAGCACGGTGTAGATGTGGGAATCCTCGTTCGCCGCGGCGGGCATTGCCGCCAGCCCAAGCCCGGTTGCCGTTCCGAAAAAGCCTCTGCGGTTCACAATGCCCCAAATGGTAACATGATCGTTCTATGCGCATCGCTGTCGTTGGGTTGGGATTCATGGGGATGGTGCATCTGAAAGCCATCCGCAATATCGGCAGGCATTCGCTGGCAGCCGTGGTGGAAAGGGATCCGCTGAAGCGTTCGGGGGATCTTTCGAAAATCGAAGGCAATCTCGGCGGACCGGGAGAAGTGATGGACTTCTCCTCGCTGGCTCAGTACGCCACGCTGGAAGAATGCCTCGCCGATCCGAACGTGGAGGCGGTCGATATCTGCCTGCCGACGCACATGCACGAAGCGGCGGCAGTGGCTGCCTTGCGTGCCGGCAAGCATGTCTTGGTGGAGAAGCCGATGGGCCGCAACATGGCCGAATGCGAGGCGATGATGGCCGAAGCGGAAAAGCAGAACCGCGTCCTGATGGTCGCCCAGGTGCTTCGCTTCTTCCCGGCGTATCTGGCTCTGCGCGATGTGTTGCCGCGCCTTGGCGCGAAACGCAGCGCCATGTTCCGCCGCCGCTGCGCCGGCCCCGCCTGGGCCAAGTGGCATGTGAACAAGGAGAACTCGGGAGGCGGCGTCTTCGATCTGGTCATTCACGACGCCGATCAGTGCATCCAGCATTTCGGCCTGCCCGAAGCGATTTCCGCCACCGGGTATGAGAATCTTCCCGCCGGCATCGACGTGATCGAAGCCCAGCTTTACTACGCCGATGGATTCACGGCGACCATCAGCGGCGGATGGCATCACCCGAAGTCGTATCCCTTCTCCATGGAGTACACGGTGGTGTGCGATGGAGGAACAGTGGAGTATTCGAGCCTCGGACGAGAGCCCGCGCTCTATCGTGCCGACGGTGAAGTGGAGGCGCTCCCCACGCCCACCACTGACGGCTATCAGGCGGAGATCGAATACTTCCTCGATTGCGCGGCTGAAGGCAAATCGCCGGATGATTGTTCGCCCAAGGATTCGGCCGCCGCGGTGGCCTTGACGAAACTCATTTCCGAATCCCGGGCAAAGAACGGAGAAAAAGTAAAATGGCAGCTCTGAGAGAACTGGAAATTGGCGCGATGTTTTGGGCCGGGCGCGACACGGTGCCGCGCATCAAGAGCCTCGGTGTGCGCTGCGGGCAACTCGGCATCGGCGGCGATGTGCCGATGGATCGCGCCGCCGCCGAATCTTGGAAAAACACGCTCGAACAGGAAGACTTCACGGTCGTGACATGCTTTGCCGCCTATAACGGCGAGAACTACGCCGATATCCCAACCGTGCAGGCAACGGTTGGATTCATTCCTCCGGCAACACGCGCCGAACGCGAAGCACGCACCTTGGAGCTGAGCGATTTCGCCGCGGCGCTGGGAGTGAAGTCCATCGCATGCCACATCGGCTTCGTGCCCGAGGATGACCGGCATCCCGACTACATTGCCGTAAAAGCGATGGTCCAACGCATCTGCGATCATGCAGCCAGGCATGGGCAGACCTTCGCGCTCGAAACCGGCCAGGAGCCGGCCCATACGCTGCTGCACTTCCTCAAGGATCTCGGCCGCGACAACATCGGCATCAACTTCGATCCGGCGAACATGATTCTCTACGGGACAGGCGACCCCATCGAAGCCCTTGGCGTTCTGGCGCCGCATGTGATCAGTGTGCATGCCAAGGATGGCGATTGGCCTCCCAAGGGAGTGCCGGGCGCGCTGGGCAAGGAGCGTCCTCTGGGACAGGGTTCCGTTGGCATGCCGCGATTTGTCGCCAAGCTGAAAGAAATCGGTTACAAGGGCACGATGAATATCGAACGCGAGACCGAAGATCTCGAACAGCGCTACGCCGACATGGCGATGGCCGTCAAGCTGCTGGAAGGCTTGCGCTAGGCGTTCTTGATCCGTGTAAACCGCACAAGGCTTGTTCCGCTGGGGAAAGAAAGGCTACACTCAACGCCATGCATTTGCTCATCGGAACCCGAAAAGGCGCCTTCATCCTCAGCTCGGATGACAAACGCCGCAAATGGTCCATGCGCGGCCCGATATTTCTGGGACATATCGTGCATCACATCGTGCAGGATCCAAGAAAACCGAACGTACTGCTGATGGCGGCCCGCCCTGGACATCTGGGCCCCAGCCTCTATCGCTCCACCAATTTCGGCAAAACATGGAAGGAGAGTTCCGTTCCACCCGCCTTCGCCAAAGCCAAGGAAGGCGAGAAAGGCTTGGTGGCGCAGCACGTTTTCTGGCTGTCCCCCGGACACGCATCGGAACCAGGCGTGTGGTATGCCGGTACGTCTCCGCAGGGATTGTTCCGTAGCGAGGATGGCGGCGACACCTGGCAATCCGTGGACGGCTTCAATCTCCACCCCATGCGCGACAAGTGGTGCGCCGCCGGCGAGGAGGGGCCGCCGGACGGCGCCACCATGCACTCGATTTCCGTCGATCCGCGCGATGCCAATCACATCTACATAGGCATGTCCTCCGGCGGTGTGTTCGAATCCACCGACAGAGGTGGGAATTGGGCGCCTCTCAACAAGGGCTGCTCCGCGGAATTTCTGCCCGACCCGAATGCCGAGTACGGACACGACCCGCACTGCGTGCGCCTTCACCCGCTCAACCCCGATCGTATCTACATGCAGAACCACTGCGGCATCTACCGCATGGACCGCGCCGAAGGAGTGTGGCATCGGATCGGAAAGAAGATGCCCAAGAAGATCGGTGATATCGGCTTTGGTATCGTTCTTCATCCGCGGGACACGGAGACAGCGTGGGTATTCCCCATGGATGGAACCACGGTATGGCCGCGCACAAGTCCCGGCGGCAAGCCCGCCATGTACGTCACGCGCGACGGCGGCAAATCCTGGCAGCGGCAAGACAAAGGGTTGCCTCCCGAGCAGGCATGGTTCACCGTCAAGCGGCAGGCCATGTGCACCGACCAGGGTAATCCGGTTGGCGTCTATTTCGGCACCACCTCCGGTGAAGTATGGGCTTCGCGCGACGAGGGGGAAAGCTGGAAGAACATCGTGCAGCATCTTCCGCACATCTATTGCGTGGAACACGCGGCATGAAAATCTTCGTCCCCACCCCGCTGCGCTCGTACACGAGGAACCGCTCCGAAGTGAGCGCGGCGGGGAGAACGGTTGGCGAGGCGATGCTCGATCTCGACCGGCAGTTTCCCGGGATGCGCTTTCGCATGATCGATGAGCAGGACGGCATCCGCCGGCACATCCGCATCTTCGTCAATGGGGAACCGGCCGCCAGTCTTGCCGTGGCGCTGGAACCGGACGACGAAATACAGATCATCTGCGCCATCAGCGGCGGATCGCACTAGAACCGCGCCACAGTCCGTTACGGTATACTCAACCGCAATATGCCCCAAGGTTCCATCACGCTCCGCATCACCGATTTGACAGGCGATCCACTGCATGCGGCCATCGATCTCGACCTCGACCCGCTGCCGCCGCCTGCCGGCGCGGGCGGTGCACGCATGCATGCCAGGGTCAACATGGGCGCGGCCAGCGAAGTGACGATCGGAAAAATTGAATGCCTCGGCGGACCCGGCACACGGTACATGTTCACCGTGCGCTCAAAAAATTATTGCCCGTATTCTTTTTTTCAGATGGTATCCGCCGACCGGGTGATACCCGGCAGCGACACGGTGGATCTTTGGGTCGATCCTTCGCGCGTCAAGGGAATCAAGGCTCCGAAGTTTCAGGACCTGGATGCGAAACCGCGCCAACTGCTGGACTCGGCTCGCATGTTCAGCCTGCTGCCCGAAGATCAGGATCTTGTGGGAAAGAGCGGAGCAAAGCTCTACAACGCGATGGGCCCCCTGCGGCAAGCGGCGTTCCTCAACATCGTGAAGAAAGCTTCGCATCGCGGCACCACGCAAAATTGCGGCAGATTTATCCGCAGCCTGATTCTCTGCCGCCAGGATCGCTTCTTCGCCATGGTGGAGCCGGAAATGCAGGACTTTCTCCGCAACAGCGAGCGCTTCAAGTCCGCACCCAGCACTCTGCATGAACCATTGCCCGATTTCCAGATGGAAGAGAGCTTCAAGTCTCGCGATGCGCACGCCAATCTTCAGGTCACCTTCATGCGCCACGCCACGAGCGGGATCATGGCGGCCGACATCGACATCGATGAGTCCAGTGGGATTGAGCATGGATTCGAAGTGATTCGCAATGCCGCCTTTCAGAACCGCACCAATCCCTACCTCATCCATCAATTCCTGATTGCCGCCGATCCCATCGAGAAAACGCTCGACCCGGGCTACCGCTTCGTCTTCAAATAGAGCTACAGTTCGGTGTTGGCTTCCGCGGTCAGCGCCGCACGGTCGAGGATCTCCACCTCTCGCCGCTGAATCCGCAGCATGCCTTCCGATTGAAACCGTCCCAAGTTGCGCGAGACCACTTCGCGCACCGTGCCGAGGCGGTTCGCCAGTTCTTCGTGCGTTTCGGGCATGAGGAACCGCCCGCCGCCGGCGGTATCGGAAAAGGTCAGCAATTCCTGCGCCAGCCGTTGGCGGATGCTGCCGAAGGTGATGCGTTCCACAAGAGAAACCAGATGCCGCAGCCGCGATCCGAATGCCGAAAGAAAGCGCACGCTGAGATCGGGGTTGCGCCGGCACGCGCTCAAAAAATCCGAGGTCAGCAGCAAAATGCCCACTGTAGGCTCCACGGCTACCACCGTTGCCGGGTAAGGACCGCCGTCAAACACAGGAACCTCGGCGATCGTACAAGGGGCGTGTTGCAGGGCGAGAACAATCTGCCGGCCGCTCGGAGTCACCTTGACGATCTTCACCATTCCGTCGGCGACAATCCATAGACCCTTGCAGGGTTCTCCCTCATCGAAAAGCGATTCGCCGGCTTCAAAACGTTTCGTAATGGAAATGTTCGAGAGAGCCTGCAACTCGGCTTCTGGCAGGAAGGCGAACAACTCGATCTCACGAAATGCGGGGTGAATCGCCATGGGGACTACGCTATTTTCCCACACCGGGCGTGACTGCGGTCACAGCGGATTCTTTCCAACGCGAGTTATCCTGTACGCGTGATTCAGCCCTCGCAGCTTTGTCAAGGGAACCGGCAGGAGTCCCAAACTCTCGACGATCCGTTGCGCCATCTGACCGCCTGCCACCGCAGAATCGAGGAGAGGCTGGCGACCCTCGAACGGGTCATTCCGCACTGGGAAACCCGGGCGGATGAAGCTCTTCAGGCCGTGCGCAATGCCTTCCGGTTCTTCGACACCAACGGTGTATGGCATACGGAGGATGAGGAGCGCAGCATCTTCCCCCGCATGCAGGGCAAGCTGACCGAAGAGGAACGCGGCTACCTCGCCGAATTGGAGCGTCAGCACGACGCGGCGGAGGCTGCCTACCAAGCGCTGCGCGCCATCGTCTCCGAACTCGACAACCGGCCGGTCGACCGGGAGTGGATCGATGCATACGCGGCCGCCACCGCACGGCTGGCGCGGTTGTACCGCGATCACATCGCCTCGGAGGACACACAACTTGTCGCCATCGGCGCGCGCATCCTGAGCGATGCCGAACTGCGCATCGTCGCCGAGGAGATGAAACAACGCCGGGGGCTCAAATGAAGGGATTGCTGCTCCCCCGCGAACACGGAGCCTGGGGAATGTTGTTGCAGCCCTTTGTGGCCGCCGCGATTCTCACGCGCCAATGGACATGGTTGTTCGTGCCGGCGCTCCTTGCGGTCCTGATCGTATTCATCATGCGCGAACCGTTGCTGGTGCTGGCGCGGCAGCGCACCGTTTGGCGTGAGCCCCGTCCGGAATCGGAAATCGCCCGCCGCAATGTGCTGTACGAAACTCTGCTGCTCGCGATCTGCGGTCTGTCCTTGCTCAGCCAGGTCCCGGCCGCCGTGCTGGCCATACTGGGAGCCATGGCAGCCACGCTCAGCGCACTGGCGCTGTTCATGACGATGCGCAACAAACAGCGCTCCGTCTGGCTGCAATCGGCAAGCGCATTCGGACTCAGTTCTTCGGCCCTTTTGGCGAGCCAGGTGGGCCGGGGGTCTTTGTCGGACTATTCCACTTGGGCGATTTGGGCCATCCTCAGCCTGCATTTTCTCACCGGCATCTTTCTGGTCCATGCCCGGCTGGACAAGCGGACCGGCAAGCCCACTGCGGCTTCGATGCAACGCTACGCGTGGTTTTGCATCGCCGCAAACATCCTCTGCGGGGCCGCAGGATGGGCTTTCGGTGAAACACGCATCCTGCCGCCCTTATGGCTGAGCGCCGCGGTCAGCATCGGCGAACTCTGGTGGATGGGCCGGCCGGCTTCCTTGAAGGAACCATTGAAGCGTGTGGGGCTGCGAGCCCTCACTGTTTCGCTGGTTCATACCGTCGTGGCTATTGCCGCGCTCTGGTAGGAGGACCGGGCCCACGCATGGGAACAGGGCCATCCGGGAACCCTTCCGGCCCACCGTGCAGCAATCCCAACCTCCGCGCTTCGTGCACCGCGGGCATCAGTTTGGCCGCCTCCTCCAGCGCCGCAAGCTTGGCGCGCTGCGATGCGTCGAGCAGCGCCGCGGCTTCCTTCAGAAATCCATCGTCGGCGCCGCGAATTTGCTTGCGATAGCTTTCCAATTCGAGTGTCAGCCGTCCGACCGCAGCCGCATCGCTGCCACCCTGCCGCAGCATCTCATCCAGTTGCCGGCGCTTCGTGTGCATCTCCTGGAATCGGGCACGGTTGTTTTCCGCGCGCGAGCGCATGAGCTGTTTCCATTGCGCCGACTGCGCATCGCTCAGCGAGAGATACTCCTGAATTGCGTCGAAGGAAGGCAGCGGCCCTGGAGGCCGCGGGGGATTCTGCGCAGCCATGACGGCCGCGGCGGCAAAAAGCATCAAGGTTTTCATCGGATACCTCATGCATCCAATGACGGGCCGGCCGAGTCGCCGGATTACGTGGGACGCGCGATGCCGAATTGCGGCCAGTATTTTCCCGGCAACCGTGTGGGACGCAGATCCCGCCCGCAAAAAACGTGCTTCGTGTGACCTGTTGCCAGCTTGCGTCCATCCGCTGTGAACATTTCATAGGCGAAGGTGACCATCCGCGGATGTGCGCTCTCGAGCCAGGTCCGCACGATGATTTCCTCATCGTACAAGGCGGGGGCCAGATAACGGCAATTCGCTTCCGCCACCGTGAGCAGGATCCCGTCCTCCCGTTCCATGGCGCTGTAGGCAACGCCTGCCGCGCGGCAAAACTCCACCCGGCCGATCTCCATCCACACCAGATAGTTTGCGTAGTAAACGATGCCCATCTGGTCGGTCTCGGCGTAGCGTACGCGAAAACGCGTTTCCCGGCGGTTCGTCACATCACCGGACCGATCCGCCATGGCACGAACTCCTTGTGTCCCAAAACCTCGCTGCATGTTTGTTCGCCGCTCGCCACGCGCAGCACCAGGTCGAAAATCTCCTGGCCCACTTGCGCCACCGTCGCCTGGCCGTCGGCGATGCGGCCGGCGTTGACGTCCATGTTGTCGCGCAGGCGATTGTACATCGCCGTGTTCGTGGCAATCTTGATCACCGGCACGCTCGGAAATCCGGTGGCCGATCCACGCCCCGTGGTGAACGCCATCACGTTGCATCCGCCGGCTGCCAATCCGGTGAGAGAAACCGGATCGTAGCCTGGCGTGTTCATGAAGCAGAATCCCGGTGAAGTGATCGGCTCGGCGTAATCCAGCACCTGCATCAACGGAGAAGTGCCGCCCTTGGCCACGGCGCCGAGCGATTTCTCGAGTATGTTGCTCAGCCCGCCTTCTTTGTTGCCGGGCGATGGATTGTCGTCGAAGCTACCGCCGAGGCGCGTCAGATATTCCTTATACCAACGAACCAAGCCCAGCAACCGCTCCGCCACGGCACGATTGCGCGAGCGCTTCACTAGCAGATGCTCGGCCCCGAAAATCTCCGTCGTCTCGGCCAGTACCGCCGACCCATGGATTGCCGCCAGCAAGTCCGCGCATGCACCCAACGCCGGATTGGCCGTAATGCCGGAAAACGAATCCGAGCCGCCGCATTCGAGACCCAGCACAATCTTCGATGCCGGAATGGTTGTGCGCTTCTCGTCCGCGGCGCGTTCCATCATCCTGCCGATGGCCTCGCGGGCCGCGGCGACAGTGGCGCGCGTCCCACCCGTACCCTGCAACGTGAAGCCTTCCAGCCTGCCGGTGCGCGGCGAGCCCTGCCCCAGGTAATGGTCGATCTGATTCACCTCGCATCCAAGGCCAAGGATAATCGCTCCGGCCACGTTCGGATGCATCAGCACGCCGCGCAAGGTGCGCTGCAACTGCACCGTATCCGGGCCGATCGAATGGCCGCAGCCTTCCCCGTGCGGAAATGCGATCACGCCATCCACGTTGGGCGGCAAAGCCTCGAGAGCATAGCTCTGCGCGATCAGTTGGGCCGTGTGCGCCGCGCAATTGCTGGCCGCCACCACCGCAATGTAATTGCGCGTGCCGGCGCGTCCGTCCTCGCGCAGGTAGCCTTCAAAGGTCGGCACATTCGCCGGTAGCGGTGGGTAGGGCACTTCCCCTTCCGGAAACTCGTAATGGAGCGAAAGTTCCTCGAACTGCAAGTTATGGGTGTGAACCCAACTCCCGGCGGCGATCGGCCCTTTCGCCGCTCCGATGTCCTGCCCGTACCGGATGATTCGCCCGCTTGCGGGAATGTCTCGCACGGCCACCTTGTGCCCCACGGGAACCTGGTCGCGCAGGGTCACTGCAACGCCATCCACCTCGATCGTCTGGCCCGCGGCCAACGGTGCTCGGGCGATGGCGATGTTATCGCTGGCGTGCAGGTGGATGGCGGCGTTTTGCGCCGTGGGCGGCAAGGCAATCTCGACTAGGCTCATAGGCTCCCTTTATCTCATCAAAGCTGTTTCCGTGATCTGTTCGCCGCGGTGGACATGAAACCCGCCGGCCACCGGATGCACATAGATCCCATCGGTCTTCGGCGTCGGGATGTCCTCCACACGCCGGACCGTAATCACGTTGCGGCGATTCTCGGCGGCCCGGAGAAACTTGCCGATATGCAGATGGGCATGGCACTGGGTGCGGACTTCCGCGCCGTTATAGGCAATGCCCCAATCGGAGTCCCCCCACAACTCCTTCGCCTTGGCGACGGCGCCCTTCCACAGTGCGATCCGCTCCGCTTTCGGATAGTCGTACAAGTGATGGGAATCCGCCGTGTGCTTGCGCGGCAGCGCGAGCCAGCGAGTGGGCTTGCGTGGGTTGATGTCCTTGAGAAAAAACACTTCTTCCGAAGAATGTTTTTCCGCCTCGTTGCACAGGCTGCACTGCCGCAGCTTCAACGTGTCCGGCTTTGCCGGATCGCAAATGCAGGGGTTTCCCGATGAGATTCGCGCGGGAACCTGCCCGGGCAAGGAGGCAACAAACGTCATGGCGGCAAGCAGCCGCGCCAAGTTCATGACTGCCATAAGTACGTTACTACTGTACTCCAGGCGCTTCCATGAGAAGATCGACGATCGGCTGGCTGCCGTTCCCCATTGCCAGGTCCAGCGGCAACTGCCCGTTATCCGCCCGTATATTGGGGTTGGCGCCGTGCGTCAGCAATACCTTCGTCATCTCCACGTCCCCGTTCTGCGCCGCCGCATGCAAGGGCGTCCAACCGCCGGCTTGCGTTGCGTTGATATCGGATCCCTTCTCAAGCAACAGGGCCACAACATCGCGGCTTCTTCCCGCGGCGGCCGCGTGCAAGGGATGGTTATTCATGGCGTTCGTAGACCGCGCCATGACGTTGGCGCCCGCATTCAGCAGATAGGCCACTGCATCCTTGCGCCCGAAGAACGCCGCCAGATGCAAAGCCGTCCATCCATCGGTGGAATACTCCTTGATCGATGCCGGGTTCTTGGCCAGCGCCTTTTCCAATTTCCCCACGTTCCCCAATGCCGCCGCGATGAACGTATCCACCGTCGCTCCGCTGGTGACCAGCAGATGGATCACATCCTTGCGGTCATAGTAGATGGCCACCAGCACCGCCGGCACCCCATGCTCATTGCGGGCATCGGCCAGTTCCGGATGTTCATTGATCATCGCCGTGAGCGCGTACACATCGTCGCGCTTCACCAGTTCGAAGAATTCGTTGACAAGTTCCTGATTGGTTTCGCTCATGCCGCCGGAATGTATACCTGTTCTGCCTTGCCCACTTCCCAGGCAAGATGGTTGATGTAGAATAGCAGCGCCGGTTTCGGATACCGGTCGCGAAATTCGTTCCAGACGCGATCCTGCCAGCCTTCCGTCAGGTATGGCGATACATCCGCATCCTTCGGAAAGAATCCATCTTCATGCGGCACGCCCAAGTGGTTCAATACCGCCACGATCATGTCCAGGTGCGAAACCAGCACGGACTGCGCCACATCCGTGGCGAACTCGTCCTCCCGTTCGCTCATCCGTGCCCACAGCCGTGGAGCCGAACGGCGCAACGTCTCCGAGTTCAGCTTTCCCAGGTGTGCTCTGGCCTTCAACCGCTCGTAGAGATGATAAGTCTTCAGTTTTCCCAAGGAGATGGTGCGAAGGACACCCGCAAAGTTTTCTTCGCCCAGCCCCAGAAAGACATCGCAAAGCTGCATCAACGCCAGAGTAACACGATACAATGAAAGATTTGGTCCTTCATCCATGAACAACATCATCATTTTGGGCGCCCAGTGGGGAGACGAAGGCAAGGGCAAAGTGGTCGACCTGCTGGCGGAACGGTTCGATATTGTGACTCGCTACCAAGGCGGTCACAACGCCGGCCATACGGTCTACGTCGGCGAGCAGAAGTTCGTCCTCAAACTCATCCCGAGCGGTATTTTGCGCGGCAAGAAAGCCGTCATTGGAAATGGCGTCGTCATTGATCCCGGCGCGTTGCTGGACGAGATGGAATCGCTCGCCAAAGTCGGCATCGACGTCGGTGCGCATCTCGCCATCAGCAATCGGGCACATGTGATCTTCCCCTTCCACCGCCTGGTGGAGCGCGCATCGGAAGGACGCGAAGGCCGCACCGCCATCGGAACCACTTCGCGCGGCATCGGCCCCTGTTACGAAGACAAGATCGCGCGCCGCGGCATTCGTGTCGCCGACCTGCTCGACGAGGAGAATTTCCGCGCCCTCTACGCTTCTCTCTCCGAAGACAAGCAGACCTTCGCCAAGGCGTTCCACATTGACGGCCAACTGGACTATGCGAAGATCCGCTCCGACTACGAAGCGTTCGCGGCACGCATCCGCCCCATGGTCTGCGATGCCTCGCGACTGCTGAACAACGCCATTCAGGACGGAAAGCGCATTCTCTTCGAGGGCGCACAAGGCACCATGCTCGACATCGACCATGGCACGTATCCCTTCGTGACCAGTTCCAGTGCGGCCGCCGGCGGCGCATGTACCGGCACCGGCGTGCCGCCCACCCGCATCAACGGGGTGCTGGGCGTTTCGAAAGCCTACACCACGCGCGTCGGCGGCGGCCCCTTCCCCAGCGAAGATCACGGCGAGACCGGCGAGCGCATTCGCAAGGCCGGGAACGAATTCGGTGCGGTCACCGGACGTCCCCGCCGCTGCGGGTGGTTTGACGTCCCCCTCCTGCGCTATACCGCGGCGGTCAACGGCTTTGATAGTCTAGTCATTACGAAACTGGATGTACTTGATGAATTCCCCGAGATTCGGGTGTGCACCGGCTACCGCCTGAATGGCCGGGTGACCGATGAAGTGCCCGCTACGTCCAAGGGACTGGAGGCTGTCGAACCTGTGTACGAAACGGTGCCTGGCTGGAAGGGATCGACTCGCGGCGCCACATCCTATGATGCACTGCCCGACGGTGCCAAACGTTATCTCGACTACCTTTCCTCCCAGGTAGGCGTGGAAATCGGTTGCATCTCCACCGGGCCGGAACGCAATGAAACGATCCTGTTGCCGGGATCGCGGTTTGAACAATTGGCGGGGTAACGTTTCCTCCCGCCGCTCAGCATGGAACCTGGAACTCGGATTGCACACTACCGAATTGTTTCGCGCCTTGGTTCCGGCGGCATGGGTGAGGTGTACCTCGCGCACGATGAACGTCTCGAGCGCAAGGCAGCGGTCAAGATTCTTCCTGCGGGCGCTACATCTGACCGAGACAGTATCCGCCGCTTCACACAGGAAGCGAAAGCTGCCGCTGCATTAAGCCATCCCAACATCGCCACAATTTACGATGCCGGCGAAGAGAGCGGGATCCCCTATCTCGCCATGGAATTCGTGGAGGGAAGCACGCTCGGTTCATTGACCGAGAAGTTGCCACTTCCCGCCAGTGAGATCATGGCGGTCGGCATGCAAGTGGCCGATGCGTTGGTCGAAGCACACAGTAAAGGCATCATCCACCGGGATGTCAAACCCTCTAACCTCATGCGCAATTCGCGGGCGCAGGTCAAGGTGCTCGACTTTGGACTCGCCAAGTTGAGCGCCGCGGCCAAGATCCGCTTCGCCACCACTGTCAGCAACGCGGCGCCCACGCAATCGGGAAGCGATACCAAGATCGCGGTCGGCAGTCTGCCCTACATGAGCCCGGAGCAGGCGCTCGCAAAGGATGTCGACCAGCGCACGGATATCTTCAGCCTCGGCGCCGTACTCTACGAACTTGCCACTGGACGCCGCGCCTTCGCCGGAACCACTCCCGCCGCGGTGTTTGACGCCATTCTCAATCGCACGCCCGCCGCCCCCCGGTCCATCAACAATGACATTCCCGAGGCGCTCGACCGCATCATCCGCAAGTGCCTGGAAAAGGATGCGGGGCTGCGTTACCAGACGGCGCAAGACTTATTGGCCGATCTCAAGCTCGCGCAGCGCGACCTCAGCGGGCCCATCACGGCGCCCCACGTCATTCCGCGCAAGCGCCGATCCACAGTGCTGGTTGCGGTTGCCGCCGTTGCCGTTTTCGGATCCTCCTACCTCGGATGGCGCGTCGCCGGCCGTAAGCCCGCCGAGCCATCCACGCCCGTCCGCAACGTGCCGCTCACCAGTTTCCCCGGTAGCGAAAGCCAGCCATCGTTTTCGCCGGACGGCAACCAGGTGGCCTTCAGTTGGAACCAAGGCAAAGAGGATGACCTCGATATCTACGTCAAGGTTGTGGAAGCGGGCATGCCTCTGCGCCTCACCAATACACCCACTTCCGAATACAGCCCGGCCTGGTCGCCGGATGGCCGCTACATCGCCTTCCTCCGTCAAAGCGTCGATTCCGCCGGCTTCTACCTCATTCCCGCGCTGGGGGGACTCGAACGCAAGCTGAGCGACGCCTCACCGCAGCGCGTGGGCGCCGATGCTCCGTTCATCGGTTGGTCGCCCGACGGCAAGCAACTCGTATTCGTGGACCGCGAAAGCATTCACGCCCCGCTCAGCTTGTTCCTGCTTGACCTGGAATCCAGCACGCGCCGCCGCATCACGTCGCCGCCGCCAAAGTCGCTCGGCGACAGCACCCCGGTCTTCGCGCCCGATGGCAACACCATCGTTTTCGTTCGGACACGAAGCCTCGCCGTGCAGGACATCGTCGCCCTCGACCTCAAGACGGGTACCGAACGGCAGCTCACACACGACAATCGCCGCATTTACGGCCTCGCCTGGAATCCCAATGACGACCGGATCATCTTCTCTTCGACGCGAAGCCCCAGCAGCCGTTTGTGGCGCATCTCCCCCAAGGGCGGCGAGCCGGAACGGCTCCCAGGGATTGCCGATCAAGCTGGTTATCTGGCCATCTCGCGCAATGGAAAACGGCTCGCTTACACGCGGTCGGTGATCGATACGAACATCTGGTCGTACGACCTGCCGGACCGGCTCACGCCCAATCCCACGGGCTCCGTTCTCATGGCTTCCACGCGTCATGAACAGGGTCCGCGCTTCTCGCCCGACGGAACCAGAATTGCCCTCGCCTCGAATCGCTCCGGCGCGCTCGAAATCTGGGTCGCCGACAGCAACGGCCAGAACATGAGTCAACTGACGAACTTCAACGGCCCGTCCACGGGCAGTCCCATGTGGTCTCCCGACGGGAAGTTCATTGTGTTCGACTCCCGCCCCAACGGCAATCCGGACATATATGTGGTCAGCGCCGATGGTGGCCTTCCACGGCGGCTCACGACTGACGCCACGCAGGAAATCGTCCCCAGTTGGTCCCAGGATGGGCGGTGGATCTACTTCACTTCGAACCGGAGCGGCCGCTACGAAATCTACAAGATTCCGGCCCAAGGGGGCCTCGCCACGCAGGTCACCCACGATGGCGGCTTTCACGGCGTCGAATCGCCCGATGGCAAGTTCGTCTATTACGCCAAGTCCAATACCCTTTCGGGGCTCTGGCGAGTGGGCACCGAAGGCGGCAAGGAAGAACCTGCCGTTGAGGCCCTCAAGCCCGGCTATTGGAGTTACTGGTCCTTTGGAAAAGACGGTATCTTCTACGTGGACCGCGAAGATATGGATGAAGGCGGGGCGCGCTATCCGCTGCACTACTTCCACCTCGGCACGAAGAAGGACTCCGTCATCGCCTACCTCGCCAGACGTCCATTCAACAGCGGACTGTCCGTCTCTCCGGATGGAAAGAAATTCCTCTACACGCAAGTCGATCAGAGCGAAACAGACATCATGATGGTGGACGGATTCCGCTAGGCATCTCAGAAATTCGAAGTCCGCGCCGCCTCCGCGCGAGCTTCCTCCCGCAACCGGCGGCGTGCGGTTTCCGGCACCACCTTCCAATTCCCATCCGCCTTCGCCGGCAGCAACTTATGCTGCGTGTAATATTCCACGATCAAATTCCGAATTTCCTCACCGGATTTCCAGACAATTCGCCCTTCCCGCAGCATCCCGTATCCCGCGCTCCCGCCGGCACGGTAGTTATTCACCGCGATCCGTAGCGGTTGTGCGTCCTCAAGCGGCTTGCCTCGGAAACGCAGATGGCGCACCCGCTGCCCTTCCGGCTTCGTCAGATCGATCTCGTATTCCACCCCCTGCGCCATGTCATAGTTGAAGCCGATGACGTTGCGGTTGATCAACTCACCCGTGGCGCAGGTCGCATCGGGGCACGTGCGGAAGTACCGCGCCGCATTCTCCAGCGCCTCGCGAAGCATCTTGCCCGTACCTTCGATGACATAGAGTTCATTGTCGTAGAGATACAGAGCGGCCACCTGCCGCACCGTGACCTTCCCTTTCGGAAACCGCACCCGCGGATTGAACAGTGCGGTCAAGGATACATCGGCCTTGGCGTAGTGCAGTTGCACGGCCTGCACGGCGTCCACCACCGCGGTATCTTCCACCCGTCCGAAAACCGCATCCAGATCGGCCGGCGATTCCGTCACCGGCATGTCGAGATACCGCTCGGTCAGCTCATGATAGGGCTTGGCAAGCGCCATGATTTCCGCATCCGGCGCGACGTCCTTCGAAACGGGAATCAGCTTCCCTGTTTTCGAAAGCAACTTCCATCCCGCCCCGCTGCGCTCCAGTTCGAAATCGACACGGCCGAGAGAAATGCCCCAATTCTTCGGCTGATGCAGCAGCACTCCGTTCACCACTGCCTGTTCCAACTGCTGGTGCGAATGGCCGAAAACAATGGCATCGATGCCTGCTACTTTCTCCGCAATCTGTAACACCGGATTCTCGAACCCCGATTCGCTCGCCCGCACTGCACCGGTCTTCAGATCCCGATCCAGCCCCGCGTGCGAGGCCACGACAATCAAATCTGGATTGTGCCGCGTCTTCAATTCCGCCACGGTTTTGCCGATCGCTTCCACTCCATCCAAAAATCGCAGCCCTCTGTAATTTTCCGGCTTTTCCCAACTCGGCACGGCCGGTGTAGTGAACCCGATGATGGCAACCTTCACTCCCGCCACTGTCTTCACGATGTACGGCGCGAACGGCTCCATCGTTTCCTTCGGCACGACGGTGTTGGCGCTCAGCCAGGGGAACTGCGCGTCGCGCCGGGCGCGGCCGAGGTTCTTCAGTCCGAAATTGTATTCATGATTGCCGACGGCCATGGCGTCGAATCCCAGTGCATTCATCGCCACCATCATCGGATCGCGGTCGAGCGGTTTTCCCACGAACGAAAGCCCTTGCGGCAACTTCCCCGTGCGGATCCACTGCTGGTACACCGCCTCCAGCGGAGCGCCCTGTATCGTGTCGCCGCAATCCACCAGGAGCGTATTGGGATTCCGCTTTCTTTCCTCGCGAATCAGCGTGGCGATCTTCGCCAAGCCGCGCTCCGCCGGCCGGGCGGAAAAGTAATCGTAGGGGAGTATGTTGCCGTGCAGATCGGTGGTGACCAGCAACGATATGCGCACCGGCTGCGCCCAGAGCGCGGTGCAGAACAATATCGGGAAAAGGCTTCGCAGTGACACTTTTCAGTATAATTTGAGGGAATGCGCATCATCCTCGTCCTGGCTTTGTGCACTGTTCCTCTCTTTTCGCAAGCAACAAAAACAGCATCTCCACCGAAGCCGAAGCCGGCCGCCGCGACGCCCAAGCCATCCACTGCGCCGCCCCCGAAGCCCGTGGAAACCCGCGCACCCGGACTCTACGGAACCATGGTCACAACCATGGGCACCCTGAAATTCGAACTGTTTGAAAAGGCCGCGCCCCAGACGGTTCGCACGTTCGTGGAACTCAGCCTCGGACGCAAGCCATGGTTCGATGAGGAATCGAATCAAATGGTCAAACGGCCCCTCTATCCGGGCGTTACCTTCCACCGCGTCATTCCCGGATTCATGATTCAGGCCGGCGACCCAACCGGCTCCGGGGCAGGGAACGTGGGCTTCTCCGTGCCGGACGAGTTCAGCCCCGATCTGAAATACGATCGTCCGGGCCGGATCGGTGCGGCAAACATCGGCCAGCCCAATACCAACAGTTCGCAGTTCTTCATCACCGAAGTGCCCACGCCGCATCTCGATGGGAGGCACACCATCTTCGGGCAGGTGACGGAGAACCTGGAACTGGTGGGCAAAATCGCGCGTGTCCCAACCGCGGAGCAGAACAAGCCGGTAACGCCCGTCAAGATCGTGAAGATCACTTTTGAGCGCGTCGGTCCGGCGCCTCCGAACGCTCCCGAAGGACCTGCCGCGCGCCCCGCCGCACCGGCGAAGAAAACCTCCGTCAAGAGCGCAACTCCGGCCAGCAAGACGGCGCCTGCCCCGAAACCGGCCTCCACTCCCACGAAAAAATAACCTAAATCCGCGGCACTTCCACTTCCGCGCCTTTGCGGTCCGCCGAAACGTATCCCGCATAGATCGCCAGCGTAATGTCGATCGCCAGTTCCAGGTCGCACTCCGGATGCTTGCCTTCCCGCATGCACCTCACGAAATCGTGCATCTCATACATCTGCCCGTTCGACCATCCGAACTCAGGGTATGCCGGAATCCACCCTTCGTTCGAACTGATCTTCTCCATCAGATCCATCCCCTCGAACTCCTTGCGGTTGGGGCTGTACAGGTCGACAACCTTCACAGGCTGGATGTGGCACCGCGTGCGGTGGTTGTTGGCGTACACCTCGACGAAATCGTAAACGCCGCCCAGCACCAGTTCGCTGGTCATGACATCGGCGATCATGCCATCGTCGAAAATCACGTGAAGGAAGGCGTAATCCTCCGTGTCCTGATAGGTGGTCCGCAGATAGCCACGGTCTTCGAACGCGGGCCGTTTCGTGATGGCATGCGTGCGGCAGGATACCGCTACCGGGCGAATCGGCGAACCCCGCCGCGCCAACCCCTCTTTCCGCTTCAGGTACAACACGCCACCCAGTGGATGGCACCCCTTGCCGATCAGCGACCCGCCCCCTTGTTCGCTCCAAATGCCATACACCGGCGAGTGCGACCCCGAATGCGATTCCTCCGCCGTCATGCGAAGAATCTGCGCCTTCGTTGTCTCCAGAATCTCGCGTTCGCGCTGGATGGACGGCGCGTAGATGTAGTTCTCCGCATATCCCAGAATGATGCCTGCTTCTTCCACCGTCTGGCGGATGCCGCGCAGTTCCTCGCTGACCGCCGCCAGCATTTCCTCCTTCGCATATTGCTCGGGAGATCCGAAAAAACCATGGAACGGCTTCTCCACGATGACATGCTTGCCTGCTTTCGCCGCGGCGCGAATGTAGCTCGCATGCGACGACGGCGGCGTGCAGATGTCCAGTACGTCGATATGCGGCAACATCTCTTCCACCGAAGCATAGGCCGTCGTGCCGAACTCGCGGGCGAATGCCTCGCGGCTCTCCCGGCGCGAAGAGGTGACACCCGCGGTAACGGCGGGCAGCCCTCGCAGATTCTTATGGTGAAACTTTCCGGCGAATCCGGCGCCGGCAATTCCGATGCGGAGTGGTGAAGAATTCATGTTGGCGAATTCTTCAGTGTACGATGATTGCGGTGCAATTCAGAACGTCAGCTTCAGTCCCAACTGCATCGACCGCGCGTCTTGCGCCGCCGTGATCACTCCAAAGTTCGGCGATCCCAGCGCGCCGCCCGGTTCTTCGAAGTTCGCCCGGTTGATGGCATTGAATGCCTCCAGCCGGAACTGCAAATTCCACGTTTCCCCGAACCGGAAGTTCTTCAATAACGATGTGTTCAGGCTCACCAGTCCCGGACCGGTAAGCAAGGACCGGCTGGCATTGCCGAACGTGAACTGTGGCGGTGCCACCACAGCATCGGTGTCAAAATAGCGCTGTACGCTGCGCTGTCCCTTCGGCAGAGTGGGATCGCGCAGCACGTTGACGCGCTGCCCTCCGGAAAACGCGTTGATCGTGTTCACTTGCGTCGTCAACCCGAACGGGCTCCCCTGCTGCAAGGTCAGGATCGCACCTAAATTCCAGCCGCCCAGCGCAATCGCGGCTGGTCCGCTGCTCAGATATTTGCGGCCCGCGCCCCAAGGCAACTCATAGACCGAACTGAAGGCGAAGCGGTTGCGCACATCGTTGCCGGACAGCGCCTTCTCAGCCCGGCGGTTGTAGTAATTCTGGATGCCCGGGGTCGCACCGATTTCCTGCGCCGCCGGCACATCGTCGATGAACTTTGAGAACGTATAGTTGGCCAGCAGGTTCAGTCCGTCGGAAAAGCGTTTTTCATACTTGAAATTCACCCCGTGATAAGACGAATTCCCCCACATCGGCGCCACCGTCGAGATATTGCCAAACTGGGGGAATGGGCGGCGCACCTGCGCATTCCCCGGTCCCATCAGTTCCGGCCTTACCTGGTTGATATTCGTGTTCGGTCCATTCAGCTTGTGTCCCACCGTCCCAAGGTACGCCACTTCGAAAATCGAGTTCCAACCCACATCCTGCTGGATGGAAAAATTCCACTGAATGGTATATCCCAAACGGCGCTCCTGTTCCACGAAATCGAAATTTAACGCGGCCGCCTGGCCGACTCGAACAGCCCCGTAAGCTGGCCCCAATTCCGGACTGGTCAGACCGCCCGGAAATCCATCGCGCAGATAAAACGGCGCCGTGATCCCGTTATCCGGAGTCGTGTAGGCTGCCTGCGCCGCAAACCCCGCGCTGTTGTTATTGGAGCCAGGCAGCGGCACGCCGTAAAAGATTCCTGACCCGGTGCGAATCACGGTTCCTGACTTCCCGAATGGCTTCCACGCCAGCCCAATGCGTGGCATGAAATTGTTCCAATCGCCGTTGTAGAGTTGGCTGCCCAATCCGTCGCGTCCCGCGAATGTAATTACCCCCGGCGTGCCCGACACCGGATTCATCGTCGTTGCGTTGAATCCATTCATACGGTTGTTGGCGTCAAACTTCGGCGTATGCGCTTCCCACCGCAGACCGGCATTCATCGTCAGATTCTGCGTCAGCTTCCAGTCGTCCTGCACGAACAGCGCGAAATATTTCGCCCGCCGGTCCAGCAGATCCGAATCGAGCACGTTCGCTGAGTTCGGGAATCCCAGCAGCAGGCTCGCCAATGCATTGCCGGTGTTCGCGCTTGCCGCTGGATTCGATGTGGGTTGAATCGCGAACGTGAATTGCCCCGACATGAACGAATTCAGGTCATCCACATTCCGCGCCAGGCGAATCTCCCCGCCAACCTTCAGCGAATGCTGGCCCCGATACAGCGATAGTGTATCGACGATGTGCGTGTCGTGAATCGGCACCTGTACGCGCTCCTGCGTCGTCGACCCGAGTGGCGCATATGCCGTGGTATTGATGCGCGGAAAAGCGCGTTCCGATACGCCACGCAAACCTAACTTGGCCGGCCAGCCCTGATCGATGGACAACGTCGTCGGATGGAAACTGCGCGGCTGCCAGTTGAACCGGAAATCGTTCAGCACCGCTGGACTGAAGGTGTGCGTTTCGTTGATCAGCAGCGAATGGGCGCGCCGCACGGTGTTACTCGCGTTCGGATCCGCCGCGGGTTCGTCGTAGGCAGGTGTAATGTACGTCGGGAAATCGTGCAGCACATAGCGCACGCTCACGCGGTCGCGGTCGCTGAAGATGTGATCCAACTTTGAGGTCCATGTCGTGATATTCAGCGCACTCACGGCATTGCGATTGAAATTGTTGGCCCCGGCCAGATTCGCCGGTGGACGGTTCGCCACCGGAAACAACGGCACAATCTTCGCCGCCACCGGATCGAAGCGCGACGCCGGAATCACGTTATTCGGGAACGGAGTGCGCGTGCGCGTGGCAGCCACATACGTGTTGGGATCGTAGATGCGAGTCAACGCACCCGCCGCGTTTGTGGTTTGCGAAAAGTCTCCACGCCGTTCCAGATCGGAGGGTACGGTGAGATTGCGCACCACCCCCACCCGCTGCCGCTGGAACTCGACATGGCTGAAGAAAAACGTGCGGTTCTTGATTACGGGACCGCCCAGCGCTCCGCCGAACACGTTCCACCGCAACGGCGGTTTATTGACGGCGAAGAAGTTCCGTGCATCCAGCTTGTCGTTGCGCAGATTTTCATACAGCAGCCCAGAGAATTTATTCGTGCCCGACCGGGTCGTCATCGCCACCACGCCCGAAGACGAGTTGCCGAACTCGGCAGAATAGGCGCTTTGCTGGATGCGGATCTCCTGCACCGCCTCCACCGGCGGATTGAACAACGCCTGCGGCACTTCCAAGGCAATGTTGGAGGAATTCACTCCATCCAACAGCCACTGCTGCTGGTCGGCGCGCCCTCCGCCCGTCGCCACGCGCGGACGGATGACGTCGCCCCGTATGTAGACCCCGTTGCCCATCAAACCCAGCAAATCCCCCACCCGCCGCCCATTCAGCGGCATATCGGCAATGGTCTTGTTCTCGATAAACTGGCCTACCGTCGCCGACTCGGATTCAATCAGCGGAGCCGCCCCGCTCACTTCCACCGACTCGGTGACCTGCCCGAGCTGCAAGCCGATGTCCAGCCGCACCGTGCGGCCCAGCTCCATCACAATCCCCGATCGCGTGGCGCGCTGAAAGCCTGCGGCCTCGGCCTCGATCCGATACGTTCCCGAAGGCAGCAAGGGAAACGTGTACTCGCCCGATGCTGCCGTCGTTGCGCTCAGTGCAACGCCGGTCTGTTCATTCGTCAGCTTGATGGATACGTTTGCCAGCCGCGCTTGCGAGGGATCGGTGACGATGCCCGTCAGCGTGCCGCTCGAAATCTGTGCATAAGCCGCTGTCGCGGCGAGGAAGGCGGTCGTCAGTCTTGCGATCATTGGATCTTTTTCTCGCGGCCATTATATAGAACCAGCGCACCGCCGTGGGAGGTAGACTGTCAGGGGATGACCTTCTGGACTCTGCTTCTTCTCGCGGTGGCCGCCTCCGCGCAACCGCTTGACCAGGTGCAGCCCTATCGCGCCGCCCGCGCCTCCAGCTACCGCACCGACGGCGGCAATGCCGATGCCGTCCGCGTCGAGCCCGGCGCCAGCCACACCGTCGCCGCCATACAGGGCGCGGGCCGCATTGTGCACATGTGGTTCACGATCGCCACTGCCGAGGAGAACTACTTGCGCACCACGCGGCTCAAAATGTTCTGGGACGGCGCCGCGAACCCGGCCGTCGATGTCCCCTTCGGAGACTTCCACTTGCTGGGCCATGGCAAAGTCCGTCAAGTGAACACGGCCTTCGTCACCGTCCGCGCCCGCCCCGAACTGAACCACAACCTCCGCAACCCGAACGTCGCCGGCTTCAACAGCTACTTCCCCATGCCATATGCCACCGGTGCGCGCATCGTCATTGAGAACGGTTCGAAAGAGCCGATAACCTCCCTCTACTACCAGGTCGATTATCAGATCTGGCCGAAGCCTCCCAGTCCGCTCCGCTTTCACGCCGCATTCCGCAAGACTGCCGCCGAAGCATTCCCCGGTCACGAAGTGGGCCGCCCCACATCGAAGAACACCACGCCCGATGACAACCACCTCATTCTCGAAACAACGGGCGCGGGCCATTTCCTGGGTGTTTCCTTGAGCGTCGATGCCTCCGGCGCCGGCTGGTGGGAAGGCGACGAAATGATGTGGATCGATGGCGAATCTCACCCCTCCATCCACGGCACCGGTACCGAGGATTACTTCGGCGGCGCTTGGGGCTTTCGCGGCGAGTACAACATGCCCTACCACGGCGTCACGTTCATGGAGAAGGTGCCGTCGCGCTCCGATTGGCAAGCCGGACTGTTCACCGTCTACCGCTTCCACGAAAAGGATCCGGTCCCGTTCCGCAAGTCGTTCAAGATGTCGATCGAGCGCGGCCACAACAACCACCGCCGCGATAGCACGTACTGGAGTGTTGCCTACTGGTATCGGTAGTTCAACGCCCGCCGCCGACGAAGTGCACGATCTCCACCCTGTCGCCAGCCTTCAGCCGCGTGCTGCTCCACAGGTCTTTCTTCAGAATCGCGGTATTGTACTCGATCGCCACGCGGCCCGGGTCGATTTCGAGCGACTCCAGCAGTTCCAGCATCGAGCAGCCATCCGCCGCGGTGTGGCTTTCGCCGTTGATCAGCAGTTCCATCCAATTCCGTACCAGCAGGTTTGGTGCCCGGGGTGGGACTTGAACCCACACTCCCGTTTCCGGAAAAAGGATTTTAAGTCCTTTGCGTCTGCCGATTTCGCCACCCGGGCACGT
>CAYOBO010000028.1:13778-57379 GCA_964402295.1 uncultured Candidatus Solibacter sp. | reverse complement strand
CTCGGGCGTCATGACGCGGTCGGTGGCGCGCGTCAGCGCGGGCTCACCGTTAGGCGCATTGAGGATTTTCGCGATGCCGAAATCGAGCAGCTTCACTACACCGTCGGCGGTGACCAGGATATTGGCGGGTTTGATGTCGCGATGGACGACCAGGCTTGCATGAGCACTCTGCACGGCTTCGCAGACGGTGAGGAAGAGTTCCAGGCGGCCGCGCACGGGCAGGCTCTTATCGCGGCAATATTCGTCGATGGTGCGCCCGTCGACGTACTCCATGACGAGGTAGGGCAGCCCATCTGAGGTGACGCCTCCATCGAGGAGCCGGGCGATGTTGGCATGGTTGAGATTGGCCAGAATCTGGCGTTCGGCGCGGAAACGGCGGAGAATATCTTCGCGGTTCAGCCCGTAGCGGATGAGCTTGATGGCCACCTGCTGCTGGAACTGGTCATCGTCGCGCGCGGCGAGGTAGACGGAGCCCATGCCGCCGGAAGCAAGCTTGCGCAGAATACGGAAGGGGCCGAGGCGTTCCTCGGTTGCCTCTTCCTTCTCTTCCAGCACTTGGCTGGCGGCCTGGCGCACGGATTTTTCGACGAGATCCTCCTCTTCGTCGGAGGCGAGCAGATCCTCTACCTGTTGGCGGAGGGCGGGGTCATCGGGGCACCACTGGTCGAGATAGGCGGACCGCGCCGCGCCGCTCAGTTCGGAGGCAGCGTGAAAGAGTTCCTGCATCCGCAGCCAGCGGTCGGCACTCATGCGCTTCCGGCCAACTGTTGTTGCAGCCAGGCGCGGGCGAATTTCAGTTCGCGATGCACGGTGACGGCCGAGATTCCCACAACGGACGCGGTTTCGTCATAGGTCAATCCGCCGAAGTAGATTAGCTCGACGATCCGCGCCTTGCGCTCATCTACTTTGGCGAGTTCGGTGAGGGCGTCGTCGATTTCGGCGATGGGGGAATCGGGGTCATTGCCCACGTGGACGGCTTCGTTGAGGGTGACGCGGGCCGCGCCCGCTCCGCGTTTCAGCCGGCCGCGGCTTTTGGCGTGATCGACCAGGATGCGGCGCATGACGCCTGCCGCGACGGCGAAGAAATGGACTCGGTTCTCGTAATCGATGTCGGCGCCGGCCAGGCGCATGTAGGCTTCGTGCACCAGTGCAGTGGCTTGCAACGTGTGGCCCTGCCGCTCCGACTTCATGTATTTGTCGGCGAGCGAGCGCAGTTGGTCGTAGACCAGCGGCAACAACTCGCTAATGGCCTTTGGATCCCCGTCGCGGCCCCGTTTGAGCAGACCCGTCACTGCATGCGGTGACTCATGCATTTCTTATGCCATTATCGTATCGCGCAAGCATTGGAGCGTCAACGAAAACCGGGCTTTCGAGCGCACGGCGATCCCGGAATGGGCGCTTCCCGCCACTGGCCGGGCTGTAGACCGTCGAGGGTCCACTCGCCGGAGCGCACGCGCACCAGCCGTAGGGTGGGATGCCCGACGGCGGCGGTCATGCGGCGCACCTGGCGGTTGCGGCCTTCGATCAGCGTCAGTTCCAGCCAGCTTGTGGGAACGGATTTGCGGAAGCGGATGGGTGGATCGCGCGGCGGGAGATCCGGTTCGCCATCGAGCATTCTCACCTTCGCGGGTCGTGTTGTGTAATCGCGAATCTGGACGCCGCCCCGCAGCAGGGCTATGGCTTCCGGAGATGGGATGCCCTCCACTTGCGCCCAATAGGTGCGCTGGTGCGCGCGGCGCGGATCGGTGAGCGCGTGCTGCAAGGCGCCATCGTCGGTCAGGATCAGCAGACCTTCGCTGTCGTGGTCCAGGCGTCCGGCGGGGTAGACATCCGGTATGGTGAGAAAATCTTTGAGGGTGCGATGGGAAGTGCCGGGTTCGGGCGTGAACTGGCTCAACACGCCGTAGGGCTTGTAGAAGAGAATGACCCGCGGCATGTTACTTTCGTAGCGTAACGCACGCACGGTCCGGGAAAGACTCGCCGTTGAAGGATTGGGGATTTTCGTCAGAAAGCGCGCGCTTACGTTTCGTCACGGGTACTGTCAATGAGGGTAGCTACGGTTCCGTGCGGGAGACGGATCTCTGGGCAGTTTTCCAACGGGTCGCCTCCCTCGGCGGGAGGCGTGACGACGCCGGCGGCTACGAGGTGTTCGAAGCGGCTGGTTCGGTTTCGACGGTCTCGCCGTGGGTCAGTTTGAATCGTCAAAGGCAGAAAGAGCACCTATGGATGTTAGCTTGTCCCGTATTCTTGGCGTGCAGTTCCGCAACCGCCAACAGGTCGAAAGGTCCGTGCCATTTACCGTTTGATGTGTTGCGACCGCCGTGGGTCTTGAAGTGCGAGCATGACTCGCTGTGGATTACGGCCTTCTTGTGCGTCCAGTTTTCATAAACCCAAAACGGAGCGCCTCCAGGAATCCGGCTCTTCATGGCATAAGTGTATCATTCACCCCAGCGACCCGCTGCCCACGGTTTGGAAACCGGTGCGAATACTCACAATGTGTAGCCACCGGGTGCGCGATACGCATCAAGGCTGCGCAAAGCGCCGAAAAAAGCTGTTTTCCTTCCATGCCGGACGTTGCCGGGCGTTGGCCACTTCCACGGCGATCGCGGCCATCAGACTGTTGAATCGCACTGCGCCTTCCTTATCCACGGGTTGCTCCAGGTCGTCGCTGACGGCGTGATAGCGCTCCTTCAGCCAGTCCTTGAAGATGCGCTCCTCAGCGCTGCCGGGCTTATACCCGAGTTTGAATGCGAGCGCCGGAATGCCCCGGCGGATGAAGCTGTACTGGTCGCTGCGGATGAAGCTGTTGCGCTGCGGTTCGGGGTCGCGCATCACTTCGATGCCTGCTTTCTTCGCCACGCGCTCGACAGCGTCCCCAAGCGTGGATTCATCGCGCCCGTATACGATCAGCCGCTCGAAGGGGAACAGCGGGAGGAACATGTCGAAGTTCAGATCGGCGACGATGGTTTCGCGCGGCACCGTCGGCGATTGCACGAAATACTGCGAGCCGAGCAGCCCTTTTTCCTCGCCCGTCACCGCCAGAAACAGAACCGAGCGTTTCAGCTTCTTGCCCTGAAGCGCTCTGGCGATTTCGATCAGCGTGGCAATGCCCGAGGCATTATCCATCGCGCCATTGTAGATGCGGTCCCCGGTGAGGTTGCGGCTGGCGCCGACGTGATCGACATGCGCGCTGAGGATCAGCACCTCCTTGCGCAAGGTGGGGTGCGTGCCCTCTTGCATGCCGGCGATATTGTCCGATTCGAGTTCCGTGACGTTCAGCTTCATGCGTGCTTCGACGCGCGGCTTCATCTCGAATTTGGGCAGCGGCTGGTTCTCCGCGGCAAGCGCCAGGATTTCCTCGATCGAATGGCCGGTGCCTTCAAACCACAGATTCACACGCGCGGGATTGATGCTGATGCTACAGCCGGGGCCGTCGGTATCCACGTCTTTCAATTTCATGGCGGGGATGAAGCGAGCCGTGCGCGCGCGTTCGAAGGGAATATCGCTGGTTCTGGGGTTCGAGATAACCGCCACGCCCACAGCGCCCGCTTCCTTCAGCCTTCGCCACCGCTGCGCCGCCGATTGGTAATGGCTGATGAGGTTTGCCGGGATGTCCTTCGGGCCACCGGTGAGATAGACCGCGACTTTGCCCTTTAGATCGAGTCCGGCGAGTTCGTCGTATCGATGCTCGGGAACGGCGAAGCCGTAGCCCACGAACACCATCGCGGCGTCGATTTCGGGCAGAAGATTGCCGCGCAATCCGAAATAAGCGTCCTGGCCCAATTGCAGGGTTTCGGTGCGGTCGGGAAAACGGAGGCGCAGACTGGAAGCAGGTTCATCCAGCACCATGGATCGGAAGCCGACGGGTTGGAAATAGCCGTTTGTGCCTGCCGGACGCAATCCGGCGCGCTCAAACTCCTGGGCCACATAGCGTGCCGCCTGCTTGTGGCCTTCGCTGCCCGTATCGCGCCCTTGGAGGGCGTCGCTGGCGAGGTATTCCACATGCGACCACCAACGGGCCGCGGCCGCCGATTCGCCCGCCGCCACCGCTGGCAGGCCCAGAAGAAGAAGGATGGCGACAAACATTTATGCCTTCGATTGTTTGTATGCCTGGCGGATGCCCTGGATCTGGCGGGCGTGCGATTCGACGTGCTGCGCGTACGTGGAGAGCAGATCGAGCAGCGTGACCCGGCCGCGTTCGTTGTGGATGCCGGCGCGCCGGTAGACTTCTTCGGGCTGGTCCTTGAGCAGTTCGTAATTTTCCGTCCGCAAGCGCCGGAACGACTCCACGGCCTGCGAGATTTTCCGTTTGCGGTAGTCCAGTTTCTCGGCCCAGGCGTCCTGTTGGAAGCCGATCAAGGTGGGCTCATCCTCGGCGATGACCCGGCGGAACCGGTCGGCGGCAACAATCTCGGTATCGGCCAGGTGGCAGACGATCTGGCGGATGCTCCACTTCCCGGGCGCAGGCTCGAAATCGAGTTCGGCGCCCGCCACTCCGGTAGTGACGACGGCAATCAATTCGCCTCCGCGGCGGAAGCGTTCCAGGAATGCGGCAATTTCGCTCATGGGCGTTGGGTTCTCTTCAGTAGTAATCGGCGCAGCTCATGTAGTATCCACAGCGCGCGCACAGCAGTTTGCACTTGCGTTCGGTGAGCCGGTTATCGCAGACGGGGCAATAGAGCATCGCCTCGGCAGGCACATGTTCGGAGGCCGGAGTAACCGGATCCTGAGCGTGTGTCTCATCCGAATCGGATTTCATGGCCAGTGTGCCCATTATAATGGGCATATCACCATGAAGAGCAACACGGCTCGCTTTCTGGTTGTCGTGGCGGCGATGCTGCTGGCGATGGCGATGTACGCACAGCGGCGCGAATCGGAGCGGCCGTTGCGGCGTCCGTCGAGAGGAATGCGCGGCGCCATCGGCGCCGGAAGCGAGTACGCGCTGGAGGCCGGCATGCGGCTCATGCACCAGGGTGGAAATGCCGTCGATGCGGGCACGGCGGCGATGTTCGCCGCGGCGGTCTCTGAATTTTCGCACGTGGGCATGGGCGGCGAAGCGCCGATTCTGATCCGCACCAGAGACGGCCGCGTGTTTTCCATTGCCGGCGTCGGGCCCATGCCCAAGGAAGCCACAGCCGACTATTTCCGCCGCCGCAAATTACAGGCGGGCGAGATCTGGATGATGGAGCCGGGCGGGTTGAAGGGCATGGTGCCGGTGGCGGGCCTGATGCCCGCGCTGGTGCCCGGTTTGCCCGAAGCAGGAATGCTTGCCGTGCGCGACTTCGGCACGAAATCGCTGAGCGAAGTGCTGGCGCCGGCGATTGAACTGGCCGACGGGATGGTGATCGACGACATGCGCGCGCGCATGATCGGCAGCACGCGGCGCTTCTACGACATGTGGCCGTCCTCGCAGGTTGTCTTTTTGCCCAACGGCCGCACGCCGCAGCAGGGCGAGATTTTCCGGCAACCTGATCTGGCGCGCACATTGCGTTTGCTGGCCGATGCCGAAAAGCGCGCCCTGGCGGCGGGCAAATCGCGTGTTGCGGCGATCGACGCGGCGCGCGATGCGTTCTACCGCGGCGACATTGCCCGGCGCATCGACGCGTTTGTGCGGGCCAATGGCGGAATCCTGCGCTATGAAGATATGGCCGCGTTTAAGCTCCAGCCCGAGCAAGCCGCGTCGACGACGTATCGCGGATACACGGTCTACAAGCCCGGCTTCTGGAGCCAGGGACCGTCGATGCTGGAGGCGCTCAACATCCTCGAAGGCTTCGATCTGAAATCGCTTTCGCCATCGAGCGGCGAATACATTCACCGCCTGGTGGAATCGCTGAAACTTGCCTACGCCGACCGCGACACCTATTACGGCGATCCGAAATTCAGCAAAGTGCCGGCCGAAATCTTGCTCTCGAAAGCTTATGCCGAGGAGCGCAGAAAACTAATTGGCGCCAAGGCATCGCTCGAGTTCCTTCCCGGCCGCACGCAGGGGCTCGCCGGAAAGCATCCCGCCGAAACGGACATGGTGCGCTTCAAGATTGACGATATGCTGCAAGCCCGCGACACCACCTGTGTCAGCGCCATCGACAAGGACGGCGTGATGTTCTCCTCCACGCCTTCCGGCGCATGGCTGCCGAGCGTGATCGCCGGCGACACCGGCATCCCCTTGACGCAGCGTGCACAGAGCTTCCTGTTGATTGAAGGGCACCCCAACGAACTCGCCGGCGGCAAGCGCCCGCGCATCACCTTGAGCCCGACGCTGGTCACTCACAACGGGCGGCCGCACAGTGTCATGTCCACTCCCGGGGGCGACAACCAGGATCAATCGCTGTTGCAGGTGCTGCTGAACATGATCGAGTTCGGCATGAACGCGCAGAACGCGGTCGAAGCGCCACGCTTTGAAACACGCCACCTTGTGTATAGCTTCGACAACCACGCCATGGTGCCAGGCGATTTGAAGATTGACGAGCGGCTCTCCGGGCAGGCGTTTCAGGATTTGATGCTGCGCGGCCATCGCATCGGCACGCGCAGCCGCTGGGGCGTTGGCGCGATGCCGGTGGTGGTACGGATGCTGGCCAACGGCGCGCTGGAGGCGGGGGCGGATCCGTATGGATACCGCATGGCCGGGGCGTGGTAGCGCTGCTTCTATTGCTGGCGATGCCCGCTGCCGCGCAGGTGGTGCGCGATATCCGCCTCTATTCGGAATGGCAGCGCATCGGGCCCTTCGGCGAGTGGGTGGCGCTCGACCGTGGGGAGAAGCAGACCACGCCGCCAAGAGAGATTCTTTCCCCTGCCGTGGCGCGCAACAGCTACCTCTCCTTACAGGTGGCCGTTACCGCCGACCCCAAGGCCACGTATTTCCTGGCCGTGCAATCGAACCCGGAGAACGTGTTCCAGTGGAAGCTGTACAAGGCGTCCTTCGAGAAATTGGGCGAGCATTGGGTGCCGGCGAAACTCACCGAAGACCGAGAACCTTTCTTTAATATTTCTCCCGATACGGATGTAACTATTCCGAAACAATCCACCCAGATTTTCGTGCTGGACGCCTTTGTGCCAGCCTCTACGCCGGCCGGACGCGTGCGCCTGGAGGTGCTGGTGAAGTCCGATACGTGGCGTGTGGCGCCCATGGAAGTGCGGATACAAGACGCCAGATTTCCCGATGTGGAGGCCGGCGCGCCTGCTGCGTTGGGCGATATTGTGGCGCGTAACCGCAAGCAATTGGAGGCATTTGCGAAGACCGTGGATGCGCCGTTGCGGGAGCGCTGCGGCGCCTTCCAGACGCAGCGCGCGACGTTGGGGGCGGAGTGGTTCCTACGGATGAAGGATTGTTTCCTCACAAACGCTCATCCGTAACAGGATTGAAAAAACGCAGACATTCTTCTGTAGCGCGGCGCCCGTAGAATCGGTAGGCGTAGTCATTCGCACACATGTTTATTCTCTCCTCCCTTTTGCTGCTCGTTTCCAGCACACTCGCGGCTCAGACCACAGGCACCGTCATCGGTTCGGTCTTCGATGCCACCACCGGCCGCCCCATCCTAGGCGCGACCATCGCCGTGGACGGCCACACGGACCAAAGCCAGAAGACGAATCCCTCGGGCGGCTTTCAACTGACGCTTTCTCCCGGCAAGTACAAGATTCGCTACACCGCCGAAAACTACGTCGAGACTACCGTGGATGAAGTGGAAGTAAAGGCAGGCGAAGTGACGGATGCCTCGGCTGTGATGCCGTTGAAGGGCGCCACCACCACCATCGAAGTGGTGGAGAAAGTAGGCGCCGTCGCCGCCAATGCCGAAGCCGCTTTGTCTGAGCGTAAGCTGGCCGCCGTGGTCAGCGATTCGATGAGTGCGGAGGAGATTCGCAATACAGTGGCTTCCGATGCTGCCGGCGCGTTGGAAAAAGTCACCGGAGTTTCCGTTGTCGATAATGGCTTCGTCTACGTTCGCGGCCTCGGCGAACGCTACAGCTCGACCATGCTAAATAACGCCATGGTTCCCACTACGGAGCCCGAACGCCGTGTGGTGCCTCTCGATCTTTTTCCCTCCAGCCTCATCGACAGCATAAAGGTGCTGAAAACCTACTCGCCCGATCTGCCCGGCGAATTTTCGGGCGGGTTGGTGCAACTGGGCACCATCGAGTTCCCCACCCAGAAGGTGTTCCGCGTCAGTATGAACTACGGTTTCAATACCGTTACGACGTTCAACCGCTTTAACGGATACTCGGGCGGCGGCCTGGATTTCTTCGGTTTCGACGACGGGACGCGCAGTTTACCTTCAGCCATCCCCACGGACAACCGCCTCTTTGTGGGCCGCTTCACCGATCGGCAATTCCAGCAGTTCGGACGCTCCTTTTCCAACAACTGGGAAGCCTCGCCGATCGACTCCATGCGCCCGGCGCAGACGTATTCCGTGGTCGGCGGCAATTCGTTCTGGAAGGGCAAGCTGGGCATTGTCGGCGCCGTCACCTTCACCAACCACCCGCAGCGGACCGACGAATTGCAGCGCTTTCTGGTGAACTCAGGACGCGGACAGGCGCGCATCTTCACCGATTACCCCGATTTTCAATCCAACGTGGAAGCGGCCAAACTCGGCGGCGTGATGAACGTGGCCTACCGCTTCAATTCCTCGCACAAGCTGGTGTGGCGCAACACGCTGACGCGCGACACGGACAAGGAAGCGCGCATCTTCCGCGGCTTGAACGGCGGCAACGACAACATCGTCGAGAGCACACGGTTGCGCTTCATCGAGCGCAGTATGATCTCCTCCGGCGTGGAAGGCGAGCACGCCCTGGAAAAGCTCGGCAACACGGTGGTGCACTGGCAGTTCACCTACGCCACGTCGAAGCGCGATGAGCCCGATATGCGCGAGAGCATCCGCGGGCTCGAATCGAACGGCGCCTTTTCGTTTCTCAATCTGCCCGAGTCCGGACTGCGCTTCTTCAACAACCTGCATGACAGGATCTACGAGCCGCAGGCGGATCTCTCGAAGCCCTTCTTCAAGGGGCCTATCAGCGGCTTGTTCAAGGTCGGATTCCGCGGCACCATCCGCCGCCGCGATTTCGAGGCACGGCGTTTCCGCTATTTCCCGGTGCGCGCGCAAACCATCGATTTCACCAAACCAACGAACGAAGTGCTTGGCCCGAATAACATTCGCCCCGATGGGTTCGTGGTTCGCGAAATCACCCGCGCGACGGATTCCTACGATGCGACCACGGATATCTATGGCGGCTTCGCCATGGTGGACCTCGCGCTGGGTAGGCGCTGGCGTGCGATCGGCGGACTGCGCATCGAGGACGCGCAGATCAACGTCATCACGCTCGATCCGCTGGTGCCGAATGCGCGGCCCACTTCCGCGGCGCTCTATAACCGCGATCCGCTGCCCGCGGCGAACCTGATCTATCAGGCGTCGGGGCGGCAGAACATCCGCTTCGGCTACTCGCGCACGGTGAACCGTCCCGATTTCCGCGAGCTGTCGCCGTTTGAATTCACCAACGTCGTCGGCGGCTATTCCACGGTCGGCAATCCCGATCTGCAACGCGCCACCATCGACAATTTCGATATTCGCTGGGAATACTTCCCCAAGGGCAACCAGATTGTCGCGGTCAGTTATTTTTACAAGAAATTTAAAGACCCGATTGAACAGATCTACCGGCCGACGGCATCGGAACTCCGGCAGAGCTTCCTGAACGTGGATGGCGCGGTGAACCAGGGTGTGGAACTCGAACTCCGCAAGAACCTGGCGTTCGCCGGTTCCGCCCTGCGCCAATTCATGGTGGGCACAAACCTCACCTTCGTCGATTCCGATGTCAACATCCCCGTGGACCGCTTCCCGCAACTCACCTCGCGCAACCGCCCGCTGGTGGGCCAATCGCGATTCATCTACAACATCATCGCCGAGTGGGCGCGGCCCAGTTGGCGCAGCAGTGCGCGTTTTTACGTCAATTCCGTATCGCGCCGCCTCACCGACGTCGGCACCTTCCAGTTGCCGGACGTCTACCAGGAGCGCAACACATTTCTCGATTTCGTCTATCGGTACGACATCAAGGAAAACGGCAAATGGAGCCTCCGCTTTACCGCGGAAAACCTGACCGACAACAATTACCGTTGGCGTCAAGCCGATTTCCTGGTCCGCAATTTCCGGATTGGCCGGACATTCACGGCCGGCACATCCGTGTCCATTTTCTAAGAAAGAACGAAAGGAACCCACAACCAGCATGAGGAAAACGATTGCCACGCTCGTGGTGTGTCTGGCCGCGGCCGGGGCACAAGCTTTCGCGCAAACCGGTTTCACGGAACTCAGTGTGGAAGAAGCGCAAGCCCTGGTCGGCGACAACGTAGGCTATGAGTCGCGCTCGGCGATGTATATCTGGGCGGACAAAATCTCCTACGAACCCGGCCAGCCGTTGACGCTGCGCATGACCATGAAGGCCAACGACGACCCCTACCCCTACACCGTCGTTGCCTACCGGCAGAACAACCAGGACGGCGTGAAAACCTATCTGCCCAAGGCGACCACCGAAGCCAGCGACATCTTCGGCAATACCGTGGAGCAAGGTTTCCGGATCGTCAAACTCCCATCTTTCAGCAAAGCCGTGTTGGTGGGAACTGGCGGGCTGCTGATCAACCAGACCCTGAGCGTGCCGAATGAACCCGGCATGCACACCATCGTCGTGCAACTGCGCGATTACACCGGCACGCGCATCGTCAAGAGCGCCTACTTCAAGTTTGGTGTTGTTACTGGCACGGAAGATCTGCCGGCGGTGATCTCTTCCAGCCGCTATCTCACCAACGACAAGCTCTACCGCATCAACGGCATTGTTCAGGTGCGCGGCGGAGCGACGCTGAGCATTCAGCCCGGCACGATTCTTGTCGGCATGCCCGGATCGCAGCCCCCGAGCGTGCTGCTGATCACCAACACCGGACGCCTGGACGCCATCGGCACGCAAGCGCGGCCGATCATCATGACTTCTTCGCAACCGCTCGGCAGCCGCCAGCGCGGCGATTGGGGAGGACTGATCATGCTCGGCAAGGCTATCGTCAACGATCCCGGCGGATCACTCAACATCGAAGGCCTTCCCGATTCGCCCGACACCACCTACGGTGGAACAAACGATAACCACGATTGCGGCATCCTCCGCTACGTGCGTGTCGAGTTCGCCGGAGCACTGCTGCGCCCCAACGAAGAAACGAACAGCTTTACATGGGGAGCTTGTGGCAAGGTCACCAACAATTCCTACTTGCAGGCGCACTACGGGCTCGACGATGCCTTTGAATGGTTCGGCGGCAACAACGATGCCAAGTACCTGGTGGGCACGTACACCGCCGATGACTATCTCGATTTCCAGATCGGATACCGCGGCCGCATTCAGCACGCCGTGATGCTGGCCAATGCCGACCTGTCCAACCGCGGCATTGAAGGCGACAACTACGAACGCGATTTCGCCGCCACCCCGCCGAGCAAACCGCAGATGTACAACCTCACTTTCGTGGGTGCCGACACGCGCGGTTTCGATGAAAGCGACGCCGCTGCTGTCTATCTGCGCCGAGGCGCGCAAGGCACGTTCAACAACATGCTCGCCTTCAATTGGGGCACCGCCGCCTTTAGCGGCGCCCAGAACGACCTGCTGGCCGCGGCCATCGGCAACAAGAACCTCATCATTGACGGCTTCCTGCATTGGGACAACGGCAAGCACACGGGCAAGGCGAATACCAACGCCGCGCAAATCCTCGCCGGAGTGGCCCCACTGATCGGCGGCGCTTCGAACGGCCTGCGCAACTTCATCCCGCTCGATCCGAAACTGCGCCGCCCGCTCGATTTCAGCGATCCCGATTTCCGTCCGCTGCCCGGTTCGCCGGTCTTCAGCGCGCGCTGGATTCAGCCCCCTGACGATGGTTTCTTCGATCAGTGGGCCACCTGGATCGGCGGCATGGGACAGGTGAACTGGACCGAGGAGTGGACCACGTTCCTACAGGAAGAGGACATCAAACCCTAGGCGTAACACTGTCCTCGATCCAAGCCCGCATCCTTCGGAGGGGGATGCGGGCTTTTTGGTGTGTGCTCTACCTCTGCTGTAGCTTCATCCGAAATGCCTTCGCCGATGCCGCATCCGGAGTAATCACCAACACCGTATCGTCCCCCGCGATCGTCCCCACCACCTCCGCCCAATCCGATTGATCCAGCGCCACGGCCAGCGGACTCGCGCTGCCCGGCGTGGTTTTCAACACCACCAGATTCTGCGCCACCCGCACATCCAGCAGAAATTCATCGGCCATTTCATGCACATTGGGCGCGGGCTTCGCCGCCGATAATTCCTGATATCCCTGCGCGGTTTTCACTAAACCCAGTTCCCGGATATCGCGCGACAACGTCACCTGCGTGGCATCGATGCCCGCCCGTCCCAGCGCTTCCGCCAGTTGTTCCTGCGTATGAATATGACGGCTCCGCACCAGCTTGAGTATTTCCTGCTGTCGGAGCCGTTTCAGCATCATGATTAATCGCGCATTGCCGCCAGGCGAGTCTTGGCTTCGGCGAATGCGGCTGCCACCGCATCCGGCCCTGTGCCGCCCTTCAGGCCACGGGTCTTGATGCCTTCGGAAGGATCGAGCAGCGCCGCCATCTCCGGCGTGAAGTGCTCTGAGAACGCGGTGAGCTCGGCGGCTGTCCAATCCTTGGCATTCTTGCCGGCGCGCACGCTTTCCAGCACCAGCCGGCCCACCAGCTTGTGCGCCTGATGGAACGGCATTCCCGCGCGCGCCAGCGCATCGGCCAGATCGGTGGCCACGGCCCAGGAATCCTCCACGGCCTTGCGCGTCACATCCGGCTTAAGCACCGCGGTCTGCACCACGGCCACGGCCATTTCGAGCGACCGCAGCAACTGGCTCACCACCTCGAACAGTGGCTCTTTGTCCTCCTGCATGTCGCGGTTGTACGTCATCGGCAGACCCTTCATCGTAACCAGCAGGCCCATGTATCCGCCGAACACCCTTCCCGCCTTGCCGCGGATCAATTCGAGCGCATCCGGGTTGCGCTTCTGCGGCATCATGCTCGATCCGCTGGTGACGCCATCGCCCAGATCCATGAAACCGAATTCCTCGCTGGTATAGAGAATCCAATCCTCCGCCAGCCGGCTCAGATGCAGCATGATGAGGTTCGCCGCATGCTCGAAGTCGAGCAGGAAATCGCGGTCGCCGGACACATCCATCGAGTTCCGGGTCACGCCGGCAAAGCCCAGTTCCTCGGCCACGGCTTCGCGGTCGATGGGAAATCCGCTGCCGGCCAGTGCGCCCGAACCCAACGGCATCACGTTCACACGGCGCCGCGCTTCGCCCAGCCGCTCCCAATCGCGGGCGAACATTTCGAAATACGCCAGCAGATAGTGTGTCCACAGCACAGGCTGCGCGCGCCGCGTATGCGTGTAGCCCGGAATCAATGCATCGGGATAGCGCTCGGCCAAGGCGAGCAGTTCGTGCATCAACCCGGTGAGCCATTCGCACGCCTCGTCGATCTGCTCGCGCAGCCACAGCCGCACATCCAGCGAAACCTGATCGTTGCGGCTGCGTCCGGTATGGATCTTATCCGCTAGATCGGCGCCCAGGCGATCCCTCAACTTGCGGATCACCACCGTGTGCACATCTTCTTCGGTGGCGTCGGCGAAAAACGCCGCATCCTTCGCTTCTTCGCGCATCGACTCCAGAGCATTCACCAGAGCCGAGCATTCTTCCTCGGTCAAAATTCCAATCTTGCGCAGCCCGCGGGCGTGCGCCGCCGATCCGCGCAGATCGACATCGATCAGCGTCTTGTCGAAATCGAGCGATCTGCCAAAGCGGTCGAACACATCCGAGGGGCCGCCTTCAAACCGCCCTCCCCAAAGTTTCATGTGTGTGTATCCTTATCTACGACAGCAGCATCAACAGCAGTGCCTTCTGCGTGTGCAGCCGGTTTTCCGCCTGATCGAACACGGCCGAATGCGGCATCTCCATGACGCCGTCGGTCACTTCCAGGCCGCGCTTGGCCGGCAGGCAGTGCATAAATACTGCTTCCGGACCGGCCGTTTCCATCAACGCTGCATTCACCTGGTAGGGCATGAATATACCGCGCCGCTTATCGGCTTCATGCTCCTGCCCCATGCTTGCCCAAACATCCGTATAAATGATGTTCGCCCCGCGCGCCGCTTCCATGGGATCGTTCGTTACGGTCACCGTTGCGCCCGTGTGCGCCGCGAAGGCGCGCGATTGTTCCAGAATCTTGGCATTCGGCTCGTACCCAACCGGACAGGCGATGGTGAAATGCACTCCCAAACGCGCCGCATCCAGCATCAGCGAATGCGCCACGTTGTTTCCATCGCCGGCGAACACCAGCTTCAGCCCGCGGAAATCGCCGAAGCGTTCGCGGATGGTTTGAAAATCCGCCAGCGCCTGGCAGGGATGATACAAATCGCTCAAAGCATTGATCACCGGCGCCGACGCCCACTTCGCCAGATCGTCGATCGTCTGTTGCGAATATACGCGCGCCACGATTGCTTGCGTCCAGCGCTCCACGTTGCGGGCGATATCCTTCAACGGCTCACGGTCGCCGATCGGCCCGATGTTCAGAATCGAGCCTCCACCCAACTGCTGGATGGCCACCTCGAACGTCATGCGCGTGCGCAACGAAGGCTTCTCAAACAGCAGCGTAAGGTAGCGGTTACTTAGCGCGGAGGTGTAGCGCTGAGGATTGCGCTTCATGTCGTCCGCCAAGTCGAGCAGACGCAGCAACTCCTCCGTCGTCAGGTCCAAATCCGATTTGAGATCCTTTGACAGCATGGTCCACTGTTCGATGTTGGCGGCGGCAGCCATGGCGGTTTCCTCCTTCCGGCCACAGTGAATGATTATTCACCTGAATGAATAATTACACATTCCGCGCCCCCGTGCAATGCCATACCCGCCGGCATCGCCATCCCCCTGGCGCCGCTAAAAAAGTTTTCCTATACTGGGAGCCGATTATCCTGTAACGGGAAATTTTATGTCGCTATCTCATATCTCGATTCTGATCGGCGCGCTCGTTATGTGCGCGCCCGCCCAGGAGACGCGCTCCATGCTATTTGGCCGCGTTCTCGACCCGCAAGGCGCCTCGATCGTCGGCGCTTCCGTGGAAATCCGCAACGTCCAGACCGGTGTCAGCCTCAGCTACAAGACCAACGACACCGGCTACTACGAAGGCAACCTGCTGATGCCCGGCGACTACGAACTCACCGCGTCCATGGACGGATTCAAGAAACTCGTCCGCCGTGGCGTCCGCTTGCCTGTTTCCTCCCGCCTACAAGTGGATCTCATGATGGAAATCGGCGGAGTCGCCGAAACCGTCTCCGTCACCGCCGAGGCTCCCTTGCTCGAAACCAATGCCGTCAGTTCCGGCCGTGTGTTGGACAACAAGACGGTGATGGAACTGCCCGTGATGGGTAACTCCGCCATGTTGCTGGTGAAACTGACGCCCGGGATTCAAACGAGCGGTGTGAACAACTATCTGGCGCTGCACTCCAATGTCGGCGGCTCGGATTACAATGTCAACGGCAACGTCGGTGGCAATTCCTGGACTCTCGACGGCTCCCCCAATCAGGGCCCTTCGCGCCGCACGGCGTATCTGCCTTACACCGACGCAATCGCCGAATTCAAGGTGGAAACGACCAACTTCGACGCTTCCATCGGCCAAAGCTCCGGATCGGCGATAAGCATGATCTCCAAGTCGGGAAACAATGACCTGCACGGCACCCTCACCTGGCAGCACTGGCAGCAGCGCTGGCAAGGCACGCCGTTCTTTGTGAAGCAGAACTACTACCGGCGCATCGCCGCCGCCGACGCCGCCGGGAATACGGCGCTGGCCAATGAACTCCGCAATACCGACAAGCAGGCCACCGGGCGTTCCAACAATTGGGGCATCTCCGGCGGCGGCCCCGTCTACATCCCGAAAGTCATCAACGGCAAGAACAAGCTCTTCTGGTTTTTTACCTACAACGGCTTCAAGGACGTGAAGGTGGAGGATGCCAACAACATCAATCGCACGGTGCCCACGCTCAGTGCCCGTAACGGCGATTTCAGCGATATGCTGTCGCTCCCCAATGCCATTCAATATACGATTCACGATCCCATTACCGTGCGTCCCGACCCGGCGCGTCCGCGCAACTTCATTCGCACTCCGTTTCCCGGCAATGTGATTCCCAAGAGCCGTTTCGCCAACCCTGCCTATGACGCCATCGCCAAACTCTACCCGCTGCCCAACAATGACCCGCTGCCCGGCCGCGATCCGGTGAACAACTATCTGGCCAGCAAGACGCCCTACAACTGGGATTACAAAGCCTATTCCAACCGCATCGACTACCAGATCAGCGACAAATGGCGCACCTTTGGCCGCTGGTCCTTCAACGACTTCGGACCCGAGGACCGCGGCGACTGGACCTACGAGACCGCGCGCGGCTTGAACAGCAACGGACTCAACCGCAACAACAAGGGTGGCAATGTGGACATTGTCTATACGCAATCGCCCACCTTGATCTGGAACCTGAACGTGGCCATGAACCAGTTTCGCGAAGGCAACATCCGGCCGGTGCCCGAGCAGTTCAAGCCGTCCGACATCGGCCTGCCCGCCTACCTCGATCAGAAAGCCGGCGATCAAGCCCTGCTGCCGCAGATGAATGTCAACGGCTATTCCACCATCAGCCCGAATGGCATCAGCATTCCCACCCGGTACCGCATCATGACGGTGAAGTTCGAGGGCACGAAGATCAAAGGTAAGCACACGCTGCGTGGAGCCTTCGACAACCGCAATCACTTCCGTACCGGCGGAGGCGGCGGCAACACCAGCGGCAACTTCGCCTTTTCCAATGCCTACACGCGCCGCAATGACGATGGCTTGACCCCGGCTTCGAACCTCGCCCACGGATGGGCCGCCTTCATCCTCGGCATTCCCAACAGCGCCACCATCGCCACCAACGACAGCTACGCGATGCACAACCCCTACTACGCCGCCTTCCTGCAAGATTCCTGGCGTGTCAGCACGAAACTGACCCTCAACATCGGCCTCCGCATGGAATATGAGCGCGGCGCCACCGAGCGCTACAACCGCCTCATCGGCGGCTTCGATCCCAACATCGAATTGCCCATCGCGCAGGCCGCGCAAGCCGCTTATGCGCGCAACCCCATCCCCGAATTGCCCGCCAGCCAGTTTGTCATTCGCGGCAGCAATGTCTATCCCGGCACCGGCAGCACGCCACGCAACCTCTACAAGAACGAACTGATGTGGCTGCCGCGCTTCGGCGCGGCCTACCGCGTCAAGCAGAATACCGCCATCCGCGTGGGCTACGGCATCTTCTTCGACACCATCAACGTGCTCAACTTCGGCCCCGATCAATTCGGCTTCTCCCGCACCACATCCAGCATCATCACCACTGACTTCGGCCAGAACTGGAATTTTCCCGCCGCCGCCAATCCGCTCAACGGAAACAGCCCGTTGCGCGATCCGTTCCCCGTGCGCGCCGATGGCAGCCGGTTTGACGTGCCCACGCAAAGCGCACTCGGCGCCATGGCCCGTCCGGGGCGTGGATTCAGCTTCACCGATTTCAATCAGCCCCACGCCCGCCAGCAGCGCTGGCGCGCCGGAGTGCAGCATCAACTGGGGAAGAACATGGTAGTGGAGGCCGCTTATTCCGGTTCCTATTCCGACCGCATCTCCATCTCCCGCACCCTCAGCGCGTTGCCCGAGCAGTTCTGGGCGAGCGGCTTGGCCCGCAACGACGCCGTCGCCAACAACCTCAATGCCAACCTCCCGAATCCCTTCTACATCCGCAATTTCAACGCCGCCCAGTTCACACCCGAGGTATGGGCCGACATGCAGACCATCGGCTTCTACAATTCGCCCACCATTCGCCGCCACCAGTTGCTGCGCCCGTTCCCGCATATCAACGGGCTCACCAACAATCACGAAACCAGCGCCTATGTGAAAACGCACCAGGTGGAGTTGTCGTTTGAAAAGCGTTTCTCGAGCGGCTGGAATTTTCACGCCGGCTACACCGCCACGCGTCTGCGCGAGGCCGACTTCTACATGAACGAATTCGATGCCTTCCGCACCGAGCGCACATCGAACGACGGCCGCCCGCAACGGCTCGTCCTTACCGGCATCTATGAACTTCCCTTCGGCAGAGGCCGCCGCTTCGCCTCGGGCATCGCCAAGCCGCTCGATATGCTCATCGGCGGCTGGCAAATGAGCGCCACCTACGAATATCAGCCCGGCCCGCTCATCGACTGGGGCAATCTGTTCTATTACGGGGACGACCTCTCCCAGATCAATAACGTCGAGCGGACCTGGGACACGTGGTTCAACACCGCCAATTTCGAGCGCGTCGCCAATCGCGGCCCGGCTGCGTTCCACCGCCGCGTATTCCCCACCCGGCTCCCCGATATGCGCCGCGATTTGACCAACCAGTGGAACGGCAACGTCGCCAAGAATATGCGCTTCACCGAACGCTGGAATCTGCAACTACGGCTGGATGCGCTCAACGTCCTGAACCGTTCGCAGATGAACGAGCCGAATACCAATCCGTTCTCCACGGACTTCGGGCGCATCACCTCGCAAACGGCCGCGACGAATCGCTGGATTCAGGTGCAGGCCCGCATTACGTTCTAGCCATGCGGCATGGACGCCGGGGGCAAAACCCTGGCGTCCGCCTGGCTTCGATGCACCGCCGCGCAGCGGGATCTCTTCGGCGCCCAACCTAAGCTCCCAGATCTTCGACCGTCTCCTCAAACTGGTACCGATCTGCCCTCCACCGCCGGCCGGTACACATTGACATACAACTTCACGCCATCGCGCACCCGCACGGCGACGTTGGACTCCATGCGAATCGCATGCGTCACCGGACGCACTTCCGCTGTGGCGCTGGAGAGCAGTAAATCAATCGGCAGCCCAAGCTTACGGCGCATCCTATCCCAAATATACTGAGTAGATCATGCTCACCCGGCGCACATTTCTCAAGGCCGCCCTGCCGTTCGGCCTGCTCCCGTTGCACACCCTTGCGGCAAGGATGAAAGGCAAGGTCAAAATCACGGATGTGAAATGCATGATCGTGCGCGGCACCTGGGATTGGAACCTCATCCGCGTCGATACCGATGCCGGCATCTCCGGACTCGGCGAAGCCTACTGGGGACCCGGCGTGAAAGACCTCGTGCTCAATCAACTCAAGCCGCACGTCATCGGCGAAGACCCGCTCAACGTCGACAAGCTCTACACGAAGATGCTGATGCTCTCCGCCGGAGCCGGCGCACTCGCCGGAGTCACCGTCACCGCCGCCAGCGGCATCGAAATCGCGCTCTGGGATCTCGCCGGACGCATCCTGGAAACGCCCACCTGTAATCTGCTCGGTGGCCGCTTCCGCGACCGCGTCCGTTTCTATCGCACTCTTCAGGCTGTCGACGAAGTGGAAAACATGCAGGCCTGGCGCGACCAGATCCACCAAGCGCGGGCCGAACCATTCGGCTGGACCGCGTTCAAATTCCAAGGCGACGGCATTCCCCCGCGCGCCGACCCGCAATACAAGGAGCCCGGCCACGACCGCTACACCCGCGGCCTCACGCTCAAGGATTTGCGCCGCATCGGCAAAGCCATGGAAACCGTGCGCGACACCCTCGGCCCCGACATCGACTTCGGCGTCGAAGCACACTGGAAATACGACGTGCGCGACGCCATCCAGATGGCCAAAGCCATCGAGCCGGCCAAGCCCATGTGGCTCGAAGACCCCGTCCCGCCCGGCAATCCGGAAGCCATGGCCCGTGTCACCCATGCCGTCGATATCCCCATCTGCACCGGTGAAAACCTCTATACCCGCGACGGCTTCCGCCGCCTCATCGAACTACAGGGCTGCGACGTGGTGCACATCGACATCCCCAAATCCGGCGGCTTGCTCGAATCCAAGCGCATCCACGACCTCGCCGAGCAGTATTACATCTGGACCGCGGCGCACAACCCGGCGAGCCCCATCGGCACCATCGCTTCCTGCCACGCCGCCGCCTCCATGCGCGATTTCCGTGTCCACGAACTGGCCAAATACATCGGCTGGTGGCAGGATCTGGTGATCCACGACGGACCCATCATCGAGAACGGCTACCACACCATCCGCGACAAACCGGGCCTCGGCGTGGAACTCAATCCCGACGTCGCCCGCAGGCATCTCGCCCCCGGCGAAACATGGTGGGGCTGACGCCGTGTGGCAAACTAGACTCATGAGTCCGATGGAAGGCCAACACCGCGGATGAACCGCCAGGCCACAGAACCAGGCAGCAAATTGGATCCCTCCTGGCCCTATCAGCCGATCCCCGGCTTCTACGATGAGATCGTGGACAGCGCCGGGGAAATCCGTCCGCACTGGCGCTCGCTGGCCGGTTCACTGCTGTCCATCGGCCACGACAACCTGGCCCGTCGATGGGCCGAAGGACGCCGCCTCATCCACGAACACGGCGTCACCTACAACGTCTATAACGATCCGCGGAGCACCGATCGCCCATGGCCCCTCGACCCCGTCCCCATGCTCATGGACGTGGGTGAGTGGGCCGCCATTGAGGCCGCCATCGTACAGCGCGCCACGCTGCTCAATGCCATTCTCGCCGATCTTTACGGTCCGCAGAATCTGCTGCGTACCGCCAGACTCCCCGTCGAAATCGTATTCCCCAACCCGCACTATCTTCGCCCTTGCCGTGGCATCGATGTCTCCGGCGGTGTACATCTGCACGTCTACGCCGCCGACATCGCACGTTCCCCCGATGGCCGCTGGTGGGTTATCGCCGACCGCGCGCAAGCCCCGTCGGGCGCCGGTTACGCCCTCGAAAACCGCTTGGTCAGCTCGCGCGTCATGCCCGATGTGTATCGCTCCATGCGCGTGCAGCGCCTCGCCGGCTATTTCCAGAAGTATCGCGAAACACTGCTCCGCCTGGTCCGCCGCAACGTCGAAAATCCGCGCGTCGTGCTCCTCACCCCCGGCCCGTACAACGAAACCTATTTCGAGCACGCCTTCCTCGCCCGCTACCTCGGCTACACCCTCGTCGAAGGCGGCGACCTCTCCGTTCACGACAATCGCGTTTACCTCAAAACCCTCGGCGGCCTGCTTCCCGTCGATGTCATCCTGCGCCGCCAGGACGACAGCTTCTGCGATCCCCTGGAACTGAATCCCGAATCCATGCTCGGCGTCCCCGGACTCGTCCAGGCCGTGCGTTCCGGCAACGTCGTTGTCGCCAACGCGCTCGGTTCCGGATTGGTGGAAACGCCCGCGCTCGCCGCGTTTCTCGAAGGACTCTCCCGGCACATGCTCGGTGAGCCATTGAAAATGCCCAGCGTCGCCACCTGGTGGTGCGGCCAGCAGAAGCCCCTGCAATACGTCACCGAGAATCTGCATGGCCTGGTGGTGAAGCCCGCGTTCTCCTCCACCGGCTCGCATCCCGTGTTCGGCGCGCAACTCACCGCCGCCCAGCGCAAGGAGTTTGCCGCAGAGATCCAGAACAACCCCGCGCTCTACGTGGCGCAGGAACAGGTGGCCATCTCCACCGTGCCGGTCTGGGAAGACGGACGGCTCGCCCCGCGCCACCTGGTTCTGCGTGTGTATGCCGTTGCCAGTAACGGATCTTATTCCGTCATGCCCGGCGGCCTGACGCGCGTCACCTCCTCGCTCGAAACACTGGTCGTCTCCATGCAGTTCGGCGGTGGCAGCAAGGATACCTGGGTGCTGGCCGAGCAGGAACCGCAACAGATCACGCTACTCCAGCCGCGGGCGAACACGCTCGAAATCAGCCGCGCCACTTTCGATCTCCCCAGCCGCGTCGCCGACAACCTCTACTGGCTCGGCCGTTATACGGAACGCGTCGAATCCGCCGTGCGCATCGTGCGCACTCTGCTGCTGCGCCTGTTTCAGGAGACGGGTTCGTCGCTCTCCAGCGCCGGCCAAGCCATCGTGCCGGTGCTTCAGGCGCTCGGCTACTTCAGCCACTACCCCGGGAATCCGGTGCTTGAGCCCGCCCAATGGGAGAGTGAAATCCTCAACCTCGTCTTCGATTCCGAGAACCGGTCGAGCCTCGCCTTCAACGTGCATCACGTGCGCCGGCTCGCCTGGCTGCTCCGCGACCGCATCTCCGCCGATGCCTGGCGTATCCTCAATCAGCTCGATCTGCTATTCTCCGGTCCGCCGCCCGCCGAACCTCTCCGCGTCAGCGCGGCCCAGGATCGCCTCAACGACGCAGTCATCACGCTATCGGCATTCAGCGGCATGGTGATGGAAAGCATGACACGCGGCGACGGATGGCGCTTCCTCGAAATCGGGCGCCGCCTCGAACGCGGCGTGCAGATGACCGAACTGCTCCGCCACGGCCTCGCCCCCAGCGCGCATAACGATGCCTCGGCCTTGCAGGCGTTGCTCGAAATCGCCGATTGTTCCATCACCTACCGTTCCCGGTACCTCAACACCATGCAAACGGAACTGGTGCTCGATCTGCTGTTTCTCGACGAAGCCAACCCGCGTTCGGTCGCCTATCAGTTCAATCAACTCCGCAAGCATATTCAGAAGCTCCCCGAAAGCCAGATTCTCGCCCGCCGTCCCGCCGAGGCGCGCATCGCGCTCGATCTGCTGTCCACCGTCCAACTCGCCAACGTGCAGGATCTGGCTCTGCCCGATGCCACGGGCAAGCGTCCCGCGCTCGAATCGCTGCTTTCGCGCATCGGCTTCGAACTGCGCCATCTTTCGGAAACCCTTTCCCGCCGCTACCTCAGCCACTCCACCGCATCGCGCCGCATGGTGGCCCCATGATCCTCGAATCCGTCCACCGCACAACGTACATCTACAGCCAGCCCGCCGTGAATTGCCACACCGAGGTGCACCTCAATCCTCGTGCGGCGCAAGGCCAGCGCGTGCTCGATCACCGCCTCTCCATCGATCCAGAACCGGATTTCCTCTCCTCCCGTGTGGATAGCTTCGGCAATCATGTCACCTACTTTTCCATCCATGAGCCGCACACGACGGTTGTGATCACGGCCCGCAGCCGCGTGGAACTGACTCCTGCTCCCGCTCCGCTCCCCTCGCCCGAATGGGAACTCGTTCGCGACTCCTTGCGCGAACACACTACCCCCGAGGAATTCGAAGCCTGCGAGTTTCTTTTTCCTTCCCCCCACGTGCGTTTGGGCGCGCGCTTCGCCGCCTATGCCGCACCCAGTTTCCCGCCCCGGCAATTGCTGTCCGATGGCGTCGCCGACCTGGCAGGCCGCATGTTTCGCGAATTTCAGTATGACCAGCGCGCCACCACCGTGACCACTCCCGTCGAGCAGGTACTCACGGAAAAGCGCGGCGTCTGCCAGGATTTTGCCCACGTGATGATCGCCTGTCTCCGCTCGCTCGGTCTCGCCGCCCGTTACGTCAGCGGCTATCTGCAAAGCGGCGAAGGCTCCATCGGAGCGCAGGCATCGCATGCCTGGGTTTCCGTCTTCAGCCCCAGCAACGGCTGGATCGACATCGATCCGACGAACAACGTGCATCCCTGCGGCAAGCACGTCACCATCGCCTGGGGCCGCGATTATTCCGACGTCACTCCCGTGAAAGGCGTCGCCCTCGGCGGCGGCGACCAGTTGATCGATGTGGCGGTGGAGGTCCGGCCCTCCACCGCCTGATCCTCAAAACAACAACTTCAATCCACCCACCGCCCAGGCTTTCGGCACGCGGAATCCGTCTTCGTACCACGTCTGATTCAGCGCATTGTCCACACGCGTGAACAATTGCACCCTCCAGCGGTCCGAAACCGGCACCGTATAACTCGCCACCACATCCAGCTTCCGCGCGCCCGGAAACACAAAGCCCCGCGTCCCCGTTCCCGCAAACAGCGGTGTAATCGCTTCGCCCCTCCAGGCCAGATCGCCAGTCACCTCCACCCGGTTCCCGATCCGCTGCGACAGCAGCACGGTTCCCATATTCCGCGGAATGCGTGGCGAATACAAAAATCCTTCCACAAATAATGCATTCCGCTGCTGCGAACGCGTGTGCGTATACGACGCCGTCACCCGCGTGGACCGCGTCAGCGCCGATTCCCCGCTCAATTCCACGCCCCGCGCCAGCGCCCCCCTCATATTCCGATACCCGCTGAACCGCCCGAACGGATCCGCGCCCAGCAGCGATCCAAACCCGATCACATTTTGCAATTGCGTATAAAAATACGTCCCCGACGTGCGCACCTTCTGACCCAGAAAATACTGGTCAAACCCCGCATCCATCGACAGCGCCCGTTCCGGACTCAGCCGCGGATCCCCCAGCGCCGAAAACATCCCGCCGAAAAAGTACGTGCCGAACCGCTCATACAGCGACGCCGCGCGGTAGGCATTCCCGCCATGCGCCCGCAGCTTCGTCCCCGGACGCAGCAGATACGCCACTGCCACGTCGCCCGTATACGCATCCGGAGGCGCTGCAAACCGCGCCGCCGCGTACGCGGGAACGCCCCCTGCAAACTCCGGTTGTCGCAACGCAAAGCGCTGCCAGCGCCCGGAAAGCGAAACCAGCAGGCGGCTGTCGAGCAGCCGGATCTGATCCTGCGCAAACACGCTGCCAGAGCGCTGCCGCACGCTGGTCCGTGCAAACACACGCTGCGCCGGGTTCGGATTCTCATCCCTCGATACATTCTCGAACTGCTCGATTTCAAACTCGTATCCCGCGCTCACCAGTTGCCGCCGCCCAATCCCGCTATCGATGCGAGCCTGCAAATTATGAATCGTTCCGTCAAACACAGCCGAGTTATTGAACGCCGGTGGAAACCGCAAGCCGCCCGGGCCGTCGCGATTGTCGCGCGACGTGCCGAGCCCCTGATATCCGAACCGCAGCGTCGTTCCGGGCGCTAATTCCTGCAAATACGAGATCAATCCCGAAAATTGCCGCGCCGCGCGCCGCGCATCGGGATCGTTCAACGCCGGTATAAACGTCACCTGCGGCGTCGCGGCAATCAACCCGTGCACCGGCAGGTTCGCCGCCGCCCCCGCGTACGGCGACGAGTTCAATTGCGTGAAGGTATCGCTGCCCCACACCCGCGCGCTCAACCGCGACCGCGCCGTGAACAGATACTGCGCCGAACCCTGCAAACTCGCATTCCGCGCACGGTCATCTCCATCCACGCCGCGCGTCACATTCATGTGCGCCACGCCCGCCGAATACAGCAGCCTGTCTTTCGCCGCGCTGCCGCTCATCCGCGCCAGGCCGCGAAAGAAACCCAACCCGCCGCCTTCGGTGGCAATCTCCCCATGCAGCGGTCCGCCGCCCGTGTCCGTGACAATCTGAATCACCCCGCCGATGGCATGCGACCCGTACAGCGACGATCCCGAACCCCGCAGCACTTCCACGCGCGCCGGATCCACCACCAGCAGATCGCCCAGAAACGCCGTGGCGTCGCCCTGCGGCGATCCCGCATCGCGCAACCGGAAGCCGTCAACCACCACCGCCGTATCGAACGATCGCAGCCCGCGCGTATAGATCTGCGTGAACGCCCCCGGCCCGCCCAATTGCTGCACGCGCATGCCCGGCGTCTGCCGCAGCACCTCGGCCATCGAAAACTCCGCGCGCCGCTCCATATCCGCAAGCTCGATCGTGTCCATCGCCTTCGCCGTCGCATCCACCGATAGCGGCGTGCCCGATGCCGTCACCACCACGCGCTGGGGCAGGGAATCGAGCTCCAGCACCAGTTCCACCGTGGCATTGCGTCCCGTCTCCAGTTGCACCACCCGCGGTGGCCCGCCGCCGAAGCCGTATGCCCTGGCTTCCACCAGATAGTCGCCAGGCGTCAAATCGGCGAAAACAAATTCGCCGTTCCTGTTCGTTTGTGTCTTGCGCGTCATGCCGTTACGGGCATCGTGGAGCTGTATCCACGCCTGCCCGATGGTGGCCCGCGCCGGATCCATTAACGTGCCGCGGATTTCCTCCGCCGGCAAACACAATCCTGCTGTCAGTAATGAAAAGAGAATGCGTCGCATCCTTCCCCTCGAAGGCGCTCGAAAGCGAGATTCCGCGAGTCGATCGCGGAGCCGTAGGCAGGTCTTCGGACTTCCAGGCGCTTGAGCCTACCGGCTGCCGCTTCCCAGCGCTTCGATGCGCCAGTGCGATATTGCAGCTTTCGTTCCTGGTTACCGCTGCGGGGCAGTCCCGGATTCCCACCGGGTTCCCTCTTTCCACGCCGCACGAATGCGGCGTACCACACGACTCTTCAAGTTTGGACCCTCACCCCACCGCGAGTCAAGTGCAAATCCCTACTGCACCTTCTGCGCCACCATCCGCTTCGACTTCTCCAGCAGCGCCTTCGCCCGTGGCAGGCTCTCCATCGCTTTCAGCACTTCCGGATCCGTCCCCGCGGCCACTTCATCCGCACGTTCCTTCCCGATCGCCGTGGTCAGCATTTCCAACCGCAGTTGGCGCTTCACCCATTCCAGGTTCTTGGCAAAATCCGATTCCTCAAAGGGAATCTTCTTCTCCCGCAGGAACATCTTGAAGTCCACCAGCGTGTTCTCATCCACTTCCCAGTTCGCTGGCAACGTCGTATCTTCCTTCGGTCCGAAATACTTCGCCGTGAAGTAGAAAAACGCTCCGCGGCCCAGCAGTTGCGCCTGGAATTTGGTCAGCTTCGGAGCCTCGTACTTCTCATCTGGAGCAATTCCGCCGCCGCCGTACACCACACGTCCGCTGTCGGTCGCCTTCTGATCGCGCTCGTTGCGCGTCGCCGTGTTCGCCTTGTAGTAGTAATCGAAGAACGATCCCTTCGAATAGTCCCGCTGGATCAACCGCCCGCTCGGCGTATAAAACCGCGCAATCGTCAACAGCAGCGACGAATCCCCGCTAAGCTGATACGGAGCCTGCACCAGGCCCTTGCCAAACGTGTTCTCACCGAAGATCCACGCCCGGTCGTGATCCTGCAACGCACCCGACACAATCTCCGCCGCCGACGCCGATCCGCGGCTCACCAGCACGACAATCGGATATTTGCGCCCGCTATTGCCGCGCCGTCCCGAATGCACACGCTCGGCCTGAATGCGCCCGCGCTGCGAAACGATGGATTGCCCGCGCTCCAGAAACCGCTCGCTCACCGCCACGGCTTCCTGCAACACGCCGCCTGGATTGTCGCGCAAATCGAGCAGCAGTCCTTCCACCTTTTCCTCGCCCAACCGCTTCAGCGCCGCTTCGAATTCCTTGCTCGTGTTCTCATTGAACGACTCAATCCGAACATAAGCGACGCCGTTCTTCACCCAAATCGCCGTCGGTACGGTCGGACGGTCCACCTGGTCGCGCACCAGATCGAACGTGATCAACTCGCTGTGCCCATCGCGCTGGATTCCCAACTGCACGGGAGTGCCGCGCGGGCCCTTCAGCAAATCCACCACGTCATCCACACTCGATTTCTCGGTGTTTTTTCCGTTCACGCGGAAGATTCTGTCTCCCGGCCGCAGCCCCGCCTTGCGCGCCGGCGAACCCGCGAAGGGATACGACACCGTCACATGCCCGTTGCGCCAGCCGACATACATGCCCACCCCGAAATACTGCCCGCGCTGGTTCTCGCGGAACCGCTGGAGTTCCTTCGGATCGTAGAAGCTGGAATGCGGATCGAGCGTCCGCAGCATACCGGGGATCGCGCCCCCGTACAGCGCCTTCTCCGACTTCACCTCGTCGGCGAAGTTCGCCTCCACCAATTGATACACCTTGGTGAATGTTTTGAGGCTATTCTGGATATCCTCCGACGAATTCACGCCGGCCGCGTTTGCCATCAAGGCAAGCTGAACAGCAAACACAACTTTCCCGATGACACGCACGGGCCGTGCGGGGCGCATAAAAGCGGTCATTACCGGAGCCACCTCCACTTGCTAAACAGTATATCTCCCGGCGGGCGATCCTGCTGCTACCCCTATAGACGCACGCCGTTGCCTTTCCGCACCAGGAATCTTATTGCCCCAGTTCCGCCACATACAGATTCCCCTTCGTCTCATTGCGCTCATACACCACCCGCTTCCCATCCGGACTCCATGCCGGGTACCGCAGGAAGATCCGGAACAACCGGTTGTCCGTCATCTTCCGTGGCGCCGAACCTGCCTCCACTGCCTGCGAGTACACGTTCCACGGCTCCCCCCACAGCGCCGCGTACGCCACTTCCCGGTTGTCGGGCGAGAACGAGAAAAGCCACGCGTGCCCCGGACGGTTTGTCACCTGCAATGCCGGACCCCCATCCAGCGGATACACCACCAGGTGGCTGGTATCGCCGTCAAACAACTCCGCTCCCACTGCCTTCCCATCGCGCGACCATGCCGCGAACCCAACGCTCTGGCCCTCCGGACTCACCCGCTTCTCCTTGCCGCTCGCGATCTCCCGCACATACACGCTCAGCTTGCCCGCTTCCTCGCGGTGGTACACCATCCGGTCCCCCCGAGGTGAAATACGCGCCAGGGATTTCCAGGAATCGAGCGGCGCAACCACCTGTTCCACGCCATCCTGGAGCGTATACCGGTATACCGCCACACGCCTTTCCCGTTCGCTCGCATAATATAAGGACCGCCCGTCCTCCGACCACGACGCCAGATAATCCCCGCCCGGCGTCCGTGTGATCTGCCGCGGGTTCTTCCCATCCGCATCGATCACATAGATATCCCCCAACTGCCCCCGATTGCGCAGGAAAAACGCGATCGTTCCGCCATCCGGCGAAAACACAGGCTGGCTGCTGCGGAACGTGCTCTCTTGAGTCAAAGCCTCCGTCCGTCCGTCCGTCCACGTCTGCCACAAGTTGCTGGTCATGGTTGTCGCCGAATAGACCAGCCGGTCGCCCTTCGGACTGGTGGCGATATTCCGCAATTGCACATATTCCACAGGCGTCAGCAGTTCCGGTTTGCCGGCGGCCTTTCGGGTCACCGCATCCCGCTTCAGGTAGTAGATCCCCAGCTTTCCGTTTTCTTCCGCGAGCAGGTACAGGTCCAGCCCATCGGCCGCATACGTGAAATCGTAAGCGAACGGAGGCCCCATCAGAATCTGCCTGGCCTGCCTTTCCTTGGGATCCATCTCCCATAAAGAACTGCTGTGGCCGCCCACGCTCAAGAACGCCACATGATCCGATCGCGGACTCGCATGCGGCGCCGTATGCCGGCCCTCCGGCTGTCCCGGCGTCGTCAGCGGCTCCGGCTTCCCTCCGTCGCTCGCCACGGACCATAGTGTCGACAGCGTACCCGGTACCAGTCCCGTAAACGACACCGTCAGCGCTCCCTCCGACCGGAAGTAGATCCGCTTCGAATCGGCCGACCACACCGGCTGCGAGCCAAACTCCGTCAGCTTCCTCGCCTGCCCGCCCAGCGATGGCACAACATAGATGCAACGGTCCGCCACGCTGTAAAACGCAATCCGCGATCCATCCGGCGACCACGCCGGTTCCATGTTATTCTTCCCATCGGAAGTGATCGCCACCTCCGTCCCGCCCGCCTGCACCTGCTTCACATAGATCTCGAAGCTCCCCGTACGGTCCGACGCGTAGGCGATCGAACTGCCGTCCGGCGAAAACGACGGATGCAGATCGAGCCCCGCTGAGTTCGTGAACTGTACCGCCCGCGAAGGCGGCTTCGTCGATGACGTCCACAGCTTGATGTAGGGCATCAGAAAGGACGCCACAATTGCCGTCACCGCCGCCAGCGGCACCCACCAGTTGATCTTCGGATCCGGATTCACCGGCTCGCCCACCGCCGGAGGCGTCGTCAACTCCTCCACCGGTCCGATGAACCGGTATCCCACCGTCGGCACCGTATCCACGAACCGCGATTGCCGCGCATCGTCGCCCAGCGCCTTACGGATCTGCGCCACCGCCCGCGTCAGCGAACTATCCGTCACCGCCGCGCCGTTCCAGATTTTTTCGATCAGTTCTTCCTTGGGAACCACCCGCGTCCGGTTCTCAATCAAATACACCAGCAGACGGAACGACTTGGGCTCCACGTCGATCACGTCGCGGCCGCGCCGCAACTCCATCGTGTTGCCGTCGACCTGCAAATCTTCTAATTGATACACTGCCATTCGAAACAACTAGCGCCCAAAAATAAAGCGCAGCCGGCGCGGATCCGCGCCCCCGTCCAGCACTCCATCGGCAATCCGAATCACCGTCGGCGCCGAGGCGTTGCTCCAATCCCCGCTCGGCTGTACGCGATGACCCATCTGCTCGAGCGCTTGCATGGTCGCCTGCGGAATCCGCCGTTCCAGATTCAGCTTTCCCGGCGTGAATTCATGGTTGGCGAACGATCCGTAGAAATGCTCCGTTTGAAATCGCGGAGCCTCCACCGCTTCCTGCGGGCTCATCCCGAACTCAATGATATTCAGCAAAGCCTGCAACATCGCCTGATCCTGGTTATCCCCGCCAGGCGTCGACATCGCGAAATACGGCTTGCCGTCCTTTATAACAAGAGTCGGGCTTAATGTGACCCGCGGACGCTTCCCCGGCCCGATCTGATTGGCATGCCCCGCCGTCAGCACAAACGATTGCAGCCGCGTGGAGAAGGGAACTCCCGTATCGCCTGCAATCACCGATGGCAGCCACGCCCCGCTCGGCGTCGCCGAAAACACATTGCCCTGCCGGTCCACCACGTTCACGCAAGTCGTATCCTGCGCCTGCGACGGAGACGTTGAGTGGCTCGGCGGCGGCAACGGCGGCAGAATCGCCCCAGGACGGTGCTCCATCGATGCCCGCGCCGCGTCGATCTGTTGCCGCCGCTGCGCCGCGTATTCCTTCGATAGCAGCGTCTCCGCAGGCAGCTTACTGAACTTCGGATCCCCGTAATAGCGGTCGCGGTCGGCAAACGCCAGCTTCGTCGCCTCCACCACCGTGTGCAGATACTCCGGCGAGTTGTGGCCCATTTTCTTAAGATCGTAGCCTTCCAGGATATTCAGCGCCTGAATCATCACCGGCCCCTGCGTCCAGAACCCGGGCTTGCACACCTCATAGCCGCGGTAGGTGCCGCATACCGGCTTGTCCTCATCGGCTTCGAACGCCGCCATATCCTTGCGCGAAATCAATCCCCCGTTGGCTTCCGAAAAATCCGCGATGCGCTGCCCCAGCTTGCCTTTATAGAAGTAGTCGCGCACCGCTTTCAGCTTCTTATCCCGATTGCCGCGCGTCTTTTTTTCCACCTCCGCCAGTTCCCGCAGCGTCTTTGCCAGCGTCGGCTGGCGGAATATCTCTCCGCGCTTCGGCGGTGCGCCGCCCGGCAGGAAAAACTCCGCCGACGCCGGCCACAACTGCAAAATGCGCTGGTTCCGCGAAATGAAAGCAACGTATTCCTCCCCGATCGGGAACGCATCGGCATACTCAATCGCCGGCGCAATCACATCCGCGAACGACTTGGTGCCGTATTTCCGCAGCGCCAGCATCAAGCCGTCGAAAAGCCCCGGCAGAATCGCCGCCCGCAGCCCCTGCCCCGGAATCGGCGGCATATCGTTCGCCGATTCCCAAGCTTCTGCCTTCCGCGTCTGGTAGTACTCCACCGTGGCCTTCTCCGGAGCCGTGCCCACTCCGCTGATCACAACCGGAGGCTTCCCGTTCATCTTCACAATCAGCGGCATTTCGCCGCCTAATCCCACGCGCGCCTGTTCGGTCACCGTTGCCGCGAACACGCTCGCCACCCCCGCGTCGATGGCGTTGCCGCCCTGCATCAACATACGGAAGCCCGCTTCCACTTCGAAGTTGTTCGCCGCCGCCACCATCTCCCGCGTGCCGCGGACCGGTGGAAACATCGTGCCCTGCTGCGCCCATAGCGCGAAAGCGCCGGCCAGCAAAACCAGAACTGCAAGGGATCGCTTGTGGAGTTTCATCGGAGTATCCCTAGATTGTCACACGGTTCCCGACACCGTGCGCGCGCTCCGCCATCCGCCGGTACTTGCGCAACAACTCGAACAACACCACGCCCCCCGCCGTCGCCACGTTCAGCGAATGCTTCCGCCCCAGCATCGGGATGCGGATATGCCTATCGCACATCGCCGACAATTCCTCGCCCACGCCCTCCACTTCGTGCCCGAAAATCAAACACACCGGAAAGCGCGGGCGCCAATCGAACAAATCCACCGCATGCACGCTGGTCTCGATCGCCACAATCTCCACCTCGCGCCCCCGCAACTCGCGCACGATCCCCGCCGCGTCCCACGTGTGCTCCCAAGCCACCGTTTCCTCGGCCCCCAGCGCCGTCTTGCGAATCTCCGCATTCGGCGGCTTGCCGGTAATCCCGCACAAGTACAGCTTCTCCAGCCCCACTGCATCCGCCGTGCGGAAAAACGCACCTACGTTATATCCGCTGCGTACATTGTCCAGCAGCACGCTCACCGGAAGCGGCTTCAGCCCGTCATACGGACCCGCCGCCGCTGTCGCCGCATATGGCAATCGTTCATTCAAACCGAAACTTCTCCCCCTCTCCTGTGTTAGGAATATGGGACAGGAGAGACACGACTGATGAAAACACTATTTTCCTCGATTCTCGTTTCCGCGCTACTCGCCGGAACCATGCTCGCGGCCTCCATCGACGGCAAGTGGAAAGCAACCTCGGAAGCAAAAGGTAAGAATGGAAAAACTGCCACCGTAACCACCATCTTCGATCTGAAAGCCGACGGCTCCACGCTTACCGGTTCCGTCACCACCGGCCGCGGACGCCGCGACGTCACCATGACCATCAAGGACGGCAAGATCGAAGGCGACCGCTTCTCCTTCACCACCGTGCAACAGAATAAGAAAAAGGGCGAAGTGAAAATCGAATGGAGCGGCTCCGTCACCGGCGACGAACTCAAAGGCACCAGCACCATGGGCGGCAAACGCAAAGGCACTGAGTTCACCGCCAAGCGCATGTAACGGCGAATCTACTGCCCTATCAGGCTCCGAATTACCTTCGCACGGTTCTGCATCCGGTCCGCTTGCGCATCGCGCCGCTGCGCCCGGTACAGAGCCTCCAGCTTCGTCAAATTCCGCGCCACCTCCTCCGATTGCGGGCCGAACGCGTTCTCCCGAGCCTCCAGCGCCTTCCGCAAATACCGCTCGGCCTCCGTCATCCGGCCCGCCAGTTGGTAGAACTGCGCAATCGTCTCATAAGTGTCCCCCAGCACCGGGCTGCGCTTCCCCAGGGCCTTCTCCCGTACCGCCAGCGCCCGCAGATAAAGCTCCTCCGCCCCGCCCATCTTTCCTTGCGAAACAAATAGCGTCGCCAGATTCTCCACCGCCTTCGAATAATCCGTATGTCCGGCCGCGCCCGTCGCTTCCATCGTCTCCATCGCCCGCCGGTAATGATTCTCCGCCTCGCTGCTCTTGCCCTGTGCCTGCAAAGCCGTGCCGATATTGTTCAGCAAAAACGCAATCGCCGGATGCTTTCCGCCCAGCGCCTTCTCCCGGATCGCTAGCCCCTGCCGGTACAGTGCTTCCGCCTCGGCATACTTGCCCTGCCCGTACAGCGCCGATCCAAGATTGCTCAGCCCCGTGGCCATTTCCGGATGTCCCTCCGGCAGCACCTTGGCCCGCACTTCCATCGCCCGCCGGTGCGCCTGCTCCGATTCCTCATGCCGCCCCAACAGCCGAAGCGTCTCGCCCAGCGTGTTGTAGCTCGAAGCTACGTTCCGATGCACGTCGCCGTACTTCTCTTCCCACGTCGCGATGGCCCGCCGCACCAGCGGCTCCGCCTCCGCCGGATGCCCTTGCAGATTCAGCAGCACGGCAAGATTATTCAACGGCGCGGCAATGTCCTTGTCCGTGGGATTGTGTTGTTCGCGCTCCGCGATGGCCTTGCGAAACAGCGCCTCGGCCTGTTGATAGCGCCCGCGCATGCGATGCACCTCGGCCAGATTGTTCAGCACCGATGCATACGAAGCGCGCGCCATCCCCTGCAACTCGCTGTAGGCCGGCAGCGCTTTTCCGTACATCTCTTCCGCCTCTGCGTACCGGCCCGTCTGATGATACAGCGCACCGAGATTGTTCCATGCCTTCGCCCTCCGAATGTCTCCTTCCGGAAAAGACTCCGCCTGTCGAATCGCCTCCCCATAGAGCTTTTCCGCTTCGCTGAACTTGCCCTGCCGCGCCAGCAGGTTGGCTTCCAGCAATTGTTTCTCCCACCCATCCGGCGCCGACTGTCCCAGTACGGTTCCGGCAATCAGACACACGTATAGCCACGGTCTCATAGCGTCCTCCAGCAGCAGGGGTTTGTTGGGTCGATTTCGAAAGCGCCGGATCGCGCCACCGGCCCTTTGGATCTATGTACGCTCAAGAAGCCAAAATGTTCGTGCCCGAGATGTTAACTCTGCATCGCCCGCACGCAACTCGCAGCCTCGGCCGCCACCGCCGCATCGCCCCACCACATGCAGCACCTACCCGGCGGCCGGCTTTGCCTTCCGCTTCCCACTTCTGGGTGCTATCCTGAATCCGATAAAACCCTCCCATAGTCTTGTTGTGGTCACGGGGAGGGGGAACGCTTTTTTAGGGGACCGCGAAATGTCCAGATGCACTTCTTGCTTTCTTCTCACCCTTGCCTTTCTCCCCGCCTCGCTCTCCGCACAGGAATCGCGCGGCGCCATCACCGGACGAGTGAAAGACACACAGAACGCCGTCATTGCGGGTGCACGCGTGGCCGTCACCAATACGGCCACCAATGAAACCCGCCGCGCCGTCACCAACGACACCGGCTACTACGAGGTCAACTTCCTCGAACCCTCCACTTATTCCGTAGCCGTCGAGGCGCCCGGCTTCAAGAAACTCCTCCGCTCCGGCCTGACCGTCAACGTCGGCAGCCGCCTCGAAATCGACCTCACGCTCGACGTCGGACAGGTCGTCGAGACCGTCGAAGTCACCGCCGAAGCGCCGCTTCTCGAAACCACCACCGCCAGCGGCGGCCGCGTGCTCGACCAGCGCGAACTCATCAACCTCCCGTTCTCCGATCTCAACCCTTTCGCCCTCACCGCGCTCGCCCCCGGCATGCAGTGGACCGGCCAGCCCGAATACCGCCGCCCCTTCGATAACGCCGGCACCTCATCCTTTAATACGATGGGCGGCGTCGGCCAGAACGAGTACACCATCGACGGCATGACCGTCACCGGCACCGGCCGCCGCGTCGGCTACGTTCCTCCCGCCGACTCCATCACCGAGTTCAAACTCGAAACCTCGAACTTCGATGCCAGCCAGGGCTTCACCTCCGGCGCCGCCATTAACGTCAGCTCCCGCTCCGGATCCAACAAACTCAGCGGGTCGCTCTTCAATCAGCACTGGCAGCAGCGCTGGAACGCCACCGGCCACTTTGCCCGGGAAAACTGGAACGCCGCCGTCGCCGCCGGACGCATCTCCCCGGATACGCCAAAGCAGGCCACCGGCCGATCCAACAACTACGGCATTATGGCCAGCGGCCCGGTCTATCTGCCGAAAATCTTCAACGGCAAGGATAAGCTCTTCTGGACCATCACCTGGAACGGCATCCGCCAATCCAAGGCCGAAACCACCGACGGGCAGTTGAACCGCACCGTTCCCACGCTCGCCATGCGCCAGGGCGATTTCTCGGAACTGCTCAACGCCCCCGATGGCGCGCGCCGCTTCACCATCTACGATCCGCGCACCGCCCGCCGCGACGGCAACAACGTCGTCCGTACGCCTTTCCCCGGCAACCGCGGCATTCCCGTGCTCAACCCGATGTACCAGTTCTACGTCGCGCTCTACCCGAATCCGAACAACGTCCCCGGCCTCGTCACGCCCGAACAGTTGAACAACTACCTCGCCTTCGCCATGCCCAAGGATGAAAAGTTCAACTCCATTATCAACCGCTACGACTACGTCATCAACGACCGTCACCGCGTCAACCTGCGCTGGCAGTGGAACGACCGTCTGGCCGACGAATACGACTGGACCTACGAAACCAAGCGCGGCCTGCACTCGAACGGCCTCACGCGCATCAACAAGGGCGGCAACGTGAACTGGCTGTGGAGCATCGACTCCTACAACATCCTCGATGTGAACATGGGCTTGAGCCGCTTTGAGGAAGGCAGCCGCAACACCACGCGCACGGCCTTCGGCCCCAAGGATGTCGGCCTGCCCGATTACCTCGAAGCCCGCGCCGGCGCCAATCGCGTGCTCCCCTCGCTCGATTTCAACAACATCTCCGATGTCTCCGGCGGCTTCCCCATCGTCGGCAGCCTCGCCAACGCTTACGAGCTTCGCGTCAATATGACCACCATCCGCGGCAGCCACTCCTTCAAGTACGGCTGGCAGGAGCGCCGCCATCAGTGGTCTGGCCTTGGCCCGGGCAGTTCCTCGGGCGCCTTCACCTGGCGCAATGCCTATACCCGCGCCAGTAACATTGACAACGTATCGGCCAGCCACGGCCACGATTGGGCAGCGTTCATGATGGGCGTCCCCAACTCCATCGGCATCGACACCAACGATTCGACGTTTTTTTCCACACCGCGCCGCGCTTTCTTCCTCCAGGACGACTGGCGCGTGAACGGCAAGCTGCGCCTTTCGCTCGGCCTGCGCTACGAACGCGAAGGCGGCATCACCGAACGCTTCAACCGCGCCATTGCCGCCCCCTTCATCGCCGACCTCAAGCTGCCCATCACCGACCTCGTGCAGGCCGCCTACGCCCGCAACCCGATCCCGGAGATGCCCGCTTCGCAGTTCAGTGTCCTCGGCGGCACCGCCTACCTCGGCACTAACGGCTTCGATTCGGCCACCAAGGGCACGCATATCCTCCTGCCCAAGTTCGGCGCCGTCGTCCAGCTCAACAACAAGACCGTCATCCGCGGCGGCTACGGGATGTATATGGATACCCTGAACTCCAGCAACACCCGCCCCGATACGTTCGGCTATAACCAAGCCACCGGTACCCCGCTCACCACCGACGCCGGACTCACCTTCTGTTGCGGAGTAGGCGCTGCCGCGGGTCTCGCCACCGGCCGCACCCCGATCCATGACCCATTCCCCGTCCGCGCCGATGGCACCCGTTTCGATGAGCCCCTGCAAAGCAAACTCGGCGCCATGCCCCGCGTCGGCCGCGGCTTTACCTCCTTGCCCTGGAACTTCCGCCCCGCCCTCCAGCAGCGCTGGAGAATCGGCATCCAGCGCGAGATCATGGACAGAACCCTGCTCGATGTCTCCTACAACGGAGCTTATTCCTCCATCCCCGTCAGCCAGCGCATTGACTTCCTTCCCAGCCAATTCTGGACCACCGGAAGCACGCGTGACCAGGCGCGCGACAACTTCCTCAACGCCAACGTCCCCAATCCGTTCCACATCAACAACCTGACCGCGCTGCGCACCTCCGACCCGACGCTATTCAATTACCTCTCCGGCCAAGGCATGTTCACTTCCACCGTCATTGCCCGCCACCGCCTCCTGCGTGCCTTCCCGCAGATGAACGGCGTCAACGGCCTCCGCCCCGGCGTCGATTTCAAGGACTCCCTCGGCTACAACCGCTACCACGATCTCCAGGTCCTCGTCGAGCGCCGCTACGCCAAGGGCATCACCATGTCCTTTATGTATACTCGCGCCACCAGCAATGTCGCCGACGTCTACGCCAACGAGTTCGATACCGCTCCCACCGAGCGCATTAACAACCTCGTCCTGCCCCACCGCATGGCCTGGACCACGGTTTGGGAAACCCCCTTCGGCAAAGGCCGCGCGTTCGTCAAGGACGGCCCGCTCAGCCACATCGTCGGCAACTGGAACCTGAGCTGGATCTACCAGCGCCAAACCGGTCCCGCCACCGATTGGGGCAACCGCTTTTTCAACGGCGATCCCAACGTGCTCGAAGGCCTCCTGAAGAGCGGCGAGATGCGCAGCCGCGACATCCGCCAGTGGTTCGATAGCTCCATCGCCTACCGCGGTACCGGCACGCTGCCCGCCAACATGTTCGAAGGCCGCGCCTCGCAGCAGCCCGGCGGCTACCACGTGCGCGTCTTTCCCTTCCGCACCAACGCCCTCCGCTCCGACGGCATCCGCAATTGGGACGTGAAGATCGAACGCCTCTTCCCCATTAAGCAGGAGCGCGGCATCGTCGCCAAGTTCTCCGTCGACCTGCTCAACGCCACCAACCACACCAACTTCGCCGCGCCCAACACAGACCCGACTTCGGGTAACTTCGGACGCGTCACCGGACAGCGCGGCCTCCCCCGCGTCATCCAGTTCAACCTGCGCGTCGAATTCTAACCCGCGCCACTCCAATCAACCCTGCCCCGAGCCCGAGCATCGCCCAGGTGCCGGGTTCGGGGTTCGGCACCACCGTCTCCGCTCCCATCAGCGTCTGCGCCGGCACTCCCTGAAAACTCACATTCTGATACACCGTCCCCGCAGTCGAACTCTGCCCGGCGCTCAGCGCCAGATACGTCGCCGCAAACCCATACGCCGCCAGATCGGCGGCTTTGGGGGCGCTGTGCTGCCGGATCGCGCCCGCCGCCAATCCGTCGCCATTGTCGTGCACAATATCCCAAATCGCCAGTTGCAGCCCCGCGCCCTCCCGCGCCGTATCGACATCGCCCAGAACGTTCTGCAATAGCCAAGCCACCCGCTCTCCGTTGGCCACCGCCGATGGCGATTGTAGCGTCGAGGCGTAACTGCCCAGCCCGATCGACGTGAAAAGGTCGACACAAAACGCCAGATCGTTCACCGTGCCCGCCGGTACTCCCGTTACAGTGATCTGGATCGCTCCCGCGTAACTGACTGTATTGCTTCCGTTCACGGCGTAGTTCAAATTCATCCCGCGGCTGTTGTCTACCCCCGTCAGGGTAATGGTCGCGGCAGGGCAAACAAGTGTGCCCGCAAACAAGAGACTGAGAAGTTGGCTCCGATTCATGTATCCAGGATAGGTTTCGTTCGCAAGGAAATGAATCCGTAGTAATTCACCCTACGTCTATTTTCTCTCGTAGTACAATCGTCATCGGTCCTGTAACTATCGATTGGCGCGAGTACTGGAGCTTGCCGCCTATAGCGCCACCGGCGTCAAGGCCCCTTTACGGATCCGCCAGATGAACCCATCCAGCACATAATGCGTCGCTTGCGGCACCGCCAACAGCGGCACCACCACGGCCAGCGCCGCCTGTTCTTCCAAATGTGGCAGAAAAGCCAGCCAGGAGAAGAACTGCGTATGATCGCGCCACACCAGCACATCCCAGAACGCCTCTTCCACATAGGCCAGCACCAGCAGGAAGCCCACGAATAGCGGCGCCATGGCCGGGCGGTAAATCCGCGCCCCGCTCTTCTTGCGTTCAAAGATCCAGATCAGCGCCATGTACGGCACCCCGTGCGCCACCACGTTCGTCGCCGTGAACGTCAAATCGCCGTCATACCAGACGATCCCCGTGTACCAGGAAAGCGCCGTCCCGGCGAGCACCAGGTGTTTCGGCACATTCACCACGCCGGTGCGCCGCGCCTCGGCCACCGCCCGCGCCGCATACGCCGCCAGCGCGCCCACATACAAAGCAAGCACCACCCGTTCCACCCATGCCGCCGCCACCGGAACGAAATCCCCCGGCAGAAACCAGTGAAACGACCGCGGATGCGTATGCCAGTACACCAGCGGATACAGCGTGGCCAGATACACCGCCGCCCCATCGATCCAGCGTCCCCACCGCGGCCCGTCCTCCTTCCGCGCATACAGCCGCAAAAAGCCGTATTGCTGGCGCACGAAATGAAACACCGCCAGATAGGCCAGCGTCCGCCAGAACACGAATTTCCCCGCCGAATAGAGCAGCATTCCCGCAATCCAGCACCCCAGCGGGATGAAGATCAGCAACGTCCGATACCGCACCGATTCCTCTTTATCGAAATACGTCCGGTACAGCGTCGAATACACGTGCGCCACATCCACGCCCACCACCAGCGCCAGCCACAGCACGGGTGAGACGTCGTTTTCCGCCGTGAAAAATCCCGGCCACAGCAGCACCGCCGCTGTCACCAGAAAAGCCGGCGAAAGTAGGAAAACCCCATCCGTAAACGCGGAATGCAACCAGGGATAGCGGCTCATTTCACGACAATATGCTCCGTCCGGAATTGCTCCACCGCTTCCGGAATCACCGTCACGCCCAGCCCCGGCGCCTCCGGCACGCCGATCATCCCGTCCTCCTCGATGTCGATCTTCTCTTCGATCACTGCATCGCGGAAGGGATGCTCCGTGCGGTCCAGCTCGAACAGATTGCCGTGCGCCTGCAAGCCTTCCGTCAGGCGCGGAATCGTGCTCACCCAGTGCAGAATGGCCGCCGTACGGATGGCCGTCCCCCAGTTGTGCGGCGCCAGCCGCTGATGGTGCAGCCAGCACAGCCACGCCAGCCGCTGCCCGCCCGTGAAGCCCACGCTTTCGATATCCGGTTGCAGGATGTCCACCAGCCGCGGCGCGACGTAATGCACCGCCATTTCCTCGGTCGTCATCGACTCGCCGCTCGCCAGCGGAATCGAGAACGCCTGCCGCAACCGCGCATAACCCGCATAATCGTTGGCCAGAATCGGCTCCTCCCACCACGCCGGCCCGAACGCCTCCAGTTGCTTGCCGAGCATGGCCGCCGTGCCCGCGTCATAGGCGCAATTGGCGTCCACGGCCAGCGCCGTCTCCGTACGCAGCGCCTCGCGCACCTTGCGCACGATCCGCAAATCAGTTTCCGGCCCGTAGCCGATCTTCATCTTAATCGTCCGATAGCCGCGCGCCTCCCATCCAATGGCCTCCTCGGCCAGATACGCCGCCAGGTCCGAGGTGTCCACGCGGTACAGCGCCGTGCAGTACGGCTCCACGCGCCCGCGGTATTGCGTCCCCAACAAATGCCACACCGGCTTACCGAGCGCCTTGCCTTGCAGGTCCCACAGCGCCATGTCCAGTCCGCCGGCGCGCAGAAACCGCGTCCGCGCCTGAAACCCGCCTGCCGCCACAAGACGGGTATTCAATATATTCGCCGCCGCGAATATGGATTGGCCCACCACGCAATACGGATCGCGGATGAATTCCTCACCCCCGAAATACCCATCGCCCCATCCGGTCAGCCCTGAATCCGTGCGCACCTCCACCAGCGTCGCCTGCCGTGTCGTGGTCCAGTCCAGTGACCACCCGAAGCGCCTGTGCAATTTCCCCGAAAGGCGATGAATGTGCACGGCAGTGATGCAGGGTTCCGACGTTGGCATGGGTTTTATTGTATGACTCCACGCCGCGCCGCTGCCCCATCCCCCGGTTTGCCCATCCGCACGGAAAAGCGATTCGCCGTAGAACTGCATCTAGACATCGCTCCAGATCGTGGTATACTTCTCTTGTTGCAAATAAGTTGCGATTTGGAGCGGAGGCTCCGAGGATACCGCGAAGGGATGAAATGAGATGACACTCACCGTTTGGCTGTTCGGCCTGTCTGCCTGCCTGTTGCCGGCGCAATCGAAAATCGCTGTGCACGGAAAGGTGCTCGATGAGACGCGGGCAACCATCCCGGGGGCGAGAATCGTCGCTTCTCCCGATGGCCGCCCCGGCGGATGGTCCACGGTCTCCGGTCCGGTAGGAGAATTTGTGTTGCAACTGGATGCCGGAACCTATAGGCTCAAAATCACCGCCGACGGCTTCCAGGATGTCTCCCAATCCATCCGCGCCGAAGCCGGCGCCGCACCGCTGGAGATCGTGATGCCGGTTTCCGAGCAGCGTACCACCGTCACGGTTACCGAATCGGCCGGCTATCAGGTGATCGCCACCAGTACGGCCACCAAGACGCCCACCGCGCTCATCGATGTGCCGCAGTCCATCACCGTTGTGCCCCGCGAACTGATGCGCGACCAGCTCATGGCCGGCCTCGCTGACGTCGTGCGCTACGTTCCCGGCATCACCATGGCCACCGGGGAAGGGCATCGCGACGCCCCTGTCATTCGCGGCAACGCCACCACCTCGGACTTCTACGTCAACGGCGTGCGCGACGACGTGCAGTACATCCGCGACCTATACAACCTCGAACGCGTGGAGGCCGTGAAGGGTCCGAACGCCATGATCTTCGGCCGCGGCGGCGGTGGCGGCGTCATTAATCGCGTCACCAAGGAAGCCGGCTTCACGCCGCTGCGCGAGCTGTCCTTGCAGGGCGGTTCGTTCGGCAACAAACGCATCGCCGGCGACGTCGGCCAGCCTCTGGGCGATAAGACGGCATTCCGCCTCAACGCCATGTTCGAGGATTCCGACAGCTTCCGCAACTACTTCAACTTGCGCCGCTACGGCATTGCTCCCACGGTCACCTTCACGCCCAATCCGCTCACCAAAATCCGCCTCGGATACGAATACTTCCGCGATGAGCGCATCACCGACCGCGGCATTCCCTCGTTCCGCGGCCGGCCGTCCAGCGCCCACCGTTCCACCTTCTTCGGCAATCCGAACGAAAGCACGAGCCACGCCGGTGTCCATCTCGGAACGGCCACCGTGGAGCGCCAATTCGGCGCTAGAGTGAACCTGCGCAACAACACCTTGTTCGGCGCCTACGACAAGTTCTACCAAAACGTTTTTCCCGGAGCGGTGAACGCCACCCAAACCATGGTGAGCCTGTCCGGTTACAACAACGGCACGCAACGCAACAACGCCTTCAACCAGACGGACCTCACGGTGGTGGCCGACACGGGTTCCATGCGGCACACCGTGCTTGTGGGCGCGGAATTCGGGCGCCAGGCAACAGACAACCTCCGCAAGACGGCCTATTTCAACAACACGGCAACCTCCATCAGCGTCCCCTTCGCCAATCCGACGGATTTCACTCCGGTGACCTTCCGCCCGTCCGCCACCGACGCCGACAACCGGCCCGTGAACACCGTAGCCGCAACTTATTTTCAGGATCAGGTCAACTTGTCGCGCTTTGTACAACTGATCGGAGGCGTCCGCTTCGATCGCTTCGACCTCAAGTTCCACAATAATCGCACCAATGCCGGCCTCCGCCGCATGGACAACATGGTTTCGCCGCGTGCCGGCGTGGTCCTCAAGCCCATCCTCCCGCTGTCGGTCTATTTCAACTACAGCGTCTCCTACCTGCCCAGTGCGGGGGACCAGTTCAGCTCGCTCGACGCCACCACGCAGACGCTGAAGCCCGAGAAGTTCACCAACTACGAAGCGGGCATCAAGTGGGACGTGCAGCGCTACCTCACCCTCACGGCCGCGCTGTACCGCCTGGACCGCACCAACACGCGCTCCGTGGATCCCAACAATCCGGCGATCATTGTTCAAACCGGCAGCCAGCGCACCAACGGCTTCGAACTCGGCATCAACGGAAACCTCACCGGCAAGTGGTCCGTGGCCGGCGGCTACGGATATCAGGATGCCTATATCAGCAGCCCCACCGCCGCCGCCGCTCTCGGCAAGAAGGCGGCCCTGGTGCCCCACCACACCTTCTCGCTGTGGAACAACTACCGCATCCTGCCGCGCCTCAGCGGCGGACTCGGGCTTATCCATCAGGCCGACATGTGGGCCGGATTCGACAACACCGTCATCATCCCCAGCTTCACGCGCGCCGACGCCGCGCTGTTTTACACCTTGACCGAGAAGCTGCGCCTGCAAGCCAATCTGGAGAATCTGACGGACAACGATTACATCGTCAGCGCCCACAACAACAACAACCTCGCGCCCGGCTTCGCGCGGACG
>CAYOBO010000028.1:0-13678 GCA_964402295.1 uncultured Candidatus Solibacter sp. | reverse complement strand
TTCCAAAATGCGCGACTTTACAAAATCTGACACATTTCGCGATTTCGAAGCCGCCCCCCGGCCGTCAGTAGCGCAGCAGCCGCTCCGCCTCGCGCACCACGTCTGCCACCTGCGGCAGAATCTCATCCTCGATCGCCGGATTGTAGGCAATCCACGTGTCCAAGGCGGCCACACGTCCCACCGGAGCATCCAACTCCCCGAACAACTCATCCGCCACGCGGGCGGCGATCTCCGCCCCAAACCCGAAACTCCGCGTATCCTCATGCACCACCAGCAGCCGGTTCGTCTTGCGCACCGAGCGGGCAATCGCCTCCCAATCATACGGCAGCAGCGATCGCAAATCGATCACCTCCACGCTCCACTGCGCATTCCGCTTCTCCAACTGCGCCGCCGCCACCATCGATTTCTGCACCAGCGCCCCGTAGGTCACCACGGTCAGCGATTGCCCCGGTTTCACCAGCCGTGCCTTGCCGAAGGGTATCGTATAATCCGGGCCCGGATGCGGCCCGCGGTTGTACGGCTCGCGATACAGCTTCTTGTGCTCCAAAAACAGCACCGGGTCGTCCGCGCGCAGCGCCGTCCGCAGCAACCCGCAGGCATCCTGCGCGTTCGACGGCATCACCACCCGCAGCCCCGGAATATGCGTGAACTCCACCTCCCCGGACTGGCTATGATACACCGCCCCGCCACTCAGGTATCCGCCGATCGCCACACGGATCACGGCGGGGCACGAAAAGCTGTTGTTCGAGCGCCAGCGCATGGTGGCCAACTCATCGCGAATCTGCATCATGGCCGGCCAAATGTAATCGAAAAATTGAATCTCGGCCACGGGCTTGAACCCGCGCGTCGCCAAGCCAATCGCCCGGCCCACGATGGCCGCCTCGGCCAGCGGCGTATCGAAGCACCGGTCCCCGTACTCGCGTTGCAAGCCCTGCGTCGCCTTGAACACGCCGCCCTTGCCTTTCACCATGCGCAGGTTCTGCTCATGCCCGCAATCGGCCACGTCTTCGCCGAAGACAAGTATCTTCTCGTTCCGCCGCATCTCCTCATGCAGCGTCAGGTTGATGGAATCCACCATCGTGCGCGGCTCGCCCACCGGCGCCGGGACAGCCTCGAACTCCGCTCCGCACGGATCCACCACCGGACTGTAAAGAAATGTCAACGCGCTGCCCGAGGCCGGGGGCGCCGCCCGCAGCGCCGCTTCCGTGGCCCGCTGTACCTCGGCTTCCACTTCATGGCCAATCAGTTGCAGCGTGTGCCGGTCCGCGGCGCCTTGCGCCAGCAGCCATTCCGGAAAGCGGAACACCGGATCGCGCCGCGCCTCGGCATCGCGTTCGGCATCCGTCTTGTACAGCCGCTCGTCATCCGACAGCGAGTGCGAGTACGGCCGGATCACATGCGCATGCACCAGCGCCGGACCCTTCCCCTCCCGGCACCAGCGAATCGCCCGTTCCAGAACTTCGTAAGATTTTGTAAAGTCGGTCCCGTCGGCCTCCTCCACATACAGGCCCGGAAAACAGGCCACCAGCTTCGAAATGCTGCCTCCGGCCGTCTGCTTTTCAATCGGAACCGAGATGGCATATCCATTGTCTTCAATCAGATAGAGCAGCGGGAGTTTCTCCATCGCGGCCACGTTCAGCGATTCCCAAAACTCGCCCTCGCTGGTGGTTCCATCCCCCGAACACACTACCGTAATCTCCCCGGCGCCGGGGTTCAGCCGCAACGTGGCTTCCGCGCAGCCCACGGCCTGCAAAAATTGCGTACCTGTCGGAGAGGACGATGAAACAATCCGCAGCGGAGCGCTCCCCCAATGCGACGGCATCTGCCGACCCCCAGAGGCGGGATCGGCCCCGGCCCCCACCGCCTGGAGCAGCATATCCTCGGGCGTTACCCCCAAGGTCAGGCACAAGGCGCGGTCGCGGTAATAGGGATAGATCCAGTCGGAACCGGCGCGCAGCAGATACCCTGCCGCCACCTGAACGGCCTCGTGGCCCGCTCCGCTGATCTGAAAAAAGATTTTGTTCTGGCGCTTGAGCAATACCTCACGGTCATCCAGGCGTCGGGAGGTCAGCATCAACCGGTAGGCGCGCCGTAATTCGTCAACGCTCAGTAGAGGATTCACGGGATTGTGGGTGCTACTCTGGATTGTTGCATGGATGGTGTGATCGTAGTCAATAAGTCCCCCGACTGGACCTCGCATGACGTGGTCGCGAAGATGAGAAGAATCGCCGGGACGAAGAGAATCGGACATTTAGGAACCCTCGATCCGATGGCCACGGGAGTGCTGCCGCTGGTGCTCAACCGCGCCACGCGCCTGGCGCAGTTCTACATGCGCTCTGACAAGCGCTACCAGGGTTTGATCCAATTCGGTTACTCCACCAACACCTATGACCGCGAAGGCGAGCCGGCATCGGAACCCGTGGCCGTGGCGCTCCACCGCGATCGGATCGATCAAGCGCTCAGCCAATTCCGCGGAGTGCTTCAGCAGAGGCCGCCGGCCATTTCGGCCAAGAAGATCGGCGGCACGCCCGCCTACAAGCTGGCCCGCAAGAACGTGGCCGTCGACCTGCCGCCCGTCGAGGTGACCGTCTACTCGCTGGACCTGCTCGAGATGGGGCCGGATTGGATTCGCATCGATGTGCATTGCTCGGCGGGCACCTATCTCCGTAGCTTGGCGCACGACCTGGGCCAAGCGCTCGGCTGCGGGGCGCATCTCAAGGAACTGCTGCGCACGGCGAGCGGAGACTTCACGCTCGATCAGGCGCACACGCTGGCCGAACTCGAAGAGCTCTCGAAGGAGGGCCGCCTGGCCGAGGCGCTCATTCCCGCGGGCAAGCTGCTGCCGCAATTTCCAGCCGAGGTGGTGGATCCGATTACGGCAAACCAGATCCGCCAGGGCCGCGACTTCCGCGTCTCTCCGTTCCGCATCGCCAAGGGCGCGCAGTACGTCCGCGCCCTCGATGCCGGCGGCAATCTGCTCGCCATTGGCGAGGTCAAGCTACCGAACCTCTACCATCCCGTGCTCGTATTCTGAGGGCGGCGCACCGGGCGGCAACTCCTGATCGCGCCGCTCCTGGCAACTCACGCAGCACTCGGCCCAAGGAACCACGGCCAGCCGCTTGGGGGCGATGTCTTCGCCACAGGCCTCGCAAATTCCGAAAGTTCCCTCGCGCAGCCGCTTGCGGGCAGCCCGCAATTGCTCCAATAGGCGGCTGGCGCGCATCAGCCGCACCGTGTCCATGTCGCGTGCATCCAGCCCCACACGCGCATCCACTTCATCGGCGCTGCGCTCGATGGCGATGTTCTCCCGCACCCGGGCCAGTTCCTCCCGCAAGGCGCGCTCCATGGCGGCGATGACGGCTTCATAGCGTTTCTTGGTTTGTGGCATCGCCCCATCGTGGCATCGATGGGGCGCGCGATCCTATACCCCGGCGGCTGCATTCGAGCGCAGAAAAACCACTACAGGGCTTACGGTCCGGAAATACCCCGGATACTGTATGGGCTTTCCTGTCCCTGCCCGCTAGTCTTGGGAGAGGCACTCAATATGGCTGATTTCTACCAGACCGGACTCGTGACAACGCTGCACCGGCTGACGCATAACAACCTGGAACGGTTGGAGAGAGACTTGGAGAACTTCGGGCGCCGCAAGCCCATCGGGCTGGTTCTGCCGGCGCTGATTACGGAGTTCGAAACCGTCGCCATGCAGCGCATCGTGGCGGATCTTCAAAAGGTCCGCTACCTCCAGCGCATCGTCGTGGTCATCGGGCGCGCCAACCGCGAACAGTTCCTGCGAGCCAAATCGTTCTTCGACAATTACTACACCCCGGTCAGCCCCATCTGGGTGGAAAGCCCCCGCATCCAGAAGCTGCTCCAGTTGCTCGAGGACCGCGGGCTTTCGGCCGGGCGCGATGGCAAGGGCCGTTCCTGCTGGCTTGCCTACGGCTATCTGCTGGCCGCCGGGGATTGCGACGTGATCGCACTGCACGATTGCGACATTGTGAACTACGACCGCCAACTGCTGGCCCGGCTCTGCTACCCCATTACGCACCCCCACTTGGGCTTCGAGTTCTGCAAGGGCTACTATGCCCGCGTTACCGACCGCATGCACGGGCGCGTCACGCGCCTGTTCATGACGCCGCTCATTCGCACCCTCGAAGGGATGGTCCCCGGGACCCCCTTCCTGCGCTTCATCGACAGCTTCCGCTATGCACTGGCCGGTGAGTTTGCCATGGACGCCAACCTCGCCCGCGTCAATCGTATTCCCTCCGATTGGGGGCTGGAGGTTGGCGTCCTCGCCGAGGTCTTCCGCAACTGCGCGGTGAGCCGCACCTGCCAGGTGGACTTGATGGATACCTACGAGCATAAGCATCAGGTATTGTCGGCGGACGATGCCAGCAAGGGCTTGGCGCGCATGACCGGCGACATTGCCAAATCCTTGTTCCGCACGCTGGCCTCCGAAGGGCTGGCCTTCACCTCCGATCATTTCCGCGCGCTCGAAGTGCGCTATGTGCGCATGGCCGAGGACACCGTGGCCCGCTACTACGCCGATGCCATGCTGAACGGGCTGAAGTTCGACCGCCACGCCGAGGAAATGGCCGTGGCCACCTTCGCCCGCAGCCTGCGTGCGGCCGCCAACGAATTTCTGGAGGATCCGGGCGGTGTGCCGCCGATCCCCAACTGGAACCGCGTGCTGGCCGCTATCCCTGAGTTCTTCGAAATGCTGCTCGACGCGGTGGACAAGGACGCGCGGGAGCGGGAGGCCGTGACCGCCTAAGGACACAACATGCCGGATATCGTATTGCCAGACGAAGCCCGACGCGCCACGGAATTCCTGAACCGCGCCGACATCGTCATCGGCATTCCCAGCTACAACAACGCGCGCACCATCGGACACGTGGTGCGCGCGGCCTACGCCGGCTTGGCCAAGTATTTTCCGCAATGGAACGGAGTGGTCATCAATTCCGATGGCGGCTCGACCGACGGCACGCGCGACGCGGTGCTTTCGGCGCGTGTCGAAGACAGCCACCTCATGCTGCTCACCACACCCGTGGTGGCGGCGCACCGGCTGTCGTTTCCGTATCACGGCATTCCGGGGAAGGGAAGCGCGTTCCGGCTCATCTTTCAACTGGCCCGCAATCTCGGCGCGAAGGCCTGCTGCGTGGTCGATTCCGACCTGCGCTCCATCACGCCGGAATGGATCGATCTGCTGATCCGGCCCATCATGTTCGCCGGCTACGATTTCGTGGCCCCCTATTATCACCGGCACAAGTACGACGGGACGATCACCAACAGCATCGTCTATCCCTTGACGCGGGCGCTTTACGGGCTGCGCGTGCGGCAGCCGATCGGCGGCGAATTCGGCATCTCGGCGCGCCTCATCGAGCGCTATCTGAAGCGCGACGATTGGGAAACCGACGTGGCCCGTTACGGCATCGACATCTGGATGACGACCATCGCCATCGCCGAGGGCTTCCGCGTCTGCCAGAGCTTTCTCGGCGCGAAGCTGCACGATGCCAAGGATCCGGGCTCGGATTTGAGCGCCATGCTCCAGCAGGTGGTGGGCAGCGTCTTCCTGCTGATGCAGGAGTACGAGAACGTCTGGCAACAAAAGGAATCCACCGAGCCCGCCGAGTTGTTCGGGTTCCGTTTCGATGTCGGGCTGGATCCGATCCACGTCAACGTGGAACGCATGATTCAGACGTTCGCCCGCTGCGCCGGCGAGTTGCGCGAGGTCTGGGCGATGGCGTTGCACCCGGCGACAATGCGCGGCGTCGAGGAACTGGCCCGGCTGGCGGCCACGCCGCATGGTCCCTTCCACATGGAAGACGATTTGTGGGTGCGCATCGTGCTCGATTTCGCCTGCGCCTACAAGCGCAGTCCGGTGTCGCGCGGCGTGATCGTGAAATCGCTCACGGCGCTCTATTTGGCGCGCGTGGCTTCGTTCGTGATCGAAACTGAATCGATGGTGGCGAGCGAAGTGGAAGATCGCATCGAGAAACTCTGTCTGACGTTCGAAGAATGGAAACCGTACCTGCGCCGACGGTGGAACAATCCGGAAGCGCGTGGAAATGGGGAGGAGAAGGAAGGTATCGAATATGCTGGAAATCGTACAGAAAGTCCTACAGGGCGCGGGTGACCGCCTGCACTTTCATGCCACCACCTACCTGCCCTCGCTGCTGGCCGCGCTGACGCTGATTCTGTCCTTCTACGTTGCCGCCGTGCTCGCGCGTTGGGTGCTGCACAAGATTTTCAAGGGACTCACCATCGACAAGTTCCTGCGGCAAAGCGGAGTGGCGTATATGATCGACCGCTCCGGACGGTTGCGCGCCTCGCGCATCGTGGCCGAAACCGTGTACTGGGGTCTGCTGCTGAGCGGGCTGCTGATGGGGTTGAGCGTTTTCGATACCAACCTCACCACGCAGATGATCGAGGGCTTTGTCTTTCTGCTGCCGAAGTTGGTGGTGGCGGGCCTCATTCTGCTTGCCGGCGCGTGGCTCAGCCAGTACCTGGGGCGCAGCTTCCTGGTGTGGGCGGTGAACGAAGACCTGCCCATGCCGCGGCGGCTGGCTTCGGTGGCGCGCGTGCTGATTATGTTCGTGGCCATTGTCGTTGCGGCGGATTATCTGAACTTCGCCCGCAATGTGTTCTTTGCGGCGTTTGTCATCCTGGTCGGAGGCGCTGTGCTGTCGGCTGCCATTGCCGTTGCCATCGGGGCGGGAGGCAGCTTGCGGCACATGATCGAGGAACGGAAGCCGCGAGGCGAGGAGCGAGGCGAACGCTCCCTGTGGAGCCATCTGTAAAGACTCACGATCGGTCTCGGTTCCCGAACAGCGCGAGAATCGCCTCGTTCCATCCCGCCGGGCCGCGCAGTGCGGTGACCGTGCCGTGCGGGATGCGCTGGTGGATGGCTTCGCTTTGCGCGGAGCGTACGATGATGGGAACATCGCAAGCCGCAAGCAGCGGGATGTCGTTGAGCCCGTCGCCGAGACCGATGGTCCGTTGGGGCTCCCCGTAGAGCCGTTTGACGGCTTCGACGGCGAGCCCTTTGTCGTTGGCGCCGGTGATGTGCCAGAAGCGGCCTCCGCGGGTGACGCGCAAGCCTTGGGCTTCGATGGCTTGGGTAAGGGCCTCGGCGCGCTCCGGCGTAAGGACCTCGAAGGGCTCGTCGTATTCCCGGTCGGCGGCCATGGCCGCCATGTCGAGCGGCAAGGAGCAGGCGGCGGCCACTTCGGCATGGGTCATGGAAGCGAAGCCGCGCACGGCGCAGCCCGATTCGTTCGCGGCGCGCCGCAGCGCCTCGACCAGCTTCGGATAGGCCGTGCCCCACACCAGGGCTTCGTAGCCTTCGCCCTTGGGGATGTAAGCGGCTCCGCCATTTTCGACAATGAAAGGATGGGCAATATTCATCGCATGGCGCCAATACTCGGTTTCGGCTCGGGTCTTGCTGGTGGCGAAGATCACGGGGATGTCGAGGGCGCGCAGCCGCTCGAGGGCCGGCACAGCCGCCGCGAACGAGTACGTGTCGTGATCGAGAATGGTCCCGTCCATGTCGGAGAATACGAGGTGCTGCATCCGCCGACGACTCTCTCACAAACGCACCGCACGGAGCAAGCCGTATGAGATCGCGATCCTGGATTATCCTGTCGGCGGGCTTCGGCAGCCTCATCGCCTGCATCATTCTCATGGGCCTGGGCGCCATGCGCCGCGCCGAAGCGATTCACGACGAGAGCATCGCCACGCACAATGCGTATCTCAAGACCGATTCGCTGGTGGGCGAACTGCCCGCGGATCTGTATTTGAGCGGCATCCTGGTGCGCGATTATCTGCTCGACTTGTCGCACTTGACCGGTCCCTTGTACCGCGGCGAGATGCGGCGTCTACAAACTTCCGTGCAGCAGAAGCTGGATGTGCTGGAACGCACCGTGCCGAAGCGGCAGCAGGAATCCCTCCAGCGGCTGCGCGCGGAATTGAATGCCTACTGGCGGGCGCTCGATCCGCTCTTTGAATGGAGCCCGCAGCGCAAGGCGATTTTGAGCAACGTGTTTCTGCGCGACGTGGTGCTGCCGCGGCGCGATTCGATCATCAAACTGGCGCAGGAGGTTGCGCGCATCAACAGCGAGAATCTCGCTTCCGAGCAGCGCCGCCTGGACCAGAGCCAGAGTTTTTTCCAGCAGTTTCTCCGCCAAATATTGCTGTTGACTGTGGCGGTGGCGCTGGCCGTGTCGCTGGCCAGCATCTACCGGGTGAACAATCTGGAGCGTGAGCATCACCTGGAGCGCGTGCGCGCCGAGAGCGCCGAACAGGAACTGCGGCGGCTCTCGCGCAAGCTGGTGCAGGCGCAGGAGGAGGAACGCAAGGCGATTTCGCGCGAGTTGCACGATGCGCTGGGACAGAAGCTGTCCTTCATTGGAATGGAGGTGGGCACGCTGTCCTCGCTGCGCACGGCTTCGCCGGAGATCTTCGAGGAGCGGCTTTCCGACGCGCAGCGCCTGATTACGGAAACCGTGCGTAGCGTGCGCGACCTGTCGATGACGCTGCGCCCGGCGATGCTCGATGAACTCGGGCTCGGCTCGGCGGTGCGCTGGCAGGGGCGCGAGTTTGCGCGGCGCAGCGGCATCGACGTCGATGTGCAACTGGACGGGGAATTGGACCTGCTGCCCGAATCGCACCGCACGGCGATCTATCGCATTGTGCAGGAGGCGTTGACGAACATAGCCAAGCATGCTGGGGCGAGGAGCGTGCGCATCCATCTTTATGGGGGCAAGGATGCCATCCGGCTTACCGTGCAAGATGACGGAAAGGGGTTCGATTCCACGCGCCTGGTTTCGCGCGGGCTTGGCCTGGTGGGCATGGAGGAACGGTTGAAGGAACTGGGAGGCTCCGTGTCCGTGCATTCGACGTTGGGGAAAGGGACCATTATCGAAGCGACCGCGCCGCTGCCGGTGGCCGATGAGGTGGCGTTATGATTCGCATTCTGATTGCCGACGATCATGGGGTGCTGCGCACCGGACTGCGGCTGCAATTGCAGCAGTACGAGGGATTCGAAGTCGTGGGCGAAGCCTGTGACGGGCGCGAGGCGGTGAAGGCGGCCGAGTTGTTGACGCCCGACGTCATCATCATGGACATCGGGATGCCGAATCTCAACGGCATCGACGCCGCCGCGCAGATTGTGAAGAAGTTGCCCAAGTGCGGAGTCATCATCCTCAGCGTGCATTCCGATGAGGAGTATCTGCTGCGGGCGCTGCGCGCGGGGGCTCGCGGGTATCTGCTCAAGGAGAGCGCGCATCTCGATCTGAAGCGCGCCGTGGAAGCCGTGGCGGCGGGGCATTCCTTCTTCAGCCCGACGGTGGCGCGCATGCTCATGGAGGATTTCGTGCAGCAGATGCAGCGCCGCGGGTTGAAGGATTCCTATGACCTGTTGAGCGACCGCGAGAAGGAGATTTTCCAGTTATTCGCCGAAGGCAAATCGAACAAGGAGGTGGCCACTCTGTTGAATCTGAGCCCGTACACCGTGGAGACGCACCGCACGCACATCATGCAGAAACTGGACCTGCATAGCGCGGTGGACATCGTGCTCTATGCGGTGCGCAAGAAGATCGTGAGTTAAGGAGGGAAATATCGAGTGCGGAATATTACGGACTACATGGCAAGGAATTGGGACAAATTCGTGATCCCACTGGCGGTGTTGTTGTGCGTGTTCGCCATGGCTTTGATCGTGCGCCGGTACCTGTTCCGGGCGTTGCATCGCTGGGCGGCTCGCACGCGCGGGCGCCTGGACAATCTGCTGGTGGAATCTCTGGAGTCGCCGTTCCTGGTGTGGTCTTTGATGCTGGCGATCCACATCAGCCTCCAGGTTTCGGCGCTGCCGGCACGAGTGGTGTCGTTGTCGAGCACCGCCCTGCTGATGCTGTGGATGGTGTCGCTGACAATGGTGGCCGCGCGGCTGGCCGGCGGCGTGGTGCGCGATTACGGCAACCGCGTGGAAGGCGCGCAGCCGGTGACCAGCCTGACACAGAACCTGGCGAAACTGTTTGTGGTGAGCATCGGTGTGCTGCTGATGCTGAACCAACTGGGCGTTTCGATCGCACCCATCCTGACTGCATTGGGCGTCGGCGGCTTGGCCGTTGCCCTGGCGTTGCAGGATACGCTGTCGAACCTGTTCGCGGGCTTCTATATCACGCTGGCCGGGCAGGTCCGTGTGGGCGACTACATCAAGCTCGACAGCGGCGAGGAGGGCTACGTCACGGACATCAGTTGGCGCGCCACCTTGATTCGCATGCTGGCGAACAACATGATTCTGGTCCCCAACGCGAAGCTGGCGCAGGCGATCGTGACCAACTATTCGCTGCCGGAGAAACGGATGTCGCTGTTGATCCCGGTGGGTGTCGGCTATGAAAGCGATATCGACAAGGTGGAACGGATCCTGCTCGAAGAAGCGCGCGAAGGAGCAAAGCATATCGATGGGCTTCTGGCCGAGCCTGGGCCGATGGTGCGCTTCATTCCGGGCTTCGGCGATTCCTCGCTGAACTTCACGTTGATCTGCCAGGTGGCGGAGTTCGTCGATCAATACCTGGTGCAACACGAGATGCGGAAGCGCATCTTCAAGCGCTTCCAGAAGGAGGGGATTAATATCCCGTTCCCGATGCGGACGGTGGTGTTTCAGAATCTGGCCGAGCAACTGCGGGTGCGCGCGGCGAGCTAAGGGTGTTCGACGATGCGGCCGTCGCGCATGTGCACGATGCGATGAGCGTAGGCGGCCGCTTCCGGGTTGTGCGTGATCATGAGGATGGTCTGGCCGAGGCGCTCATTGAGGTCGCGCAGCAGCTTCAGCACGATCTCGGAGTTTTCGCTGTCGAGGTTGCCGGTAGGCTCATCGGCGAGCAGCAGAGCGGGATGATTGACGATGGCGCGGGCGATGGCGACACGCTGTTGCTCGCCGCCCGATAGCGACCGCGGCTTGTGGCCGAGGCGGTGGCCGATGCCGAGCAGTTCGAGCGTTTCGCGGAACCAGCCGTCGGTTTCGTGCTTCTTGCCGGCGAGGTATTGCGCCATGGCGATGTTGTCGGTGGCCGTGAGCGTAGGCAGCAGGTTGTAGCGCTGGAAGACGAAGCCGACCAGTTCGCGGCGGATGGCGGTGCGCTCGGTGTCGCTCATCCGGGCGAGATCGCGGCCGTCGATGAGAACCGTGCCGGAAGTGGCTTGGGCGAGTCCGCCGAGGATGTAGAAGAGCGTCGATTTGCCGGAGCCCGAAGGGCCGACGATGGCGATGAACTCGCCTTTCTGCACGTGCAGATCGACGCCGCGCAGGGCGCTCACTTCGACGTCGCCCATACGGTATTTCTTCACGAGATTCTTGACCTGAATCAGCATGTTGGCATCACTCATAGGACAAGGCCTCGATGGCGTCCTGGCGGGCGGCTTTCCAGCCCGGATAGAGTGCGCCGGTGAGCGAACCGGTCAAGGAGATGAGCGTGGCAATGGGCCACCAGCCGGGCACGATGACCTGCGTGAGATTGCCCGGGACATATTGCATGATGGCCCACCGCGTGAGGTAAGTGAGGAGGATGCCGGCGATCGAGCCGACCACGGCCAAGGCCACGGTTTCACGCACGAGTATGCCGAGGATCATTTGCGGCGTCGCGCCCAGGGATTTGAGGATGCCGATTTCGCGCGTGCGTTCGAGCACCGCCGTGTACATGGATAAGAAGACCACAAGGAATCCGACGATGATGGAGACTCCGATCACGACCCCGATGAAGGGCTTCAAGCCGGGGACGTTGTTGACGGAAATGAGCGAACTGTACTCTTCGATGGAATAGATCTGATGTTCGGGGAGGGCTTTCTTCAACTCGCCGAGCACGGTGGCGAGGTGCGAAGGGTCGTCGAGTTTGACGTAGACCATCGAGATTTTGCCGGTGTTGGCGGAAAGCTCCTGCACCAGCGGCAGGGGTAGGAAGAGGCGGGCGAGCTTACCGGGCTCGACGATGCCGCAGACGCGCCAGTTCTGGTTGAGGAACCTTGTCTCTGAGCCGACTTTGAGCTTGTTCTGGCGGGCCCAATATTCGTCGACGATGACGTCGTTCGGCCCTTGGAAGGGACCCCCGGAGAGGTATTTGAAGCCGCCGCTCATGCGCGAGAACTCCGCAAGGTCGATGCCGGTGACGGAATTGGTGCCGCCGATGGCGTGTACGGCGGTTCCAGTGGCGATGGCGACGTGGGGGATTTGCCGGACGAAGTCGAGCAGCTTCTCTGGCATAGGGGCGGAACTTAAACTGATGATGGAGCTGCCCGGGGGGCGGATGAGAATATCCGCGCCGACGCCTCGCGAGCGGCGGGCCATGTCTTCAAGGGTGCCGTAACTGACGCCGACAAGGGTGAGAATCATGGTGACCTGGACGCCCACGGCGGCTGCACTCAGCGAGGTTCGGACCCAGCGATGTTTTAGGTTTTCAATGACTAGCTTGTTGATCAAGGATGGCTTACCTGGCGGACGCACCGAATCTTCATTGTACAGCGGGAACCTTGGCGGCGCGAAATTGCGGCGGGGTGCGATGTCAGGCGAGCGGGGCGTCGAGGCCGAGATCGTGCAGGGAGGAAGCGGTAAGGGCGCGGTGGGTGAGGTCCTTCAGGCTGGTGGCGGATTGGACCTGCTGGATGCGGGCTGCAACCGCGGGGTCGACGGGTCCGAATCGTGTGGCAAGCACATCGAGGAGGATTTCGCGGAGGGCTTCCAGGCGGCCTTGCTCCAGACCTCGCTCCAGACCTTGCTCCAGGCCTTGCTCCAGACCTCGCTCCAGACCTTGTTCCAGACCTTGTTCCAGACCTTGCTGCAAACCTTTGGCTATGCCCCGTTCTTCCCAACTGGTAACGTACTCCATAATCGCCTCCTTCTCCTTCGGCTTCCATCTGGCTTGACTGAGGTTCTTGGCAAATTGCCGCTCCTCCCGGTCGTTCAGACGCAGGTAGGAGTCCACAAACATTCCGATCAGGCGCATTCGCGCCGGATCCAGGCGCAAGGTCAGCAGCAGGCGCAAGCATTCCAACTTGACCCGGGGCCGGTCCCTGGGAGCTATTTTCATTTTAGCCATCAGCGCGCTGGCAACGGGATTCGCTTTCTTCACGAACCTGCGCCAGGGCAGCCGGTTCAACTGCACCACGCGATACTGAAATCGCAATACCTCGCCATCGGCAAAGCGCACTCTGTAGGTGTCGGGTTCGCGCCGCGTGGGCTTGTCGTGGGAGTAGATGACGATCGGATAAACCGGGTAACCGTACTTTTCGGTGAGCAGGGAGAAGTAGCGGAAGAAGCGGCGGGGGAACTCGCGTTGCGACGTGCTCTGGTGTTCGATGTGGACAATTAAAAACGCCGGCGTTTGCTTGAACTCGGCCTTGACGACGATATCGGCCAGGTATTCCGAGCCGTCGATCAGGCTGGCGAACACTTCCTGCTTCAGGAACTCAAGGGAGTCCGGCTTGAGGGAAGCGGCAAGAGCGGGGAAGAACAACTCCAGGAACTCGAAGAAGAACGTTTCGAGCAGAGTCTTGAAGCGCTGATCGTGATCTATGGCAAGCACGGGCGCGGTATCGGAGCTACCGGCCATTGCCTTCAAGGTAGCATAGGGTGCATGGTGCGTCCTGAAAGACGCGTTCTTCTCGCGGGTGAAAGTCCCGTCCGGGT
>CAYOBO010000027.1:0-57657 GCA_964402295.1 uncultured Candidatus Solibacter sp. | reverse complement strand
TATGCATACGAACAGGCAACGCGGCACCGGCGGCCTCCGGCCAGCACACCGCCGTTACGGTAGATCAAAAGTTGATGCGGGCGCTGACGACCATGATGCGATTGCCGTCGGAGGTCGAGGTGATACGTCCGAAGTTGACGGAATTGATATCCGTGTTCGGATTGCTGAAATTGGGTTTGTTCAAGGCGCTGATGGCGTCGCCGCGGAGTTCCAAGGTCAGTCGTTCCGTCATGCGGATGCGCTTGACGAGGTTGAGATCGAAACGCACGGCGCCTGGTCCTTCGAAAAAACCCACGCCCATGGTGCCCGGGCTGCCGGGCTCGGCGTTGACCAGCAGAAGCCTGCCCGATGCATCGGCGATGGCCTGCATGGTGCTCGATGCTTGAATACCGTTGGCGGCGGTGATGCGCGCAACGTAGGGATCGCGCACCTGCTGCAAGCCGCTGAAATAGGACACGCCGCGTCCAGTGCGTACGATGGAGCCGAGGTTTTTCCCCAAGTCGGCGACGGCGGTCGCCGGCGTACTGGCCGCATTGAACGAGTTGAAGGAAGCGCGCCCGGAAGTGATGGTGATGGGGTCTCCACTGAACAGGTTGATGATGTTGCCCACCTGCCAGCGCTCCAGCAGTCGGGCCCAGTATCCGCGGGCGTTGCCGAAGAGCAGTTTGCCGGGACCCATGGGCAGTTCATAAGTTCCGCTGGTGCGGGCGACGTGCGTGCGGTGGAAGCCGAGAAGTTTTTTGTCGAGACGGCGGTCGCGGCTGCTGCGGTAGCTGAGGTTCAGCGAATCGCCGTCGCCGTCCTCTTCACCGAGCGCCTTGCTGAAGGTGTAATTGCCCTGAAAGGTCCACCCGTTTGAGAAGCGCTTGGAAAACTCCAGTTGCAAGGAGTGGAAGGAAGAGTTGGCATAGTTGCCGGTGAGGCGCGCGGAAGAGAACTGAGGGTTCGCCACAACGAAGTTCTCCGGCAATCCAGCGCGGCGCAGCAGACCGCCACGCACGTTGGTGAAGGCGGTGTTCGCATTGAGGTATTCGGCGAACGTGGCGACATTGTTGCCGGCAAGGTAGCCTTGCCCGAGGCTGATGGCGCGCAGCGCTGCCGATCCGCGAATGGATGAGCCGTTCACCACGCCCAGGCCAGGGATATTCAGTCCATTGAAGATTCGGTCGAGCAGCGGAGCATTGCCGCCTGCCTGCGTCACCAGATATGCATCGAGGATGCCGTTTTCGAAGATGTTGCGCTCATTCACATCCGCGCCCCGCAGAAGCTTCGTCGCCTTGCTGCCGACATAACGCGCTTCCACCACCATTCCCTTCCCTACCTCTCGTTGCAAGGTGGCATTCCAATTCTGGATGTACGGCGTGCGGAGTCCCTGATCGAATACGCGTACGATCTGCGAACGATCGGTGACAGGGATGGTTTCGAGTGGCACGCCTTGGGGAGTCAGCGGTAAGCGCACGCCGCGAAGGTCCAAGTAGGCAGCCTGATTATAAACCACGCGCTCACGCAAGCCCGGCTGGTCGCCGCTCACAACGTCCACCAGACGAAGCGATTGGCGTTCGTAGGCGACGCCATATCCAGCGCGAAAGACCGTCTTGCGCTGGAACCACGGCAAAGCCCAACTGAGGCCGACGGCAGGCGCGAAGTTGTTGTAGTCCTCGTTGTAGAGTTTCGTGGATGGGTTCGCCGTGTTCGGACCAATCAGATTGACGCGCGTGAGAGAACCGTTCAGGCGGCCGGGCTGGTAGAGATCGGCGAAGGTTGTGCCGGAAAGGCCGAAAATCGATCCGGAGCCGCCTTCGAGGCTGGCGGTGCGCCCGTTGGGATCGTAGGGCACACCGTAATATTCCCAGCGCACGCCGATGTTCAGGGTCAGGTTCGGAGTGACCTTAAAGTCGTCCTTAAAAAACATTGCCAGCTCTTTCCGTTTCCAGTGGCGGTATTTGTACAGGCCGGGGACATATTCCGGATTGGCGCCGCCCGTGGCGTTGAGCGCTTGCACGACGCTGGCCACGGAGCCGGACAGATCGTTGAGCATATTGCGGGCGCTGGCGAGGTTCTGGCCGATGCCGGCGATACGCTCCAGGTTGAGTACAGGCGCTCCCCCCGTACCGAAATTCACACGCGGCATCACGTCGGAGGAATTGAAGCTATTGGTGGAGGGGAAGCGCACATCGACGCCGCCCTTGAAGGCGTGCTTGCCGCGGATCCAGGTGACGTTGTCCACGAACTGGTAGAACGGCGAGAAGAGGCGCACCGGATCGTCATCGGTAACCACCACGCTGCTGACCAGATTGAACACGGGGATGTAGGAAGTGCTGCCCGCTTTGGGAAGAAAGTCCGCATTCTCTTCCAACTCCCACGGAGCGAAGGCTCGGAAATCGGGGCGCAACACGCCAACACGAAATTCATTCAGAACGTTCGGCCGCAGCGTGGACAGCAGGGCGAGGGTGTGGAAATGATCCCGGCGTTTGATGTTCCCTCCGGGAGCTTCCGGAAACTCCTGCTCATAGCGCGTGTTGAACTCAAACTCGTCCTCGATGTTGTAGGTGTAACTGAATCGGTGAAAGGAATTGAACACATGATCGAACTTCACGTTCCACACATCGAAGTTGTCGATGCTGGAGCGGCGCCAGGTGTAGCCCGCGGTGTTGAGGCCATCGCCCGTACGAAAATTGTTGGGCAGCGGCATGACACCGAACAGGCGCTGCACCGTGCCGGTGGGATCGGCGGCGCGGTTGGGATCCAAGCCGAACAGCCGTACGCTCTGCAAGTCGCCGGTGGCATTACGGGGACTCACGGGATTTCCCAGCAAATCGACCGTGGGACTGGAGGACTCGGCATTGCCATTGCGCACGCCGGGAAAGAAGCGAAAGATACCCTGGCGCGCGGTTTCCGTGTAGACAGTACGGGTGATGGCGCTGCTGGCCCGGATGCGCTGGGCGTCATAGAGAAAGTGGAAGAACGTTTTGTTCTTCACGATGGGTCCGCCGATGCGGCCGCCGAATTGATTGCGGATGAGATTGTTGCGTGGCGAGATGGGATCGCCGGTGCGCGGGTCCGTGCCGCGTTGGTTGTTGAACCAAGTGTTGGCATTCAATACGGTGTTGCGGTGGAATTCAAACAAGCTGCCATGAAATTGATTTGTACCGGAACGGGTGAGCATCTGCACCTGTCCGGAACCGCGCCCGAATTCGGCGTCGGCGGGCGCGGTAATGACTCGGAACTCCTCGACGCGATCGACACTGGTGAACACCGGCGAAGAGACGCCGTTGTTGTTGCGCTGATCCTGGACATTTACGCCATCGAGAGTGACGTTGACGGCCGCAATGCGCGATCCGGCGAAGTTGTCGCCCAGCAAGCCGGCTTGCGTATAGACCAGGCTCAGAGCGTTGCGCGCCGGCAGCGGCAGATCGAGTACCTTCTGGCCACTTAGCATCCCACCCACACTGGCCGTGGCGTAGCCAAGCAGATTGATATCCTCGGCCGTGACTTGGACGGATTCGGCCACCGCGCCCACCTCCATCTTTACGTTCAACTGCAAGCGTGCGCCGACTTCGAGCCGTATGCCGCTATAGACGGCGCGCTTGAATCCTTCCTGTTCCGCGGTGAGGGTATACGTGCCGGGTTGCAATCCGGGAAACACATACACCCCGGATTCGTTGGTTTTGCTTTCCTGCCGCACTCCCGTGGCGGCATTCTCCGCTACCACGGCAATGGCCGGCATTACAGCGCCGCTCGTATCGGTCACCGTTCCAGCAAGCACCGCTTCCGAACTCTGCGCGGACACGCTGCCGCAAACAGCGAAAACCGCGAAGGCGAACCTAACCATCGTTCCCATGAACCGATTGTCCGGTATTTTTTGAGCGCCTGGGAAGGAGGCTCCGTTTACGAGTTCCGGATCCAAGATTCTGTGCGAGAACCGCGAGCCGATATATACTGGCCCTATTCCATAGTGAATCGGGAGGTCGAATGCGAGTTGCACGGTGGGCCATGCTCGCGCTGTTGCCGGCGATGATGACGAGTCGCTCGGCGGATGCGCAGATTCTCTACGGCGGTCTGGTGGGAAACGTGACGGACCAGACGGATGCCGGGATTCCGAACGCCAGGGTTACCATCCTGCACACCGCCACGGGGACGACACGGGAGACGGTGGCGGACGAGGCAGGCCTCTTCCGGTTTCCGACGATCGCCCCAGGCACATACACCGTGACGGTGCAAGCCGATGGCTTTCGTGCTTTCAACCAGACGGGCGTGGAGGTGACGGCAAACAACCTGTCGCGCGTAAACGCACGATTGGATGTGGGCGATGTGAACGAACGCGTGACCGTGGAAGCCAGCGCTGCCGCTCTGCAAACCGACCGCGCCGAGGTGCGCCACGAAGTAGACAAGTCGACTTTGGAAAACGTGCCGGTCCCCATCGGGCGAAATTACCAGATGCTGTTGGGGACGCTGCCCGGATTCACTCCGCCGCAGAATGCCCACTCGGTGCCCGCCAATCCGACGCGGTCCGTGCGCTACTCGGTGAACGGCACTAGCGACATGAATAACAACGTTCGCATTGACGGAGTCACTTCGTACAATCCGAACCTGCCGCACATGACGGGGATCAATCCGACTCTGGAGGCAATCGAGGTGGTGAACGTCGTGACGAACTCGTTCGACGCCGAGCAAGGCCTCGCGGGCGGGGCGGCAATCAATCTACAAATCAAGTCCGGCGGCAACGATGTGCACGGGTCGGGATTCCTGCACCACTTCAATCAAAAGTTGAGCGCGTATCCGTATTTCAGCGACCGCAGCGCGCAGCGTCCGAAGTACATCTATAACCAGGGTGGCGGGACCATCGGTGGGCCGATCAAGAAGAACAAGGCGTTCTTCTTCGTGAGCTATGAACGAACGTCGGAACGGCAGAACGCGCAACGTTTTCTCGATGTGCCGACGCCCGAGATGCGTGTGGGCAACCTGAGCGGATCGCCAACAGCGATCTACGATCCGTTCTCGGGGGCCAACTTCAACCCATCCAATCAAAACGCCTACGCGCGAGACCGTATACCGTTCCCAAACAACATCATTCCGCAATCGCGATTTTCGGCGCCCAGCCGTAAGATTCTCGCGCTGCCCGACTGGCCGCTGCCGAATGCTCCGGGACAGGGGGCGCTGGGGATCAATCTGAACTACCTGGCGGCGATCAATTATGCGTACAACCGCGACCAGATCGATGCGAAAACGAATTTCAATCTGTCCGAAAAATGGACCGCATTCACACGCCTGAGCTATCTCAGATACACAACCGACAATCCGCCGCCCTTCGGGCAACTCGCCGGGCCGGGCGTGCATCCGACGGACAACCGGCCGGGCAACGGATTCGGCGCCACCTACTCCGGAACGATCTCGTCGACGTACGTGGTTTCGCCGACGTTCGTCATTGACGGCTATTATGGCGCGATGCTGCTGGACACGAATGCGCTGTTTCCGGATCTGGATAAAAACATAGCGCGGGACGTATTAGGAATCCCTGGCACAAACGGCGCCACGACGTTCGCGGGCGGCATGGTACGCATGCCGATCGACGGCTTCTCCACGCTAGGAAATGAGAACAACTCGCCGTTCTTCGGGCGCGACTACCAGTATCAGTACGTGGCGAACGGAAACCTCACACGCGGCAAACATGAGATTCGCTTCGGAACGGACTTGTATCAATTGCACCTCAACCAGGGTGTAGCGAACGCTGCCGGGGCAGTGGGAGGACCCGCGGGCGGCTTCAATTTCCGCAACGCGACGACGACATTGCGCGGCGGCCCCGCGGCGAACGACTACAACTCGATCGCCTCATTTTTATTGGGTGTATCTCGTGAGTCCGGCCGTAATGTCCTGTCCACGGATGAATACAAGGTGCGGGCAACGTTCTACAGCTTGTATGTGCGCGACCGGTGGCAGGTGACCCCGCGGCTCACGTTATCCTACGGGCTGCGCTGGGAATACTATCCGTTCCCGACACGGCCGGATCGCGGGCTCGAACGCTACGATTTCGATACCAACGAATCCATCCTCTGCGGCCTGGGATCCACTCCCAAGGACTGCGGACTAAGTGGCAGCAAGAAACTGTTCGCGCCGCGCGTGGGGCTCGCCTGGCGCGCGACCGATACGCTGGTGGTGCGCGCCGGATATGGCATGACATACGATCCATTCAGCCTGGGCCGCGACCTGCGCGCCAATTACCCGGTGCAATTCGTACAAAACCTGCCCTTCGACACAACCTGGTCGTACTCGACGACGCTTGATCGCGGGTTGCCCGCCAGTCCCGTTGTGGCCGAGCGGGAGCGTCTGCCACTGCCGCTGACTGCGGCCTTCATTACCGCCGACGGGAACTTCAAACGCGGCTATGTGCAGAGTTGGAACCTGACTCTGGAAAAGCAGTGGGGGAACTGGATTGGCTCGGCGGGATATGTCGCCACGCGGTCCATCCGGCAGACTTCGTTTTTGAACGCGAATTGGGCGGATTTGGGAAGAGGCCAGGCCGGGCAACAGTTGGTGCAACGCTTCGGACGCAATGCGGCGACAACGTTCATCGGGCACCTGGGAACAGCGAAGTACGACTCCATGCAGGCGCGCCTCCAGCGGCGCTTCCGCGGGGGCTATCAAATGCAGCTTTCTTATACGTGGGGCCACTCGCTGGGTTACGCCGCGGAAAACTCGACCTCCTCGCCTCGCGTGAATCATCCCCTGTACTGGGATCTCAACTATGGCTCGACGCCGCTCGATGTGCGCCACAACGTGGTCGTGAGCGCGGTGATCCAGTTGCCCTTCGGCAAGGGTGCGAAGTGGGCGCAGACGGGCGTTGCCGCCGCGATTCTCGGCGGCTGGCAAATCAACGCACTGAACCGCATGACAACGGGAACGGCGGTGACGCCGACGGCGCCGGGCACGACGTTGAACGCACCGGGCTCGGGCCAATTCGCGGATTGCCTGGGGCCGGTGGCGATCATCGGGTCGCGCACCCAATGGTGGGATAGAACCAATCTGGCGGATCCGAACGCGGTCAGTCCGAACGTGGCCCGCTTCGGAACGTGCGGCACGAACATTCTTCGCACGCCCGGGCTTATCAACGTGGATCTGGGCATATTCCGGCGCATCAACATCAACGAACGGGTGAACGTGCAGATCCGCGGAGAGGGATTCAATATCTCCAACACCCCGCACTTCGGAAATCCGAACGCGGATGTTTCCTCGGGCAACTTCGGCCTCATCGGCGGCGTACAGAATACGGGCCGCGAAGGCAACGATCAACGCTTCTTCCGCATCGGAATTCGCATCGGGTTCTGATCACGGCTTCCAGCGGGCCAAATAGATGGAGGTGCGTTTGCGGTCGTGCGTGCTGTAATAGCTGATCCACAGTTCGCCGTCTTTCCAGAACAACCCGGCGTAACCGGAGTCTCCGTTGGAGGATGGCAGCGCTGCAAGGTGCTTCATGCCTTCCGTCTGGCTTAGTTCAACGATGGCCACATGGCGAACGTTGCCCTCGAAGTAGCGCACGGCGCCGATCATGCGTCCACCGGGTGAGTTGACAAAATGCGGGCTGCCGGCGCGGCGGCCCAGATCCTTCCACGTCCATTGCGTGTAGGGCGGCTGGCTCCATCCGAGCATCGCCGACATGGATCCGCCTTCCCGCCGCACGAAACAATAGGCTGTTCCGTTGTTTTGGAACAGCAGCGTCGCTTCATTGGGGAAATCGGGCAGTTTCAGATCGGCGACGATGGGCGTGAACGCGCGGCCGTCCTTGGAGGAATAGAGCCGCATGACTCCGGTGCGCCCGCCCTGATATGCCAGGCTGTAGGCTGTCCCGTTGTGCCACGTGATACGCCACAGCCAGAAGCCTGCTTCACCGATGGGCGTCGCATCGCCCCAGCGCTCGGCATCCCGTGAGAACCATGCCACCGTCTGCACGCGCGGCCTGGCTGTTTCATCGGGAATCACCGCACCCGCGGCGAGCATCAGTTCGCCCCACGGCGTGACGGATAATTTCGGATCGCGAAGATCCTTGCCCACAATGCGAAGCTCGGCAATGGAATCCCATCGGCTGCCGTCGGTGCTGCCGATGACTCGAACGATGCCTTCGCCATCTTTCGGGAAGTGCGATGGGCCTTCACGGAAGACGCAGATCCAGCGCCCGCCGTGGAAAGCAATATCCGTGAAAGCGTTGTAGGGAGCGCGGTCCCAGATCTTCACCGCATCGGCCGCGCTGGCCACGGCGCAGGCCATCGGAAACAGCAGACAGAGTCTCATCGCGAAAACTGCATTCCGGCGAAGCTGACGACACTCTGCGGATCGATGTTCCATTGCTCGTAACGCCGCAGCGTGCCGCGAAGCCCTGGCATCGTGCGCAGGAAGGTATAGAAGGGAGAGGATCCGCACCATTTCAAATCGTCGCGCCGGTCCTGTACCAGATCCCAGTAGCCTCTCGCATCGCCCGCGTTGATGGCGTCGATCCGCAGGCGGTCGCGCGCGGAAACCTCGGCCATTTCCCCCACATCGGCGATCGCGGTGATGTTGTCGCCGTAGCGCCGTCCCATGTGCGCCATATCGACACCCAGCACCCACATCAGCTTGTTCCCTTCCCTCGCACCGATCTCTCCGAGCGTGCCCAGGAAGCGGTTCACGTTCTCATCGTCTTCCGGCATGCCGCCGGCGTAGATGGACTTCGCGAACGCACCGCAGAGCACCGGCAGAATGCGGATATCCGGGCCAAACAGATATTGCAGGAACACCACCTGAAACTCCACGGAATGCTCGAAGGCGATGCAGTAGTCCTCCATATTCACGGCGTTGGGCGCTTTGTTGGCCAGTTCTTCGATCAGTTCCGCCGCCGGCCGCGCATTGCCCCAAGGCGTGCTCCACGTCTTCCGCGTCAATCCGAATTTTTCCGGTTCGCCGTAGTGCGAAGTGCCCAGAATGACAAACGTTCGATCGGCATAATCTTCCTTGCGCAAGCCTGCATAGGCGGCGCGGTAGGATTGCCACCCGCCCTCGGGCGAAACATGCGGCGCCGCCACGCCCACCAGATCCGCGGGCGCTGCGCCGTCATACCCGCAATAGCGGAGCATGGTTTGCCGCAACTCCTCCACATCTTCGGGATACGCCGACCCGACATGCGCGGGATAGCGCTCCGGCGATTCGGCGAAGCCTTTTTCCCGCTCCTCGCGCAGTTGCTGGTAGACCTCGTCTTCGAGGAAGCCGGCTTGCTTCAGGCTTTCCATGAGGTGCGACTGCAATTCGCCGACGCGCAGATCGCCGGTAATCTGAAACAGCGCCGCGCGCAGATCTTCGGTCGTGCGCTCGCCGTCAAAGTACTCCAGGCATTCCACAAGCACCGGAGGCACAATCAAGGTTACTTCGGAGTATTGAAACGGATCGCGAATCAGCAACCCCGGCCTGTCCTCTACGGGAGAAGGCATGAAGTCCAGATTCATTCGCAAGCGGGGGAGAATATTCGCCATCGCCTTCCATGATAGCCCGCATGTTGGTAGAATCCGAGATCAGCCGCCATGAAACTCCTGTACCTCGCCGCATGCGGAGCCGCGCTCGTCTCCGCACAGATCGTTTATGCGCCCAAGGGCCAGCCCGCGCAATACACCGCGCCGCACAAGCCCCACACCAAGCTCGCCGATCTCAAGGCGAAGCATAAGGGCAAGAAGCAATGGCGCGAGGTGATTGTCGACGACAAGCACCTGCACAGCGAATACCTCTATCTCCCGCCGGGAACCAAGCATCCCAAGGCGATGCATCCCGACACGCGCGCCTGGTGGGTGGTGATGGAGGGCGAGGTGCGCTTCGACATTGAGGACACGCCGCCCGTTACCGCGAGAAAGGGCTCCATGGTGCAGGTGCCCTTCCAGACATTCTTCTCCTACGAAGTGGCCGGCTCCGCGCCGGCGCTGATCTTTGAGACGAACATCGCCGGCGCGAAGTTGCTGTACGCGAATCTGGCGGACGCACCGAAAATTCCCGGCTTCGAATTCATCAAGACGCAGTACAACAGCCGCGTCAAGGGTATGTGGCTCCACAACAACAAGCCGCATGTCACCTACGATGAAATCGCGGGCAAGCTGGAAACGGGCGAATGGAAGGGTACTATCCGCGTCGTGCAAGACGACCGTGGCACGGCCAATTTCATCTACGGGTACAACTCCAAACTGCCGCCTCTCGACGAGAAAAACAAAGGCCACTATCATCCGGAGGGCGCCGAATACTGGCTGATCATGAGCGGCAAAATTCGCTATCCGATCGAGAAGGTCGGCGTGGTCATCGCCGAGGAAGGCGACGTGGTCTACGTACCGCCCTTCACCTGGCATGCGCCGCGCTGGTGGGGCGACGGAGCCAGTTGCCGCCTGGCGATGAATGGCTTTCCACAAATCACGCACCTGTTTGAAGCGCACTGACGCCCGCGCGTGGTAGCCTGATACGTCATGGCCGAATTTCGCGATCAGGTGGTGCTGCTCACCGGCGCCACCGGTGGTTTAGGGGAGATGGTTACCCGCCACTTCCTGGATGGGGGAGCGCACGTTGTCGGTGTCGCACTCGAATGGGACAAGAAGCCTTCGAGCGAGCGCGTGCTGCCCCTGGAACTCGATCTGGTGGACCCCGAGCAATGCCGCCGCGCCGTAAGCGCCACGCTCGAAAAGCACAAGCGCATCGACAAACTGGTACACCTCGTCGGTGGCTATGAAGCCGGCACTCCGGTCGCCATGACCAGCGACGAAGTGTGGTACCGGATGATGAACATGAATCTGCATTCCATGTTCAATCTGGGCCGCGAGGTGCTGCCGCACATGCTGGCACAAGGACGGGGCCGCATCATCGCCATCGGCTCGAAGGTGGGTGTGGATCCTTTGCCGAAGATGGGCGCCTACCATGTGTCCAAAGCGGCCATGCATGCGCTGATTCGCGTGATGGCGCTCGAATGCCGCGGCACGGGCGTTACCGTGAATGCCATTCTTCCCAGCATCATCGACACGCCCTCCAACCGCGCCACGATGCCCGATTGGGATTACACGAAGTGGGTGAATCCGGGTTCGGTGGCGCAGTTGATCATGTTCCTGGCCTCTGAGGCGGCATCCGAAATCAACGGTGGCCTCATCCCCATCTATGGCCAGGTGCAGTAAGCCTCAGCCTTTACGGCCGGCCAGCGGCAGGTTGTCTTTCGTCACCTCCGCGTTCCCCATCTCTGAGATCACCGCCGTGAGCTGTCGATTGCGCAACGCCCAGATATAAGCCTTTTGCGGAACTTTCAGCGGGCCACTGACGGCCGCTTCTATCTTGGCGACACGTTCCGGCGGATCGATGGTGCCGTTGTTGCGGCCGTTATGCACGGCGCGCGCCACTTTCATGGCGATCACCCCGACGCCGGCGGCATGCGCCTTGGCGAGCGCCGCATCCACATAACCATGATTCACAATGTTGTACGCCACCATCGCGACGGAGTATTTGCCCGAAGCCGCCGCGGCTTCCAGCACACCGCCGGTATCGCTGTGCGCGGATACGCCGAGATAGCGCACTTTGCCCGCCTTGCGCAGGATCTCGAAGGCATCGAAGATTTCGGGGTAATTCGCGAGTTCGTAGCCCGACGAGGCGCCGTGCGGACACATCAGGATATCGGTGTGGTCGGTGCCCAGGCGTTGCAGGCTCTCGTCCATCGATTGCAAGATGAGTTGCTTGTAGTTCTTGTCGCGATCCACCTGGCGGCCGTACTTCTTCTCCATCACATCGGCCAGCGCCGAGTGCTCCACTTCGCCGCGCTGGGAGGCGAAGTAGTTGACGAGGTAATCCGGGTGCAGCGCCCGCCGGCGTTCGATCTCTTCCTGCGCCGCGGAGCGCAACTTCTTCTGCTCGCTTTCCGGGAGGCTCTGAAAGATCTGCTGGTAGAGCGCACTGCGGTTGATATCCCAGAGGCTGACCTTCGTGTTCAGGAAAAAGGAATCGCGCTTGCGGGATTTCAGCACGTGCGCGTAGCCGCGCTCACTGGCGGTGTTGCCATAGGCCGGCGCCGTATCGAGATAATTCAATCCCCGATCGAGCGCCCAGTACACATGCTCATGATTCGTGGGGCTGATGAGGTTGCCGCCCATCACGATTTCGGAAATGAAGAAGCCGGTGCGGCCCAGTTTGCGGTAGGCCATGCCGGATTGCTTGTTGCGCCACTCGCCTTTGGCGCTTTCCGGCGCGGCATCGGCCTTGGAGGCAACGGCGGCGGCGATGGCCAGTTGAAGAAATTCGCGTCTGGGATGCATGAATGGGGGCCCTCCGCTCACTGTATCACGCTGCGGCGAGGCCCCCGCGCGAAACTACTGTTTGTCGGGCAATTTCGCCCAGTCCGCCTTGGAGATCTGCTTGCCTGGATAGGCCACCTTGGCAAACGGCCAGGCGGAAGCGATCCACCGCTTCACGTCCTGAAACAGCTCGTCTTCAAAGCCTTTGTCGAACATCTCCTTGGTCACCCACATCGTCACCATGGCGTCGTAGCCGGCCTTGCGCGAAGGGCGCACATAGACCGAACCCCATTCCTTCTTGCCGTCGAGCGTCAGCACGCCATAGGCGAACGACTTGCGGGAATGAAACCGCGCCTCCTCATTCTGCATGTCCTTCATCGCCTCATCCATGGTGATGCCGGGACTCGGCCAGCGCCCGTCGCTGAACGTCTTGCGCAAGTGGTCAATGCTGCTCATGTAGGCCTCGTAGTCCTGCCGGACGATGGCCGGTGAGAGCGGGACCAGCTTATACCTTTCGGTTTTCCATTCTTTCGGAACGACGTAGTCCGCCGGCACAAAAGCAGCCGTGGGCCCTTCGGCCCAGGCCGCCGTTGCCAAAAACAGCACAGCGGAGAAATGTTTCATCCTTCGGAGGGTAGCATAGCGGGCGCGGCGAACAGCGTGTCGCGGCCGAGCAGCCAGCCCGGATCGAAACGGCTTTTCACGGCGCGCATCGCCTCCATGTCGGCCGGCGAATACTGTAGTTCCAACAGGTGCCGTTTGCGCTTCCCTAAACCGTGCTCGGCGCCCACCGTGCCGCCCAACCGCACAGCCTCCCGGGCCAGATCCACCATCAGCGCTTTTCCGCGATCGAACTCTTCCTGCGAAGCAGGCAGGATGTTGATGTGCACATGAGCATCGCCGATGTGGCCGAAGATCACGTAGCGCCCAGGGAGTTCCGCCTCCAGCCGCTCGCGATAGATGCGCAGCATCTCTCCGTTCCGCTCCACCGGTACCGCGTAATCGGAGTTCTGTTTCAGATAGCCGTTCTTGCGCACCGTATCGTTCACCAACTCGGGTAGGGCGTGGCGAAACTTGCGGAAGCGCTCGCGATCGGCTGCCGTGGCGGCGAACCAGGATGCCTCATCCAAAGAGCCTGTCTCGATCAGACGATCGGCCCAGGCGTCGATATCGTCGGAGTCTTCGCGATCCAGTTCCTGTTCAATGAGCAGCGCCGCGCGAGCCTCGCGGGGAATGTCATCGAAACGCGAACGAAGCAGATCGAGCGACGGCGCGTCCATATACTCGAGCATCCGCAGGTTCGGGATGCCGCGCCATGCCTCCACCGCCGCCAGCGCCCTATCGTCGCCCGTGAAGAAAATCACGCCGGTCAGCAAATGTTTCGGCGCGGGCAGCAGTTGCAACTCCGCTTCCGTGACAATCCCCAGCGTGCCTTCCGAGCCGATAAACAGATCCAGGTAATCCATGCCCGGCTTCAGCCAGTATCCGGCCGAATGTTTCGTGGTGGGGGGCATGGGAATCGCCGGCACATCGAAGGGAACAGGCTGTCCGCGGCGCAGTTCCAGCACCGTGCCGTCCATCAGCACCACACGCAACGCGCGCACATGCCGGCGCGTATCGCCATAGCGAAAGCTGCGCGATCCGCTGGCGTTGGCTGCAATATTTCCGCCAATGGCGGAACTGTTCTCCGTCGGATCGGGCGCGTAGAGCTGGCCTTGCTGCGCCGCCGCCGCCTGAATCTCACGCAACAGCACACCCGCGCCGGCAACCGCGTAGCCGGAATGAATCTCCAGCCGCCGGAACTTCTCCATCGAAATCACCCAGCCGCCGTGCGCGCACCGCCCACCGACCACGCCCGTGCCCGCGCCCGATACCGTCACCGGCATGCGCGAGGCGCGGGCTTTCGCCAGCACTTCGATCAATTCCGCTTCCGTTGCGGGAACAAATAGATCCGATGCCTCGCCCTTATAGCCGGAAGCATCTTCCAGATACGTCTCAGGTACTGCCATGGCCTGTCGCCGTTACACCTCCAGAATCACGGGCATGATCAACGGCCGCCGCGATGTCTGCTTGTTGATGAAGCGCCGCAGGTCGGTGCGGATCTTTTCCTGCATCACGCCCCAATCGGTGCGCTCTTCGGCGCTGGAATTTTCCAGCGTGCGCGCCACCACTTGCCGCGCCTCTTTCATCAGATCGCTGGCGTCTTCCAGCGATTTGAAACCGCGCGAAACAATCTCCGGCAGCGTCTCGCTCTTGCCCGTGTGTTTGTTGATGGCGATGATCGGCAGCACGAATCCGTCTTCGGAAAGATGGCGGCGGTCGCGTATCACCATGTCTTCCACCACCTCGTCCACGCTTCCCGAATCGATACAGATGCGTCCCACCGTAACCGGTTCGCCCTTCTTCGCCCCGCGCTTGTCGATGACCAGCGTTTCACCGGATTCAATGACGAAGCTGTCGTCTATATGCGCGCCCACTACATCGGATGCAAGCTTGGCATGCTTCACCAACTGGCGATATTCGCCGTGCACCGGCATGAAGTACTGCGGCTTGACCAATGCCAGAATCAGCTTCAACTCTTCCACGCTGGCGTGCCCGGAAACGTGCACCGGCGGATTCATCGAACCGTACACCACCTCGCTCCCGCGCCGCGCCAGGTGATTGATCATGCGGTAAATCGGTTTCTCATTGCCGGGAATGATGCGCGCGCTCAACACCACCATGTCTCGCGGACGGATCGCCAAATGCTTGTGATTGTCCACGGCCACGCGAGCCATGGCCGACATCGGCTCGCCCTGCGTCCCGCTGATAACCACGCACACCTTATCCGCCGGCGCCTGCATGATGTCCTGCGGCCGCAGCAGGATATTGTCGGGAATGTGCAGCAGCCCAAGGCTGTGCGCGATCTCGCTCACGCTGACCATGCTTCTGCCGAGAAACGCCACCTTGCGCCCGTTCTCTTTCGCCAGGTCGAGAATGTGCTGCATGCGATGGATGGAACTGGAAAAGCATGAGATGACCAGCCGTCCATCCGCGCGCCGGAACAGATCTTCCAACCGCGGCCGCACCGCGCGCTCGCTCTCGGTGAATCCCGGCCGGTCGACATTGGTGGAATCGGAAAGCAACAGCAGCACGCCTTCGCGGCCGTATTCCGCGAATTTGTGCAGATCGAAGGGCATGTCGTCCATCGGCGTCTGGTCGATCTTGAAATCGCCGGTATGCACGATCAGTCCGAGCGGCGTGCGAATCCCCAGAGCCAGCGAACTGGTGATGGAATGCGTGACATGAATGCATTCCACGGTGAACGGACCGGCCTCAATCTCGTCGCCGGGTTTTACTTCGTGCAACTCCGGCTCAAAGGATAAATCGTGTTCTTCCAGGCGGCGCTCCACCAGCGCCAGTGTGAGCGCGGTGCCGTACACCGGAACATTGATCTGGCGGAGGAAAAACGGCACTCCGCCTATGTGATCCTCGTGCCCGTGCGTGAGAATCAGAGCCCGCACCTTCTCCCGGTTCTCCACCAGATAGGTGAGATCCGGGATGACGACATCGACACCCATCAACTCGGCGTCGGGGAACATCATCCCCGCATCGATGACGATGATGTCATCGTCGTATCGCAAGGCCAGGCAGTTCATTCCAAACTCCCCTAGCCCGCCCAGGGGAATGACCTGCAGTTTGTGATCGGACATGTAAATTCCTAGGGTACCATGCTCCATCTACCGAAAAATTTATTTTTCTTGACATATGGTTGCTTTCGGTTGAGAATGGCTCCATGTCCGCCCCGGCTGCCCTCCAATTGGTCCAGTCCCCGCAGGCCGCCGCCGCTCTGCTTTCGCCCGCACGCCTGCGCATCCTGGAATTGCTGAAGTCTCCCGATTCGGCCGCCGGAATCGCACGCCGTCTCGCGCTCCCCCGCCAGCAGGTGAACTATCATCTGCGCGAACTCGAACGCGAGGGTTTTGTCGAACTCTTCGAAGAAAGGCGCAAAGGCAATTGCATCGAACGCCTGGTGCGCGCCAAGGCCCGCTCCTACATGCTTAGCCCGGCCGTGTTGGGCAGCCTCGGCGCAAACCCCGATCACATTGCCGACAAGCTTTCCGCGGCCTACCTGCTGGCGCAATCGGCGCGCACCATCCGCGACCTTTCCATCCTTTCCGCGCGTGCCCAAAAGCAGAACAAACGCATCGCCACGATGACGCTCGAGGTGGATGTCCGCTTCGCCTCGGCGGCACACCGCAATGCGTTCGCCGAAGAGCTTACGCAAACCCTTGCCGCACTCGTCTCGCGCTATCACGACGAAAAGGCGGAAGGCGGCCGCACCTTCCGATTCCTGCTCGGCGCGCATCCCGCGCTGGGACGCACGGAAGAACCCCAACCCCACAATCTCAACCTGGAGTAGAACCGCATGTCGGAAGAACAGCCTCGATCTTACGAAATTTCCATTGAAATTGACGCCCCGCCGAACGAAGTGTGGAAAGCGATTGCCGAAGCCGACGGCATCGCGCGCTGGTTCGCTCCGGACGTCAAAGTAGAACCCGGCGAAGGAGGCTCCATCTTCGTCTCCTGGGGACCCGGCATGGAGGGAACCTACAAGATCGAGACCTGGGTTGCCAACGAGCATCTGTGCCTCACCGAGTATCGCGCCACTCCTTTCGCCGGCGGCGCCGAGGCGCCGGAACAAGGCCCGCAGGCCACGCCGCGGCGGATCGCGGTCGACTACTACCTGGAGGCAAAGGATGGCGGGAAGACCGTGCTCCGTCTGGTGCACTCCGGCTTCGGAAACACGGAAGGCTGGGACGCCGAGTTAGAATCCACCAAGCGCGGGTGGCCCACATTTTTCCGTGTCATGAAGCACGGCATCGAGATGCATCCGGGCGAGCCGGCCAAACCGCTGACACTGATGATTCCTTCGCCCAACCGGGCAGCGGAGGCATGGGTGCGGCTGCAAAGCGCCCTCACCGTGGGAACGGATGGCCGCTACGAATTCCGTCCCGGGGGCGAAATGATGCATGGCAAGGTGCTGCTTAACGACGAGCGCGCCTTCGCCGGCGTCATCGAGAACTGGAACAACGCGCTGGTTTCGATGGTTTGCGAGCCTGCACCGGACGCGGCAAGCAGCATGCTGTTTTTCATGCTCACCCTGTATGGCCCGGCCATCGGGCAGGCCGACGCCATCCGATCGGCTTCGCTGGAGGCGCTCACCAGTCTACTGGGCTGAAATCGAGTTCCATCGGCAACAACAACTGCTGGCCGCGTTCCCTGCTGATGCGTGTGTGCCACATGCGCGCTTCGGCGATATCGTCCATGTCCTCCAGAACCGAAACCAAATCGCGCGCGAAGGCGTCGCAAATCGCCGATTCGCCCTTCTCCCAAGCGGCCTCCGCCATCAGCCGGAGGATCTCCGCGTGTTCGGGAGCGCGGTGGGCCAGCCGGGCAATCCGCTCGGCGCGCCTCGCTACGTCGGCGGCAAGCGTCAGGTCGCCCTTCGCCAGCAAACGGCGCAGAGCCAAAAACAAATCGGGCAGGATTTGTTCTCCTGCGTCTTCGCGCGCCAGCGACAGCGCGGCCTCGGCGTGCCGCCTCTCCCAGGCCGGATCGTTCGCCACGCCCGCAACGCCCAAAGCCCGCATCCATCCGCCTTGCCGGTCCAGCCACACCAGCCCATCCAGTGGCACATCCATGCGATGGAGAAGCGCGGGCCATAGCGCATCCTTCCGGCAGGCTGCCAGTGCCGGATGCCATTCCTGCTTCGTGCCGGCGGGCCGTTTGCGCAACACCGCCGGATCGAACTCCTGCAATTCCATGCGCGTCGTAACGACGGCGGAAGTCCAGCCCCCTTCGGGAAGCAGTTCGAGGTGCCCCGCGCGGTCCGCGCCATCCAGCACCAGCAGCAAACGCCGGTCTTTCATCGCTCTGCGCAGGCGGCTGCAACTCGACTCCGTATCGGCCGTCAGCTTCACATCGAGCAACGAAGCCACGTCGCCGGCCGTCTCCGCGCCGCTACGGCCGCTGCAACTGACCCAAACCACGTCTTCGAATTCCAAGTAATGGCGGCGTACGAACTCCACGGCCAGATCCGTCTTCCCCGCCCCGCTCGGGCCCTGCGCGGCGACAATCCCGGGCATTTCCACGGCGCGCTCGCGCCAGGCTTCCATCACCGCATCGTCCACGGTGAGCGCCCCTTCACCCGGCAAGAAGCGGCGCGCTTGATCGCCGCGGCGCACTTCCATGATCCACTCGCGCAGCGACGCCACCACGTGATCCGTGCCCTTGCGCGCGTCCACAAAGCGGTATTTCGCACGCCGCCGCTCCATCAACTCCGGATGCCGGCAATCTCCCGTGAGCACACACAGCACACGGCTCCCGTTCTCCTCGGGTTCCTCCCACAGCGCGCGTTGCCATTTTTCGCGAACCCATCGCGCGGGCGCAGTCTCTTTCGAGACCAGAGCCACAATGAAATCGGCGTCCCAAAACGCACCCAGCCGATCCACGAAACAGCCGCCTGTTTCCGCGCGAATCTCGTAGCCCAGCGACTCCCGCAGGCGTTCCTCTATCCGGTGCATCAGCGGCACATCTCTGGCGGCGCCATGAATCCCAATCTTTCCCACGAGGGTAAGGCTAGCACGACTCCACCGGTGGGCCGCGATGCTAGCATGGGCGCATGCTTCTGCTGGCCGCGGCCTTGCTCGCTGTCCCCGATTATCACACCAGCATTGCGCCGATTCTGGAACGGCATTGCACGGGTTGCCACAGCAAGGGCGAGATCGCGCCGATGCCGCTGCAAACGTATGCGCAGGTTCGCCCGTGGGTGCGGGCCATCCGCGAATCCGTGCTGCGGCGCAAGATGCCGCCCTGGTTCGCCACGGAGGGCCGCTTCTCCAACGATCCTTCCCTTTCGGCGGAAGAGATCGCGCTGATCCAGGCCTGGGCCGATGCCAAAGCACCCGAGGGGAAGCCGCGTTCGCGCCCCGCCACGCCGAAACCGCAACGCGCCGCCCCGGACATGGTTCTCACCACGCCGCCCATCCGCATCCCCGCTGCAACCGAACTCGACTACCAATACATCATTTTGAAACCCGGTTTTTCCGAAGAGCGCTGGGTACGGCACGTCGTCGTACGGCCCGCTGACCGCCGTGCCGTGCACCATCTGGTGGTCTATGTGCGCCCGCCCCAGGCAACGTGGCTGGCGAAGCATCCCGCCAATGCATTCTTCACCGCCACTCCGGAAGAAGGCGCCACCACCGCTGACATTCTCGCGGTCTACACACCCGGCATCCGGCCCATGGAGTTGCCCGCCAACATGGGCCGGCGTATCGCGCCAGGGTCTGACATCGTCCTTCAGATCCACTACAACCCCTACGGACGCGCCGGCGAAGACCGCCCCGAGATCGACCTGTGGTTTCACCGGCAACCACCGCAATACAACGTCCTCACGCTGCAACTGAATCAACCGCGCCTGCGCATCCCGCCCTTTGAGAAAGACCACGTGGAAACCGTCGGCGGCACACTGCCCGGCGATGCCCTGCTGCTGAACTTCCTGCCGCATCTGCACCTGCGCGGCAAGAGCTTCACCTATCGCATCGTGGCCTCGGGCGGACGCGCCGAAACGCTCCTCAAGGTCGAACCCTACGATTTCTACTGGCAATTGCAGTACTGGCTCGCCACACCCCGCCTGCTGCCCAAAGGGACGCGATTGCAGGCCGAAGCGCACTGGGACAATTCGGCGGCGAATCCGCGCAATCCCGATCCTTCGGCCGAAGTCACCTACTGCGAACCCAGCCGCTGCGAAATGATGATCGGCTTCTTCGATGTCGCGGTCCCGGCGAATGTCGATAAGGAAACGTTCTTCCTGCGCCGCTGATCACTCCGCCCCGTAGTTGATCTGGAGCGACCGTGCACTGCGCGCCGCGATCGACAACAACGCCGCCGATACGCACAACAGCCCCAGCACCGCCACGTACGGCGCCACCGGTTCCACATTGATCGCCAGCATCGCAATCGGCGGAGGCACATTGCGGTCGATCGGCACTTCCACGGGAGTCAGCGACCGCAGGTAATAAATCACACTGAATTTCCGCAGAATGGCCGGGAGAATGCCGTTAATAGATTCCCAGATTTCGATGGACACCGCCGGAATCAGCGGATTGCGCAGAAAGATACCCGCCGTGAGAAACACCGTGCCGTAGCCCAGGCAAGCGAGCGCCGTGACGCCGATATAGGAAAACAGGTGGCTCCATCCATCGCCGCGCGCCATGTACTGCTCCAGCACTTGCGGCTCAAAATGCAGATTCAGGACGGTGAACTGCGCGGCAATACTGGCGCCGAAAATCACGCAGGTCGCCAGCAATCCGGCCAGGAACTTTCCACCCACCACGATCTCCCGCCGCACCGGCGCCAGCAGGTAGTAATGCAGGCTCTTGTCCAGCATTTCGCCGCGGAACAGATTGATAAATACAAACACACACCCGAAAAACACCATCAGCCGGATGAAGAAAAACTGAAATACCGCGGAGAAAATAACGGTGTCTTCCCCGAAGCTGCATCCGCCGCGATAGTTGATGCCCCGAATCTCTTCATCGGCAAGGTAAATTCGCAGTTCCGAACTGCCGTCGGTGTAAACCCACGTCTGGCGATGCACGCCCCGCCGCCGGCTGGTGGTGTATTTTTCCGCCGGAGGCCCCAGCAACTTCGTGGCGTCGTCCATCGTCATGCCGTGGCGGATCTGCTTCATCTTCTCCGCCGTCACCCCGGGATTCCGCTTCGCCATCTCGGCGCGATGCTCCCGTTTGCCCGAAACGTCAAGGGCATGTCCCGCGAAGATCGCCACCGGAGCCAGCGCCAGCAGATAAATCCAGAAACTACGCCGGTTGAAGAAACTCTTCTTCAACTCCAGCCGCATCACCGCCCACAGTTGTGTCAGCCAAAGCGGATTCATCGCGTGGCCTCCTCCTGCCCGATCAAATAGCCGTAGACGGAATTGACATCGTCGTCCACCGGAGCCACCGTCTGAATGTCGAAGCCGGCCAGCGCCACCTGGTTCAGCAGCAAGTAGAACTGGTCCGCCGACTTCGTCTTGATCAGCAATCCGCCGCCGTCGCTATGCACTTTCGCCTCCACGATGTGGTCGTGTTCGAAAAGGCGCGAAGCGAGCGCCTGGGGCCGCGTGCAGCGGATCAGGATCTGCATGGGATGCTCTTCGATCTCCTCGCGCACCGCCTTGATCTGCCCTTCCGCCACCACGTAGCCGCTCGACAGCAGGATCACCTGGTCGCTGATGATGTCCACTTCATGCAGCACGTGGCTCGAAATGATCAGGTGCCGCCCTTCCCGGGCAAAATCACGGAAGAGTGCAATGGTTTCGGCGCGCACCAGCGGATCGAGCCCGTTCAACGGCTCATCGAGAACGAGCACTTTCGGATCGTGCGCAATCGCCTGCGCCAACCGGATGCGCTGCCGCATCCCCTTGCTGTAGCCGGCAATCTTGCGCTTCGCTGCTTCCTGCAACCCCACCCTCTCAATGCTCGACCAAGCCAGGCTACTCGCTTCCGAATGCCCATGGCCGAACAACCGTAGAAACGAGTAGACGAATTCGAACCCGGTGAATCCTTTGGGAAAACTGTCGAATTGCGAACAATAGCCCACCAGCCGGAAAAACTTCTCCGGGTCCGTCGCCTGCAATCCACACACCGTGATGCGTCCCCGCGTCGGCCGCAGCAGCCCCGTCATCAGATTCATCAGCGTCGTCTTCCCCGAGCCGTTCGGGCCGACCAGGCTGGTGATGCCGGGCGGAATGTTCAGCGTGACGCGGTTCACCCCCAGCACTTCGCCGTAAAACTTCGATACGTTTTCAAAGACGATGTGCCCGCTGCTCATCGCACCACCTCAAAGGCGCGGACTTTTTTCATCAACAGAAAAACGCAGCACGCGCTGAACACAAGCACCACGGCGATGGATTCCTCCAGCGTAATGGAGCCTGTATCTTCACGAATGCGGAACAGCGATCCCCATATACGCGACATGTTGTAGGGAAGATCCAGATACCGGCCCAGATCGGAACGCGCAATCTGCCGCACCATCTCTCCCAGCGCCGAACCCACGAAAAGCACCACCAGCATCAATCCGCCGGCGATGACCTTCCATCGCACCCATGCCGAAAGCGCCAGCGCCAGCACGCTGATGACGAGAATCCACAGCACGCTCGAAAAAAAGATGCTCCCCGCCAGGTACGCATTCTCGTTCCACCACACGTCATCCGCCAGGCTCGCCTGCAAGCCGAACAGCATCAGCCCGGGAATCCACGTGATCAGCGACAGCAGCGCCGCAATCACCGTCATCTTCCCCACCACGTAACCCGTTCGCGAGAGCGGACGGCAGAAGTACAGCGGCAGTGCATTATTGGCCAGGTCCGGACTAATCAGTCCCGGGCCGATCAACGCCGTAAGAATAAATCCCAGCACGGACTGCACGGACGTAAACGTGAAGAAGAACGTGTTGCCGATATTGATCAGCTTATCGGGCACGGGAATGTATTGCCGCAGAAAACTCATGTTGCTGTTGAAGTAAATCGCCAGCGCCGCGCCCAGCGGATAGAAGAAACAGATGACGTACAGGATGGTCAGAAGCCGCTGCCGGAACAGCCCCTCCCACGCAAAGCGGGGAATGATCCAGAACCGCGTCCACTCCGCCGTGATGGGTCCCGTGTACGATTTATAACTGCGCTTGTAGACCGCCATCGGCTAGTTCTCCATGGCCCGCAGGAAAATATCTTCCAGCGAATCCCGCCGGTTGCTCAACCGGCGCAATTGCAGATTGCGCTCGGCGGCCAGTTGATAAATGTTGCGCACGTCCACGCCTTCTCCCAGCACCATCTTGATTCGTCCGTTCCCCAGGTCCGCGCACTCGCAGCCGAGCGCGCGCGCCGCGTCCAGAAAACCATTTTGCGTCCCGAATGTTTCCAGCTCCAGGAACCGCTTGTTCAGCCGCCGCTCCTCTTCCAGATTGCTGATATGCACCACGCGCCCCTGCTTCAGGATCATCACTTCCTCGCAGGTCTCTTCCACATCGCGCAGCAGGTGTGAACACAGAATGATATGCATCGACCCCGAAGCCTTCATTTCCTGGATCAGCTTCAGCATGCGCAACCGCGCCGGCGGATCCAGCCCGTTGGTCGGCTCATCCAGAATCACCAGCTTCGGCCCGTGCACCACTGCCTGCGCCAGCTTCGCCATCTGCTTCATGCCCAGCGAATACGTGCCCACCTTGCGATACCGCGCCTCGCCCAGCCCCACATAGAACAGCGCTTCATGCGCCCGCTCCAGCGCCTGCTCCGGTGGCAATCCGCTCAACTCCGCCATGTAGCGCACAAACGTCACCGCGCTCATGTTCCCGATGAAGCAATCGTTCTCCGGCATATAGCCCACCAGCGAACGAATCGCGTTGCGCTGGTGGCGGATGTCGTACCCGAAAATCCGCGCCGTGCCTTGCGACGGCCGGTAAAAGCCCAGCAGCGTATTGATCAAAGTGGACTTGCCCGCACCGTTCGGACCCAGCAATCCGATGGTGCGGGCAGTCAGCGATCCCGTGAGGCTGTTGAGAATCTCCCGATTCCCCAGCCTCACCGACAATTGGTCCAGTTCAATCACAGAGCCCATTCGCTTATTTCGGCAATGCAGCGGGGATTGCTCCCCGCCACTGCATCAGATCCCCTCCGGCCAGCATACCCAGGTTGAATCCGAAAAATGTCCCGGTACTGGCGGCCGTAATTCTATCCTTCTCCGCATAGGCTGCAATCAGCCCCGGCTGCGACGTTTTCAGCGATTCGATGCCCGCCTTCTGCGCCGGCGAGAGGTTCAACAATCCCTCCAACTGGTTCACTGCCGGCCCCAGCATGCCGCTGAAGTTGTGATACAGCACGGCCGAAAAATTGGGATTCGTCGTATAGGGAAGCTGCGACCGGAAGCCCTCGCTCGAAGCCAGCGTGAAACCCGTGTTGCGGTTCTGCATCGCCTGCGTCAGCATGGAACGGCTGGCCGCCGCCAACAGGTAGCTGTCCACATACGTATAGTGAATCTCCACCGGCAGGCGTCCTCCGGCGATCGTATAAAACACGCGCCCGTTCACCGTTTCTTTCGTCAGCTTCGGAGTGGGAAAGTTCCGTGACGCACCCTCGCGCGCAGCCACTTCCAGCAGCTTTTCCATGCTCGCTTCGAAACGCTGCGGCTGATTCACTTCCACGGCCACCTTCCAACTCGGCAGCGGCAGCAGCGGCCCATCGATAGCGAACGTGAACTCCGAACCGAGCGGCGCCGCCAGATCTTCCAACGGACTCAGCCCCGTCTCCTGCTGGAACCGCGCCAGCGCGTTGTCGAACGAGGGATCGGAGCGCCGCAACATACCGAACAGTTCCTCCACCATCGCGCCAGGCTGCTTCACCACGAACGAAGCGGCCACCCCGGCCTCCGGCGACACGAAGTTCAGCGTACTCATCGCCGCCGGCGCCGCCAGCCATGAGGCCACGCCCTTGCGCTCCCCGCGGAACGTCAGCGAGGCGCGGTTCTCTGTCCTTCCGGCGACATCGCGCCGTTCCAGAACCAGATACTGCACGGTATTGAGCCCGAGTTCCATCGCTTCGCTCTTTGCAGATACGGATTCCGTGGCGATTTGTTCCATGTTCGCCACCATCAGCCAGCCTGCGCCGTCCGCATAGGCCTGTTCAATCCGCTGGCGAAAGGGAGTCACCGCCGCCCCGCGCGCCAGCGAAGCCTTTGTGCGCTCCACCCCTGCCGGGCTTTCGGCCACAATCAGCTTTCCATCCTGAATCGCGAAGGATGCCTCCTTGTGGGCCGGCAGCTTTCTCTCGAAAAAGGCCTGCAACGCAGCGGGATCCTTCACTTCCGTCATCGCCACAACGCTCTCCTTTGCGCCGCCCGTCACGAACACCACAATCTCTTCGCCGATGTACGAGCTTAATTCCTTCAGCATATCGATCAGCTCTTCCACTTCGGCCCGCGCCCGTGCGTTCTGCTTCGACTTCCACCATTGCTGCAACACTCCGCTGAACGCCATGCGCTCATCGAAGATCCGTTTGGCTTCGGTCAGCGTCACACCCATATTCGGAATGGAAGCGAACAGCTTCGTATCCTCGGGCATGTACAGCAGCAACTTCGACCGGTAGCGCAATCCATTGGACGGAATGGCCTCCAGTTGCTTCTGCAACGCGCTCAATTCACCCAGCAGCGAAAGATATGTGGCGGCATCGCGGCTCCAGGCCACTTCCGACGCCACCGGCACGTGCGCCAGCCCCTGATGCGTCGATGCCTGCTCTCCTGGCTTGAGCGAAGCCGTCTTCCCCGCGTGGCGGACATCCACTTGCCCTTCCACCACGCTCACGCGCGAACCGAGCGTGCCCTTGTTCACGGAAAAAATCGTGCCCACCACCGAAACCTCGCTGTCTCCCGTGGCCACATACAATTTCCCCTGCTTTTGTTTTGCGGCACGCACGATGATTTGCCCGCGGTCGAGCTGAATCACCGTCCCGCGCCACGTGCGGCTCACCGACAGCAGCGCCCTTTCATTCATCTCCACGTTCGATCCGTCCCACAGCCGGATCACGGCGGTCGTGTTCGCCGGCGTGCGGATTGCTTCGCCATCGGCCAGCGCCGTACCTTCGTGAATCGCCAGGCTGCCATGACCGGTCTGCTGGTACAGCACGCCGTTCACCGCCTGCACCGTGGCCCGCGGCGAACCATCCAGAACCGGGATGTAGGTGCGCATGGCGAATCCAGCCAGGCCCACGCCCACCAGCACAGCGGCAGCCACGGCCCACTTCGGCATTGCCGTGCGCGGCGCGCTCCCGGGCATCGCCACCACCTTCGGCCCGTGCCCGCGAGCCACGTCCAGCGCCTTGCGGCAATGCACGCACTCGCGCACGTGATCTTCCAGCAGCATGCGCCGTGCTTCGGAAATCGTCTTCTGTAGATAGCTGGGGAAAAGCGACCGGAAATCCGCGCAGTTCTTCAATTGCTCCGCTCCCGCGCTGCCGGCCCCAAACAGAGTCCGCCGCACACGGTCGGCCGCCTCGGCTTCCATTGCCGCATCCGGTGCGGCGTTGCGAACGTCATTCAGCAAATCCTGGAATTTGTCCATGGCTCACCTGCTCCCTTTTGCCAACGAAATCGATTTCTGCAACCTCGCCCGCGTGCGATGCAGCGTCACCGCCACCAGCAGCGAGGATATTCCCAGTGCCTCGGCGATCTCGCCATTCGAATGCCCTTCGAAGTAGCGCAGCACGAACATCTCCGCATGCTTCGGTTCGAGCTTCGACAGCGCCTGGCGCAACTCCTGCCGCAACTCTCCGCCCGAGGCGGGGGCTGCCGCATCTTCCGGCATCGCCGCACGGTCGCCGCGATCGCGAATCAGGTCAAGTGAGGCGTTGATGGCCGCGCGCCGCAGGTACGATTCCGGCTGGCGCATCTCCGGCCGTTGTTGCCGCAGCAGCCTCAGGAACACAGTTTGCAGAACATCTTCCGCGTCCGCCGCGTTTCCCGTAATGCGATACGCGGTGCGGAACACAAGCCCATGGTGCTGCTCAAACACAGCCGCCAACGGGCTTGCACTGGGGGGTGAGTCCTCCACGGTTTGTTTCCATGCTAACTGTAGCAACTTTGGCCTCCTCTGATTCGCTTTCCGCCACTAAAGACTGCCACCGGGAGGCGATTCTTACAGCGCGCTTAAAAAAATCCGCAGCGCGCCCAACGCACATCCATCGCCCCCTCCACGCCGGCGTAGTAGACAATCAGCGCGTCGCCATTGGGTAGGGCCTCGGCATACGGCAAACCAAAGGTCCACAAGCCCATATCCGTCAGCAATCCAGCCGTATTCTCCGTCCGCCGTGCCTCTTTCGCCGCCTCGTACAGCACCACCTCCGTCGATGCCGCGAACTCTCCATCCAATCGCGGCGCCCAGCGCGCCCGGATCGATCGCGACCCGTAGCGGTCCACCCACGCCAGCACCGCATGCCCGCCCGGAAACACCGCCGGATGCGACGGCTGATCGGCAAAGCCAAGCGTGTCCGTTACCCAGGAATGCCCCCCATCCCGGCTCACATGCCGCCGCACCGGCAGGTAACGGTTCCCCGGCTTGTCGTAGGTCCACGAAAACGCCGCCAGCGTTCCGTTCGCGTCGCAGGCCAGGCGTTGATCCCAATGAAAAACAGCTCCCGCCGGGTCCGAGCACACCGTCCGCGGCAACGACCATGTCCGCCCGCCGTCCACCGATTCGCAGTGCACCACGCGCTGCATCCACGTGCCGCGGTCGAGGTACGGCTTGTTCGTCTCGATACTCACGATCAGCCGTCCGTCCGGCAGGCGAACAATCGGATTCGTCAAGCTCGCCGGCCCCACATCCGGCGTCACGGCCACTTCCCGCCATCGCGAAAACGTAACTGCGCCATCAAAAGAATCCGCCACCAATACCTTCATCGGCAGGCAGCCTTCCGTCTCGGGATGAAACAGCGGCGCGCCGGGAAACGCCTCGCGGTCCACCCACAGTGCACACGCCATCACATGCCCTTTCTCGACGGCGGTCAGGTACACCACCTGCAACGATCCGCGCACGCCGCCAAAGCAGGTATCGAACGGCGACCATGGCTCTCCCCAACTCGCGCCGTCATCGAACGAGCGCCGGATCTCCGTCACAGAGCCTTCGGAGTCCTTCGACGCCCCAACGCGATACACCGCGGCCAGCGAACCATCTTCCATCGCCGTCACGCTCGGAAACGTCGCCACCGCCCGCGGGCCGCCGGCCACACCCGCACACACCAATCCTTCATCGACAATGCGCATAATGAAATTCTTGCATCAGGACGAACACCACAACGGATGGGTCTTCACCATCTGCTACATCTTCATCTTCCTCGCCGCGCCCGTCGTCTATGTGGGCATCGTACAGGCCGCCCTGTTCGATAAACTCGGCGCAAGCAAAACGCTCGCCAATCTGCCCGCATCCACCTATCTGCTGGGCCAGATCGCGCCGCTCTTCTTCTCCTGGCTGGTGCCCTACCGGCTGGAACGCAACATGGTGGTGTGGGCGAACCTGGCCACGGCGTCGTTTTCCACGATGGTCTTCCTCACCCTGGCACTGCCCGCGCCAACCGAAGTCCGCATCGCGGCCGTCGTGTTGCAAGGCTTGCTGCAAGGCCTGTCCGCATCCACATCCTTCGTCTTCATGCAGCAATGCCTCCGCCGCGGCTGTAGCGAAGCCGGCGTGGCGCGCACCCTGCAGCGCACCTTCAGCATGACTCCGTTCGCCGCCGTGGCCGGATCGCTCGGCGCGCAATATCTGCTCAATCCCGGCTTGCCCGCTTTCCCCTTTCCCTACGACTTCGCCCTCATCTACCTCATCGCGATTCCCTGCTCCATCGCCATCGCCCTCAACGCACGCCGCTTCCGGCTCACGGAAATCCCCGAGCGCAAGCGCGAGCCCTTCTTCGCATTTTTATTGGAAAGCGCACGCAGCTATTTCCGCCAGCCGCGCCTTGCCACCACCTGGATCGCTTACGTGCTCTGGTACGTGTCGCTCGGCATCGCGTCGAACCTCGCGCTCTATGCCAAGGAAGCCATGCACCGCGATCCGGCCGATTTCAGCGGCTGGACCATGGCCATCCGCTTCGGAGGCAAAGCCGCCGGCGGTTTTCTGCTGGGCTGGCTCGCCGTGCGCTTCGGATTGCGCGGCGGAGCACTCGGCTGCATCGCCCTGCTCGCCTTCGCCAGCGCCTGGGCTTGGGCCACCCCAGGGATCGTCTATCTGTTCGCCTTCGCCCTCATCGGCGCCGGAGAACTCGGCGGCGCCTATCTTCCCAATTACGTCGGCAGCCTCTCCCCACCCAGCGAGTCCACCCGCAACTTCGCCATCATTACGCTGGCCACGCCATTCAGCAGCTTCGCTCCCGTGCTTCACGGAGCACTCACCGATCACTACGGATTCCCCGCCAGCTTCGCCTTCTCCTTCCTCACCGCATTGCTCGCGCTGGCGCTGGTCGCATTTCAGGCGAGGCCATCCCCCCATTCACGGAACTGAGAATCAGCCGTACTCCCGGCCGTGTGAGCACGTCGAAGGAATCACGCCCGAGATAAGCCACGCCAAACAACCATTAAGACAATCTGCTCTTCAATCCCCTCAGCCCGGCTGCGCCACCACACCACCCGCCGCAATCCGCCGCGCTTCCTCCCGAATCCCCCGGATCATCCCCCCAAACACCACCGCATGCAGCGGCGACACCGCATACCAGTACACCAGCCCAAACAACCCCCGAGGCTGAAACAGCGCAAGCTGTTCCAACACGCACCCCTCCCCCTCCGGCCGGATTCGGAACTCCAGCACCGCCTCCCCCGGCAGTTTCATCTCCGCCCGCAACCGCAGCATCCGGTCCCGTTCCACACCCGTCACCCGCCAGAAATCCAATGCCTCCCCATAACGCACCGTCTCCGGATCCCTCCGCCCCCGCCGCAATCCCGGCCCGCCCACCAGCCGGTCAATCCACCCCCGCAGCACCCACAGCCAATCCGCCGCGTACCACCCGTGCCCTCCGCCCACTCGGCACACCGCCCGAAACGCCGCCCACGCCGGAGCCTCCACTCGCACCTCCCGCGTATCCCGAAACAACGTCCCCCCCGCCCAATCCGGATCCCCGGGAATCACCCCCGCCATTGACCAGCTTGTCTCCACCTCCCGCCGCGCCATCCGATCGAGCGCCGCCCGAATCGACTCCCGCACCGTCAACAGCCGCTGCGGAATCAGTTCCGTGATCCGCCGGTCCCGGCACACTACCGGATTCCGCAACCCCTCCGCCAGCGGGCGCGCGATCTCCCGGCTCAGCGGCGTCACCAAATGAATCCACCGCGAACTCAGCCCCGGACTCAGCACCGGAACGGGAACGATCCACCGCGGACGCAGCCCCAATTCCTCCGCCATAATCTGCATGATTTCCCGGTAACTCAGCACATCCGGCCCGCCGATATCGAACACCTGGCCTGCCGTTTCCTCCACCCGCAGCGCCTCCACCAGATAAGTGATCACATTCCGGATCCCGATCGGCTGGCACGGCGTACTCACCCACCGCGGCGTCACCATCACCGGCAACCGGTCCACCAGGTACCGCAGAATTTCAAACGAAGCCGACCCCGACCCAATAATCATCGCCGCCCGGAACACCGTCACCGGAATCCCCGTCGATCCCAGCGCCGCCTCCACCTCCTGCCGCGACGAGAGATGCTCGCTCAATCCTTCGCCCTGCTCCCCCAATCCGCCTAAATACAGAATCCGCCCCACGCCCGCCTTCCGCGCCGCCCGCGCAAATCGCATTGCCAGCTCCCGGTCCCGCGCCGCATACTCCTTCCCCGCCGATGTCATCGAATGCACCAAATAATACGCCGCCTCGCATCCCTCCAACTCCCGCGCCAGCGCCTCCTCGTCCTCCAGCCCCACTTGCCGTATCTCTACATCCGCATGCGAGGACCACCCCCGTCCCGCCAGCTTCTCCGCCGACCGCACCAGACACCGCACACGATACCCCGCCTCCAACAGCCGCGGAGCCAGCCTGCCGCCCACATATCCCGTGCTACCCGTCAATGCAATCACGCGCCGCATACACCGTTTAGATGCTCCCCCACATACCCCGGCGTGCCAAAATCACCCCCGCCCCATCGTCCCCAACAAGAACAGCAGCGTCCCCAGAGCCATGGGAATCGCATACGGCAATTTCATCGATGCCGAACTGTCAATGTCCAACTCCGGCCGCTCGGCATGCGGAGCCCTCCCCCTCGCCAATTGCCCCAAAATAAACCCCACATTCCGGAACGTCCGCCCCATCCCGCCCTTCCACAACAGCATCCCCATGGCCAGTACGCCCCCCAGCACCGCCGTCAAAATAAAAATGACAAACGTATTCGTCACCCCCGCCATCGCCCCGATCGCCGCCATCAGCTTCACATCTCCGCCGCCCATCCCCCGCAACGCAAACAGCGGCAGAAAAATCACGAACCCCAGCCCCAACCCGAGCAACGAAAACTTCAGTCCACCCCACCCGTCCAGAAACACATGCAACCCCAACCCCACCACCACCCCCCCAGCCGTCAGCCAGTTCGGCACCCGCCGCGTCCGAAAATCAAGCACCGCCGCCACCACCACCAGCACCCCCAACACCACCGCCAAAGCAAAAGGAAGCACCGTCACAAGCCCACCGTCCTCAATTCGTGTGCATCTGTGTCCATCTGTGGACCTTCTTAAACCGGAGGCCGCCGCTTATGCCAATCCGTCCGCTTCTGAAACTCATTCCCAAATGCCAGCAGCTTGTTCTCGCTATACGGAGCCCCCATCACCGCGATCCCCACCGGCATCCCATTGGCGAATCCACAGGGCAGCGACAACGCCGGCAGCCCCGCCAGATTCCCCGCCGGAATCACCGGCGACCCGCTTGGCGCCGGCTTGTCCAGCGGCTCCGCTATCTTGCTCGCTATCCCGCTCCGCGATGGCGACAAAAACACATCCACCTGCTCGTAAAACATCTTCGCGAAATCCTGTTGCACCAGCCGCCGCAGCCGCATCGCCCGCAGATAATCCTTCGCCGTCACCTCCTGGCTTATCTTGATCCCCGCAATCTGCCGCTGGTCCGCCAACTCCTCCACTTTCCCCGATTCCACCAATTCCTCAAAAATCGACCCCATTTCCGCGCTAATAATCGTCGATACCATCGCCCCATACGGATGTTCCGGCAGTTTCGTCTCCACCAGCTTCACTCCCATGCTCCGCACCGCTTCGAGCGCCGCGGCAAACGCCGGCCGCGTCTCCTCCGCCACCCCGTCCGTGAAATCCGCCGGATTGTACCCAACCTTCAATTCGCTCAACGCGGGCGCAAACTGCGGCGCATAATAAAAGCGCTTCCCCGACGACCCCGGATCCTCCGCATCCCCGCCCGCAATCGCTTGCAACACCAGAGCGCAATCCTCCGCCGATCGCGCCAGCGGCCCAATCTTATCCAGCGTCCACGACAACGCCATGCACCCTGTCCGCGGCACCAATCCATACGTCGGCCGCAATCCCGTCACTCCGCAGTAGGCCGCCGGCGTCAGAATCGATCCCGACGTCTCCGACCCGATCGCATACGGCACCAGCCCAGCCGCTACCGCCGCCCCCGATCCGCTCGACGATCCCCCGGACCACCGCGTCCGGTCCCACGGATTCATCCCCGGCCCTTGCAGCGACGCCGCCGCGAACCGGTATCCCCCGCCCCCAGCCAGTTCCACCATCGACAGCTTCGCCACCAGCACCCCGCCCGCCTTCACTAAACGAGCCAACACCGTCGCGTCTTCCTGGAACACCTGCCCCGCGTACGGCTTCGCACCCCACGTCGTCGGCCCCCCAGCAGCCGCCACCAGATCCTTCACCCCAAACGGCACCCCCTGCAACGGCGACTTCACCCGATCCCGCAGAAACAACCCGTCCGCCTCGTGCGCCTGCCGCATCGCCTGCTCCCGCATCGACAACGCCAGCGCCCCATACCGCATTCCCAATCGCTCCATCCGGTCGCAAAACGCCCGCGTCAACTCCACGCTCGTATACCGCTTCGCCTGGATCCCTGCCTGAATCTCCCCAATCCCGGCAAAGAAAATGTCATCGGAAAACGTAGCCATGGCGTTCCCTATGCCTTGAATTGGAATGCCGGCTCCGTCGCCATCGGCAATTTCGCCTTCTTCAATTGCTCCCGCCAACGTTGCAGATTCGCCCGCTGGATCGCCATGTCATCCTGCGGCCCGGCCTGCGCCGCCTGCCCCTGCCCCGCGGCGAGCAGGGGAACCGTACTAAGCCCCGCCAATCGGCGGCGGCTGATCTTGCCTGCCATGTGTCCATAGTACGCCAGATGCCGCCCGCACTGGTCCACAAAAAAAAACGCAAACTTTCCCTGAGAGGAATTCCCCCAGCCGCCCACTACTCACTTATCCCCTGTCACGGGAGAAAAAAACACCAATGTGGCCGTACTTGGTCGGCGTAGAAATCCATAGCCGGATTCATCTGGAAGATGTCGAAGCGCGCCTCGCTGTGCTGGGCGCGAAACGAATGGTCTCGGGGGTCTGGCTCGTCAAAACCGACCACACCCCGGAGGCGCTCCGCACCGCGCTAAGGACGATCCTCGACGAATGGGAAGCTTTCTTCTTCGTCTCGGTGGATGAGGACTTCTATAGCGAAAATATCGAGGTCCGGGACTTCTAGTACGCCCCTACTTCTTAGCCGGTATGGCATCCCCCAATATCGATCCTCCACCCTCGCTCACATAATTCCGGTTCCACGCCGGTATCTCCACCACCACATCCCCCTTCACCACCGCCTGGCACCCCAACCGGCTGTGCAGGCTCAAATCCGCCGCCGTATCCAAACGGTCCTGCTCCTCTTCCGTCATCTCCGATAGGTTCCCCTCCCCCTCCTTCACCCAAACATGGCACGTCGTGCACGCACAACTCCCGCCACAGGCATGTTCCAGGTGAAACCCAAAATGCATCGCCACGTCCAGCAGGCTCTCCGGCTGTCCATGGTCGCTGTAGGGAAGCTTCCCCGATTCGAACTCAAACGTCTCGTTGGCAGGTAGAAAAGTGACTCTCGGCATCGTTCCACCTAAAGTGTACCATTTGATACGCTTTCCTGGTCCACACCTCCCGCCGGTCCGCCCGCCGCCGCTTCGTTCTTGCGCAACAACACAGATGCCTTCAGCGCCATCCGCCGCGCCGCCCCTTTATCTTGCTTGATCATCTTATGTAACTCCCCCATCCACGCCGGATCCCCTGTCATGCCCATCGCCCACGCCGCCGCCGCCCGCGCCAGCTCCGATATGCTCCCCGCCATCTGCGCCAGTTGCCCTTTCGCCTTCTCCTGCCCGTTCTTGATCAACACCAGCAGCGCCGTGCTCGCAACGCGGTGATGCTTGTCCTTGGACGCCTCCCACAACAGCGCCAACTCCTTCTCCCCCGGCCGCGTGTCCAGCATCCCTTCAATCGCGTTCGCCCGCACCCGCGGATCGTCATTCGCCAGTTGCTGCGCCAGCCAGTCCGCATTCCGGTGCGCCCGCACCAGTAACAGCGCCACTTTTGAGCGAATCCGCGACTCCGGATGCCACTGCAACTTCATCAGTATCGGCACCAGCCGCTTGCAATCGCTGACCGCGTCCACGATCTCCAGCACCCGCTCCAACGCGTTGATGTCATAGGTGTCCGGATCCATTGCGTCGTCCTTCAACACCTGCTTCAGCAGCTTCGCATCCAGTTGCCCATCCATCCGGTACAGATTCTTCGCCAGTTTCACCGCCGCCGGCAACGCAAACGCCTGCGGATCCGCCAGCGCCGCCAGCAGCAAATCGTTCTCCAGCATCAGGCTGTTCAGATAATCCGTACCCGGGCCCGTTTGCCCCGACTTCAAGATCGTCAACGCCGATGAGAAAAACTTCCCCGGCGCCCGCGACAGCAACTCCCGCATCGCCCGCCGCGCCATCACCGGATTCGCGCCAAACGTCTCCACCAGATCGTTCAACAAACTGAACTCGATATCCTTGCTCGTGTCCACCTGCGCGTTCTTCGCAAACTCCCCCACAATCGAGTTCTTGTGGACGTTTGCCTTCACATCTGTTGGGATCGCCATCGTAATGCTCATCGGCGCATTATCGTTAAGTTATAGGACATCCATCCCCCTTCTCTCCCCTTTCTTCCTCCTCCCGCTCCGCATCCGCTCATTCATGTCCCCTAACGATGCGAAAAAGCCCACAAACGCATCCCGCTCCCGCGACGGCAACTTCCGCCTCCCATCGAAATCCCGCGCCCGGAAATAATCCGTCGAGCTGATCACCGCCACCCCCATCGGCCGGTATTCATGCGTCCCCATCGCCCAACTCACCCCGTCTTTCATCCACAATGCAAAGCCCAATCCCTCTCCTCCCTGTTACTATATTGTCCATGCAACGCCGCCATCTGTTGCTCTCTTCCCTCGCCCTCGCCGCGACTCCTTCCTCTCCCGCCGCCCCCCGCAAAGGACGCCTCAAACAGGCCGTCACGCGCGGCGTCTTCGGCCGCGGCAACCAACTCACCTTGGACGAAATGGCCCGCAAAGCCGCCGAAATGGGCGTCTCCGGCTTCGACCTCGTCGGCCCCGAGGACTTCCCCACCCTCAAGAAATACGGGCTGGTCCCCTCCATGGTCCGCGGCGGCGGCAAACTCACCGACAACATCAATCATAAGGAAAACCACGCCGCCCTCGAACCCCAAATCCGCGCCAGCATCGCCGCCGCCTCCAAGGCCGGAGCACCCAACGTCATCCTCCTCTCCGGCAATCGCCGTAACCTCTCCGACGCCGAAGGCATGGACAACTGCGTCACCTTCATCCGCAGAATCATCAAGCAGGCCGAAGACCAGAACGTCACCCTCTGCATGGAGCTCCTCAACAGCAAGGTCAACCACCCTGACTATCAGTGCGACCGCACCGCCTGGGGTGTCGAACTCTGCAAACGCGTCGAATCCCCGCGCATGAAGCTCCTCTACGACATCTATCACATGCAAATCATGGAAGGCGATATCATCCGCACCATCCGCGACAACTACGCCTTCCTCGCCCATTTCCACACCGCCGGCAACCCCGGCCGCCACGAAATGGACGACACCCAGGAGATGAACTACAAAGGCATCGCCAAAGCCATCGCCGACCTCGGCTTCCAGGGCTTCGTCGCCCACGAGTATACCCCCCTCGGCGACCCCATCGCTTCTCTCGAAAAAACACTCGCCCTGTTCGAAGTCTAAATGCGCCCCCCTGACCTCGCCACCAACATAGTCCAAGGCGTCGGCGGCAGCGTCGAAACCCGCGAATCGGCCGCCCCCGCCAAACGCGGCTTCGCCGGATGGCTCCACCGCGGCGGCCGCCTCGACCAAGAATCCTCCCACGCCCACGACTGCAAGCCCTGGTACATGGTCCTCTGGCTCACCGGCGTCGACTACTTCTCCACCCTCGGCTACCAACCCGGCATCGCCCTCCTCGCCGCCGGAGCCATCGCCCCCATCGCCACCACCATCCTCGTCGCCGTCACCCTCCTCTGCGCCCTCCCCATCTACGCCCAGGTCGCCAAGCGCTCCTATGCCGGCCAGGGCTCCATCGCCCTCCTCGAAAATCTCCTCCACGGATGGTGGGGCAAGATCCTCGTCCTCGCCCTCCTCGGCTTCGCCGCCACCGACTTCGTCATCACCATGACCCTCTCGGCCGCCGACGCCGCCCAGCACGCCGTCGAAAATCCCTTCCTCGAACCCATCGTCGGCCACGCCCGCCTCGAACTCACCCTCGGCCTGCTCGCCCTCCTCGCCGTCGTCTTCCTCATGGGCTTTCAGGAAGCCATCGGCCTCGCCGCCTTCGTCGCCATCCCCTACCTCCTGCTCAACGCCGTCGTCCTCATCCGAGGCTTCATCGAAATCGCCCACCACCCCGAATACTGGCCCAACTGGCGCGCCGCCCTCTCCACCCACGGCGATTTCACTCAACTCATGATCGCCTCCGCCCTCATCTTCCCCCGCCTCGCCCTCGGACTCAGCGGCTTTGAAACCGGCGTCTCCGTCATGCCCCTCATCGCGGGCGATGTCCCCCGGGGCCGCGTCTCCAACACCCGCAAACTCCTCACCTCGGCCGCGCTCATCATGAGCGTCCTGCTGCTCTGCTCCAGCTTCGTCACCACCCTCCTCGTCCCCCCCGACGCCTACAAAACCGGCGGCCCCGCCAGCGGACGCGCCATCGCCTGGCTCGCCCACAAATACCTCGGCAGCGGCTTCGGCACCGTCTACGATCTCTCCACCATTCTCATCCTCTGGTTCGCCGGATCCTCCGCCATGGCCGGCCTCCTCCACCTCATCCCCCGCTATCTCCCCCGCTTCGGCATGGCCCCCCGCTGGGTCTCCTACGCCCGACCCCTCGTCCTGCTCCTGTTTACCATCGACGTCATCGTCACCATCGTCTTCAAAGCCGAAGTCGAAGCCCAGGCCGGCGCCTACGCCACCGGAGTCCTCGTCCTCATGCTCTCGGCCGCTTTCGCCGCCACACTCGCCCTCTGGCGCGAGAACCGCCTCCTCAGCGTCTATTGCGCCCTTGTATCCATCGTCTTCCTCTACACTCTCTTGGATAACGTCATCGAGCGCCCCGACGGACTCATCATCTCCAGCATCTTCATCTTCCTCGTCCTCACCTTCAGCTCCATCAGCCGCCTCATGCGCTCCACCGAACTCCGCGTCACCGAGTTCGTGTTCGCCGACGAGGAATCGGCCGCCCTCTGGAAGGGCATCCTCAACAAGAAGGTGAATCTCGTCCCCATCCGCAGCCCCGGCATGCGCGCCAAGAAAGCCGCCGAAATCCGCAAATATTACTCGGTCACCGGCCCCCTCGCCTTCGTCCACGTCAATCTGGTCGACAACCGCAGCGAATTCCTCAGCCGCCCTGTCCTCAGCCTCAGACGCGAGCAGGACAATTACGTCATCGAGATCAACCAGGCCATCGCCGTCGCCAATTCCATCGCCTACTTAAGCGAATTAATCGACCCCAAAAGCATCTTCCTCGGCCTCTCCCGCAAAAACCTCATGAACCAGGCCCTCAATTTCCTGTTATTCGGAGAAGGCGAAACCGGACTCATGGTCTACACCATCCTCCTCCGCTACTGGGAATGGACCCCTTACGACGACGTCCGCCCCCTCATCTTCCTCATGAGCGACTAAAGGCGGCGTCGCTTCCTCCGCATCGGATCCATCGCTTTCCCCTTCGCCGGCTCGTCCAGTGGATCAATAGCCACCGCGCTCTTCGCAACGTAGCCCTCGCCCGGCGCACTCCCGGCCTCCGGCCACACCTCGGTTTTTTCGAATCGCCATCGCGAAATTATCTATTTGCCGATGGATCCAAATCCGCCCTATATTTGGGACAGAGAGAACCGATCGCCGACAAGGAGACTTCGCTTGCCCAAGAAAATCGCCCCGCCTTCGAAAATCGTCGCGAATTCGGAAGCCGCGCCTGCCGGCGGCGCCGCCGGTCAGGAAGAGGTGCGGCGCCTCGCTTATGAATATTGGCTTGCCCGCGGTTGTCCGGAAGGCTCCGCCGAGGAGGATTGGTTCCGCGCCGAGCAAACCCTGCGGGATGCGGCGAACACGGAATAGGCGCGGCGCGGGATTCGCTTCCCGCCCATCGCCTTCCGAGCCGGTCACACCCATTCGAAATAATTCCGAAATACTTTCGAATCAATCGCAAACAACATCTCCGAACGCCCTGGAAATAACAGTCTTTTCATCCCTCCCTGCTATCCTGACACCGGAGATATTCCCATGCATTCCCTATCGAGCGCTCTCGCGAATCTTACCCCCGTACAAAGCCAGGTCGCCGCGCTTCTCGCCGCCGGCGCCACCGTCACCGAAACCGCCGCCGAATGTGGCATCACCCGCCAGACCATCTACACCTGGCAGAAAACCGTCCCTGCCTTCGCCGAAGCCCTCGCCCGCGGCCGCGAGGAATACGAGGCCGCCTACCGCGACGACCTCGCCCGCCTCACCCAACTCGCCATGGATACCCTCAAACACGTCATCCTCGACGAAAAATCCTCCCCCAGCCTCAAGGTCCGCGCCGCCCTCGCCATCCTCCGGCGCCCGCCACAGGACAAACCCAGCCCCTGGCAACCGCCCATCGCCCCGGTTGTGGCCCCCGAAACACCCGCCCACTTGACAAAATCTGACACATTTTCCGATTCCGTCAAGCAAATCCCCCGCGGCGCCCCCTGCCCCTGCGGCTCCGGCCGGAAATACAAACGTTGCTGCGGGCGCAACGCCCCGCCGGTCTTGCATCGGCCGGCCCCTGCCGATGAGTACAATAAGGAGAAAGACCACGCCGCTCTCTCGTCGGAAAATCCCATTCAGGAAAGTGCGATCCATCTGACTCATGCCAACCACTAAGATCGTTGCCACACTCGGGCCGGCTTCGCAGTCCAAGGAGTCCATCCGCGACCTCATCCTCGCCGGCGTCGACGTCTTCCGCATCAATGCCTCGCACGCCCAGCCCGGCGACATCCCCAACCTCGTCTCCGACGTGCGCGAAGTGGCTGCCGACTTGCACACCATGACCGGCGTCCTGCTCGACCTGCAAGGCCCCAAAATCCGCCTCGGCATGTTCGAAAACGGCCGCTGCGAATTGCAGACCGGCGCCCGCTTCACGATCACCACCGAAGACGTCGTCGGCAACGCCGAACGTGCGTCCACCACCTACCCCGACTTCGCCCGCGACGTTCGTCCCAACGACCGCGTCCTCCTCAACGACGGCGCCGTCGAACTCAAAGCCCTCGACTCCGACGGCGTCAAGGTGATCTTCGAAGTCGTCTCCGGCGGCCCCATCGGCAATCGCAAAGGCATCAACCTCCCCGGCGTCAAAGTCTCCACCGCCTCGCTCACCAAAAAGGATATGGCCGACCTCCGCGAAGCCCTCACCGTCGGCATCGATCTCGTCGCCCTCTCCTTCGTCCGCAAGCGCGAGGACGTGCTCCGCCTGCGCCACTTCCTTGAAAACAACGACCACACGCTCCCCATCGTTTCCAAAATCGAAAAACCCGAAGGGTGGCAGAATCTCAACGAAATTCTCGAAGAATCCGACGGCGTCATGGTCGCCCGCGGAGACCTCGGCGTCGAAATGGCCCTCGAAAAAGTCCCCGCCATCCAGAAGGCCATCATCGAGCGCGCCCGCCAATACGGCAAGTTCGTCATCACCGCCACCCAGATGCTCGAATCCATGATCATGAGCAACGTGCCCACGCGCGCCGAAGTCAGCGACGTCGCCAACGCCATCTACGACGGCACCGACGCCGTGATGCTCTCGGCGGAAACCTCCGCCGGCAAGTTCCCCATCGAGGCCGTCCGCATGATGGCCCGTATCGCAGCCGAATCGGAAGCCTGCCTCCGTGAGCGCGGCTATCGGGAGCCGGCCCGCCTCAAGGACCCCACGGACCCGCAGATCATCGCCCACCTCGCCTTCGAAGCCGCCCAGCAGGTGGGCGCCGCCGCCATCGCCGTCTTCAGCGTCAGCGGCTCCAGCGGACGCCTCGTCTCCAGTTACCGCCCGCCCGTGCCTGTGTACGTCTTCACGCACAAGGCCGAAGTCGCCCGCCAGCTCTCGATCAATTACGGCGTCCGCGCCGTCGTCGTCCCGCAACTCGAAAGCACCGACGCCATGCTCAACATCGTCGACGAGGTCCTCTGCGGCCGCCGCAGTCTCAAGCCCGGCGATTGCGTCGTCTTTGTCGCCGGACAGCCCATCGGCCGCAAGGGAACCACCAACCTTCTAAAGCTGCATCGTGTCGGCGAACTGCGCTAAGCTAATCAGTTCGAAACTATGGTTCAGGACAACATCGCCGAAGGTCTCACATTCGATGATGTCCTGCTGCAACCCGCGCGCAGCAACGTGCTGCCCGGCCAGGTGGACACCCGCACGCGCTTCAGCAAAAATATCCCGCTGAATATCCCCATCACCAGCTCGGCGATGGATACCGTGACGGAGTCCCATCTGGCCATCGCGCTGGCCCAGCAGGGCGGCATCGGCATCATTCACCGCAACATGAGCGTGGACCGCCAGGCCGAGGAAGTCGACCGCGTCAAACGCTCGGAAAGCGGCATGATTGTCGACCCCATCACCATCGAGCCCGATCAGTTGATCTCCGACGCCCTCGCCTTGATGAAGCGCTACCGCATTTCGGGCGTGCCCGTCACCGAGCATGGCAAGCTCGTCGGCATTCTCACCAATCGCGACCTGCGCTTCGAAACGCGCTACGACCTGCCGGTCCGCGACGTGATGACCAAGCGCAACCTCATCACCGTCCCCGTGGGCACCACCCTCGAGCAGGCCCAGGAGATCCTCCACCAGCACCGCGTCGAAAAATTGCTGGTCGTCGACGAGGAATATGTCTTGAAGGGACTCATTACCGTAAAAGACATCCAGAAAAAGTTAAAGTATCCGCTGGCAGCCAAGGATTCGCACGGCCGCCTCCGCTGCGGCGCCGCCATCGGAGCCACCGGCGACTTCCTCGAACGGGCCATGGAACTGGCCGCCAAGAAGGTCGACGTCATCGTCATCGACACCGCCCACGGCCACAGCGAGCGTGTCATTGCCGCCATCGCCGCCGTCAAGAAAGCCCTCCCGAACGTCGACGTCGTGGCCGGCAACGTCGGCACCTACGAAGGCGCCAAGGAGCTCATCGACCAAGGCGTGGACGGCATCAAGGTCGGCATCGGCCCCGGCTCCATCTGCACCACCCGCATCGTCAGCGGCGCGGGCGTGCCCCAGATCACCGCCATCCTCGAATGCTCCAGAGCGGCCAAGGCGGCGGGCGTGCCGCTCATCGGCGATGGCGGCATCAAGTACTCGGGCGATGTCACCAAGGCCATCGCCGCGGGAGCCGACTCCGTCATGATCGGCAGCCTCTTCGCCGGCACCGATGAAAGCCCCGGCGAAACGATTCTCTATCAGGGCCGCACCTTCAAGAGTTACCGCGGCATGGGCTCCATGGGCGCCATGGGCCAGAGCGCCTCCGACCGCTATGCCCTCGACCCGTCCCAGAAAATGGTCCCCGAAGGCATCGAAGGCCGCGTGCCCTACAAAGGCCCGCTCTCGGAAATGGTGTATCAACTCGTGGGTGGCGTGAAAGCCGGCATGGGTTACTGCGGCTGCGCCACAATCCCCGAACTGCAACAGCGCGCCCGGTTCCTCCGCGTGACCTTCGCCGGTTTGCGCGAGAGCCACGTCCACGACGTCATCATCACCAAGGAAGCACCCAACTACCGGGTGGAACAATAAGGCGCGCCAGGAAGGAGGCGAGCGATGCTGCTTGCCCTATGGCTCGTGCTTTCGGCTCCGGTTGCCGCCGCGCAACTGGAAAGCGTTCCGGTCAGCGCCGTCCGCATCGAAGAAGGCTTCTGGTCCGCGCGCCGCAAGGTCAACGTCGAAGTCAGCCTGCCGACGCTGCTGGCCCTCTTTGAAGAAAAAGCAATCATAGATAACTTCCGGCGCATTTCCGGCCGGAAGCAGGCGCCCCGCCGCGGCCCGCTGTACACGGACTCCGACGTCTACAAATGGCTCGAAGCCGTTGCCTTCGTTCTGCAATCCGGTCCCGCGCCCGAACTGCGCCGGAAGGCCGAAGCGGTCATCGACGATATCGTCGCCGCCCAGGAGCCGTCCGGTTATCTGAACACCTTCTATTCCAAGGAAAACCGCGCCCAGCGCCATACCAACATGCGCCACGGCCACGAACTCTATTGCCTCGGCCACCTGCTGCAAGCCGGCGCCGCGTGGTATCGCGCAACCGGCGACGCCAAGCTGCTCGACTCCGGCCGCAAGATGGTCGACTACCTCCTCGGCGAGTTCGGCCCCGGCAAGAAGCCCCTCTTTGAAGGCCATCCCGAAATCGAAATGGCGCTCATCGACCTCTACCGCCTCTCGGGGGAAAAGAAGTATCTCGACCTCGCCCGCTATCTCCTCGATGGCGATCCGCGCAACCTCGATACCACCACGCCGCGCGACCGCGTCTACCTGTTCACGGTGCGCCCCTTCACCGAACGCACGAAACTCGAAGGCCATGCCGTGCGCGCCATGTACGCCTGTTCCGGCGCCACCGACTACTATCTCGAAACTGGCGACCCGGCCTATTGGAAGACGCTCCAGACGCTATGGACCGACATGGCGCAACGCAAGATGTACTTGACCGGCGGAGTCGGCTCGCGAGCCCAAGGCGAGGCTTTCGGCGAGCCCTACGAACTGCCGAACCAGCAGGCTTACACGGAAAGCTGCGCCGCCATTGGAACCATGTTCTGGAACTGGCGCATGCTCCAGGCCACCGCCGAGTCGAAGTACATGGACCTGTTCGAGCGCGCGCTCTACAACGGCGCCAACAGCGGCCTCTCGCTCCAGGGCAATCTATATTGCTACCGCAATCCGCTCGAATTAACGGGAAATCCCGAAGACCGCATCCGCAATCCGTGGTACGACACAACCTGCTGCCCGCCGAACCTACAGCGCGTCTTCGCCTCGTTGCCGGGCTACTTCTACAGCACCTCGAAGGACGGCCTCTGGGTGCATCTCTACGACAACAACACGCTCACCTGGAAGGTCAACGGAACGCCGGTGGTCTGGAAGATGAAGACCCGCTACCCCTGGGACGGCAAGGTGGAGATGACGCTCGAATCGGGCGGCGGCAGCGAGTTCACGGTCTTTCTGCGCAAGCCTGCCTGGGCCCAATCCGGAACGTTCCCCAAGGAGGAGAAAAACGGCTACATCGCCATGAAGCGCGTCTGGAAGCCCGGCGACCGCATCGCGCTCGACTTCTCCATCACTGAGCGCCTGACTGTGTCCAATCCCCGGGTCCGCGAGAACCTCGGCAAAGTGGCCGTCGAGCGCGGCCCGCTGGTCTACGCCATGGAGGGCATCGATCAACCCGCCGGCGCGAGCCTCTTCGATTGGTCGCTCGACCGGAAGGCCAGGTTCACCAGCGAGTGGGCGCCCGCGATGCTTGGCGGCATCGTCGTCCTGCGGCACGCGGCCACGCGCCCGGCCGTGGATGCAGCCAGCCAGCCGCTCTACCAGACGCTTGCGCCCAGCCCCGGCACCGTTTCCGGCACCGTAACGCTGATCCCCTATTACACGTTTCATAACCGCGAGATCACACCCATGCAGGTGTGGATCCCCGTGAGGTAAGCACCATGCTACGAAGATCGTTCCTGGCCGCGCCGCTCCTTGCCGCCGCGGCCGATGCTGTCCCGCGCGTCGACTACCACGCCCATCCCGAACACGGCATGACGGTCGAAAAAGCGCTCGCCATCTCGCGCCGGCGCAACGTCAAGCTCGGTCTGGTGGAACATGCCGGAGCCAGGGAATCGCCCACCTCGCACCGGCTCTCCACGGACGGCGAGTTGCGCCGCTGGATCCGGTCACTCCAAGGCAAGCCCGTCTACTGCGGCATTCAGGCCGAGGGCATGGATTGGCCCCGCCACTTCTCGAAGGCCGCGGTCGCCGAACTCGACTACGTGCTCGGCGATGCCCTCACCATGCCCTATGCGGGAAAGATGGTCAAGCTCTGGACCGCGGACTTCCACACCTCGAACCCACAGGACTTCATGGACCGCTACGTGGACTATCACATCGAGGTGATGGCGAAGCAGCCGCTCGACATCCTGGCGAACCCGACCTTCCTGCCCGCGGCCCTCCAACCCGATGCCGCGCGCCTGTGGACCGAGCCGCGCATGCGCCGCATCGTCGAAGCCGCCAGGCAATACGGCATCGCCATCGAGATCAACACCAAGTACAAGGTGCCCGCATTGCCATTCCTTCAGATGGCCGAAGACGCGGGCTTGCAGTTCTCCTTCGGCTCGAACGCACACACGGCGGACGCCATCGGCGACATCGCCTGGTGTCTCGAAGTCTGGAAGAAACTGGGGCTCTCTGCCTCGCGCTTCTTCCGCCCTGCACCGGCCGGCAAGAAACCAATACAATTACGGACATTGGCATGAACTCGAACCGGCGTGTATTCTTCCAGACCGCCCTGTCGGCGGCGCCGCTGCTGGCACAGCGCGGCCGAAAGTATCGGACCGCTTTGATCGGCTCCGGATGGTGGGGCATGAACATCCTGCGCGAGGCCTGTGCTTCGGGCGAGTGTACGGCCATCGCCTTCGCCGACCCCGATCGGAGCCAGATGGACAAGGCCGCCGCGCAACTGGCCACCTTCAGCTCCGATCAGGTGAAGCGCTACGGCGACTACCGCGAGATGCTGCGCAAGGAGAAGCCCGACATCGCCATCGTGGCCACGCCCGACCACTGGCATGCGCTGCCGACCATCGATGCCGTGAAGGCGGGCGCGCACGTCTACGTGGAGAAGCCCATTTCGCATACCGTCGATGAAGGCAAGGCGATGGTGAAGGCCGCGCGCGAAGCCGACCGCATGGTGCAGGTGGGCTTGCACCGCCGCGTGTCGCCGCATCCCATCTCGGGCATGGAGTTTCTCAAGTCCGGCAAGGTCGGCAAAATCGGCATGGTGCGCCTGTTCGCCAACGCCACGGGAGGCAACTGGCAGAAGAGCCCCGACAGTGAGCCGCCCCCCGGCCTCGATTGGGACATGTGGCTGGGCCCCGCGCCGAAGCGGGCGTTCAACAAAGCGATCCATCCGCGCGGCTTCCGCCACTTCCTCGATTACGCCAACGGCACGCTCGGCGATTGGGGCGTACACTGGATGGATCAACTGCTGTGGTGGACCGACGAGACGCATCCCAAGAGCGTGTACTCCACCGCCGGGCGCTTTGTCCGCGAGGACTCAACCGATGCGCCCGACACGCAGATCGTGACCTTCGAGTTCGAATCGTTCCGCGCCACTTGGGAGCAGCGCCATTACGCCGGCGAAGGGCCGGAGAAGCATTTGATCGGCGCTTACTTCTATGGCACCAACGGTGTGTTCCACATGGGGTGGCGCGACGGCTGGACCTACTATCCGGTGAAGAAGGGCGAACAGCCGATCCATGTGCCGCCGAAGCTCAACGACCCCGACGGGCAGAACATCAAGGAACTGTGGGCCGACTTCATGGAGTCCATCCGCACCAAGCGCAAGCCGGTGCGCGATATCGAGATCGGGCATCGCGCCACGGCCGCGGTTCTGTTGGGCATGGTGAGCTGGCGGCTCGGCCGCAGCGTGGCGTGGGATGGCAAGCAGTGCCCCGGCGATGCGGCGGCGAACCAGCTCTTGCGGCGTCCGTACCGCGCGCCGTGGAAGTATCCCGAGGCTTAGCGCACCGCGGCCCGCACGGCTTGGCCCGGGAATGACGATTCGTTGAGCTTGCCTTCGTCCACCACCGGCGTGCCGTTGACCAGCACGTAGTGAAAGCCTTCCGAGTGAACGGCGGGCTTCGTGTAGTCGGAACGGTCCCTGACACGCTCGGCGTCGAAGACCACGATGTCGGCATCGGCGCCCACGCGGATGCGGCCTTTGTTGCGCATGGCGGGAACGCGCTTCTCCAGGCGCTGCGCGGGCATCAGCGACATCTTGCGGATGGCCTCCATCAGCGGCAGCACACGGCGCTTGCGGACGTACTCGGCGAGGATACGCGAGTAAGCGCCGGCCGAGCGCGGATGGCCGATGCCGGAGCGCAGGATGCCGTCGCTGGCGATCATCGTCAGCGGACTCACCACGGCGCGCTCCACCATCTCTTCGGAGTTCGTGAAGGTAATCACGCTGCCGCCCGTCTTGCGATAGCGGGCGAAGCTCTCTTCGGTGAGGCGCTCGCCGGTGGCCGTCCACAGCAAGTCGGGATAGCTGATGCCGAGCCGCTGCTGCCAGCCATCGGCGAAGATGGCTGAGTCGATCGCCGTCTGCCCGGCAGTGTAGGGGTAGCACTCGGTGGTGACGTCCATGCCGTGCTGGCGCGCCTCTTCGACGATGCGGAGGAAGTGCGGCGTGTTGCGCCGTGCGCCGCTCGAGTTGAGATGCACGACATGGAGCGATGCGCCGGTGGAGGCGGCGTAGCCGATGGCGGCGTTCAGCCCTTCGACGCCGCTGGCCACGTGGGCATAGGCGGCTACGCCGAAGCGGGCCGCGATGCGGAAGAGTTCGAGGTATTCGACCGCCGCGGCCGCGGGTGTGTAGGCCATGCCGAAGCCGACGCCGACAGCGCCCTGCTGCAAGCCGCGCTCGATCTGGCGGGCCATCTCGGCGATCTCTTCATCGGTGGCTCGTTGGGTGGCGGCGGTGCTCGCGGGAAGGAAGCGGCCCGAGTCACCCATCAGGCGCATGCGCACGGGGATGTGTCCCACCGTGACGCCGTGATGGATCAGCGCCTTGCCGCTGCGCGCCGCGTACCAGGCGTCGATGTCCGCCGCGCCCACTTCGCATTCGAGCGCGCTGGTGACGCCGTCCATGGCTTTGGCGCGGTAGTTCTCGGCGTCCTGGCCGTGCGAGTGGAGATCGATGAAGCCAGGGGCTACGATGAGCCCTTGCGCTTGCACCGTGCGCTTGCCTTGCAGTGGCGATTGGCTCATGGCCGCGATCTTGCCGTTGCGGATGCCGAGGTGGCGGATGGCATCGACGCCCGTCTCGGGATCGAGCACACGGCCGCCGGCGATCACGACATCGTAGGTCTGCGCATGGGCCGCAAGAGCCAGCAGCAGGAGCGCGAAGATCACTGCGCCGGCTCCAGGACGGCTATGTCCTTGAACCAGATGTTGGTGGCGCGCTTGTTGTGCAGTTGCAGGATCACATGGCCCTGCTTGCGGCCTTGCGTGTCGTTGGGAAGGTCGAGCGTCTTGATGCCGTTCAAGTGGAAGACGATGCGGTTGCCGTGGGTGGAAGCGGCGAGTTCGTTCCAGTCGTTCTTCTTCATGGCGGCGTTGTCGGAGGGGCCATCCACCCAGCGGCGTCCACCGACTTCGAACAGCCCGCCGGTGCCCTTGTGTTCGTCGATCTCGACTTCGTAGCCGGCGTGGGTCTGCGGGTCGGCTCGGACGAAGAAGCCGCTGTTGCCATTGCCCGTGGGTTCGAGCTTGAAGCGCACGCGGAACGTGGCGTCGCTGAAGGAGCGGTCATGGACCATGAAGCCGCCCTTCTCTTCGTTGGGCACGCTGACGGCGTGGAAGGCTCCGTTTTCGATGGTCCAGTTGCCGGGGCCTTGTTGCTTCCAACCCTTCATGGAGACGCCGTCGAAGAGCGGTTTCCAGACGTGCTTGCCGTTGTCCTGAATGCGGATGTTGCGCCAGCGCACCTCGGCGGGCTTGGGGCCTTTGTACTGGTGCACCTGGAGGCCGATGAAGCCGGTGAGGTCCATCGAGTCGATCAGATCGGCGCAGGGTACGCCGTTCACCCAGACGCGGATGCGGTCGCCTTTGGCTTCGACGCGATAGCGGTTCCACTGGTTGTCTTTGAATGCTTTGCTGGCCACGGGATCGGTGGCGATGTTGTGCAGCCAGCCGCGGCGCGCTTCATCGTAGATGCCACCCGATGCGCCGGATTTCTCAGTGGCCGTCTCGACCTGATAGCCGTAGACGCGGCCTGCCGGATGTTTGCGCTCGACGATGGTTTTGCCGTTGTTGGTCATGACGACGGTGTCGGCCGGGTAGCGGTGGGCGCGGATCTGCACGCCGGAGTTGAGCGCGGGGTCGGTCTTGGTTTCGTATTCGAGGACGAAGTCGCCGTACTCCTTGTCCGTGCAGAGGAAGGAATTGGGGCTGCCTTCGACCGTGGTGCCGACGATTTCCCCGTTGTCGACCTTGTAGGTGGCTTTGCCGTTGCACTGCGTCCACCCTTTGAGATCCTTGCCGTTGAAGAGGGGCTCAAAGCGAGCCTGGGCCATGAGTGCGGCGGTGCATGCGAAGAGTAGTGCGAGGCGTAACATGGCCCCAGTATAGTGGAGCTTAGCCGTTGAAGTACGGGATTGTGTAGATGGTTGTCACTGGACCCGTCGATCCAGGTCTGGTCTCCCTGACCATTACACCCTGGCTGGTCGCTTCCACGGTTACTTTCGTTATGATCTTGTCAACGATGCCGGCGATGCCCCCCATGGTTCCGGGAGCGTCGTTATAGGGGTTAGCGGGCGGGTTCGGATTCAACGGCACCTGTTGCGGAATGCGCGCATAGGCGAGCGGGTTCGATTTCGCCAAGGCGAAGTTCAGCAGCACGATGGTGTACACCGTCCCGGAAACCGAGGATTGCTTTCCAAAGGCGCGGTCTATGCGGCCATCCTGGAGCACATTATTGCCCGCGTTGGCCATATCCGCTTGAAACTTCTTGATCCACTTACTCGTGACCGGCCCAATCCAGCCGTCCACGGAAATCTCCGCGGCACGGTAGTAGTTTTGCAGCATGAACTGGACCAGCCGGACATCTCCCTGCTTGTTGGGAGCTTGGGTGCCTACCGCTTGATCGAGGTTATAGATCACCGGAAACGTTGCACTGGTGGTCTTCTGTATGAAAGCCATAAGGCGATTGCTCCTGTCATGCGGTCCGCTGCCTTCGTGCATACAGCCCCGCCAGCCCAACAAGGGACAGCAGGAAGGCGCCCGGTTCAGGTACGTCCGCCGTTGGGAAACCGAGATAGCTATACCCGCTGGAAGAGGTGTAGGGTGTGGGTATCCCGATGTAGGCGGTGTGCTGCGCGTCGGCGACGGCGCTGCAAGGCAGCCCTTCTTCTCCACAGAAGGCTTCCGCCATGAGAAGGAACCTCACGCTCAGGGGTTGCGCCTGCGTGAAGCTGACGACATCGTCAATCGGCCCGGGGTTTCCTTGGCCGGACGTCACAATGGGAAACGGGAAGCTGAACTTCGTTAACTCCCATCCATCCCGGTTTACCCCAAAGCAGTAGATACAGCTATACGGCTCGTCGGAGATGCCCGTCGCCCGGAGTATTTGAAATACGATGGCGGCATCGCCGGAACCGAAGGCAGCCAAGTCGAAGTCGAGGCGTACTTCGAAGGTAGCTGTGCCACTCAGGAAGGTTACAGTGTCGTCAATCATAGCCTGCCCGTACGCCCCACTGTCGGGAATCTGCGCGAAAGCGCCGGCTCTTAGCATTCCCACGCCGGCATCGACTTCTGCGCAGCCCTGCGATGCCACATTAAAAACGCCCTCGAACAGGCACGGGCCAGTACCGGTACCCGGCTCCACGAAGGCGCGGCCACTGTCTCCCGTGTCCCGGTAGGCGGATCCGAAGGCGCGGACAGCCGCGCCCAAAGAGGTGTCCGAGCTTCCGCTTTCACTGGAAGTTCCACCAGGACTGGTGGCATAGACCGATATGGCGATTCCTGCCGAAGCTGGAATCGTGAGCGCAAGTCCGAGGACGGCAAAACGAGAGAGTGAATGTAGGTTTTTCCGGTTCATGGGAAGGGTGCTCCTCCGATGCCCTTCAGTGTAGGGACGAATCAGGCATCTAGGGAGCGTTTATGGTCGTTAGCGGAACGTTAGCCGTACAGATAACGTATTGATTTACAATTGCATACGCTTCAGTAAAGAAACGAAGCGGGGGTCGCTGCGCAAGGGCTCGAAACGGAAGTCCACTTTGAGCCAGAGCAGTTGTGGGGTGAGGTTCGCCTCAGCTTGCGCCAGTTGAGCGAGGGCGGACTCGCGATCGCCAAGCGCCAGGTGGACCGCGGCCAGATCCACAAAGGGAAGGGGCTTGGCGGCTGAATGCTTCTGCATCTCCTGGAGGATGGCGGCAGCCTCCTCCCGGCGGCCTGATTTGGCCAGGGCGTAACCCGTGTGGCCCAACACCCAACTGGATCGGTAAAGCACGGCCGCTTTTTCATAGTGAGCAAGAGCAGCTTCGTAGCGGCCCTGGGCCGCGGCTGCGATCCCGGAGAGAACCAGGGCCGAAGGAGAGTTGGGGACCAACTGGCGTGAGCGGTCTAAAGCCACCATGGCTTTCGCGAATTGGCCGGACTTGATATTGGCGTTTGCCAATTCGTTGAGCAGAGTAATGTTGAGAGGCTCAATCACCAGCCCCCGTTCCAGATGCAGGATCGCATCATCGATTCGCGCGCGGGGAATCAGCACCAAGTGCGCGAGATCGTAGCGGGCGTCGGTGTTGGATGGGTCGCTTTCAATGGCACGGAGGAACGACGATTCGGCTGCGGACCAATCGTGGCGATAAAGAGCCTTCACCTTGGCTGCAAACTGGTGGGCTTCGGCAAGGGCGGGGTCGAGTTCGATGGAACGCTGGACGGACTGCTCGGCACGGGCCAAGGCACCCCGCGGATCGGCCGCTCCCCATTCGGTGAGTTGGGTTTCGATCTGAGCGATTCTGGCCCAGGCCAAGGCGTAGTTGGGATCGGCAGCGAGTGCGGTCCGAAGGAAGACCAAAGCCTGCGTACACCCATCGGGTCCGGCATTGCTGGCGAGCGCCATCGCCCGCAAGTAGTAATGCCAGGCGGTGGCGCTCTGGGTGCGGGGACGAAGCAATGCCCGCGCGGTATTCCGCAAGTCCTTGTGAAAGCTTTGTGCGACGGACCGGGCAATCTCCTGCTGGATGCCGGTGACCTCCTGGAAAGCGCGATCGTAGTGCTGTGTCCAGAGTTGGAAGCCGTCATCGGCCTGCACCAGTTGCGCCGAGATGCGGACCCGGTGTCCTTCCAGACGGACGCTTCCCACCAGTAGAGCCTGGACGTTGAGTTCATTGGCGATGCGCCGGACATCCGGCTGCTTGCCGCGAAACCGGTCCACGGAAGTTCGGGAAACAACGCGGAAGCCTTCCGCCTTGGAAAGGGTGTCGATGAGTTCTTCGGTCAATCCATCGCAGAGCACCCGCTGGCCGCCGGCGGGGCTCAGGTCATCGAAAGGGAGCACCGCGAGGGTGAGGGGTCCGGTGGGCGCCGGGGCGCGTTTGGGCTTTAACAGGAACCACGCTCCGGCGCCGGCAAGGAATAATGCGGCCGCCGCCATCAGTATGGCAGGCAGTGGCGGACGCGCCGGTTGCGCCGGCGAGGGCACAGGGGCGGTGACATGAAAGACGGGCGCGTAATTGCCGCGAGGGATTTCGATGCGGATGGGGTCCGCCGCGCCTTCCTCCTGGTAGTACTTGGCCAACAGGGCACGAAGCTTGTGGGCTTCGACGCGCACCACGGAATCGATCTTTGGGTCATAGCCAGTGCGGCCGAATACTTCCAGTGCGATGGTGGATTCCTTGATCTCTTCCGCTTTGCCGGCAAGGGATTTGCTGACGACAAAGCGTAGCAATTGGGAGGCGCGTTCGGCCTTGACGAAAACCCGGCTGCGCAGGATCCGGTCGAGTGCCGCAGCAATGGCGGACGATTCGGTCCGCGGCGGAAGCGAGTCTCCCATCTCGATTAGCATATCCCAGGGGGATGATATGCAGGGTTACATTCATGAAAGTATTGGGATACCATTCGCCTTTGATATCTTCTGTCGAGATACGTGGAGTATATGAAAGCGCTGTTGATCCACCTTGACGAGCAGACCATGCCGGCGCTCAACCGGGTGGCCGCACCCGGGAAACGGAAGCGTTCGGAGTTCGTGCGACAGGCAATCAATGAATACCTCAACACGTTCATCGTCGCAGAGCTCACAAATCCGGACCATTCCCGTGGAGGTACGGCTAGGCCGGCGCGAAGGTCTGACGGCGCCGTGCGTTGTGAATCTGGACAATATTGGCACCGTTACGATGTTTGACATAGATACGCCAAAGGCGTAGTCTGAAATAGTGTTCTAGTTCATCGAGTCGACCGCCTTCGCACGGTTCGTTACCTACTATCTCGACGACGATGAATATGGCGAGTTGCAGCAGTTCATGATTCGGCATCCAGAGGGCGGAAAGCTCGTTCCAGGTTCGGGTGGCGTGCGGAAGCTTCGCTGGCGGCAGGCCGGGGCGGGAAAGAGTGGTGGGTTGCGGGTAGTTTACTACGTGCGTTATCGTCCGAACCAATTTTGGATGCTGACGCTCTATTCGAAGCAGAGGCAAGAGAATGTTCCCGCACACATTCTCAAGCAACTGAAGGAGACGTTCGGAGTATGACCAAGAAACTGAGTGCGCGGGAACTGGCCCAATTGGAGTCCCGTCGCGATGTCTGGCAAGAGGTTCTGGAAGGAGCGGCAGAGATCAAGGCTGGACGTGGCAAACGAACTTCGGTCCAGCCTCGTTCGCCGATCGTACGGGCGCGCCTGAAGGCCGGGCTGACACAGGCGCAGTTCGCGGCGTTACTCGGAGTGTCGCGTCGCACCTTGGAGCAGTGGGAGCAAGGTCGCCGCGTGCCCAGCGGCGCGGCCAAGACCTTGATTCGGGTCGCGGAAAAGCATCCCGAGGTTCTGCGGGAAATGGCTGCTTAGCGCAAGACTGAATAGGCGATGCAGTGTAGAGGCAGGTCCAGTTCGTTACTATGAGACCTGTGTCCAGACCTCACAGGACGGCCCCTTGGTGAGAAGTCTGCGACAGAGAGCCTGCCATCGTTCACGCCGGTTTCCGTAAGACCGGCCGGCCAGCAGTGCGGTCCGTAGTGATGTCTTCGCGGCTCGGCTTGTTGACGAATAGGTGGCACCCTTCGGCCATAATCGAATCTTTCGCGGGACGGCAGCGAAGATCGTGCGAAGTGCGGCCGATCATGCGGCCAGGGTCATGGACAAGTATTTCGCCGGCACGATTCCGTGGCAGAAGTCTCCGACTAGACCTTTGATGGCCATCGCTGTATCACGCGCGAGGATGAGATCTGCCCCAATTTCATCGGACGCCATCGCCGAGACGGGGGGCCGCCCTACAACGGTGGCAAGAACCGGTCCTTGGGGCTGTCTGTGACAGGCGCGCGACAGCCTACGGGCTCGTCTTGCCGTGTACTGGAATGGGAGCCTCGCTCGGCTTCTGAGATCGCTTCCAACTGATAATCGCCTCGTTGAGCCTGTGAATCGGGACGACCTCCGCTAGCCTGGAAATCTCACAAGTGTGATAACCCAGGGTCACTTCCGTTCGCCTAAACATTTGGATCAAAAGATGTTTGGGCAAAGAAAGGAAACAACCCTGGTATGACAGAGTGTAGCCAACAGCGATTCGAGTTCGCCAGCCCGTCCGGGAACCGCCAAGTGGTGGCCGATTTCCAGGGAGGCACAATCAGCTCCGATGGCGGCTCTGTGTTGCTGCAGCAGGCCGACGCCAAGCTGAACCTGCTCGCGCGGTTCAGCGAGTGTTTTCTCGATGGCCGGAACCCGAACAAAATCGAGCACAGCGTGGAGCAGATGATGCGGCAACGAGTGTACGGCTTGGCGCTGGGCTACGAGGATCTCAACGATCATGAGCAACTGCGGAAGGATCCGTCCTGCGCCTGCTCATTATGACCAGTAGCAACGACAGAAGTGACAAAATACGGAGGCAAGAGCGCAGCCTCCGCACTCGTAGCCATACTCGCAAACGCGAAGAGCGCTGCCCGGACGACGAGGCATTTCATGTCGGTATTGCATCATTCAATAACCATTGTTCCGCTCACTTGAAGCCGTGCGTGCGCTGAGGTTTCAGCCGCCCGTACATGGCACTGACAACCAGGACTATTCCATTTGGCCAGCACGTGAATCGGGTACGGAAGCGCGGCGCCCGTCCACGGCTGCCCAGTGGTTACAGTGCTCTAAGAACATCGGAACGTGGTACGTTCATGGAAAGCTTATGCGACTGTTCTTCCTTCTTTCGTTCACGCTTGCGGCCCAGACTCCACAGCAGGTGAAGCAATGGCTGGAGCGTCCGCTGCTCGATCCGAAGCAGGGCCAGTTGGAGGTGCAGGTTTATACGGCCTCGCGCGTGCCGGTGGTACCGACGTTCACCACGGCCTTGGAATGGGACCGCTATGCGGCACAACTGCGTAAAGACATGCGCGAGAAGGTGGTGCTGCGCGGCGCGGCGCGGCAGTGGGCCATGGCCGACCGCAAGGTGGAAGCCGTCGAGCCATTGCAAGGCAACGGCTACAAGGTGCGCAAGTACCGGTTTGAGATTGTGCCGGGGTTGTGGGTGCCGGGCGTGGTGTATGAGCCCGAGGGATTGACGGGAAAAGTACCCGCGGTGATGAACGTGATGGGGCACGAGAAGGACGGCATCTCGACGCCCTATATTCAGGAGCGCTGCATCAATCTGGCTAAGCGCGGCATGCTCGCCGTCAACGTGGAATGGCTGGGACGCGGGCAGATGCCGGCTGAGGCATACAGCCACTACAAGATGAATCAGCTCGATCTGGTGGGCACGAGCGGGCTGGCGCTGTTCTATCTGCACCTGGAGCGCACGCTCGATTTGCTGCTGCGGCATCCGAATGTCGATCCGGAGCGCATCGCCGTGACGGGGCTTTCGGGTGGCGGATGGCAGACGACGTTCCTCGCCGCGCTCGATACGCGGGTGAAGCTGGCAATGCCCGCCGCGGGCCATTCGAGCTTCGTGACGCGGGCGCAATGGCCGACGATGGATTTGGGCGATAGCGAGCAGACGCCCTCGGATATGGCTACGGTGGCGGATTATCTGCATATGAGCGCCTTGACGGCGCCGCGTCCGCTGCTGCTGGCAAATAATGCCAAGGATACGTGCTGCTTCCGGGCCGATTACGCGATGGGTCCGTTGCTGCAAACGGCGCGGCAGGTGTATGCGCTGTATGGGGCGCAGGACAGGCTGCGGTACTTCATCAATCATGCCGAGGGTCACAACTACAACCAGGACACGCGCGAGGAGTTGTATGCGTTTCTGAAGGATGAATTCGGCGGGTCGTGGGACACGAAGGAGATTCCGGTATTGGACGAAGTGCGGAAGCCGGAGCAACTGGCGGTGCCGCTGCCGGCCGGCAATGAGACGTTTCAATCGCTGGCGCGGAAGCTGGCGGAAGGGCTGCCGCGCGGCGAGGGCTCGCGCGAGGAACTGGCGGCGGTGGTGAAGGCGCAGGTACTGGATGTGGATGCCCGGGAGGTGGCTCGCGAGGGTGGCGCGGCGTGGTGGCGGTTGCGGCTGGGGCGCTCCTGGACGGTGCCTGCCGTGGAGATGGGCAGCGGTTCGGGCGAGACGGTGATCGTGGTGGGCGATGCGGGGCGTGCGGCGTTGCAGGATACGGTGCAGGCGCACCTGGCGCAGGGCAAGCGCGTGCTGGCGGTGGACCCATTCTATGTCGGCGAGTCGAGGATCGCCACGCGGGACTGGCTGTTCGCGATCCTGCTGGCGGCGCTGGGCGAGCGCCCGCTGGGGTTGCAGGCGAGCCAGTTGACGGCGATCGCGCGGTGGCAGAAGCAGCGCACGGGCGGCACGGTCACGGTGGATGCGCATGGACGGCGGGCGAGTTTGATGGCTCTGGTGGCGGCGGGGCTGGAACCCGCGGCGATCGGCGGGACGCGGTTGCACGGGTCGGTACGGAGTTTGAAGGAGGCGATCGAGCAGGATCTGGGGGCGGACAAATGGCCGGAGGTTTTCTGCTTTGGGTTGCTGGAGAAGTTCGATGTGCCGCAGATGGCGAAGCTGGGGACTCGGGTCAGCCTGGAGTAAATGACGGGCTAGCCCAACTCGACGCGGTCCATGGCCAGGAATTCCTGGATGTGCGGGTGGGGGGAGGCGTCTATGTCCTTCACGGGGCCGAAATAGATGACTTCGCCTTGATAAAGAACCACTACGCGGTCAGCAACTTGCCGCATTAATTCCAAGTCATGGGTGACCACCACGCTGGTGAGCTTCAACTGATGCTTTAAGCGCAGCATGAGGCTGGCCAGATGGCCGCCCATGATGGGGTCCACCATGGTGGTGGGCTCGTCGTAGAGGATGCACTGCGGCTGCGCGGCGAGCGCCCGGGCAATGGCTACGGCGCGCTTGTGGCCGACGGAAAGATCGGTGGGGTAGGCGTCGCGGTAGTCTTCGAGTTCGACCATGCGCAAGAGGCCATCGACGACGTCCTCTTTATTCTGCTCGTTGTAGTCCTCGCGAAGTTCCAGTGAAAATAGAATATTTTCCCCTACCGTTAAGGAATCAAAGAGCGCTCCGTTTTGGAAGACCATCGTCACCTTGCGCCGGATCTGGCGCAACTCGGCTTCGGTGAAGTCGGTGATGTCGGTGTGGGCGACGATGACGCGGCCTTTGTCGGGCTTGAGGAAGCCCATGATGTGGCCGAGACTGACGCTCTTGCCGACGCCGGAGCGGCCGATGATGGCGACGGTTTCGCCGGGATCGACGTGAAAATTGGCATCGACTAAAACGGGGTAGTCGAACGTCTTATAGACGTGCCGGAACTCGATGTAGTGCGGAAACTGGTCAGTCACCGAAGCAAGCCCACTCCTCTGGGGTGTTGGCGTTGGCGAGCGGGGAGAGGTCTGTGGGAGTGAGGCACTTCACGTTCAGGCTAGCAAAGGCGAGCGCGACTTTGTACCGGCCTTCGGCCAGGGCGGCGGCGGCGGCGGCATGGGCGGCGGGCCGGTATACGGCACACAACGGTTCGTCCTTGACCCAGGTTACGGCGGCGTCGCTTTTTTCCGCTTCGTCGAGAATCCAGGCGAGGAAATTTGGGTTTAACGAAGGCATGTCGCAGGCGACGATCAAGGTGAGGGCGGCGGTGGAATCGGCGAGCGCGGCTTCGATGCCGCTCAAGGGTCCGCAGCCGGGGACGCGATCCTCGATGACGGGGAAGCCGAGGCATGCGTATTTCGCTTTGTTGCCCACAAGCTTTACGGCGCCGGTTACGGTGGCCACATTCTGCGCCACGCACTCGGCGAGAGTGCGTCCCTGGAAGGGGAGCAGGGCCTTATCGCGGCCCATGCGGGAGCTGCGTCCGCCGGTGAGGACGTATCCTGCGCGGTGCATTGGTAGATTATGGCGCGGTTTCAGCCTTACGGCTGACCCGTTTCCAT